>JAFIEI010000032.1 GCA_020832565.1 Salinarimonas sp. | reverse complement strand
GGCGCGGCAAGAAGCTGCACGACAAGCGCGAGACCGAGAAGAAGCGCAGCTGGGACCGCGACAAGGCGCGCATTCTCCGCGAAAAGGGCTGAGGCGAAAGGCCGGAAGCGAGCAATTCCGACGATTCCGCGCGCCCGGGCCGCCCGATCATCGCGCGGACATGGTCAGCACAGCTCCTGCCGTGCTCAGGTCTCGCTCTCTTCGTCGGTCGGCGGCGATTGACGGATGCCGTAGCGACGCTCCAGCGCGACATTGCCGCGCGGCTGCCCCTCGGCGCCCCGCGGGGCTCCTCCGGCCCCACGATCCGCCATATCGCGCCCGATCTTCTTTTCGAGCGTGGCGATGTCGAGGAATTCGTCGGCCTGGCGGCGCAACTCGTCGGCAACCATCGACGGCTGGGTGGAGATCGTCGAGACAACGGTCACACGTACACCCCGGCGCTGCAGCGCTTCGACGAGCGAGCGAAAATCGCCGTCACCGGAAAACAACACGACATGGTCGATATAGGGAGCAAGCTCGAGCGCGTCGATGGTGAGCTCGATATCCATGTTGCCCTTCACCTTGCGGCGACCGGAAGAATCAACGAATTCCTTGGTCGGCTTGGTGACCACACGATAGCCGTTATAGTCCAGCCAGTCGATCAGCGGTCGAATCGAAGAATACTCCTGATCTTCGACAATCGCGGTATAGTAGAATGCCCTGAGCAAATTGCCGCGGCTCTGAAATTCCTTCAACAACATCTTGTAGTCGATGTCGAAACCAAGGGTTCGCGTTGTCGCGTAGAGGTTTGCGCCATCGATAAACAGGGCAATCTTTTCTTTGTCGCTCATCTTTTCACTTTCAATTCGCCTCGCCCGCGATCCAGACGACGACACTCCCCATTATTCATGGCACGCTCTTCGCAGAGACTGTCTCGAAGCTGACATGCTGTAGAGGCATACGGCAAAATACGTAACCTGCTACAACTTTAGTTTGACGCCGCTCGAATAAAAACGCACCGACCGCTGATGTCAATTGCAGTGGGGCAATGCCCGAAACCGTTCACCAACGGATTGCGGGATAAACTGAAAACAGTTGCGGCGCAACAGGTCGATCATCCAGTTTCTTGCATTATGCCGATGCTGCAGTGCGAATTCTGCACCAAACGAAACGAGACGTGGCGAAGATGTCGGGTACACGTCTCTGTATAAACATCACCAACTGACCTCGCTCGGGCGTTTTCGCGTGGTGTTGCGATGATCACCGACGATCCGACCATCAGCGAAATTCACCACCCGATGCGCGATTTCGCGAATCGCAGCGTTGTGCGTGATGACCAGCGTGGTCGCACCCAATCGCTCATTCACCTGCGTAAGCGCCTCGAGCACGATGATCCCGGTCTGCGAATCGAGCGCCCCAGTCGGCTCGTCACATAGCAGCACCTCGGGATTCTTGGCGATGGCACGGGCAATCGCGACCCGCTGCTGCTCGCCGCCGGAGAGCTGGGCGGGGAAATGATCGATACGCTGCGTAAGGCCGACGATATCGAGCGCCTCCTCAGGCGTCATCGGGGCACGCGCGATCTCGGTGACCAGCGCCACGTTTTCGCGCGCCGTCAGGCTCGGCACCAGATTGTAGAACTGGAAGACGAAACCGACATGGTCGCGGCGATACAAGGTGCGCTCACGCTCACTCATGCGGGCGAGATCGCGATTACCGAACCAGACGGAACCTTCGGTCGCCGAATCGAGGCCGCCGATAATGTTGAGAAAGGTCGATTTGCCGGACCCGGAGGGTCCGAGCATGACCACGAACTCCCCGGAACCGGCTTCGAAATCAACGCCGCGCAAAGCGTGAACGGCGACATCACCGCTCTGGTAGACCTTGCTGAGACCCTGGGTGCGAAATACCGGTGCCTCGGCCGGGCCCGGCCCCTCCCCGTTTCCGGCGTCATCCAAGACCTGCATGCTGGAGACCCTCGTGCTCATGGCGCCACCATGGCCTGATAACGGCGCGCGGCCCTTGAGAAATGTCAAATGACCGGCTGCGACGATGGACCCCGGCGCGCGGCGCTCCGTTTTTGATTGTCAAGCCGCCCCAAAAAGCGCTAAGCAACCGCCGCACCGTGGCGCGCAAGCGCCGCGCAAGGAATCGTCACGTCAATGTCCGCGGGAAGCGGACCGGAGCTGTCGCATGAACTCGTTCGAGCTCAACAAGATCATGGGCGCCGTATTCGGCGCGCTTCTGTTTGTCGTCGGTATCAGCGTCGTCGCCGGGATGCTTTTCCAACCGCGTCCCTCGCAACTCGGCGAGTTGGTCCTTCCCGAGCCCGTCGAGGAAGAGGGTGCCGCCGCCGATGTGGTCGAGGTTGATCCGCTGCCGGTGCGCCTCGCGAATGCTTCTGTCGAGCGTGGCGAAGGCGCCTTCCGGGCCTGCGCGTCCTGCCACACGGTCGATCCGGGCGGCGATCATCGCGTTGGCCCGAATCTCTGGGACATCGTCATGGCGCCGATGGCCGATCGTGACTTCAGCTATTCCTCCGCGCTGCAGGAGCGCGGCGCCGAGGGCGACGTCTGGTCCTTCGAATCGCTCGACGCCTTCATCGAGAACCCCCGCAACTATGTTTCCGGCACCTCCATGGCTTATGCCGGCCTGAGCAATGTCGACACCCGCGCCAACCTGCTCGCCTATCTGCACTCGCTCTCCGATGACCCGGCTCCGCTGCCGGAAGCCTCGGAAGACGAAGCTGCGCTCGACGGCGAGGAAGAAGTGCCGGCCGACGACTGAGGGCATCCGTCTTCCGCTTTGCCTGCGGCCTGGCGCGAGACGCCCGGTCGATGGAACGCTCCGGCGAACGGCCAGGGAACCCGCCGCGCCGGATCAATCAAGAAGACAAGGGTTTTCCAAACTGAAAAAGGCCGGGTCAGACCCGGCCTTTCTTCTTTCGTGCGCCCCGCGCCATGTCTCCGATGGAGCCTTGGCGCTCAGCGGGCCTTGGGGCTGATCAGCTTGCGGTTGATCAGGACTTCCGCGATCTGCACCGCATTGAGCGCGGCGCCCTTGCGGAGGTTGTCGGAGACGCACCAGAATGTGATGCCGTTTTCCACGGTCGCATCCTCGCGAATGCGCGAGATATAGGTCGCGTCTTCGCCGGTCGCATCGATGGGCGTTGCGTAGCCGCCGGGCTCCTGCTTGTCGAGGATCATGATTCCCGGTGCCGAGCGCAGGATCTCGCGCGCTTCGTCAGCCGAGATCGGCTTCTCGAATTCCACGTTCACCGCCTCGCAATGCGAAACGAAGACCGGGACGCGCACGCAGGTGGCGGTGAGCTTGATCTTCGGATCGAGGATCTTCTTCGTTTCCACCATCATCTTCCACTCTTCCTTCGTGTAGCCGTCCTCCATGAAGACGTCGATCTGAGGGATGAGGTTGAAGGCAATGCGCTTCTGGAACTTCTCGACGGGCGCTTCCTTCAGCGAATAGACCGCACGGGTCTGCCGGTCGAGTTCGTCCTCGCCCGCCTTGCCGGCGCCGGAGACCGATTGATAGGTCGAGACCACGACCCGCTTTATCGTGGCATGGTCGTGCAGGGGCTTGAGCGCCACGACGAGCTGCGCCGTGGAGCAGTTCGGATTGGCGATGATGTTCTTGCGCGAGAAGCCCGCCGCCGCATCGGCATTCACTTCCGGCACGATCAGCGGCACGTCCTGATCATAGCGCCAGGCGCTCGAATTATCGATCACGACGACGCCCTGCGCGGCGATGCGCGGTGCCCATTCCTTGGAGACATCGCCCCCCGCCGACATCAGGCAGATATCGACATCGGAGAAGTCGTACGTGTCGAGGGCTTTCGTCTTCAGGGTCTTGTCGCCGAAAGAGACTTCCTTGCCCTGGCTGCGGCGGGATGCCAGCGCCACGACTTCATCGGCGGGAAATGCGCGCTCGGCCAGAATATCGAGCAGTACATGCCCGACATTGCCGGTCGCGCCGACAACGGCGACCTTGTAACCCATCGTTTTCAAGCTCCTGAAAGAAACGCTCTCCCCTTATGTGGTGAGGCGGCGGCCCGCCCGGGCCTTCCGCCTGCTTCTCCCGCCGGGCGGGAGATATCTCCACGGCGAGGAAGCCTTCAGCGCGTCGTTTTCACGCGCGCGCCAGTCACGCAGGTCGTTTTCACGCACGTCGTTTTCGCCCCGGAGACGCGCGAGCGGCTCTCCAGAGTGCTCATTGCGGTCATCTTCATGCCGAACGAGGCCACGACGAACTCCTGCAACAACATTGCCGGTCGAGACGGCAAGGATCACGGGCTGTTCCGCGCCTTGCGATATCGCCCGGATCGATCTGCGATTTCGCGCTTCCTGTCAAGGATAAAGGCCGGGTCGGGCATGCGCACGCGCCTCGAAGCGCCCTGCCCTCACCCCTTTGCAATCGCGCGCGCAAACTGGTATCGCCTGCGCGAAGGATCGCGAAGATCCGAGTCACGTCTCGCACGAGGATAATCAACAGCACCATGCGCGCCGAATTCGAAGCATTGGTCGAGACCGCCAAGCAGTCCATAGGGCTGCTGAGGAGGCATCTTTGACTGGGATCACGCCCAGCGCCGTCTCGCCGAACTGAACGCCCTTTCCGAGAATCCCGATTTCTGGAACGACGCCGAAGCCGCGCAGAAGCTGATGCGCGAGCGCACGTCGCTGGAGAACCAGATCGAGACCATCAAGCGCCTCGAGCAGGAGCTCGAAGACGCGGTCACGCTGATCGAACTCGGCGATGCCGAGGGAGACGCGGATGCGGTGGCGGAGGGTGAGAAATCCCTGCGCAGTCTCGAAGACGAAGCCGAGCGCGCGCAGATCGAGGCGCTGCTCTCCGGCGAGGCCGATTCGAACGACACTTTCATCGAAGTCCATTCCGGCGCCGGCGGCACCGAGAGCCAGGACTGGGCGCAGATGCTGATGCGGATGTATATCCGCTGGGCGGAGAAGCGCGGCTTCAAGGTCGAGGTGGTCGAGGTTTCCGACGGCGAGGAGGCCGGCATCAAGAGCGCGACGCTCCTCGTCAAGGGCCACAACGCCTATGGCTGGGCCAAGACGGAATCGGGCGTGCATCGCCTGGTGCGGATTTCGCCCTTCGATTCGAATGCGCGCCGCCATACCAGCTTCGCCTCGGTCTGGGTCTATCCGTCAATCGACGACAAGATCGATATCGAAGTCGCCGAATCCGACTGCCGCATCGACACGTATCGCGCCTCGGGCTCGGGTGGTCAGCACGTCAACACGACGGATTCCGCCGTGCGCATCACGCATATCCCCACGGGAATTGTCGTGGCCTGCCAGCAGGAGCGCTCGCAGCACAAGAACCGCGCCAAGGCCTGGGACATGTTGCGTGCACGCCTCTACGAGCGGGAATTGAAGATGCGCGAGGAGAAGGCGAATGCCGAGGCCTCGTCGAAATCCGAGATCGGCTGGGGCCACCAGATCCGCTCCTACGTGCTCCAGCCCTATCAGCTCGTGAAGGATCTGCGCACGGGCAAGCAATCGACGAGCCCCGGCGACGTGCTCGACGGCGCGCTTGATCCGTTCATGGAGGCTTCGCTGGCGCAAAAGGTCTCCGGCGGCGCGGAATCCATCGCGGATATCGATTGAGTGCGAAGCTGTCGCCGGAAAGACCGGCGGCAGCGCAATTCCGTACAATTGCTGCAATCCCCTTCAGCGCATCGAAACCACGTTTCTCAAGCCGGTCTTCAACCCCTTCGTGCATTCTGCCTTCATGACAGGGACTGGATGGCGGGGACGGAATGCTTGCCGATTTCTGGAACAGCGGATCAGGCTGGCTGATGGCGGTCGTAACGGGACTCGGCCTCGTCGGGACGGTCTCGGCGCTGATGCTGCTGATCGCCTATTTCCGGCTCGAGCGCCACACGCGGCGGATCGAGGACGAGAACGAGAAGCTGCAGGACGAGGTCTGGAGCCTTTCCGAGAGCCGCGAGCTCTACCGCTCCCTCGTCGAGGCCCAGCTCGACGTCATCGTCCAGCGCGACAAGTCCGGCCGCATCACCTTTGCCAATGAGCGCTACGCCACGCTCGTGGGGCGCCCCCGTGACGCGCTGATCGGTGCAAGAACCTGCCCGCGCGTCGTCGAGGCCGGGCCCACGCGCCGGCGTGAGGATGGTGCGCTCATGCTCGACGAAGCGATCTGCACCGGCGAGGCCGAGCCGCGCTGGTTCGCCTGGATCGAGACGCCGGTCCATGCTCCGGGCGGGGCCATCGAGATCCTGCGCGCCGGCCGAGAGATCACCGAACGGGTGGTCACCGAACGCGCGCTTGCCGAAGAGCGCTCGCGGGCACAGGCCGCGAACGAGGCGAAATCACGCTTCCTCGCCACCGTCAGCCACGAATTTCGCACGCCGCTCAACGGCATTATCGGCATGACCGATCTGCTGCTCGAAACCGATCTCGACCCCGAGCAGACCAACTACTTGCGCGCCGTCAAGACCTCCGGCGGCGCGCTCCTTTCACTCATCGACGAGATCCTCGATTTCTCCAAGATCGAGGCCGGCAAGCTCGATATCGCGAGCAAGCCCTTCGACATACGCGCCGTCATCGAGGGTGTTGTCGAGCTGCTCGCGCCGCGCGCGCAGGGCAAGGGTATCGAGATCGCGTGCCATGTCGCCGCGCGTACCCCCGTGAGCCTGATCGGCGACGCGGACCGGCTGCGGCAGGTGCTGGTCAATCTCGCGGGCAATGCGGTGAAGTTCACCGAAATCGGCGGGGTCGGTGTCGAGGTGGATTTCGACGAGACGCGCGGGCTCCTCATCACGGTTTCCGATACCGGGCCCGGCATCGCGAGCGATCGCATCGCCTCGCTCTTCGAGGAATTCGAGCAGGGCGACAGCGGCCATGCGACGAAACACGGCGGCACGGGGCTCGGCCTCGCCATTACCCGCCGGATCGTGGAACGCATGCAGGGCGATATCGATGTGGAGAGCCGCCGGGATGCCGGCGCGCGCTTCACGATCACCCTTCCGCTCTTGGTCGATGGTGATACGGATGGCCGCGCGAGCCTTCCCGATCTGCGCGGCAAGCGCTATCTCGTCCTCGCCCGCTCGCCCTTCGAGGCACCCTTCATCCGCCGCAAGCTGTCGGAAGCGGGCGCCGAAGTAGTGCTCATGGCCAGCGAGACCGAAGCGCTTGCCAAGATCGCCACCGCTTCCGATATCTCGACGCCATTCGCAGGGTTGCTCGTCGATTGCGCACTGGGTGACGATGTCGCCCGTGACATGGCGGCTGCGGCGCGCGAGGCCGGTGCCCAGCGCTGCCTCGTCCTGCTCTCCCCGTTCGAGCGCCGCGATCTCGGCTCACCGACGGCGGCGGGATATGATGCCTATCTCGTCAAACCGCTGCGCGTACGCTCCCTTTATGAGCGCCTCACAGAGGCCTCGCCACCGAAGGTCGAAGCGCTCCAGGAGCGTGCCGGGCCGCAGCGTCCGCGCAAAGCCGATGGCGGGCGCACGCAGCGCGTCCTGCTGGCCGAGGACAACGAGATCAACGCCCTGCTGGCGGTGAAGACGCTGGAGCGGCTCGGCGCCGTGGTGGATTGGGCCAAGGACGGGCATGAAGCTTTCTCGCTGGCCGAGGCGTCATTCTCGGGCCTGCGCCCCGATTACGATCTCATCCTGATGGATATCCGCATGCCGGGCCTCGACGGGCTCGAGGCGACGCGGCGTATCCGCAATCTCGAGCATGCGCTGACCCGCCGGGTTCCCAGACGGATCATCGCGTTGACGGCCAATGCCCAGCGCGAGGACGAGGATGCGGCGACCGAAGCCGGGCTCGACGGCTTTCTCGCCAAGCCCTTCGATATCCGCGACCTGTCGCAGCTGCTCGAAGACACGCCGACCCGGGCCATGGCCGGGACCTGACCTGAGCCCGCCCGCTCAATGCGACATCAGGACCGGCACACTCATGCGTGAGAGCACGGTACGCGTCGCGCCGCCGAGGACGAATTCGCGAAACCGTGAGCGCCCGTAGGCGCCCATGACGAGCAGATCCGCATCATTCGCGCGGGCATGCCCGTCGAGCACCTCGCCGATAGGCCGGCCCGCGCCGTCGAGTTCGCGGTGGCTGGCATTGACCTCGTGACGCGCGAGCTGGCGCAAGAGATGCCCCGCCGATTCCGTGAAATCCGTCCCGCTCTCCCTGACCGTCACCACCTCGACCGAATCTGCACGGCGCAGCAGCGGCAAGGCATCGGCCACCGCCCGCGCGGCTGCCGCGCTGTCGTTCCAGGCGACGAGGACCTTTCCGGGAGCGAGCGCCTTGCCGCGACCGGCGGGGGTGAGCAGCATCGGGCGCCCGGAACCGAAAAGCAGCGCATCGAGCAGATACCCCTCACCGAAGGCGGGGTCCTCACCGGGTTGCGCCATGATCACGAGGTCGCTCACATGCGCGAATTGCTTCAGCTTGTCGCCGGTCCGGTCGAGCAGATCCTGGACGATGCTCACCTCCACATCGACACCGGCCTCCTGTGCGGCCTGTTCGAAAGCCGCAGCCGCTTCGGTCGCGCGCTTGTTGGCGATGCCCGTCGCCTTGATCATGGCGGGGCCGGAGAAGTGCCCCGAGGCGAAAGCGGGCGTCATCGCCCCACCGGCGACCGAAGCAAGGGTGATGCCCGCGCCGCATCGTTTGGCCAAGGCCAGCGCAGGCGCCGCGACGCTCGCGTCCTCCGGTGTCACCACGGTCAGGATGTTCTTGTAGGCCATGACCCGTCTCCTCCACTGGACTTTCTGATTTGTCCCAGTGTCGGATATCGGCGGCCCGGCGGCATTGACATTACGCAAGTCGGGCCCGAACGCAGCCGGCGACACCGCTGTTTGCCGGTGCCGCCGCCCGTCTCCGCGTTGGCGCGGCTGTCCCTCAGCCCGTCGAAGCGGAAGAGGCCGCCGGCGGCGGGGTCTCGCTGCTTTCGCCGCCGGAGCTCACCGCGCGATCCTTGAGCTGGCGGAACTTGCCGGACATGCTCTCCAGCCGCGCCTCCCATTCCGGATTCGGAGCCTGGCCGTCGATCGTGCGGAAATAGACCTGCATCAGGCAGGTGATGGCGAAGGGCTCGAGGATGGCGACCTTGACCGACCAGGCGAAGATCAGCGCGAAGATGAAGCCACCCGCCGACCAGGCGCCGGGGATCATGTTCACCACGAGCGCGGCCGGCGCCAGCATCACGATGAAGACCAGCGCGGAGAGGCCATAGACGAACAGCGTGATCCAGGCCGCATTGCGCAGCATCGGCCCGTAATTCTGGCCATACAGCACCAGTGCCGTGCGCGCCGATTGCCAGGGATTGGTCGAGCGTGTGCGGATGTTGTAGGCGAGGATGACCTCGTCGATGAAGCCCACCGCAACGCGCAGGAAAGCGCGCAGGATGCTGATCAGCTGGCGCATGCCGGGGATCGGCAACAGCGTGAAGACGCCCCGGACAAGCCCCGTGACGGCACGCAGCGTGCCGCGAATGAGCTGATCCACGGCGAAGAGGATGCTCGCCTCGGCGAAGCGCTCGCGCACGATGGCATGGGCATGGCCGATCTGCGAGCGCCCTTCCGGCATGGGGCGATCGTCGATCAGTTCGACGAGGACCGCGATATGGCCGGCCTTGACCATGTAGAGCAGGTATTCGCGCAGCCAGTACATGATCACGGCCACGAAACCGAACCCGATCACGCCACCCCAGACCGTCGATCCGGCCCGGAAACCCGCATCACCCAGGGCGCCGATACCATAGCCGATACCCGCGCCGGTTCCGGTCATCAGGACATAGGCCAGCGCCACGCCGAAATAGACGGCCATCCGCAAAAGGATGAACGGCATGGTCCGCATCAGCAGGCTGATTGTTCGACCGATGGAAAAGTCCCACATCGCCCGTCTCCCTCTTCACACTCGCGATTCGCAAGGCTTACCAGCGTCGTGCCCTGCGCGCCCCGTTCGATTGCAGGGGGCGAAGCACCAAGATGCGGATGCGCTCAGAATCGGGAGGCGATCGCGCGCCCGAGCCAGGCCCCCAGCGCCACGGCCAGCAGCCAGCATGCGAGCGAGGCGCCGAGATAGGCGCCGGCCATGACGAAGGCGCCGGTTTCGATCAGGTGCAGCAGTTCGAGAGAGAAAATCGAGAAGGTTGTGAAGCCGCCGCAGAATCCGGCAATGAGGAACTGGCGGCGGGCCGGTGTCGCGCCGAGGCGACCGTCGCGGATCATCGAGGCTGCGACGAACCCGATCACGAACGAACCGATCACATTCGCCGCGAATGTCCCCGCCGGCAGCCCCGCGGCGAGCGTTCCCTGGGGCCAAAGCCAGATCATGGTGAGGCCGAGGAGATAGCGCGTACAGGCGCCGAGCGCGCCCCCGAGCGCCACGGGCATCAAGGTCGCGCCCTGCCCTGTCCGCCGCGCCTTGCCGACGCTGGTTTCGCGCCGCGCCATCAGCCCGCTCCCATCAAGGCCGAGACTGCAGCCGCGGCGAGGAAAACCGCAGCCAGGCAGAGCAAGACTGAGCCGAGGACGTTGCCGATCACGGCCCGCCAGGCCCCCTCCTCGATCAAGGCCAGGGTCTGCAGCGAGAATGACGAGACGGTCGTGTAGCTGCCGACGAGGCCGACGATCAGCAGCGCCGCACCCGGTGGAGCGGCCCGGCCGTCGGTCAGGCTCTGGATATCCGTCAGCGCCGGGACCATGGCGCCGATCATGAGTGCGCCGCTGACATTGACGACGAGCGTCCCCCAGGGAAAGGCGTCGCCGAGCCATTGCGTGACGAATTGCGCCACCAGCACCCGTGCCGCGCTCCCCAGCGCACCACCGAGCGCGACGAGCGCCAATGTCGTGAAGATTTCCCCCATCGCGCTCGGGCCGGGTCAGGCCTTGGCCGCAAAGGGCATCGGCCCGCCGGTATCACGGCGCGTATCGCGTTGCGCCAGACCGTAGGCAACGACGTGCCCGTAGAACTGGCGCGCGCTCTCGATCCAGTCGAAGCCCTCGGCATGAGCGCGGCAGACAGCCGGCTCGATCCCGCGCGCGGCCATGATTGCACGCCGCAGGTCCCAGTCCATCACGCCCGCTCCGGAACTCCCGAGGACATCGAGCGGGCCCGGAACCGGATAGGCCGCGACGGGCACGCCGGAGGCGAGGGCTTCGAGCATGACGATACCGAACGTATCGGTGAGGCTGGGAAAGACGAAGACATCGGCGCTGCGGTAGATCTCTGCCAGGGGCTCGCCGGTGAGCTTGCCGAGGAAGCGCGCGGAGGGATCGATCGCCTGCAGCCGCTCGCGATCCGGCCCGTCGCCGACGACGATCTTCTGTCCGGGCAGGTCGAGCGCGAGGAAGGCTTCGAGGTTCTTCTCGACGGCGAGACGCGCGACGGTGAGGAAGATCGGCGGCGCACCATCGGGGCGTTTGCGCGTGCGCGGACGGAACTGGGCGCAATCCACGCCCTTCTGCCAGAGCACGAGATTGTCGAACCCCTTGGCGGCCAGCTCGTCATGCATGGTCTGGGTGCCGACCATGACGCAATCGGCGGGCGCGTGGAACCAGCGCAGCATACGATAGAGCGGACGCTCGGAAAGCGGGAAACGCGCTGCGGCATATTCCGGGAAACGGGTATGCAGACCCGTGGAGAAGGCAAGGCCGCGCGCGAGGCAGTAGCGGCGCACCATCAGGCCGATCGGCCCCTCGGTGGCGATATGCACGTATTGCGGCTTTACCTGCACGATGAAGCGCGCGATGCGCGAGGGGCGCGGCAGGGCAAGGCGGATTTCTGGATAGGTCGGCATCGGAACGCTGCGGAAGGCCCCGGGCTCGAGCACCGTGGCCTCGAAGCCGAAATCGGCGGCGCGGGCGACCATGTGCTCGATCGAGCGCACGACGCCGTTCACCTGCGGATGCCAGGCATCCGTGGCGATCAGCAGCCGGCGCGCGGGCAAGGCGCCCCGGCGCAATTCGCTCCTTCCGGATGCCTCGGCGCCCGGCGATTGCGAGAAAATTGCCTCATTCGCGACAGACACGCCCCGACACCTCCTCGCCACAGCTTCGTGCCATCAACTAACCGATTCAGCCAGATTTTGTCGCATAATGAAAGCGCAATCGGAATAACGGCAGTTGATTGCGCATCTGTGACGCAGCTGACATGGATGCGAAAAGCACCGGACAGTTGGCTTCCGGGGGAACCGAAAGCCTGATCGCACGCGACCTGCACGCCTCGATTCTTGTTCTGCGCCTCAATCCTTTTTGGCCAGCTCGTTGAGCCGGGCCTGCATCTCGGCCATCTGGGCCTTGAGCGAATCGATATCCGCGTCGCCGCCCTGCCCGGATTCACCGGACTTCTCGTCCGAACCCTTTTTGGCGAAGGGCGTGAACACCTTCATCGCCTCGGTGAACATCTGCATGTTCGTGCGCACCTGCTCGTCCAGCGCCATGAAGGCCTTGGGACCGAACGTCTCGTTCATCTGGGCGCGGATCTTCTCCTGCTCGTTGGTGAACAGCGACATGGAATGCTCGAGATAGCTCGGCACCATGGCCTGCATGCTGTCACCGTAGAAGCGGATCAACTGGCGCAAAAACGTAACCGGAAGAAGGTTCTGACCGCCTTCCTTATTCTCCTGCTCGAAGATGATCTGGGTCAGGACCGAGCGGGTAATGTCCTCGCCGGACTTCGCGTCATAGACGAGGAAATCCTCGCCTGCCTTTACCATGGTGCCGAGATCCTCGAGCGTCACATAGGTCGAGGCGCCGGTATGATAGAGGCGGCGATTGGCGTATTTCTTGATGATGATGGGTTGCTTTTCCGTCGCCATGGCGTGTTCACGTCTCTTTACTCACGGCGCGACACCGGCTCACCGGGAACGTCGGCGCGGGACAATCTCCCTTGAACCTTAAGCACTTCGCCGCGCCGCGCAAACATGAATTTTGCGAAAAGCACGTTGTCCTGACGTGTAAAAGACCAATTCTTGCTCCGCGAGCGCCTCGCACGCGCAGCCACGGCGCCCGATCCCGCTTGTAGCCCACGCCCTGCCCTGCTATCCCCTGCCACAGATTTTCACACAGCTTGCAATGGGACGAAGCTCGTGGCGCGACAGTTCATCTATCATATGCGGGGTCTCTCCAAGACCTATTCCGGCGGCAAGAAGGTGCTGGATAACGTGCATCTGTCCTTCTACCCGGATGCCAAGATCGGCGTGCTCGGCCCCAACGGCGCGGGTAAATCCACGCTCCTGCGGATCATGGCCGGGATCGACAAGGAATGGAACGGCGAGGCCTGGGTCGCCGACGGGGCGAAGGTCGGCTACCTGCCGCAGGAGCCGCAGCTCGATAACAGCAAGACCGTGCGCGAGAATGTCGAGCTCGGCGTGGCCGAACTCAAGGGCATTCTCGAGCGCTACAACGACCTTGCCATGAACTATTCCGAGGAGACCGCCGACGAGATGACGGCGCTCCAGGACGAGATCGAGGCCAAGGATCTGTGGGACCTCGATTCCAAGGTCGACCAAGCCATGGACGCCCTGCGCTGCCCGCCCGACGATTGGGGCGTCGAGAACCTCTCCGGTGGTGAGCGCCGCCGCGTGGCCATGTGCCGGCTGCTCCTGGAACAGCCCGACCTGCTGCTCCTCGACGAACCGACCAACCATCTCGATGCCGAGACGGTCTCGTGGCTGGAAGGCCATCTGCGCAATTATCCCGGCGCCATCCTGATCGTCACCCACGATCGCTACTTCCTCGACAACGTCACCGGCTGGATTCTCGAGCTCGATCGCGGGCGCGGCATCCCCTATGAGGGCAACTATACCTCGTGGCTGGAGCAGAAGCAGAAGCGGCTGATGCAGGAATCGCGCGAGGATGTCGCGCGCCAGCGCACCATCGAGCGCGAGCGCGAATGGGTCTCGGCCTCGCAGAAGGCCCGCCAGACGAAGTCGAAGGCGCGCATCCAGCGTTATGAAGAGCTGGTGCAGAAATCCGAGGAAAAGGGCCCGACCACGGCGCAGATCATCATCCCGATCGCCGAGCGGCTCGGTGCCAACGTCATCGAATTCGAGGATCTGAAGAAGGGCTACGAGGACAAGCTCCTCATCGACGGCCTCTCCTTCAAACTGCCGCCGGGCGGCATCGTCGGCGTGATCGGCCCCAACGGCGCGGGCAAGACCACGCTGTTTCGCATGATCACCGGCCAGGAGACCCCCGACGAGGGCAAGATCGCCATCGGCGAAACGGTCCAGCTCGGCTATGTCGACCAGTCGCGTGATGCGCTCGACGACAACAAGACCGTCTGGGAAGAGGTCTCGGGCGGCAACGAAATCATCTATCTCGGCAAACGCGAGATGAATTCGCGCGCCTATTGCTCCGCCTTCAATTTCAAGGGCGCCGACCAGCAGAAGAAGGTCGGCATGCTCTCCGGCGGTGAGCGCAACCGCGTGCACCTTGCGCGTATCCTCAAGAGCGGCGCGAACGTGCTGCTGCTCGATGAACCGACCAACGATCTCGATGTCGATACCCTGCGCGCCCTCGAGGACGCGCTCGAGGATTACGCCGGCTGCGCCGTCATCATCAGCCATGATCGCTGGTTCCTCGACCGCATCGCCACCCACATCCTCGCCTTCGAGGGCGATAGCCATGTGGAATGGTTCGAGGGGAACTTCGCCGATTACGAGGAAGACAAGAAGCGTCGCCTGGGCACGGATTCGACCATTCCCAAGCGGATCAAGTACAAGAAGTTCAGCCGGTGAGCGCGCCGTCCGGCGCCGTCAGGCAGATATGCGAACGGGCGCCTTTCGGGCGCCCGTTTCGTTTTCGGGATCAGTGCAAGGGCGGCGGCGCGCCTCAATCGAACAGCGCGTCGATGTCGCCCTGATCGACATGGCCGTCATCTTCATCGAGCTTGGGCCCGTTGAGCAGGCTTTTCTCGTCATCGAGTGACGGCAGGCCATCGGGTTGCGTCTCGGCGATTTCCTTGAAGGCTTCGAGCCCGCCCCAGACGCCGATCATCTTGTCGAGACGCTCCTCGACGAATTTCAGCACGTTGACGATCTTCGAGATACGCTGGCCGGTGAGATCCTGGAAGTTGCAGGCCTCGTACATGCTGATCACGCGGTCGAGGATGGCGCCGACATGGTCGTTGTTGCCGCTGTCCATGCCCGAGGCGCGCAGCATGTTGGCCTCCGCCTCGATATCCTCCAGCCCGGACAGGATCGAGCTCGTCGCCGTCTCCGTGGCGCCGACCACGGCATCGAGTTCGCCGGCGACGCGGCGCATGCCCTTGCCCTCCTCCTCGGAGCGGTAGAGCGAGGCGATCTCGCGCTTGGTCTGGGTGATGGCGAGCTTCATCGCGTCGAGCTCGTTGCGCAAGGCGTAGACCTCGGCAATCTCGCGGCGATAGGCCTCCACGACATCCGTCGAATTGCGCATGGCGGGATCCATGTAGCGCTTGATCTCTTCCAGCGCGGCCAGGATCTGCTCCAGCCGCGGATCGGGCGCGGCTGCCTCAGCCGACCCGGGCTCTGCCGGTGCAGCTGCCACCTGCACTGCCGGCAGCTCGATCGGCTGAAAGAAGCGCGGGTCGTGACCGAGAGATTCTTCAATACGATAGCGTTTGTGGGCAAGAGACATGGCGCGCCGTCGATCCCTTTCGTGAAGTGTCGGGTCATCCTTGGACGCAATTGATTATAATATAGTGAACATACTGCAATCCGTTTCGGTGCCCGCTGGCGGGTGATTCAGATTGTATTCACCGTTCTCGGCCAGTCCTTATTTACCAATATCAGTAAAAGCCTGAAAATCTGATGTTTTCATACGCATAGAACGCCCTCGCGAAAGATTTTTTCAAAACAGATCTGCGAATTCTGAATGCATCGATGACGGGCTGCATCAGAACGGTCCGCGCGCAACGTTCATGGCCAAGCCGCGAGACAGGCAAGGCCGATACGTCCCAGGCGTCCGACACCAAGAGGTCCATTGCATGAAACTCACAGGCTTTACGGCTCTGGCCGCCTTCGCGGCGGCCTGCTTCATCGTTCCGGCAAGCGGGATCGGTGTCAGCAGCGAGGCGGTGGCACAAAGCCGCGCCGCCTATAATCAACCTCCGGGAGATCATCAGCAGCAGGCACGCCAGCGCAATCTCGGTGGAGGCTTCCTGGAAATGCTGCTCACCGGGCGCGATCCGACGCCGCGCCGGGAGGCAGCACCGCGCACCCATGCCGCGCCGCCGCCGCAACAGGCGCAGCGCCGACAGGCAGCACCGCAGCCGACGCAGGCTCAGGCACCGGCTCGGGCGCAGGCCCCGACGCGCAATACCGCCCAGAGCGCAGCACCCCAGCGTCCGATTGCGCAGCCCGCCACCCGGCAGGCCCCGCGCGCGCTTCCGGCGACCGATGCCATGCCCGCGCGTGTGATTTCGGCCCGTACGCCGCCAACCGTGCGTCATCAAACCGATTCCGCGACCGCACGCACGGCCGCTCCGCAGCCTGTCGCACGCCCTGCCAACACACGTTCGGCCTCGCTGCAGGCCAGCGCACCCGCGCCACGTGCCAACCCGCGCAACACGCCGGTCGCCGAGCGCTTCCGTCGCACCACCGTCGATTATTCCGGCCCCTACAGCGCAGGCACCATCGTCGTCGACACGTCGAGCCGTTTTCTCTACCTGGTACAGCCGGGTGGCAAGGCGATCCGCTACGGTGTCGGCGTTGGCCGGGAAGGCTTCTCCTGGCGCGGCACCCAGACCGTGACGCGCAAGGCGGAATGGCCGGACTGGCGCCCGCCGGAATCCATGCGCCGTCGCCAGCCCGAACTGCCGCGCTTCATGGCCGGCGGCCCTGACAACCCGCTTGGCGCGCGCGCCCTCTATCTCGGCAGCACGCTGTATCGCATCCACGGGACCAATGAGCCCCATTCGATCGGCCAGGCAATGTCCTCGGGCTGCATCCGGATGATGAACGAAGACGTGAAGGACCTGTATGAACGGGTCCGTGTCGGCGCACGTGTCGTCGTCATGTAGGACCAATCGGACATATCAAAGTCTTTTCCGGGAATGAAAGCCGGCCTGCGGGTCGGCTTTCGCATTTTTCGCGATGTTGCGACCCGCTGACGCGTCGCTGTGAAGCGTGCCCGCGCCGATTGACCTGCGCCCGGCGATTGCACAAGGTGGCCCCCGTTCAGCGCCGGTCGCAGAGGCTGGCCGTCGATTCGGGAGCACAGCATGACCGCCACCTGGCCCGTTCACGCCGAGATCACAGGCCCGATCGTGCTGATTGGCTTCGGCTCGATCGGCAAGGGTATCCTGCCCCTGATCGAGCGGCATTTCACCTTCGACAAGGAGCGTTTCACGGTGATCGACCCGGTCGATACCGACCGCGCCTTGCTCGACGATCGCGGCATCCGCTTCGTGCACCAGGCCATCACCAAGGACAACTACGCGCAGATCCTCGAGCCGCTCCTGACCGAGGGCGGCGGGCAGGGCTTTTGCGTCAATCTCTCCGTCGATACCGCCTCGCGCGATCTGATGGAGCTGTGCCGGGCGCTCGGTGCGCTTTATATCGACACCGTGAACGAGCCCTGGCCCGGCCTCTATCGCGACGCCTCCGCCGATCCGGCGGAGCGCACCAACTATGCCCTGCGCGAGCGCACCATGGAGGCGCGGCGGCTCTCGCCGGGCGGGACCACGGCGGTCTCCTGCTGCGGGGCCAATCCGGGGATGGTCTCGTGGTTCGTGAAGCAGGCGCTGGTCAACATTGCCCATGATATCGGCCTCGCCTTCGAGGAGCCGAACAGCCGCGAGGGCTGGGCGCGGCTGATGCGCGATGTGGGCGTCAAGGGCATCCACATCGCCGAGCGCGACACACAACGCGCGCGCGACCCCAAGGCCTTCGATACCTTCGTCAATACCTGGTCGGTGGAGGGCTTCATCGTCGAGGGGTTGCAGCCGGCGGAGCTCGGCTGGGGCACGCATGAGCGCTGGCGGCCCGACAATGCGCATGACCATCTGAGCGGCTGCAAGGCCTCGATCTACCTGTTGCAGCCCGGCGCCGATACCCGCGTGCGCTCATGGACGCCGACGGGACAGGCGCAGTTCGGCTATCTCGTCACCCATAACGAGTCGATCTCGATCGCCGATTACTTCACGCTCCACGAGGGAGACGACGTCGCCTATCGCCCGACCTGCCACTACGCCTACCACCCCTGCAACGATGCGGTGCTCTCGCTGCACGAAATGTTCGGCAATGGCGGGCGGCAGCAATCGCGATTCCATATTCTCGACGAACTCGAAATCGTCGACGGCATCGACGAGCTCGGCGTGCTGCTCTACGGCCACGGCAAGAACGCCTATTGGTACGGCTCGCAGCTCTCCATCGAGGAGACGCGCCGCATCGCGCCCTATCAGAACGCCACCGGCCTGCAGGTGACCTCCGCCGTCATCGCCGGCATGGTCTGGGCGCTGGAGAACCCGCAGGCCGGGATCGTCGAGGCGGACGAGATCGACTACAAGCGCTGCCTCGAGATCCAGCGCCCCTATCTCGGGCCGGTGATCGGCACCTATACGGACTGGACGCCGCTCGACAGCCATACCGGGCTCTATCCGGAGGATATCGATCACGACGATCCCTGGCAGTTCCGCAACATTCTCGTGCGCTGAAGGCGAACCATGACGGATTTCGAAGGCCTGCAAACGGGCGCGCTGCTCGGCTCGCTGGGTGTCAGCAATGCCGATGCGGTGCTCGATCTGCGCGAGGCTCAGGCAGCGCAGGCGGAGGCTTCGTTGAAGGAGCTCATCGAACGCAGCCTGTTCATGCCGCGCCGCGCCGTGGCGATCAGGCTGTCCCCGCCGCCGGAAGGTGGTGGCGAGACGCTGTTCCTGCCGGTCGGGCGGCAATTGCTGGCCGCGCGCAAACGCGGCTGGATCGCGCGGATGAGCCCCCTGCCCGCCCATGACGGGCTGGGCTATTTCGTCGTCTTCCCAGGCCGCGATCCGGGGGCAATGGAAAGTAACGATTAACCACGTTCAGGAAGAAACCGTGGCAATAACGGTCTCATACGGAACTAGGTGCCCGACTCCCGCATCGGTTTAAGATTCGCGCAAGAAAACCCGTGTTGTCTGGCACGTGCCTCCAGGAAGGAGGCGTCAGACAACGGGAGAATTCCATGTCGCAAATCAACCTTTCCGCCGGCGTCCGTTCCAACCTGCTCTCGCTGCAGGGCACTGCCAACATGCTCGAGCGCACCCAGAACCGTCTTGCCACCGGCATGAAGGTCAACGGCCCGCTCGACGACGCCGCCGCATTCTTCACCGCCCAGGGCCTGAACTCCCGCGCGAACGACCTGTCGTCGATCACGCAGGGCATGCAGAACGGCATGAAGACCATCAACGCCGCCTCGAAGGGTCTGAACTCCATCACCAAGACGATGGAAACGATGATCGGCCAGGTGCGTCAGGCGCTGCAGGATCCGCTGGATGCGACGGAGTCGGCTTCTATTGCGGGTCCCCCGAACGCAGACAATGACTATGAGATCGATATCACGATCGGTGACGGAGATGCGGTCGAGATAGTTGTGGATGATGGCGATCTGGACGCCACTGACGTAGCTGCCAACACTCAAACCGTTGTCGATGCGATCAACGAAGCCATGGATGGCACCGGTGTCAGCGCGCGCGTCAACGATGACGGTGTCAGCTTCACGATCATCAACGACACCGGTGAAAATGTCGACTACGAGATCGGCACCGCAGCTGCTGTCTCAATCGACGCCGCCGAAATCAACGACAACCGTCAGGCGTTGATGAACACCTTCAACGATCTGCGCAGCGAGCTTGATGCACTTGCCCGCGATTCCGGGTATAACGGCAACAACCTGCTCATGGGCGACATGCTCGAGGTCGTGTTCAACGAGTTGACCGGTGATGACCGCAACAGCTTCACGGTCAGCGCCAAGCAGGCCGATGGCTCGGCTTTCGGCAACGTGACGGCTGATCGCCTCGGCGGGACCGAGGGCAATGCGATCATGTTCTCCTCCAACACCAACCTCGAAGCACGCCTCGAAGCGCTTCAGGATGGCGTGAGCGAGTTGCGCAGCCTGTCGAGCCAGCTCGGCACCGCGCAGACCATCATCGAGAACCGCGAGAACTTCACCAAGGAAATGATCAACACGCTGCGCTCCGGCGCTGATGGTCTGACCCTGGCGGACATGAACGAGGAAGCCGCCAACAACCTGGCTCTGCAGACGAAGCAGCAGCTCGGCCAGTCGGCCCTCGCCCTCGCGATCCAGAACGACCAGTCGATCCTCCAGCTTCTGCGCTGATCGATCACCTTCACAATCGAGGCCATGCGGCGGCGGGGCTTCCCCGCCGCCGTTTCGATTCAGCTCCCGGACCGGGCGCGCGTGCCAGAGAACCGACGCAAGGCTGCGGCGGCAGCGCTGGCCGATGGTCGTATACATGCTTTCGATATGGGTTCGCGGGCTCTCCCCCACTACTCCCGCACGCGCCGAAGCACAGCCTTTTTTCAGAAGCGCACCAACACCCGTTCGGGCACACCCGAACAACTCAAACAATAAAATATGGATTCTGACTCGATAAGACAGAAAGTATTGATTAACCACGTTCAGAATCGACCGCGCTGTAATAGAGCGTGTACGACAGCGGCTCTACGAAATCCGTATGACTTAAGAAACGCGCAAGGAAACTCGGTTTGTCTGCCCTTGTGTCTCCAGGAAGGAGGCATTCCACTACGGAGGCCTAAGACAACGGGAGAATTCCATGTCAGCTATCAACCTTTCCGCCGGCGTTCGTTCCAACCTGCTGTCGCTCCAGGGCACGGCCGGCTTGCTCGAGCAGACCCAGAACCGTCTTGCAACCGGCATGAAGGTCAACGGACCGCTCGACGACGCCGCCGCCTTCTTCACCGCCCAGGGCCTGAATGCCCGCGCGAATGATCTCTCCTCGATCACGCAGGGCATGCAGAACGGCATGAAGACCATCGACGCCGCATCGAAAGGCCTCGATTCCATCACAAGCACGATGGAAACCATGATCGGCCAGGTGCGCCAGGCACTGCAGGATCCGCTGGAAGCAACGGAATCGGATCCGATCGAAGCACCGGATGCCGCAGCAGATTTCAACATCACTTTCGAAATCGATGAAGAAGTTATTGCGGACATTACGGTAGAAGAAGGCTCAGAGGGCATCACGACAGATCAAGGCGACAATGCACAACGAATTGTGGATGCGATAAACGCCGATCAGGATGCAAGTGAGGCCGGTATATCCGCGCGATTGAATGACGATGGGGTCTCGTTCACGGTTATTAACGATAGCGGTCAAGAACTTACTATTGATGGCGATCCAGAGCAGGACGTGGTCGATGCCGCCGAAATCACCGACAACCGCCAGGCGTTGATGAACACCTTCAACGACCTGCGCACCGAGCTCGACGCCCTTTCAGCCGATTCCGGCTATAACGGCAACAACCTCCTCATGGGCGACATGCTCGAGGTCGTGTTCAACGAACTCACTGGCGATGATCGCACCAGCTACACTGTCAGCGCCAAGCAGGCCGATGGCTCTGCATTCGGCAACGTGACGGCCGATCGTCTCGGCGGTGCCGAGGGGACGGAGAGCATGTTCGCCTCCAACACCAATCTGGAAGCGCGCCTCGAGGCACTTCAGGATGGTGTAAGCGAGTTGCGCAGCCTGTCGAGCCAGCTCGGTACAGCACAGACGATCGTGGAGAACCGCGAGGCATTCACCAATGAGATGGTCAACACGCTGCAATCCGGCGCTGATGGCCTGACCCTCGCCGACATGAACGAAGAGGCCGCCAATAACCTCGCCCTGCAGACCAAGCAGCAGCTCGGCCAGTCCGCCCTCTCGCTTGCCATCCAGAACGACCAGTCGATCCTCCAGCTCCTGCGCTGATCGATCGCCTTCCCTATCGAGACTATGCGGCGGCGGGGCTTCCCTGCCGCCGCATTTACTTTCGGTTAACCACGTGCGCCTACGCTTTTGCAGCGCAGCGGGAGAGTGCCATGCCCTTGAGGATCGAGCTGAAGCCGCATGAGCGGCTGATCATCGGCGATACGACGATACGCAACGGGCCCAAGCGCTCAAGCTTCGTGGTCGAATCGCAAAGCCGGATCCTGCGCGAGAGCGACATCATCACCCAGACCGAGGCCGATACGCCCTGCAAGCGCCTGTATGTCGCGCTCGAACACATGTATCTGGCCGATGACCCGAATGCCGGCGAGACCGCCTTCGTCGAGATCGCCAACCAGATCATGCAGGCCGCACCGGGAACGCGCGCGCATATCCTGCTGATCTACGAGCAACTGCGCGAGGGCAAGCTCTACAAGGCGATGAAGCAGGCCCGCAAGCTGATCGCCTACGAGACGGAGTTGCTCGCCATGGCGGCAAGCAGTGGCGACGGGGAAGCGCCGGGCGCACCCGAACGGCGGGAAACGCAGGATCAATGAAAAAGGGCCCCTGAGGGGCCCTGTTCGTTTCTATCACCCGGCGAATCTCACATGGCAGCCTCGAACGAGGGGACTGCCGGTGGCGGCGTTTCCGCGTAAAACTTGCGCAGGTTGAGCATGATCTCCGTCGGAAGCTGGAAGACCACTTCATCGGTCTGCTTGTTGATCACCTGAAACAGCAGCGCGCCGATTTCGGCATCGCGCTCGAATCGGACCTCCCGATCCCGACCGGGAACGGCGGTAATCTCCTCATCCCGGTCAGCGTCGCTGCGCCTGACCGCCTCCACCGGTTTCGCGGTCACAGTGGTTTCCGCGCTGGCTTCACGCAGCGTCGAAACACCTTCTCGTCGTAAATCGACCGCGTATGACCAGCTTGCGCCGGGACCAATTCCGGAGTCCATCATGGCCCATACTCCTCAATGACTCTGAGAGGATATCACGAGGGCGTGAATACGCCGCAAACAACTTCGATCGCATTTTAATGAAACTGTATTCAGCTCGGCTATATTTGATAAATTCTATCATGGACAAACGGAAGCCCGTAATGTCGGTTTAAGCCATTTTTAAGGGCCTATGGTTAAAGCTCGTCGCGTCAGTTCACATGTGAGGTCGTCCATGAACTCGGCTGCCAATGCCTATGCCAAAGTCGCGAAAGCCGCCCCCCTCCCGCCGCGTGAACTCGAGGCGACACTGCTGATCAAGGCGGCTGGAAAGCTCCAGGCCGCGCATGACCAGCTGGAGAACAGCAACGCCCCGCTCGACGACGCACTCGCCTTCAATCGCCAGCTCTGGACGATCTTCGCCACCTCCGTGACGACGCCGGAAAACCCGCTGGATTCGAAGGTGCGCGAGAACGTCGCGAACCTGGCCGTCTTCATGCTGTCGGAAATCCTGGCAGCGAGCACCCGCCCGACCAAGCAGGCCCTGACGACGATGATCAACATCAATCGCGAGCTTGCCGCTGGTCTGTCATCGCCGGCTTCACAGCCGGCGGCCTGAGCGCCGCCCGCGTTATGGCGGATTACGCTGCGTAGCTCTGTTAAGCCTTATTGACCTCGTATCCGCAGGCTGGTTCTATGCCGAAAAGCCTGGAGGGATTCGGTCGAGGTGGTGCGTTTTATCGGACATGCGAGCCGCATGGCGGACAAATTTGCGCGTGCGGTCTGCATGCTCGCTGTACTCGTGCTCGTTGTCGCCGTGCTCACCATCGTGGTGCTGCGCTACGGTTTCGGGGTCGGCTTCATCCAGCTTCAGAATCTCGCGAGCTACGCTTTCGCCGTCTTCATGATCTTCGCGCTTCCCGTCTGCATGGCGCAGGACGGGCATGTGCGCGTCGAGGTCCTGTCGGAGCGTCTCTCGCCCGGCTATCGCATCTGGGCCGAGGGCGCCGCACTCGTACTCCTGCTGATCCCGCTCTTCGCCATCACCATCATCACCTATTGGCCCAATCTCTCCTATAGCTGGGCGATCCGCGAGCGTGCGCTGGAAACGGGTGGCTTGCCGGGCATTTTCCTGGTCAAGACGGCTCTGCCACTGGCCTCGTTTCTGATGATCATCCAGGGGATCGCCGCCTTTCTGCGCAAACGTGATATCGAGCGCGGCACGTCGACCCTGCCGGGAGATCCCCCCTCCCCGGCTTCCAGCGGGACGATCTGAGCGTGTCGGAGATCTTTCTCATCATCATGGTGGTCGGGCTCTTCGCCGGCATCCTGAGCGGAGTACCGGCCATGCTGGCGATCGCCGGCATCCCGATGCTGGTCGCGGTCGTCGCCTTCTTCTTCGGCTCCTTCAATCTCTCGCTTCTGGCGCTGTTCCCCAACCGCGTCTGGGGGGTGATGAACAACACCCTGCTGATGGCGGTGCCGCTCTTCGTCATCATGGGCGTGCTGCTCGAGCGCGCGCGGCTGGCCGAGAACATGCTCGGGGTACTCGCGCGCATGCTCGGCGGCTCCCCGCGCGGGATGGGGCTGTCGGTTCTCGCTTTCTCGGCCATGATCGCAGCCGCAACGGGGATCATCGGCGCGACGGTGGTGATGCTGGTGCTGGTCGCGCTCAAGCCGATGATGGAGGCCGGCATCCCGGCGCGGCGGGCCTCGGGGCTGATCTGCGCCTCCGGTACGCTCGGCCAGATCATCCCGCCCTCAATCCTGCTGGTGCTTCTGGGCGACCAGATCGGCAACACCTATCTCGAAGCGCAGCAACGCGCGGGCAATTTCGCACCAATGCCGGTTTCCGTCGGCGACCTCTTCGCCGGGGCGCTGATCCCGGGATTCATGCTCGTGGCTCTCTACGGGCTATATCTCGCTTTCGTGCTGCGCCCGGCGAAAGGTTCGGTCGCGCCGCCGAAGGCGGAGCCAGTGAGCTGGACCGAGGTAATATTCACCTTCCTGCCACCGATGCTTCTGATCGTCTCGGTGCTCGGTTCCATCCTGGCCGGCGTCGCGACTGCGACGGAAGCCGCTGGACTCGGGGCGATCGGCGCGATGCTGCTGGCCGCGTGGCAGGCTTTGCGTTCACGGATCGAACAATGGCTCGTCGCAGGCGCCGGCATCGCCGCTTTCGCCCTCGTCGCCTTGCGCATGGCCGGAATGGGTCGCGCAGCACTCGACACCCCTGCGGGCATGCTGGCGCTCGCGGGCGCTATCGTGATCGCGCTCGGTGTCGTCGTCGCCGCGACACGGCTCTGGGGGCGCGGTGCCTTGCAGGGCGCGCTCGGCGATACGATGAAGATCTCCGGCATGGTCTTCGGCATCGTCATCGCCGCTTCGATGCTCGCTCTCGTTTTCCGCGGCTTCGGCGGCGACCGGCTGGTCACGCAGCTGATGAGCGACATGCCCGGTGGCCAGTGGGGCGCGCTGCTTCTGATCATGCTGCTCGTCTTCATCCTGGGATTCATCCTCGAAGCGATCGAGATCATCTACATCGTCGTGCCGCTGCTGGGGCCCGCGATCCTGGGCACGGATATCTCGCCGGTCTGGTTCGCGGTGCTGCTCGCGATGAACCTGCAGACGAGCTTTCTGACACCGCCCTTCGGGTTTGCGCTGTTCTATTTCCGCTCCGTCGCACCGCGATCCATCACCACCGTCGATATTTATCGCGGAGTCATACCTTTCGTCTTGCTGCAGCTCGTCGCTCTGGGCATCCTGCTCGCAGTGCCTGAGCTGGCGACGTGGTTGCCCGGCGTCATCTTCGGATGAAGGGGGGCGTCTTCGAATGAAGGCCGGCAGAACCGGCTTCGGGCGAAGGCAATGAGCGCCGTCGTGAGGCGGCAATAATGTCACTGATCCAGAGGGAGGATCGCTTGATGAAACGCAGAACATTCCTGATGGGCGGCGCCGCCGCCGCCACCGCCACCACACTCGCCGCCCCGGCAATCGCCAGCGGCCATGTCCAGTGGGATATCGCTTCGTCCTTCCCGGCCGCCGCGCCGGGCGTGGGCACGAACGTCACCCGCTACGCCGAACTGGTGAAGCTGATGTCGGACGGGCGCATGGAGCTCACCGTATACGGCGCAGGCGAACTCGTACCGCCGCTCGATGTCGAGGATGCCGCACAGGCCGGCACGGTGCCGGTCGTCCATGGCCCTCCCTACTATGCCGCCGGTCGGGAAGCCGCCCTGCACTGGTTCACCGGCGTGCCCTTCGGCATGACCTCGAACGAGCATTTCGCCTGGCTGAAATGGGGCGGCGGACAGGAACTGTTCGACGACATCTATGCCGAGCGTAATCTCAAGCCCTTCTACTCGGGCAACTCCAACACCCAGTCCGGTGGCTGGTTCAAGGAGCGCCTGAACAGCGTCGAGGATCTCGACGGGCTCAACATGCGCATTGCCGGCCTCGGCGCGGACATGATGCGCAAGCTCGGCGTCAATGCCGTGCTGATGCCCGCCGGCGAGATCTTCCAGGCGCTGCAATCGGGCGCGATCGATGCGGCGGAATGGGTCGGTCCGATGCTCGACCAGGCCTTCGGCCTGCAGCGCATCACCAACCTGTGCTACGTGCCGGCCTATGCCGAGCCGGGCGCAGCCGTCGCCGTCGTCTTCAACAAGGATGCCTTCGCGGAACTGCCCGACGATCTCAAGGTGATCTGCGAGGCGGCTGCCCAGGCTGCGGCGCTCGAGATGCACGCGCAGTTCGACTACTACAACGCCCAGGCCACCCGCGAGCTCGAAGAAGCCGGCGTGGAATTCCTGCCCTGGCCGGAGGACATCACCGTCGCCCAGCGCGAAGCCTGGGAAGAAGTCCGCGAGGAACTGCGCGCCGAGCATTCCAACGTCGCGCGCGTGCTGGAGAGCTACGAGCCCTATCTCGAGCTGGCACGCAACTACAGCGGCATGATGACCGAGCCGATGCTGGCTGGCCGTCGCGGCTGAAGGCCTTCACCGAAGTGATGAATGACGGCCCCGGGAAACCGGGGCCGTTTTCGTTTGAAGTGACGGCGCGACGCTATCCCTCGATCTCCTCGCGCAGCATTTCGAGCTCGAGCCATTGCTCCTCGGCCTCGTTGAGCGCGAGCTGCAATTCTCCGAGCTTCGCGGTCGCAGCTTCGAACCGTCCGGGGTCGCGGCTGAACAGATCGGGATCGTCCATCACCGCCTGCACCTTGGCAATCTGCGCCTCAAGTTCGGCGATGCGCCCGGGCAGTGTTTCGAGCGCGTGCTTCTCCTTGAAGGAGAGCCGCCGCTTGCGCGTATCGCCGGAGGTCTCGGCAGCCTTGGCGGCCGGCTTGTCCGGATCCTTGCCGACCTTGCGCGCACCGGAATTCACCCCGGTCGCGACCCCGCCATGCGTCGAGGAGACGCCGGTGCCGCGCTGCGCCACCATATCCGAATAGCCCCCGGCATATTCGCCCCAGCGCCCCTCGCCCTCCGCCATCACCGTGGAGGTGACGACACGATCGAGGAAGTCGCGATCGTGGCTGATCAGGATCAACGTGCCGGCATAATCGGCCAGCAGTTCCTGCAGAAGATCGAGGGTTTCGAGATCGAGATCGTTGGTCGGCTCGTCGAGCACCAGCAGGTTCGAGGGCCGCGCCAGGGCGCGGGCCAGCATCAGCCGGCCGCGCTCACCGCCGGAGAGCACCCCGATCGGGGTGCGCATCTGTTCGGGTTGAAAGAGGAAGTCCTTCATGTAGCCCGCAACGTGTTTCGTCTCGCCGCCGACCTGCACGGTATCCCCACGGCCGCCGGTGAGCGCCTCCGCGAGCGTCCAGTTCGGGTCGAGGCTCTCACGGCGCTGATCGAGCGTGACCATCTCCACGGATGCACCAATGCGCACGACACCGGAATCCGGAGCAAGGCCACCGGTGAGCAGGTTGATCAGCGTGGTTTTGCCGGCGCCGTTCGGCCCGACGATCCCGACCCGGTCACCCCGTGCCACGCGGATCGAGAAATCGCGTACGATCGGCGCCTCGTCAAAGACTTTGGTGACCTGCTGCGCCTCGATGACGATCTTGCCCGACGTCTCCCCCTCGGTCGCGGCGAGCCTGACATCGCCGGTCGCCCGGCGCTGTTCGCGCAATTCCTTGCGCAGCCCGTGCAGCTCGCCGAGACGGCGCACATTGCGCTTGCGCCGCGCCGTGACGCCATAGCGAACCCAATCCTCTTCCGCGGCGATCTTCCGGGTGAGCTTGTGGCGGTCACGCTCCTCTTCCTCAAGAACCTTGTCGCGCCAGGCTTCAAACGATCCGAATCCCTCTTCGAGCCGCCGCGTCTGCCCGCGGTCGAGCCAGACCGTTGCGCGCGAAAGCTTCTCGAGGAAGCGCCGGTCGTGGCTGATCAGGACGAGCGCGGTGCGCATGCCCGCGAGCTCGTTTTCGAGCCACTCGATGGCCGGAAGATCGAGGTGGTTGGTCGGCTCGTCGAGAAGCAGGATATCGGGAGAGGGAGCCAGTGTCCGCGCCAACGCCGCGCGACGCGCCTCTCCGCCGGATAGCCCCTGCGTGCCATGCGACGGATCGAGCCCGAGTTCGGTCAGGAGGTATTCACCGCGATAGACGTCATCGGCCGGGCCGAGCCCTTCGGCCACATAGGCGCCGAGCGTCTCGTAGCCGGTCAGATCCGGCTCCTGCGGCAGGTAGCGCAGGGTCGCGCCCGGCTGGACGAAGCGCTTGCCCGCATCGGGCTCGACCAGGCCGGCGGCCATCTTCACGAGCGTCGACTTGCCCGAGCCGTTCCTACCCACGAGGCAGATGCGCTCCTGGGGTGCGACGGAGAGTTCGGCATTTTCGATGAGGGGCGTGCCGCCGAAAGTCAGCGCCACCCCCTGCAGATGAAGAAGCGGAGGAGCCATGCCCGTCGTTTACGCTTTTTCGCGCGTCGGGTTAAGGGGCGTTTCGCGCAAAGTCCGCAATCAGCGCTGGCGCAGGATCACGAACAGGCCGGAATCCAGCCGTGAGGTGAAATCCACCTCGTCGAGCGCCACGGTCGTGGTGAAGCCCTGCGGGTCGCGGATGCGCCAGCGCTTCAGGTCGGACACGCGGTCATCGAAGGTGAGAGTCACCCGCGAGGTTCCGCCGAGCGTCGAGCGGTCTTCGAGCTGGATATCGACTTCGTCGTCGTGACGCTCGACACCGAGCACACTCACGTCGCGCCCCAGATTGACGCGGGAGCCGAGCAGGAATTTCAACGGCGTCTGCGAGATCGGATAGAGATCCTGGGTGTTGAGACGGCTGTCCTGGATGGCGACCTGCCGCCCGTCGGCGATCACTTGAAGCGTCGCGGGGTCGTCGTAATCGAAGCGCAGGCGCCCGGGGCGATGGACATAGAGCTCACCCGTCAGCCGATCACCATTGGCGTTCATCTGGGTGAAGCTGGCATACATCGTGGTGATGCCGTTGAAGAAATCGTTCGCGCGGGCGACGATCTGTTCGGAACTCAGCTGCTCGGCATTGCCGCTCGACGAACGCTGCTCCGGGGACTGCCCGGGCGCGATGCCCTGCACGCCCGCCGGCGGTTCGGGAAGATCGACCTGGCTGACACGCTGAAGACCTTCGGGACGCGGCGGCGGCAGCTTGTCGATCTGCCAGAAAGCGATCTGCGCGCTCTCCGCCCGGGCCGGCGCCGCACTGTCGGGAATTGCCGGCACGATCGCCACGCCTGCCGCCAGCGCAAGTGCCGGCCCGCGCAGGCGCGAGACGATACGCGACGCGCGCGCCGTCTTGTTCACTGCGTCCTGATGCATCTTGTCAGCGGGCGACTCACGCCGGACCAAACTCTTCACCATGCTTCTTCACCCCGTTCTCCGCGCGGATGGATTCAAGCTCATCCCACGGGTCGTCTCATGCTGGCGTAACTTCCGGCTGTGGCGAAACCGCGACACCTTCCGGGCATGGTCGCGGCATCTTTGCCGTCAATAATGGCTCAATCGGCATCATTGCCGTAGCGATCCTCCGGCGATTCGAGCAGGATTTCGCGCTTGCCGGCATTGTTCGGCGCCCCGACGATTCCCTCGTTCTCCATCCGCTCCATCAGCGACGCGGCGCGGTTGTAGCCGATCTGCAGGCGGCGCTGGATATAGGAGGTCGAGGCCTTCTTGTCGCGCAGCACCACGGCTACGGCCTGGTCGTAGAGATCGGCACCGGGATCGCCGAAGGAGCCCTTGTCGAAGACAGCACCACCGTCATCGCCGCCTCCGCCGCCCTCATCATCCTCGGAGGTGACCGCATCGAGATAGGCCGGGCGGCCCTGCGTCTTGAGATGCGCGACGACGTGCTCGACCTCGTCATCGGAAACAAAGGGCCCGTGCACGCGGGTAATCCGCCCGCCGCCGGCCATGTAGAGCATGTCGCCCTGACCGAGCAGCTGCTCGGCGCCCATCTCGCCGAGAATCGTGCGCGAATCGATCTTCGATGTCACCTGGAACGAGATACGCGTGGGGAAATTCGCCTTGATCGTGCCGGTGATGACGTCGACCGAGGGGCGCTGTGTCGCCATGATCAGGTGGATGCCGGCTGCGCGCGCCATCTGGGCGAGACGCTGGATGGCGCCCTCGATCTCCTTGCCGGCGACCATCATCAGGTCGGCCATCTCGTCGACGATTACGACGATATAGGGCAGCGGCTCGAGGTTCATCTCACTTTCCTCGAAGATCGCCTCCCCCGTCTCGCGGTCGAACCCGGTCTGGACCGAACGCGTGATCACCTCGCCGCGTGCGGTCGCCTCCGCCACGCGGGCATTGAAGCCGTCAATGTTGCGCACGCCCATCTTCGACATCTTGCGATAGCGATCCTCCATCTCGCGCACGGCCCATTTGAGCGCGACGACGGCCTTCTTGGGATCGGTCACCACGGGCGAGAGCAGATGCGGGATGCCGTCATAGACGGACAGTTCCAGCATCTTGGGATCGACCATGATCATGCGGCACTGCTCAGGCGACAGCCGGTAGAGGATCGACAGGATCATGGTGTTGATCGCCACCGACTTGCCCGAACCGGTGGTACCGGCAACCAGCAGATGGGGCATCTTGGCCAGATCCGCGATCACCGGCTCGCCGCCGATGGTCTTGCCGAGGCAAAGGGCGAGCTTCTGCTTGGACGATTCGAAATCGCGGCTGGCCAGCAATTCGCGCAGGTAGACCGTGTCGCGCTTCGTGTTGGGCAGCTCGATACCGATCGCATTGCGCCCCTGCACCACCGCGACGCGGGCCGAAACCGCGCTCATAGAACGCGCAATGTCGTCGGCAAGTCCGATCACGCGGCTTGATTTGGTGCCTGGCGCCGGTTCCAGCTCGTAGAGGGTGACGACGGGACCCGGGCGCACATTGATGATCTCGCCGCGCACGCCGAAATCCTCCAGCGTCGATTCGAGCATCGCGGCATTCTGCTCCAGCGCTTCGCGTGAGACCTCGGCCAGATGGGAGGCGGTGGGCTCGGCAAGCAACTGAAGCGCGGGCAGCTGGTAGTCGTCCTGCGGATCGAGGAAGGAGGGCTGAGCCTCGCGCTTTATGCGCTTGCCCGGCTTTGGCGTCGCGACAGGCATGCTGACGCGGCTGGAAGCCGATCCGGAACCATCGGAATCGGTTTCTCGCGCGACCGGTTGCTGCGGCGCTTTGCGCGGATCGACCTGATCTTCGCGGGCGTCGTAGGAAGCGCCGTCATCATACCAGGGCGCATCCTGGTCGCCGTCGGCATAGTCATCGAAACCGTCATCCTCGCGCGGCGTATCGAGCGGTGTCGCGCGTGGCATGGCCGGGGCGGCGCGCGGCGCGCCCGGCATGTCGAGCACGGGCTCGCGCCGTGTGCCCGGCGGCAGTTGGCGCACGAAATCGGCAAAACCGTCATCGATATCGGAATCGCGGCGCATGGCCCCCGAGGCATAGGCGAACCCTTCATCCGGCTCGCGCCGCATACGCCCCGCCAGCGCGTCGCGCAGGTATTGCCACAGTCGACGCAGATGCACGCGCAGGCTCAGCGCCGCATGGGCAGCCGCTCCGAGCCAGACGATCACCCGACCGGGCTCGTCGTCACGCGAGGATTCGTCGAAGTCGTCGAGATCGACGGGGCGTCCGCGCGGGGCTGCCGCGACGTATTCCTCTTCCTCCGCCTCTTCATCGTCGTCGGCAAAGCCGAAGCCGGCAGCGGCGGTTATGGCGAGGATGGCAATACCGGCAAAGACGAGGCCGAGCAGCGTCGCCGCCGGCCCCTCGGCCATACCGGTGAGGGCGCGGGCAGCGCCGAGAACGGCGTCACCGGCGACACCCCCGAGCCCGGTCGGCAACGGCCAGCGTGTCGTGGCCGGCAGGCCGCTCGCCATCGCCGTCGCCGCACCGACACCGAGCACGAACAGCACCAGCCGCAACTGCACCCGCGCGAGACGCCCTTCCCGCAACAAGCGCCAGCCCCAGGAGGCGATCGGCAGCAGCGCCGCGAGGGCGGCCAGGCCGAAAAGCTGCATGGCGAGGTCGGAGGCCACTGCGCCCGGATAGCCGAGCCAGTTGCGAACCGGCCCGTCCACGGCATGATTGAGGCTCGGATCCTCCACCGACCAGGTGGCCAGGGCGAGCGTCATGGCGATCGCGAAGACCAGCATGACCAGCCCCGCGCCATCCACGAGGCGGCGCTTGACGAAGGCGCGCAGCGCATCCGTCAGTTCATCGGTAGGCGAGGCATGGCGACGTGTTTTCGGCATGATCCGGCAAATCTTGTTCAGAGCATGCGCAGCCTAGCCGTGATGCGGTTAAGAGACGCTTAACCAAGACGGTCTGCGTCCCGAAGCGGGCAAACGCCCCTCCCCCAACACACCGCTTGCCCGACCCTTCCCGATCCGCTATTGAGGATTCGCGCGGCAACAGCCGCCCCGGCGCCCGTAGCTCAGCTGGATAGAGTGTTGGATTCCGATTCCAAAGGTCGCAGGTTCGAATCCTGCCGGGCGCGCCATTTCGGTACAGAACTGCGAACCGCAGCCGGCAAGTTTTCCGGATCACTCTGAACCGCCCGTTCAAGGATATCCTTGCTTCCTGTAATGCGAATGACGTTGGTATCGACGTCAATGCGATCAATGACGGCCTTCAAGTACGCCTTCCGGAACGGGGTTTCGCCCGAACTGATGTGCAGGCGCATCGCACCGGCAAATCGCTTGATCATGTCCGGTGTGATGATGATTTCGCGAGATGCCGTCGCCTGCGCACGCGAAAGAGCCTCTTTTCCAAGATCACGCTCATCCTGTAGGGCCTTGATCCGATCGCGGAGGATATCGTCCTGCTCAGCGATACCGTTCTCGACCATTGCGTACAAGCGGCGCAGCTTCTCTTCTGCAGCCTCAATTTGGTTCTTCAGTGCAGTCGTTCGGCGGTCTACCTCCGCTGACCGAGCCGACCTTCTCTGTGCAAGCTGCGAAAGAATCTCTGCTACTCTTTGTTCCGTGAACAGACGCTCCGAGAGATGCTCAACGACGAGTTCGTCGAGCTTGTCCATCCGAATCGACCGGCCTTTGCACGCGATTTTTCCCGAGCGTGCGCACGTTGAGCACGTGTAATAGCGATGCACCGTGCCATTTCGAGCCGTACCCGTACGCAACGTCATCCCACCGCCGCAGCTTGCACATTTTGCGAGCCCGGTAAGCAGAATTGGCCCTGTCGTTTCCCTGGGCGGTGTCACGCGCGGTGAGCGTTTTTTCAAAAGAGACTGTACGTCATCAAATTGTGAACGAGAAATGATAGGCTCAACTTCGACGCAGATATGCTCAGATACGTCTTTTGATTTCTTGCTTTTTGAGCATGTTTTATTAAATGTATATTCTCCAATATAAATTTTGTTCTGAAGCAAATTGTGGATCCCTGATACTCCGAACAGATTTCCACGCCTTGTCCGAAACCCGCTTCTATTAAGTCGACTAACGATTTCCTTCACGCCGAGCGAACCAGATCTCCCATCTCCCTTCGTATAGAGATCAAAAATCGCACGAACTAGTTCAGCTTCGACGGGATCGACGACGATTTTCTTTTTGTCCTTGTTTCCTCGCCTTTCGACAAATTCTGTCGTGTAGCCCAAGGGCAGCGGCGATCCGTTATAAAAACCCTGGCGTGCATTTTCTTTCATTGAACGCAAAACGTGTTTGCCGTTTTCAAGAGATTGATGAGCATCGAAGAGTGAAATGATGTTCCGAATGAGATTGCCGGCAGGGTCATCGCTCGACGGCTGCGTGATCGAGATCACACGCACATTCGCTTTCCGCAGCTTCCGAATGTACAACTCGCTATGGAGATTATCGCGATAGAAGCTAGAGAACGAGTGCACAAGAATGACGTCGAACGAATGCTCGCTGTCTGTCGCCTGCTCGATCATGTCGCGAAAAGCGGGCCGACGGTCATCAGTCGCCGAGAGCCCAGAATCGACGAACTCAGACACCACGTTCCATCCATGCGCGGCAGCATATGCGTTCAACTGACGTCGCTGATCTGGGATTGAGAGATCAGACTCGGCCTGCCGTCCCGTGGATACACGCATATAAATGCAAACACGCACCGCCCCATTCGCCCAGCGTTCAATCTGCTGCCCTGTGGTATTCTCGTCAAACATCGGCCTCTCCACACATCAGCCCACACGTTCAGCGCTTGATGATTTCGTCGACAAGCTCGCTGAGGAAGCTCTCGATCACGTTCAGCTCCGACACCGTCACAGCAGGTTGCGACGGCCAGTTATCATCCAAGGTTGGGCGCTGCATGCGATCGGGCGTCGCGGTGGATGATACTCCTCGATCGACGGTGGTTTCAAGATCTGGCGGGACGCCCTGATCGCCGGAATGGTGTAAGACACCCTCGGACGCAGCCGTCTTCCTTGATTTCCTCTCGTGCGCCATCGAACCTTCCGCGCCTAACAAGCGCGGTAATGGTGTCTTGGGTTGGCAATCAAAACCGGGAAACAAACATGCTATTTTTGCATACGAGAGATATTCAGCGTTGAAAATGAAGCGAATCGATGATGTCTATGCACACACGTAACTTTTCCGCGTTGCGGATATCGAAGTAGAGTGTAGGCGATGTCGGAATCCGAGCTCCTGCCACGCGTGACTTACGAGCTTGCACAAATTGCGTGCGAGCTCGGGTATGTGCCGCCGCCGCTCCTATCGCCGCATGTTTTTGTCGATTCGAGCCGATTTAAATGCTGGCGCAGCGCGTTTTCAAAGCCGCTTCTGCAGCGGCTCGACAGTTTTCAGTGCCCAACGGTGACCTGGCTTGAAGCGGGAGAGTATGACGTGGCGGGTTCACCTTTCTCTGTCGGGGAAAGGCGTGCCCTGAGAGACCGGGGCGGCTTTTTTGCGTTCCATCGCATCGCACCCGAAAGTTTTTCTAGCCAAGGGCGTCCACACGTTTCAGACGCCGAGGCCGACATTCGTCAATGCCTTGCCCTTGAGATCTTCCGGCGATCAGCGGAAATCGATGTTCTTCTGAAAGCGCTCGATAGTCCTGGATACACGGAAGGGTATCTTGATGCGTTCAGCTTGCTCATCGACAAAGTACCCGGAATCGCTCGTCTAGCCGACGTCAAGGCCTCGAAACGCAGTCTCGATACATCGAAAGGACGAGCTGATGACCGCGTTTATGCGCTGTTGGAGCGTCTTGCGAGTGAGGGACAACGGTTGGATTTCAAGTTCTTTGACAAACCGCATGTGTCTGGGAGCGATTTCCGCGATCAAGCAATATTTGCGATCAGGTCTGAGATCGATGATGGGGATATCAGCTCTCAGTTAGTACTAATATCAATTTCCATTCGAGTTTCACTGATTTCTATTTTTGTCAAAGCCTATCTCAGAGCTACGCTTGTCGCGACGACAGAGCGAAAACTCGCACGTCGCGAAGCAAAACGAGCCGCGATACTCAAAAAACACCCTGATTTCACGGAAGAAGTCATAAGCGGCAAAGGTCGGCTCGGAAAAAAGAAGATCGAAGCGGCAAATCGGAGTGGCGACAAGTACGATAATGCCGTGCTGGTAGATCCTACAACTCATGATTCACACATGCTCGATCTTGGCGAGATGTCGTTTCTTGCGACATATACAGGCATCGATCTATTTCCATTTAATTTCAGCAACATATTGTTCTGGCGAAAAATCACTGCTGCTCGCACCTTGGGAGTGATTCTTCGTGGTAGAGAGGCCAATTTGACACGCGAGCAAGCCGAAATTCTCGACCGCCAGGGCCCGCCGCCGGACGCCAAAAGCTGTCCGATCGAATATGCCGCTCTTGTAGCAATTCATGAAAACGTTGCCCGTGCGACGCGTTTGCTCGAATTCGGGCTCGGTGTCAGCGGTACAAGAAGATTAAAGTGACGAGATGCTTTGGTTTAATTCATTGCCGTCGCCGTTGAAATTACGTCTCCGGCATAACATAATGACGCTATATATGCCCCTTCTCTAGCGGCGGCATACAATATCTATGGCCATCAATGCCGCAGGCGGAATTCTTGGTTTTCGGACGCCCCCCTGCCAGACGATCGCGAGATGTCCAAATCCCTCTTGCCCGTGCTCACCGGGATTTTGCCGCTTGGAAATGTTCACCCGTAGCCGAGCAGGTCATTATATAAAAAACGAGTTCTTCCGGATGCAATTGATCGCTCATCTTCTGACCGTTAACGCAAATTGCATTATTCCGGCTTGAAAAGCCTCTTGGACGCAAAGGCCGCTAAATCAATGGGAGCGTATTGTTTCCGCGCAAAAATCCAGAGATACATATTTCGTGGCAATATAGGTGGTTTTAAATCTGGACAGATCTTTTTAACCATAACGAATAGATCTGTGAAATAAGTATTGCAAAATCTAATCTGTTGGATTACGTTACGATCATGGCATTCGCCCCCGCGAATGTCGATTGATGACCGAATGGTCTGCGCCCAATTTTCAGGGCGGTCGCCGCGACCGGCTGGTACCCGATCACGACGACCTGACCAACCGGCATCCTGCAGAGGAGGAGCCGAGATGGCTACTTTTATCGATACCACGCACGCGTCTGCGTGCAAGTCCGGCACGCGTGCCGACACTGACACTTCCCCCAACTTCCTTGAATCTGTGGGCAAATCGAAGCTGCGCCGATCTATTGGTGTTGCAGAGAATGTTGCGCTCGATCACGTCTATCGCGTGCTGCGGTCACTTGATGAGCATGGCGACAGGCGAGAACTCGGTGATCTCGTCGATGCGATCGATGACGCGGCTTCGCCCATACGCGTGATCGAAGCGATGATTGAGGCTGAACTGATCATGTTCACGCCCGGATACGCATTCGACGCAGCGATACCCGTCGAACGCGTCCGGTGAGCTGACGCCAGAAGCCTTCCGCACTCTCGATTTTCGAACAAGGCCAATCCCGGCCAATCCCGCTTGAACGGGCATGCATGCGCATGCCTGCGGCGGACAGCTTTAAGGAAAATGCAAATGACCAATATTCTCTCGACTGCTGCCACTGATGCAGCATTTCTCACTATCCCGTCCGACAATAACAAGCTCACCGCGACGATCGTGCAGGGCAGCGGGTTCACCCAGCTTGACCAGCAGCATCAGCTGAAATGCCCGGGCATCTATATCGCTGTTTCGCCGGAGGGCGGAATTTATGTCGGTGTCGCGGCTAACCTGCTCGCCCGGACAAACCGTTTCACTGCAACGCCTACGCCGCCTGCGATGTTGGTTTTCATCACTGGAAACACCGCACTGCTGCCACAAGAATCCGCACTCGTCATAGAAAGGATCGTCTTTCAGGCGTTCCGCACCGCGGGGCTCAAAATGTTCAATCGTTATGAGCCGCTGGGGGCTCCGCTTGCTCTCGATGAATATGCGAGCCTTCAAGGAGATTGGGCTGCAATGATCTCAGCTCTCGCTCCGATTGTGCCTGGCCTTGCCTGTCCCTGGCTCGATCCCGGGCACACGCGAATGCCCCCGCCTGAGACGACTGACGCATATCACGAGGAGCGTCTCGTTGCCCAGAAGCGCGGTATCCGTGCTGTCGTAAAACGCATCAGCCGCGGTTACGTGATTCAGGCGGGAAGCCGCGTGAGAGCTGAACCGATCCGCTCGGCCGGAAATCTCTGCATGATGATGCGGATCGAAGCCCGGTACGCGGGATTGCTTGTTCCAGACGGCGAGCACCTGCGTCTCACACGTCCCGTGTTTCGGCGGACGCTTTGCAGTTGTTCCCGGTTTGTTTATACGACCGGTGAGACAAGCATTTGGCAGCGTCCCGACGACCAATTTCCGTCCGTTGCAGCGTAAGGGAGAAAAGCGATGACAAATGACAATCATAACCCGAACGCTGACGTCGATCACCACGATGCCGAACCAACGGCATCCGTCGGAAGTGCTGATGCTGCCAGCAACGTCGAATTCGACCCGCACAACGTTGAACACGTGCTCCAAGCGGCATCAGACCATTGCTTCCCTGACGATGACGACGACGAAGCCGCTGAAGCCGCAGCGGCGACACCTCCGAAATCCTCGCGCGGCCACCTTGTGCAATGGGTGATCCGGCACAGGCTTGCAGGGCAGATGAAGCCTATTGTCGCGAGGAAGCCGCACTGCTTGTTGATTGAAGTGCCTGATCGATCTTGGTGTGTGCCGCTCGCTGCAGCTATCCGGGGACAAGTCGCGAAACGAACTGTGTTCGACCGCAACAGCGATCTCACGCTCACGCCCGACGATGGGCCAAGTCGCAAGCGTGACGTGTACCTGCGTGACAAGGCGACAGAGGCCCTTTCTCGCGGGGATCCGCTTGTCTTTGTCTTCGACAATGCCAACGCGAACATTCCCAACGATGTCCTCGCCATGGTCGATAACCATGTTACTCTGACACCGCTTAGTAGCACTGAAGTCATTGTGATCGTTGAAGAAATCACGCAGTGTTGTCTTCCAGCGACAAGTGATGACATCGCAAGCGGTCTGACGTTTGATCAGATCTGCAGTGCGGTTCGCCTCGGCGATACTGGCGGTGCAATCGTGCAGCGCCTTCGCGGGATGCGGCAAAACGCAAACCGCACGCGGTCGATCAATGTCCCGTCGCTGGACGAGCTCACTGGGTATGGGGACGCAAAGACGTGGGGGCTGCGGCTCTCACGTGAAGTCGAACGTTATCGTCGTGGTGAAATCCGTGCAGAGGAGCTGCCAAGGGGCCTCCTGCTTTCGGGCCCGCCGGGATGTGGGAAAACCATGTTCGCACAATCACTTGCAAGAACCTGCAGCATTCCAATCGTGCCCACGAGCGTTGCCGCATGGTTTCAAGCAGGCGACGGTCATCTCGGCGACGTCGTCAATGCAGTGAAGCAGGTTTTTGACGAAGCGCATAAACTGCAGAAGCCTGCGATCTTATTCTTGGATGAGTGCGACGCATTTGTTGATCCGAATCGGCAGCGAGACACGTCGCAATGGTGGAACACAATGAGAGCCGCGGTGCTGTCGGAAATCGACGGGGCATCAACCGAGCCCGGCCTGATTCTGATCGGAGCGTGTAACTATCCTGATCTTGTCGATCCTGCATTGAAGCGTTCGGGGCGTCTCGACAAGCACATCAGAATCGCGCTGCCGGATGCAGATGCCTTGGCGACGATGTTGCGGACGGCGTTCGCGTCTGAAATGCCCAATCTCGATTTCCTGCGATTTGGCCGCCGTCTTGTCGGGTCAACCGGTGCTGATGTCGCCAGGCTTGTTCGTGAAATTCGTGCTCATGCCCGGGATCATGATCGCGAGGTTTGCGAGAATGACATCGACGCTGTCATCGTCAGCCGGGATCGGATTTGGCCAGAACACCTGCGACGTATCGCGATCCACGAGGCGGGGCATGCAATCGTCAGCTCCCTGCTCGGGCGCCGCGTCACGTCACTTGGCTTGGGTAACGGTGAGACTGAAATCGGCGGTTACGCAACCGCATCCCGTCCACGGTATTTCACCAAAACCAGTCTTGAGGATGAGGTGACGATCGCACTTGCCGGGCGGGCAGCCGAAGAAGCATTCGGGATCGGAGCGTCGTCAGGTGCAAGCGCTGATCTCGCATGTGCGACTGATCTTCTGACCCGGGCTCATACAGTTTATGGCTTCGGACGCACTCTAAGGGGTGCCGGTGACGAAGCTGACACGGCACGGCTTCTCGCGGAAACGCCGCAACTTGACCAACTGATCGACGCCGATCTCGATCGGCTGTGGCAACGGACCAAGACTTTCGTCGCTGACAATACGGAACAAATCGGTCGATTAGCGGAGGCGCTTATCGAGCAGCGTCATCTTGATCACTCCGACATCCAGCGAATTATGGTGATCGACCGCGATCACGACCGAAATCGCTTGAAGATTGCCGAATGAATGTCACATGTACGCCGACGGTCCGGGAGCCCGGTCATCGTCGGCGTACAGACTGAAGCGGAAACTCATCATCGATCACAGCTTGGATGAAACGGCTTCAAAACTCTCATGAGCTGACCGCAAATTTTGCATTCTTTCGTCAGCCTGCACCTCCGGCTCCGGGAGGTTTTCCAGATCTGTCATCGACACACCCCGGAGCCACAAAAGATCAAGATTGGAGGAAACTCCCGTGGCTGGTCACCTGGCGGCATTTCCCCACCATCCAAAACTGATCGCAACTCGCGTCAACAAGCGCATTGCAGCTGAATCAACGCGATATCAGCGGCGGGAACGCCCCGCCGCTCCCACAACAGATACCCCTTCGCATCCGCCCCGCCCCGGACATTCCCATCGCTCGCATGGCCCTCGGTGCCCAGCCCACAGTGCCTTGCTGGTAAGTATTTTGGGTTCGGAACGTCGCCTCGCGATATCTTCTGCCGACGATATCCATCCGTAGACAGGGGTTTTCAAACCTCCTAACGTTCCCGGCAGTAGGGGCAGCGGCTTGCGGTCATATGTTTGACGAATTGATTGAAAAGGTGAGCGCATCTGGCGGCTCCGAGCGGGCGAACTATCAGCTTTTCGTAATCGATCTCTGTGACGCCCTCGGTCTCGACAAGCCCGCATATGCGAGCGACGAGACCCGGCTGAACGATTACGTATTCGAAAGACGGGTCGATTTCGTCCATCCGGACGGTTCACGGACGCCCGGCTTTATCGACTGTTACAAGCGCGACCATTTTGTGCTGGAAGCCAAGCAATCGAAGAAGCGGATCCGCCCCGGTTCGGACGAGGCTCCCCTGTTTCCCGATGCACGCGCGGCGGCTCCACAGGGGCGGCGCTGGGACCAGATCATGATCGAGGCGAGGAAGCAGGCGGAGAATTACGCCCGTGCGCTCCCCGTTGAGCACGGGTATCCGCCCTTTCTGATCGTCGTCGATGTTGGGAAGGCGATCGAGCTGTTTGCCGATTTCTCCGGCCAGGGGAAAAACTATGCTCATTTTCCTGATCGCAAGAGTTATCGGATCGGCATGGAGGATCTCCGCGATCCCGTCGTGCAAGAGCGTCTGCGGCTGATATGGACTGACCCACATGTTCTCGATCCGGCACGCATTTCCGCAGAGGTTACCCGCGACATCGCTGCTCGGCTCGCACGGATCGCAAAGCGGCTGGAGGGGCGGCACGATCCGAAAGACGTAGCCGAGTTCCTGATGCGGTGCCTGTTCACGATGTTCGCCGAGGACGTCGATCTGCTTCCCGGGAAATCATTCTGCGATCTCCTCGAAACCCTGGTCGACCGCCCTGATCAGTTCGTTCCCGCTCTCGAAAGCCTCTGGTCGACCATGGACCAGGGTGGCTACGAGCCCCGCATGATGGCGATGCTCAAGCGTTTCAATGGCGCGCTGTTCAAGGACCGGCGGGCATTGCCGCTTGAGCGTGACGATATTCATGAGCTGTGGATCGCATCGAAACGTGACTGGCGGGATGTCGAGCCGGCGATTTTCGGGACGCTGCTCGAACGTGCACTTGATCCACGCGAGCGGTCGAAGCTCGGGGCTCATTACACGCCGCGTGCTTACGTCGAGCGTCTCGTTATCCCGACAATCATTGAGCCCCTGCGTGATGAATGGGAGGCGGCACAGGCCCGCGTCCAGGATCTCCGCGATGCTGGCGACCACGATGAGGCGTTGGAGACGGTGAAGGCTTTCCATCATCGCCTCTGCACGGTGCGTGTTCTCGATCCAGCCTGTGGCACGGGAAATTTCCTCTATGTGTCGCTGGAATTGATGAAGCGCCTCGAAGGCGAAGTGCTGGAGGCCCTCGAATCGCTTGGTGACGACCAGGCGAGGCTCGCTCTGGAAGGTGAGACGGTGAGCCCTCGACAATTCCATGGGCTCGAAATCAATCCACGAGCCGTTCCGATCGCCGACCTCGTTTTGTGGATCGGCTTCCTCAAATGGCAGCTGCGCACTGCCGGTCTGTCAGCAATTTCGGAACCAGTCCTGCACGCTTACGGAACCATCCGGCAGCAGGATGCGATCATCACCTTCGACGAGATGCAGCTCGTGCGTGATGACGAAGGAAAGCCGCGTTCACGATGGGACGGCGTCACCTACAAGCTTCATCCGATTACCGGGGAGGAGATTCCGGATCCCGATGCCCGGATGGAGGTGTACAGCTATCGCAATCCGAAACCTGCACCATGGCCGGAGGTCGAATTCATCGTCGGGAATCCACCATTCATCGGCGGCAAGGACATGCGGGCTGAACTCGGCGATGGTTATGCAGAGGCTTGCTGGAAAGCTCGTCCGCATCTGCCGGGCGGTGCGGATTTCGTAATGCATTTCTGGGATGAAGCGGCCACCCGCTTGCTGCGAAAGGGAACCAAGACAAAACCGACCCCCCTGATGCGGTTTGGTTTCATCACGACGAATTCGATCACTCAGACCTTCTCCAGGCGTGTGATAGAGCGTCATCTGGCTGCGAAGGAACCGCTTTCCCTGATCTACGCCATCCCCGATCACCCGTGGTTGAAAGCCTCTGACAAGGCGGCGGTGCGTATTGCAATGACTGTGGCGGCACCGGGTACGTCCGAAGGCGTGCTCGCGGAGGTCACGAGCGAAGACGGATTGAACACCGATACGCCGCAAGTCGAGCTGAAACGTCGATTCGGGATGGTCCGGGCGAACCTGCGACTCGGTGCCGACCTGTCACTCGCACGCCCCTTGATCGCCAATGATGTGATTTGCAGTCCCGGGGTGAAGCTCCATGGCGCCGGCTTCATCGTCACACCGCAGCAGGCCATCTCTCTCGGATTGGGCCGGATCGAAGGAATCGAAGAGCACATCCGCGAATATCGCAACGGTCGTGACCTAGCCAGCAGACCACGCGGGGTGAAGGTGATCGATCTCTATCCGCTTGACGCAGAGACCGTCGCCAATCGATTTCCCGCCGTCTATCAGCACGTGCTGGAACGCGTGAAACCCGAGCGTGACCAGAACCAGCGTGCGGGTTACCGAGAGAAATGGTGCTGGTTTGGTGAACCGCGTACCGATTTGCGTGCGTTTCTCGAAGGTCTGCCCCGCTACATCGCGACGATCGAGACGGCGAAACACCGGTTTTTCCAGTTCCTCGATGGGAATGTTCGACCGGACAATAAGCTGATCAACATCGGCAGTGATGATGCGGCTCTCTTGGCGGTACTATCCTCATCCGTGCATTGTTACTGGTTTCAGGCGAATGCCGGCAAAATCGGGGTTTATGCACTCGATAGCGTGTATGTGAAGACCAAAGCCTTCGACCCCTTTCCATTCCCAATATGCCTTGATCCGCGTCTACCGGAAAACCATCCGCAAGCCGCCCTGCGGGACAGACTCCGCGATCTCGGCGAGCGGCTTGATGCGTTTCGCAAAGAGCGCATTGCAGCGCATTCGTTTCTGACCATGACGGGGCTCTACAACGCCCTGGAACGTCTGCGTGAGCTTGAAGCCGGGATCTCGATCGAGCCTCTGACCGACGAGGAGCAGGCCGTTCACGAGGCCGGACTGATTTCTGTCCTGGCGAAACTGCACGATGATATCGACGCCGCCGTTCTGGAAGCCTACGGGCTGGAGGATCTGATACCAGAGCTGGTCGGCAGACCGGGGGCAACCACGCCCGCCCAATTCGAGAAGCCTGCTGCGCAGGCGGCAGCCGAAGAGGCCTTGCTCGCCCGGCTTGTTGAGCTCAACGTCGAGCGGAAAGCCGAGGAAGAGCGTGGAATCGTGCACTGGCTTCGGCCCGATTTTCAGATCCCGCGCCTGCGTCACAAGGTTCCGGAAGCGGAAGGCGATCGTCTGTTCGAAGACGTCCAGCCTATTGCCGCAACGGGAAGGCCGAAATGGCCGACCGACGGTCTCGAACAAATCCGCATCGTGCGGGATATCGTCATCAAGGCCCCCTCCCCCGCGCCCGTCGATGCCATCGCGGCCAGCTTCGATGGCCGCCTCACCGCGAAACGCCGCAACAGGATCGAAAACGTCCTCGCGACCCTCGTCGCAACCGGTGCTGTTCGCGAGGGTCAGGGCGATGCCGGGCGGCGGTATTTCGCTCCTCGATGATGGTGGCTCGGCAGCGATAAATGCTATTAATACTAGTATTCGATTGCTTTTTGCATGATCAAATTCAAAATCGAGAAAAGCGTTTACAAATTTAATAAAAGCGTTTTGTTGTGAGGTAGTAACGGGGGTGTTGCGGGTGTCGAAAAAGCTTCCTCGAAATTTGATTGCGATGTGTCCACTTC
>JAFIEI010000094.1 GCA_020832565.1 Salinarimonas sp. | reverse complement strand
GCTCAGATATCCAGGTCGAGATCCGTGGCGAAGGCGGCGCGGTCCTGGATGAAGCTGAAGCGGGCTTCGGGCTTGTTGCCCATCAACCGGTCGATGCAATCGCCAGTGGCCTCGCGATCATCCGCATGCACGGCAACGCGCAGGAGCGTGCGCTTGTGCGGATGCATGGTGGTTTCCTTGAGCTGGGCCGGCATCATCTCGCCCAGACCCTTGAAGCGGCTGACCTCGACCTTGGCATTGGCCTTGAACTCGCGCTTGATCAGCTCTGCCTTGTGGGCGTCGTCATGGGCATAGACGGTCTTGGCGCCGTGCGTGAGCTTGTAGAGCGGCGGCACCGCCAGATAGAGGTGCCCCTTGTCGATCAGCTTGGGCATCTGGCGGTAGAAGAAGGTGATCAGCAATGATGCGATATGCGCGCCGTCGACATCGGCATCGGTCATGATGATGATCTTGTCGTAGCGCAGATCCTCGTGGCGGTATTGCGCGCCCGTGCCGCAGCCCAGCGCCTGGACGATATCGGCGAGTTGCTGGTTGGCGGCGAGCTTGTCGCGCCCGGCTGAGGCGACGTTGAGGATCTTGCCGCGCAGGGGCAGGATCGCCTGATAGCCGCGATCGCGGCCCTGCTTGGCCGAACCGCCGGCGGAATCACCCTCGACGATGAAGAGCTCGGAACCGACCGCGCCGGCATTGGTGCAATCGGCGAGCTTGCCGGGCAGGCGCAATTTGCGCGTCGCGGTCTTGCGCGCGACTTCCTTCTCCTGACGCCGACGCAGCCGTTCCTCGGCCCGGTCGACCACCCAGTCGATCAGGCGCGCGGCCTGGTTGGGGGAGGCGGCGAGCCAGTGATCGAAGGCGTCGCGGATGGCGTTCTCGACGATGCGGGAGGCCTCCAGCGTGGCGAGCTTGTCCTTGGTCTGGCCCTGGAATTCCGGCTCGCGGATGAAGACCGAGAGCATGGCCGCGCAGGTGGTCATCACGTCATCGGCATTGACCTGTGCCATGCGCTTCGTCTGGTTGACCCGCTCGGCATGGTCGCGCAGGCCGCGCAGCAGCGCCATGCGCATGCCGCTCTCATGGGTGCCGCCTTCGGGGGTCGGGATGGTATTGCAATACGAGGAGGAAAAACCGTCCTCGACACCGCCGAGCCAGGCGATGGCCCATTCCAGCGAGCCGTGACCGCCGGGCTTCTTCACCTTGCCGGCGAAGATCTGTTCGGTCACGAGTTCCTTGCCCGCGAGTTCGGTGGCGAGATAATCCTTCAGCCCGTCGGGGAATTTGAAGACCGCCTGCTGCGGTACGCTCTCGCCGGCGAGCTCGGGCGCGCATTGCCAGCGGATCTCGACGCCGCCGAAGAGATAGGCCTTCGAGCGCGTCATCCGCATCAGGCGCGCCGGCGAGAAGGTCGCGCCATGAGCGCCGAAGATCTGGGCATCCGGCTTGAAGCGCACCTTCGTGCCGCGCCGGTTATGCACCTTGCCGACGGTCTCCAGCGGCGTCACCGCATGGCCGCGCTCAAAAATCTGGCGGTAGAGCATCTGCCCGCGCGCCACCTCGACTTCGAGCCGCTCCGACAGGGCGTTGACCACGGAGACGCCGACGCCGTGCAGGCCGCCGGAGGTCTCGTAGACCTTGGAGTCAAACTTGCCGCCCGCATGAAGCGTCGTGAGAATCACCTCGAGCGCGGATTTCTCCGGGAATTTCGGATGCGGGTCGATCGGGATGCCGCGCCCGTTATCGGTCACGGTGAGATAGCCGTCCGCCTCCACCTCGACATCGATGAAGGTGGCATGGCCGGCCACGGCCTCGTCCATGGCATTGTCGATCACTTCGGCGAAGAGATGGTGCAGCGCCTTCTCGTCGGTGCCGCCGATATACATGCCCGGGCGCCGGCGTACCGGTTCGAGCCCCTCCAGCACCTCGATGGTGGCAGCGGTATAGCCGGCTTCGCTCGTCGTTCCTTCCCGGGCAGAATCCTGGCTGCGATCTTGCACACGATCCTGCGCGGCGCGCTTCTTCGCGGCACGCGCCGTCTCGACCGGCGCCGCGTCGTCTTCCGCCTTAACCGCCGCGCTGCCGAACAGATCCGCTTTGCTCATATCCGCTCGCTCTCGCCCTCGATCATCCGTCTGCCCGGCGCGGGGTGCGTTCCGGGGATGCTGATTCGCCTGCCGCGCCGATGCGCTGCGCGCCATGCTTCTAGCGCGCTGAACATGCGTGACGCAAACAGATGCGTCTTGGCGCGCACCTTGGCGCGCACCTTGGCACACACCCTAGCGCACGCTGCCTTCTGGATAGCGCGCCCGCAGCGCTCCGGCCAGCGCGTGACAGAGATTCTCCACTGCCAATTCGTCGCTCGTCGCGGCGCGCGCGCGATCTTGTCATGCAGGCCGCGCCTCCTGTAGGCAGGGGGTGAGGCGCAAACGAGAAGGGTGGATCATGCAGGATGAAGTGGCGGTAACAAGGCTCAAGCAGGACATGCCCGCCTGGTGCGCCTCCCTGCGCGACCGGATTTGCGCTGCCTTCGAGCAGATCGAGGAGGAGGCCGAGGGGCCGTTCTTCCCCGAGGCAGGGGAGCCGGGGCGCTTCGAGCGCACGCCCTGGGAGCGCAAGGATCATTCCGGCGCCAAGGGCGGCGGCGGGGTCATGGCGATGCTGAAAGGCCGCGTCTTCGAAAAGGCGGGCGTCCATATCTCGACCGTGCATGGCGAATTCGCCCCGGAGTTTCGCGGGCAGATCCCGGGTTCCGACAAGGATCCACGCTTCTGGGCGTCCGGCATTTCGCTGATCGCGCATCCCTGGAACCCGCATGCGCCGACGGTGCACATGAACACCCGCTTCGTCGTCACCACGAAGCCCTGGTTTGGCGGCGGGGCCGATCTCACGCCGCTGCTCGACCGCCGGCGGGTGCAGGAGGATGGCGACGCGCAGGCCTTTCACGGGGCCATGCGCGCGGTCTGCGAGAAACACGCGGCGGTGGCCGATTACCAGCGCTACAAGGAATGGTGCGACGCGTATTTCTTTCTCAAGCACCGCAACGAGGCGCGCGGCATCGGCGGCATTTTCTATGATTATCACTGGTCGGGCGATCCGGATGCGGATTTCGCCTTCACCCGCGATGTCGGCGAAGCCTTTCTCGGCATCTATCCCGGCATCCTGCGCGCCAATATGAACACGCCCTGGAGCGAGGCCGACCGCCATGAACAGCAGGTGCGGCGGGGGCGTTACGTGGAATACAATCTGCTCTACGATCGCGGCACGATCTTCGGGCTGAAGACCGGCGGCAACGTCAATTCGATTCTCTCATCGATGCCGCCGACGGTGCGCTGGCCTTGAGAATGCCCGGGAACGGGACCATTGCGGGAGGACTACCATGAGCAAGAGCTTCGCCTCGACCGGCGACATGAGCAAGAAGAACGTCACCTTCGCCGAAATCGGCCCCGATCTCTACGCCTATACCGCCGAGGGCGACCCGAATTCCGGTGTCATCGTGGGCGAGGACAGCTGCATGGTCATCGATGCGCAGGCAACGCCCGCGATGGCGAGCGACGTGATCGCGCGGGTGGCGAAGATCACCGACAAGCCGATCCGCTATGTCGTGCTCACGCATTACCACGCCGTGCGGGTGCTCGGCGCTTCCGCCTATGACGCGCACGGGGTGATCGCCTCGGACGCCACCTATCGGCTGATCGAGGAGCGCGGGCAGCAGGATTGGGAATCGGAATACGGGCGCTTCCCGCGTCTGTTCCAGGATGCCGAGAGCATCCCCGGCCTGACCTGGCCCAATCTCGTCTTCGGCGAGGAACTCACCGTCTTCCTCGGCAAGCGTGAGGTAAAGCTCTATCATCTGGGTGCCGGCCATACGGCGGGCGATATCGTGGCCTGGGTGCCGGATTCCGAGGTGATGTTCTCCGGCGATCTCGTGGAATTCCATTCCGCCTGCTATTGCGGCGACGCGCATCTGCGCGACTGGCCGGGCACGCTCGACATGATCCGCGGCTTCGACCCCAAGGCGCTGGTGCCGGGGCGCGGCGATGCGCTGACCGATCGTGCTACCGTGCACGAAGCCATCGCGATGACGCGCGATTTCGTCTCCACGCTCTATACGACGGCGGAGCTTTCCGTGGCGCGGGGCCGCAACCTGAACGAGACATACCGGGCGGCGCGCGAGGTGATGGATCCGAAATTCTCCGATTTCGCCATCTACGAGCATTGCCAGCCCTTCAACGTCGCGCGCGCCTTCGATGAGGCCTCGGGCATCGACCATCCGGTGATCTGGACGGCCGAGCGCGATCGCGAGATGTGGGCGGCCTTGCAGGGTTGATCGGGGCTTCGAGGGGGTGGCGCGGTCACCCCCCTTACGCTTTGAGCGTGCCGCCCCTTACGCCTTGACGGCGCCGGCGAGGTGATCGATCGCCGCCTGCACGCCGCCGCGCTCATGCGGCACGTCGAGCGCTTGCAGGGCCATCTCGACGGAGCCGAGCATGCCGAGCACCATCGGCGCGTTGGTATGGCCCATATGCGCCAGCCGCAGCGCCTTGCCGGACAGCTCGCCGATACCCACACCGACGACGACGCCGCAATGGGTCTTGCAATATTCGAGGATCGGCTCGGGGGTATAGCCGTCGCCCATCAGCACGCAGGTGACCGAATCGGCACGCGCCTGCGGCACCTCGATATTGAAATCGAGCGCCCCGCCCTGCGTCCAGACATCGACGGCAGCACGGGTCGCCTCGGCGAGGAGGCGGTGGCGGCGGAAGACCGCGTCGAGCCCTTCCTCGAACAGCATGGAAAGCGCCTCGCGCAGGCCGAAGAGCAGGTGCTCGGGCGGGGTGCCGCAATATTTCTGATAATGCTGGGGGCCGTGCCGCTCGGTCCAGTCCCAGTAGCGGGTGCGCAGACCGGCGCGGGCATGGGCCTCGAAGGCGCGTGCGTTATGCGCGACGAAGCTCAGCCCGGGCGGGGTCATCAGTCCCTTCTGCGAGCCGGAAAGCGCGACATCGATGCCCCAATCATCCATCGAGAACGGCACCGTGCCCAGCGAGGCGATGGTATCGACCATGAACAGGGCCGGGTGGCCTGCGGCATCGATGGCCTTGCGGATGGCGGGAATATCGTTGGTAACGCCGGATGCGGTGTCGATCTGCACCACGAGCACGGCCTTGATCTGATGCGCATCATCGGCACGCAGGCGGGCCTCGACGGCTTGCGGATCAACCGGCAGGCGCCATGATTGTGGCAGGATCTCGACATCGAGCCCGAGCAACCCGCCCATCTCACCCCAGCCGACGGCGAATCGCCCGCTTTGCAGGACGAGGATCTTGTCGCCGCGCGAGAGCACGTTCGTGAGCGCGGCTTCCCAGGCGCCGTGGCCGTTCGCCGCATAGATGTAGGAATGCCCGTCACGCGTGCCGAAAACCCGCTTGAGCCCGGTAAGGCAGTCATCCGTGGTGTCGAGCAGATCGCCGGCATAAATGTCGATGGCCGGGCGATGCATCGCGGAGAGGACACGGTCGGGAATCGTGGTCGGGCCGGGAATCGAAAGGAGTTCACGGCCATTGGCGAGCGTCATCGTGGGATCCGATCATGCATGACGAAAAGGTATGCATGATGGTTGGCGAGGCATGGCGTAAAGTCCAGCCCACATTTGTCGCAGCGCACATTGTGTCTGTGCACGAATTGCCTGCAGATGCGCGCCCCGGGGGCACGGTCGCGTATTCGTTCGGATTAGTGTCCGACGCTTCTGGCCGGACGGGAGCGCGGTTTGCGCGAAACCAACTGCGATACACAATCAGAAGATGAAAGAGTTGTAGGGATCCGCGGAAATTGCGGCCTGCTCGATGCTGCTCAGCGGAACATGTAGCCGAGATAGCGTTTCGAATCGATCGGATCGTAGCCGAGCTCGGTGCGCAGTTTCTTGCGCAGCTTGCTGATATGGCTTTCGACCACGCATTCATCCACGTTTTCATTGAACACGCCGTAGATCGCATTGAAGATCTGGGCGCGCTGGACGCGCTTGCCACGATTGCGCACGAGGTATTCGAGAATCCGGCGTTCGCGGCGTGGCAGCATCATGGTTTCGCCGTGGATTTCCGGATCACGCCCGTCGAAATAGATCCGCATAGCGTCGATTTCGCACATTTCCGTGCGTTCCATCGCACGGCGGTTGAACGCGCCGACCCGTGCCATGATCTCCTTCACGTGGATCGGCTTGCGCACCACGTCATCGACCCCGGCGGCGAAGAGGCCGAGTGTCTGCTCAAGCGAATTGGTGTCGTTCATGGCGATCACCGGCGCCGGGCAGCGGCTCTTGGCAAGGCGTGGATAGCGTTCGCGCTCGGCACAATCGCCCAGCAGGATCGCTTCGATCGCGGAGACGTCCGGATCATCGGCAGCGCTGATCCAGTCCGAAAAATCGCCCGGCTTGAAGCCCATGGCGGCAACACCCTCGCGATCGAAGCCGGTTCGATATCCGGTCGTCACGAGGTCTCTGTCATCGACAATCACATACATCGACTACCCCCTTCTTTGTTGGTGGTTGTATTGGTAGTCATCCGGGGAGTGATGGCAAACAGAAAGGTCTTAATTTTCGTTAGTAATTTTCTACACGGTTCAAACAGGTTTTCTACTCAAGGCACAATATGTCTCAAAATTGCGCGAAATTCGTCCCTAATTGAGCCGAGGATGTCCTGTTTTGGAACGTGTACGTCTTATAGTCGACTTTCCCGCTTCGGTATAGACTGCTCGTATTCTCATTGCACGCAACGGTTAAGCCGTGCTGAAACGAATTGCACAGACGGCTTGCCCCGGGCTGGTGGCGTGTCGTAAGCGGGGCCGCTTCTCCGGGGTCGCCGGATCCGCCATCCGGTGCGCTCACGCGCCTGTGGACAGAAGCCGTGATCGACGCCGCATCTCTCGCCTCGCGTGCAATTCGCGCTAGAACGAGTCCCAGGCAAACCATGCGCAAGAGGGAGCGTGCCTCGTGGCCCTGAACCTGCTCAAGCTCTGTGTCGGCGCCGAGTCGATCCGCGATCTGGAGGAATGGATCGAGGAGAACCGCATCCTCGCCCGAAGGCTCGGTCGTCCCTTCGAGCAGGCGCATACCACACGCATGGTGCCCAAGCGCGCCGGCGAGATCGTCGGCGGCGGCTCGCTCTACTGGGTGATCAAGGGGCAGCTCAGCGCCCGCCAGAGCGTCGAAGCGATCCGCCCGTTCAAGGATGCCGACGGAATCGGGCG
>JAFIEI010000031.1 GCA_020832565.1 Salinarimonas sp. | reverse complement strand
CCCGCAGCGTCGCCAGTGGCATCTGCGCAGAATCGCAAGGCGGCGGGGCCTTGCCGTGACGGGATGCGTCATGCACCTTGCTGATCAGAATTCCTTGCGGCTTGCGTGCCGCCATCCTGATCGTTCGAGAGGTGTCCATGTCCCGCATCGTTTACGTCAACGGTGAATTCGTCCCCTATGAAGAGGCGCGTATCTCCATCATGGATCGTGGCTTCCTCTTCGCCGACGGCATCTACGAGGTCGCGGCAGTGCTCAACGGGCGGCTCGTCGATAACGAGGCGCATCTGGCGCGTCTGGTGCGCTGCCTCGGCGAGATCGGCATCGAGTCGCCGTATTCGATTGCGGAATGGACGCAGCGCGAGGAAGAGCTCGTGAAGCGCAACGGGCTCGTCGAAGGCCTCGTCTATATGGAGGTGACGCGCGGCGTCTGGGAGCGCGATTTCGCCTTCCCGCCGGCGGATGTCAAACCGACCGTGGTGATGTTCACCCAGGAGAAGTCGATTACCGGCTCGAAGCTCGCCGAGACCGGCGCCAAGGTGATCACCGTGCCGGATCTGCGCTGGAAGCGCCGCGACATCAAGTCCGTGGCACTGCTCGCCCAGGTGCTGGCCAAGGAAGAGGCGGCCAAGGCCGGCGTCTCCGAGGCCTGGATGGTCGAGGACGGCTATGTCACCGAGGGCGGCTCCTCGACGGCCTTCATTATCACGCAGGACGGACGCATCGTCACCCGCCCGCTCTCCAACGCCATCCTGCCCGGCATCACCCGCCAGGCGGTGATGCGTCTGGCCGAGGAGCAGGGGCTCACCCTGGAGGAGCGGCTGTTCACCGTGGATGAGGCGCTCGATGCGGCTGAGGCGTTCTATACCTCGGCTTCGGCCTTCGTGATGCCGGCGGTCGAGATGGACGGCAAGCCCATCGCCGATGGCAAGCCCGGCCCGCTGACGCGCCGGCTGCGCGCGCTCTATCTCGACATGGCGCAAGCCACCAATTCCGGAAAGATGGGCTGAATCATGCGCAAGATCCGTGTCGCTGCGGCCCAGATGGGGCCGATCCAGAAGGCCGAGACCCGCGAGCAGGTGGTGGCGCGGATGATCGCGCTGATGGACGAGGCGACCGGCAAGGGGGCCGACTTCATCGTCTATCCCGAGCTCACCCTCACCACCTTCTTCCCGCGCTGGTATCACAAGGACCGCGCCGAGGCGGATGACTGGTTCGAGGCGCAGATGCCCGGCCCGCAGACGCAGGCGCTGTTCGATCGCGCCCGCGAGCACGGCATGGCCATGTCCTTCGGCTATGCAGAGCTCACGCCTGACGGGCACCATTTCAACACCTCGATCCTGGTCGATAAATCCGGCGCCATCGTCGGCAAGTACCGCAAGATCCACCTGCCCGGGCATGACGAGTTCGACGACGAGCGCGCCTTCCAGCATCTGGAGAAGCGCTATTTCGAACCCGGCGATCTCGGCTTCCCGGTCTGGCGTATGCTCGGCGGAATCTTCGGCATGTGCATCTGCAACGACCGCCGCTGGCCCGAGACCTATCGCGTGATGGGGCTGCAGGGTGTCGAGATGGTGGTGCTCGGCTTCAATACGCCCTCCGTCAACTCGCAGAAGGGCGAGGAGGGGATCGAGCAGCGCATGTTTCACCACCGCCTTTCGCTCCAGGCCGGTGCCTATCAGAACGCGACCTGGGTCGTAGCGGTGGCCAAGGCCGGCGACGAGGACGGGCATCATCTCATGGGCGGGACCATGATCGTCGATCCCGACGGCTTCATCGTCGCCCAGCTCGGCCACGAGGATGACGGCGTGCTGGTGCATGATTGCGATCTCGATGCGACGCGCTTCGGCAAGGAAACGATCTTCGATTTCGCCCGCCATCGCCGCATCGAGCATTACGGGCGGATCACGGAGCAGGTGGGGGCCAAACCGCCGGAGGCATGAGCAAGCCACTGCGAGAGAGATGTGTCCATTGGGGCGATTCGCCGCCGCCGATTTTGCTTGCCAACGGCAAAATACCCGGTAAAGCGCAAGGCGGATTCCCTTTGATGGATGACACCCTCACATGGCGCGCCTCTACATGTCCCGGTCGACGGGCGATCTGATCGCCGACCGTCGCTACGGTTATGCCCAATCCTGTTTCGATGCCGGCGATCACGAAGGCGCGGCGGATGTCGCGCGCGCCGTGCTCGAACTGGCACCCGGCTTCGCGCCGGCCTGGGCCCTGCTCGGCCAGGCCGAGGCCGAACGCGGGCACCGAGATGCCGCGATCACCGCGCTGCGCGAGGCGCTCGCCCTCGAACCGGAGGACGTGCTCGGCGCCTCGATCACCCTGGCGCGTCTGGGAGAGCTGCCGCAGGCCGCGGCGCTGACCAACGGTTATGTGCGCACGCTGTTCGACCGCTATGCCGGCGCCTTCGAGGATCATCTGACCGGAGAGCTGGAATATCGTGCCCCCGAACAGATGCGCGCCGCGCTCGACCGGCTGGCGCCGGGGCGCGTCTTCGCCTCCTGCCTCGATCTCGGCTGTGGGACCGGCCTGATGGGTTCGGCGGTGCGGGAGCGCACGACGCATCTCACCGGCCTCGATATCGCCCCCGCCATGGTCGCGAAAGCGGCAGGCAAGGGGATCTATGATGCGCTCGTCGTGGCCGAACTCACCGAATACCTCGCCGACCTGCCCGCCGGCGCGCATGATCTGATCCTGGCAGCCGACGTGATGGTCTATATCGGTGACCCGGCGCATGTGCTTGCCGGCGCCGCACGGGCGCTGCGACCGGGCGGATATTTCATCTTCTCCGCGCAATCGAGTGCGCAGGACCTGCCGGAGGGTTTTCGCATCGGCGCCGATGCACGCTTCGCGCATGGGAAGGACTTCCTGCGCCGGCGCGCTGATGCGGCAGGCTTTACCACCCTGCTTTGCGAGCCGGTAACGACGCGCCGCGATGCCGGGGAGCCGGTTCCGGGATATCTGGTGGCGCTGAGCCTTTGAGTATCGCCACGGCGCGCGTGTGACGCGATGTCCTTCCGGTGCGAAACGCCCCGAGCCCACGAACGCTTTATGGCCTTGTCAGTCAGCCCATCGCGAAGCAGGCTGTGACCTTCCAAAAAACAAGGGGAGGCCTGCATGGCGGGGCGTGATAAGACACAGACCATGATTGTGACCGGCGGAAGCCGGGGGATCGGAGCGGCGGTGATCGCGCTCGCGGCGCGGGCCGGCTATCGTATCTGCTTCAGCTACGGATCCGACGAGGCGGGCGCGCAGCGCGTCGTCGCGGATGCGCAGCGTGCAGGCGCCGAAATCAAGGCCGTCAAGGCGGATATGGGGACGGAAGAGGGTGTCATGGCGCTGTTTTCCGCCTGTGACGCAGCCTTTGGCGCGCCCGATGTCCTGATCAACAATGCCGGCGTCACGGGCAAGATGACCCGCGTCGCCGATATGGAGGCCGCCGAGATCACGCGGGTGATGAACATCAACGTGATGGGCTATTTCCTTGCCGCGCGCGAAGCCATCCGGCGCATGTCGACGCAGCGTGGCGGGCGCGGCGGCAGCATCGTCAACGTTTCCTCGCGCGCTGCCGTCCTGGGCGGTCCGGGCGAGTTCGTGCATTACGGTGCCAGCAAGGGCGCCACCGATACGATGACGCTCGGCATGTCGAAGGAAGTCGGCGCCGAGGGCATCCGCGTCAATGCCGTGCGTCCGGGGCTGATCGAAACCGATATCCATGCCATTGCCGGCGCGCCGGACCGTGTCGAGCGTCTCATGAGCGGCGTGCCGATGGGCCGCGCCGGCAGCGCCGAGGAAGTGGCGCGCACCATCATCTGGCTGGCCGGGCCGGATTCCTCCTATGTCAGCGGCGCCCTGCTCGACGTGTCCGGCGGTCGCTGACGCGCAGCAGGCTGCTCGGCGCAGTAACGCGGCGCGGCAAGGATACGGAAAGGGGAGGGGGGGGGGGGGGGGGGCCGGGGGGGGGCGCGGGGGGGGGGGGCGGCGGGGGGGGGGCGGCCGGGGGGGCGGGGGGGGCCGGGGGGGGGGGGCGGCGGGCGGGGGCGGCGTGCTCGCCCGGCGAGAAGGGGGCGCCGCCCCCGTATTCCCGGGGCCCGCCCGGGATGCGAGACGGCGGGCAGGTTGGGGAGCGCGCCCGGAATCCGTCTCGCGGAGAGCCTGAAAGCTTGCCTCAGAAGGGCAGCAGGATATCCATCACCTGCTGGCCGTAGCGCGGCTGCTGCACGTCGGTGAGCTGCCCGCGTCCGCCATAGGCGATGCGCGCCTGGGCGATCTTGGTGGAATCGATGGTGTTGTCGGCCTCGATATCTTCCGGCCGGATCACACCGGCGACGATCAGCTCGCGTACCTCGAAATTCACCCGGATCTCCTGCTTGCCCTCGATCACCAGATTGCCGTTGGGCAGGACCTGGGTGACGGCGGCGGCAACGTTCGTCGTCAACTGCTCCGCACGTCTGGTCGAGCCCTCGCCCCGGCTGCTGGAGCGCGAGTCGAGGCCGACGAGCGCATCGGCGCGTGCCTCTTCCGGCAGGACCTTGCCGAGCTTGGTCTCGAAGCCGAGGAGGCTCTCGGCGCCCATATTCTCGCCGTTCTGGCGCGAGCGACGGGTCTGGTTGTCGAACTGGGCGCGGTCCGTGACGCGCACGCGCACGGTGACGAGGTCACCGATCCGCGCCGCGCGCTGATCCTTGAAGAAGGCCCGCGAGCCCTGGCGCCAGAGCGAGTTGGAGGCAAAGGCCGCCGGCTCTGCATCGGGCATCGGCATGCGCACGGGCTTGTAGCCCGGCTGCGAGGTCGGATCCTCGATCGGCGAGAGCGCAGGCGCACGCCCGACATTCGAGAGCCGATCGGCAGCACCACAGGCGGTGAGGGCGAAACCGAGCGCGACAATGCCGGCAAGGCGCAGGAAGCGGTGGGTGGACATGGTTGAAATCCCGGCTCGCTTTACTGGATGATCCGCGGCGTCGCGGCGACGGGCCCGAACGAGGGCGCATCGACCGTGACCTGCCCCTGACCGCTGACGGTCGCCTGCAGGACGCGTTTCGACTGAGGATTGGTCACCGCGATCACCTGGCCGCGCGTGCCGGATTCATTGGCCGTGCCGCGCATTGTCAGGGTGAGATTGCGGCTGCGATAGATGATCATCACGTTCTGTCCGCGATCGACCAGGTTCTCGCGGGCGAGATCACCGCTGCGCAGGGCGTGGCCTGCGGCGAGATTGCGCCGCGCCACGCGCTCTTCGAGATCAAGCCCGGAATACCAGGCATCCTGCGGAATATTGGCGGCGGGGCGGCGTTCGATGCGCAGATCCGCCGCCTCGATCCGGTCGCCGCGCGACAGGGGACGTTCGAGCACGGCGATCTCGACAGTGGTGACGGCACGGGCCGTGACCATCGCCTGGCCGATCCGCCGGGAGGCGCTCTCGCCGATATAGACCAGCGCTGCGAGGCGCCCGCTTGACGGATCGTAGCGCAGATCCGTCACTTCCACTGCGCCGGTGGCATGGGGCGGCACCCGCATATGGGGTGAGCGGCCTTCGAAACGGATCTCGATCGCGTCGGAGGGCTTACCGGCATGGGTCCCGATCGCCTCGGCCAGCGCTGCGGCGATTTCGTTCTCGTCGATCTCGCGGGCCGCACGGGTAATGTGCACCTCGCTGCGCCCGAAAGTCTGCGGCTTGCGCAGGCCGAGCTGCTCGGCGGCGGCGAGGATGCGGGCGGTGGCGATGGTGCCGTCCTCGCCGAGATCCGGGGCACGGAACGCGGCGATATCGGCAACGTCATCGGGAACATCCGCGAGCAGGTCGCCGATGGTGACGACATCGGAATCCACGGTCACGTCACCGCGCAGGCGTGGTTCGGGCTCGCCGGTGCCGTTGATGGCGAGTGCCGGCGCCGTGAGCGCGACCACGAGCGTGATCGCGAGGATGAAGCCGGCGACGCGGGCGATCAGCCCGAGGCCGATGCGGGCGCAACGCTGTGCGCCGAGGGGTTGGATGCGATGATCGAGGCTCATGACCCGTTACCCCCTGAACATCTGGTTGGCGGCGGTCAGCATCTGGTCGGCGGCGCTGATCACCTTGGAATTCATCTCGTAGGCGCGCTGCGCCGCGATCAGTGCGGAGATTTCCGTCACCGGATTGACATTGGCTTCCTCGAGGAAGCCCTGCTGCAGATTGCCGAAGCCCGCGTCTCCCGGTTGGCCCTCGAGGGCCGGGCCGGAGGCGGCGGTTTCGAGGAAGAGGTTGTCGCCGATGGCCTGCAGCCCCGCCTTGTTGACGAAGCGTGACAGCACGATCTCCCCGACATCCTGCGGCTCGTTTGCCGCCCCGACCTGAACCTGGACCTGTCCCTGGGCGGAGATCGAGACGCTGCGGGCATCCTGCGGCACCTGGATGCCCGGCGCGACGAGATAGCCGTCCTTGGTGACGAGTTCGCCTTCCGCGTTCAGTTCGAAACCACCGTCGCGGGTGTATGCGGTACGCCCGTCGGGCAGCTCGATCTGGAAGAAGCCCTCGCCGCGAATGGCGATGTCGTAATCCTTCTCAGTGGGCGAGATATTGCCCTGCGACATGGCGCGGGCCGTCGAGACGGCCTTGACGCCCGTGCCGATCTCGATACCCGCCGGCACGCGGGTATCCTGCTCGGATGTGACGGCGCCGGATCGGCGCAGGTCCTGATAGAGCAGATCCTGAAAATGCGCCTGCTGGCGTTTGTAGCCGGTCGTGCGCATGTTGGCGATGTTGTTGGAAATGACCTGAACGTTGAGTTCCTGGGCGGTCATCCCGGTGGCGGCTGTGTGCAGGGCACGCATGATCCGTTACTCCTCGTTCAGGCGACTTCGCCGAGACGCTGCACGGCGGTGCGTTGCGTTTCGGCCATGCGCTGGAGCATGTTGGCGATGCCGGTATAGGCGCGGCTGACATCCATCATCCGCGTCATTTCCAGCACAGCGTTGACGTTCGAGCGCTCGATCATGCCGCTGCGCAGGCTGGCGCTCTCCATGGCCGGCATCGGCTCTTCGTTGGTGACGAAGAGATTGGCGCCGGCATTGCGCAGACCCTGCGGGTTGTCGAAGCGCACCAGCCGCAGCTGGCCGAATTCACCGGCCGAAGACGAGACCACTCCGTCGGGCGAGATCGCCAGATCGGTCGCCTCGGGATCGACCGCTATCGGTCCGCCGTCCCCCAAAACGAGGAATCCGTCGCTGTTGATGAGACGGCCCTGGGCGTCGAGCTGCATGGCGCCATTGCGCGTGAAGCGCTCGCCCTGCGGTGTATCGACCACCAGGAAGCCGTCGCCACGGATGGCGACATCCAGCGGATTGCCGGTCTGCTCCGTGGCGCCCTGTGTGAGATCGAGCGGGGTATCCGCATCGATCACGTAGGAAAACATGCGATCCGCACGCGGGAATTCCTCCGCGCGGGCGGTGGGCATCATGTATTCCTCGAAGAGCGACGAACGTGCCTTAAAGCCGTTCGTCGAGACGTTGGCCATATTGTTGGCGATGACGTCGAGTTCACGCGCCAGCGCCACCTGCCGTGACAGGCCGATGAGAAGCGAATTCTCCATGCGAGCCGCTCCCTTTCCCGTTTGTCCCCGCCGAAGCCCCGACGCTCCCCAGCGCGGTTTCGGCACGCTCTTCCTCGCAGGGGGCGTGCCAAGTCGGAAATTTCGAGAAACGTGATTAATTTTAATAACTTGGTTAATGGCCCGCTCATCGTGCTACCCGGACGGTTCCGCCCGGGCGGCAAAATCCACCCGGCAGGATTTGCCGCCTTAACGACGCGTTAACCGTATCCGGCGATTGTCGGGGTGCAGATTTGCTCGTGTGGTCGGTGCTGCGCGCGCCGCGTAATCGGACAGGGTCGGGGATCAGGATGGCCGAGGACAGGGACAAGGACGAGGATGCGGAGGGCGCAGGCGTCGAAAAGCCTTCCAACCGCAAGCGTCTGATCATTTTCGCCGCAGCCGGCCTGCTCGCAATCCTGTTGGCCGGCGGCGGCGCCTTCTTCGTCCTGGGCGGCGACGATTCGGGCGAACAGGCGGTGGCCGAGCGTCCGGCGGTCTTCGTCGATGTGCGCGAGATGACGGTGAATCTGGCATCCGAGCCGAATCAGGACCGTCCGCGCTTCCTGCGCTTCAGCGTGGCGCTCGAAGTGGACGACCCGGATGTGGCTTCGTCCCTGGAGCCGCTGATGCCGCGCATCGAGGATACCTTCCAGGTTTTCGTGCGCGAATTGCGCCCCAGCGAGCTCGAGGGATCCGCCGGTGTCTACCGCCTGCGCGAGGAATTGCTGCGGCGGGTCAACATCGCCGTGCATCCCGCGAAGGTGGACGGGATCCTGTTCAAGGAAGTCGTCGTGCAATGAGGAGCAAGCAGCATGGCTGACGACGACGATCTCCCCGGCGGCGACGACGACGCGATGGATGACGACTGGGCCGCCGCCCTCGCCGAACAGGGCAGCGGTGGCGGAAGCGAGGATCCCGCGCTCGCGGATGAATGGGGTGCGGCGCTGGCCGAGCAGGGCTCGGCTGCGGCGGCGAGCGACATGGCGGCCGAATGGGCCACCATGATCGACGAGAGTACGGATGACGACAGCCCGGACATGGCGGGCGCCGACCGTATTCTCAACCAGAGCGAAATCGATCAGCTGCTCGGCTTCTCGCTGCATGAGCTCTCCGCATCCGGCGCCGGCGGCATCCGCGCCATCGTCGATTCGGGCGTCGTTTCCTACGAACGCCTGCCGATGCTGGAAATCATCTTCGACAGGATGGTGCGCCTCCTGTCGACCAGCCTGCGCAATTTCTTCCAGGACAATGTGGAGGTCACCCTCGACAATATCCGCTCCGTGCGCTTCGGCGATTATCTCAATTCCATCCCGCTGCCGGTGCAGCTCGCGGTGTTTCGCGCCGAGGCCTGGGAGAATTCCGGGCTGGTCACCATCGAATCGAACCTGGCCTATTCGACCCTCGACCTCCTGCTCGGCGGCAAGCGCGGCAGCCAGGATACCCGTCTCGACGGGCGGCCCTTCACCACGATCGAGATGCAGCTGGTCAAGCGCATGGTCGAGATCGTGCTCGGCGATCTGCAGGTCTCCTTCGCGCCGATCGCCAATGTCGAATTCGACGTCGACCGGATCGAAACCAATCCGCGCTTCGCCACCATCACGCGCCCGGCCAATGCCGCGATCCTGATCGATCTCAAGCTCGACATGGAAGGCCGTGGCGGGCTTTTGCAGATCCTCTTTCCCTATGCCACGATCGAGCCGATCCGCGATCTGCTGCTGCAGAGCTTCATGGGCGAGAAGCTCGGCCGCGACGCGGTCTGGGAAAGCCATCTCGCCACCGAGATCTGGCAATCGGATTTCGAGGTGAAGGCGGTTCTGCACGAAATGCGGGTGCCGCTGAAACAGGTGATGAAACTGGAAGTCGGCGACACTCTCGTCTTCGATGCCAGGCCCTCGGATCTGGTCACCCTGCAATGCGGTGACTGGCGCCTCACACAGGGGCGGGTGGGGCGTTACGAGGACAAGATCGCAGTCCAGATCGCGCGCCCGATGCGGCGCGCGCGCACCACGCTCGCCGCATTCGAGGCCAGCGCGAAGAACCAGAGTGAGGCGTGACGTCCATGGGTTCGATCCTGATGCTGTTTGCGGAAATCCTGGTGGCGGTGCTGCTGGTCGCCACCGTCGTGACCTCGGTGCGGCTGTCGAAGCGCATCGCGAAGCTTCAGGCCGACGAGCAATCCATGCGCAAGACGATCCTCGAACTCATGAGCGCCACCGAGACCGCCGAACGCGCCATTGCCGGCCTGCGCAACACCCTGGGTGATTGCGAGAAGACGCTGGCGGACCGGCTGCGCACGGCCGAGCGCTACGCCTCCGATCTGGCCGAGCAGGTCGAGGCCGGCGAGCAGGTCATGACCCGGATGATGAGCATCGTCGATAACGGGCGCACGCTGCGCGTCCAGGATCGCGACGCGGGCGGCGACCATGTCCGCATCGCCAATGATCGAGCTCCGGCAGCTTATGTCCCGCAGCCGGTATCCGCACCGCGCAGCCCGACCCCCGCGCCGAGCGCTCCGCAGCCTGCCCCTGCCCCTGCCCCTGCACCGCAACCCGACTGGCAACCTGCTCCGATCGAGCAACCCGCCGCCATGCGGCGGATTCCGGACCGGATCAGCGATGCGGCGGAGCTGTTGGCGCAGCGCGCCATGAACCGCCTCGAACATCGAGGTGATGCCGCATGATCAAGCGTCTGCGCCTGATCGACGCCGTGGCGATTGCCGCTTTGGCGCTTCTGGCGCTGAAGGGGCTCGATCATCTGCGGCGCGACGGTGCCGATGCGGGGCTGCCGGCTTCCTCTCCCCGCTTGCAGGCCTCCGGTCAGTCCAATGAGTCGACCGGCTTTGCGCGGGTCCTCGCGCATGCCCGCAGCGGCTATACGCCGTCGCTCGACGTTACCGAAACCGGCTCCACCGGCGAAGGTGAGGAAAGGCCCGTGGATGCGCTCGCCCCACGCGAACAGGCCCCTTCACAATCGGAAGCCGCGATTCGCGAGAGGCTGGAACAGCGCCGGCAGAGCCTCGATCATCGCAACGAGGACATTGCGCTGCGCGAGGAAATGATCCGCCAGGCCGAGGAGCGGTTGGAGGAGCGGATGCGCAAGCTGCGCGAAGCCGAGGATGGCGGGCGCTCCGCCGAGGCCGATGAACGACGCGAGAAAGAGATGGCCAATCTCGTCGCAATGTACCAGGCCATGCGTCCCAAGGAAGCCGCGCGCGTCTTCGACCGGCTCGATCTCGATATCCTGGTGCCGGTGGTGCTGGAGATGAATCCGCGTACCATGGCCGAGATCATGGCGGCGATGTCGGCGGAATCGGCCGAGCGCCTGACCGTCGCGCTCGCCCGGCGGGCACAGGGCGACGCGCTGTCGCCGCGCAATGCTTCCGCGCAGTCGGGCCCTGCGGGCGGGCGGGAACTGCCCGCACTGGAATTGCCGCAACGCAATTGACGCGGCGCGAGCCTTACGCCTCTGCCTGAGCCTCTTCGTCGAACAGATGCGCCTCGAGGCGCGAGCGTACGCCGTCGGGCATCTGGGCGGATTTGCGGGTCTCGGGATCGAAGAAGACCTCGACGAGATCATAGGTGGCGTGCACCTCGCCCGTATCGGCATTGAGCATGCGCAGATGGAAGCTGCAGCTCTTGCCGCCGACCCGGCTGACCACGCCGTCCACCAGGATCAGATCGCCCGCCGACAGTTCCTTGACGAAGCTCGTCGTCGCCTGTGCCGTGACGGTATGGACGCCCTGCTGGGGGATCATGGTCGAATAGGGCAGCCCGAGCCGTGTCCACATATGATAGACCGCGTCATCGAAGAATGGTGCGTAATGGCGCACGTTCATGTGGCCGAAGTGATCATGGTGCCAGGGATGCACCACGCCGCGCAGAAGTTCGAGACGTGCGCCCATTGCCTGTCCTCCCGGGGTCGAAACGTTATATTCTTCGCGCGGTCTGATCCGCGATCGCTCACATGAAAGCATCGCCGATCACATCGGAGCGGGCAACTGCGCCTGTGCGCATATCGGCATAGGCCTGCGCTCCGGCATGCAGAATTTCCGTTTCTGTCTGGGGGTATGCGCCCCGATCGCCTTTTTTTGAGGCATGCCTTTAAATTGCGCAATGCATGGCAAGGGTTTGGTGCGCAAGCGCCCATCCGATGCGGGACACGGTGCGGTCGCGCCGGGGCGCCTGCGCAATTGACAGCCGTGGAGCGTGGTTTTCTTATTCTGGTGCGAAAAACAAAACTGCAAACAGAGGGGATCACCATGATCAAGAGCAACCGGGTCGGAATGCTCGGCGCATCGGCGCTGGCATTGTCGCTGGCCGCAGGCGCAGCCATGGCGGGGCCGCAGGACAACAGCCTGAACATCGCCTGGGAACGCGAAGTTCCCAACATCTCCATGTTCCACAATACGGACCGTGAAGGCATCATCATCGCCCATCACGTCTGGGACAGCCTGATCTACCGCGACCCGGATACCGGTGAGTTCGAGCCGCTCCTGGCCGAATCCTGGGACCTCGTCGACGATGTCACTATCGATGTCGTGATTCGTGAGGGCGTGCTGTTCCATAACGGCGACCCGATGACGGTCGAGGATGTCGCCTTCACCTTCAACTATGTCGCCAATCCCGAAAGCGACATGCTCTCGCAGCAGACCGTGAACTGGGTCGATCGCGCGGAGATCATCGATGATCGCACCGTGCGCATCATCGCCAAGGAGCCGACCCCGCTGGCGCTGCTCTACATGGCCGGTGATATCGGTATCTATCCCAAGGATTATTACACGGAAGTCGGCGCCGACGGCATGGGCCGCGCGCCGGTCGGGACCGGTCCCTTCAAGGTGACCGAGGTCATTCCCGGCACGCGAATCGTGTTCGAGCGCTTTGACGATTACTACGAGGGCAGCCCCAAGGGCATGCCGTCAATCGAGCGCATCGTGCAGCGTACGATCCCTGAGCTGAATACCCAGGTCGTGGAACTCGCCAGCGGGCGTCTCGACTGGATGTGGCGCCTGCCCGCCGACCAGGTCGACCGCCTCGGTGCCATGCCCACGATCGACGTGGTGAACGCCTCGACCATGCGAATCGGCTATCTGCAGTTCGATGCAATGGGCAAGAGCGGCGACAACCCCTTCACCGACCGGCTCGTGCGTCAGGCGGTGAACCATGCCATCGACCGCCAGTCGATCGTCGATAATCTGGTGCGCGGTGATTCCGTTGTCATCCACGCCGCCTGCCACCCGGCGCAGTTCGGCTGCATCGACGATGTCACGGAATACGAATACGATCCCGAACGCGCCCGCGAGCTCCTAGCCGAGGCCGGTTATCCGGACGGTTTCGAGACCCGCTTCTACGGCTATCGCGAGCGCCCCTATGCCGAAGCCATGATCGGCTATCTCAACGAGGTCGGCATCACCACCGATCTGCGCTGGGGCCAGTATGCCGCGACGCGTGACGCCATCCGCGGTGGCGACGTGCCGCTCGCCTTCATGACCTGGGGCTCGAATTCGGTTCCCGATATCGACAACGCCACGCCGGTCTTCTTCGGTGGGCTCTCCGACGATCTGGCCATGGACGAGGAAGTCATCGCCTGGCTCGAAGCCGGCGGCTCGACGCTCGATCCCGATGTACGCCTGGAGAACTACACCAAGGCGCTGCAGAAGATCGCTGACGAGGCCTATTGGGTTCCGTTGTTCACCTACAATACGAACTACGCCATGTCCTCGCAGCTGAACTGGGATCCGCATCCGGACGAGATCCCGCGCTTCTGGCTCGCTTCCTGGGATTGATCCCAGTCGCTCCCGCGCGTTCGTTTCCGGGCGCGCGGGATTGTCCAGCGCGGGCCGTCGGATGACCGGCGGCCCGTTCCGATGGCGCCGTGACGCGGCGTCGCGCATTTCTTCAGGCACAGATCATGTTGGTCTACACGGCGAAACGTCTGGTCCTCGCCCTGCTCGTGGCGTTCACGATCTCGGTGTTGAGCTTCTCCCTGCTCTTCCTCGCGGGAGACCCTGCGGCAGCGATTGCGGGTGAGACGGCGACCGATCAGGAAATCGAGCGCATCCGCACCATGTTCGGCTTTGATCGCCCGATCTGGCTGCAATATCTCGAATGGGTCAGCCGCGCGATTCAGGGCGATTTCGGGCGCAGCTATTATTTCGGCATGCCGGTGACGGAGCTCATCCTGTCGCGCATTCCGGTGACGCTGACTCTGGCCGGCTCGGCCATGGCCTTCGCGCTGGTCGTCGGCATCCCGATGGGCGTGATCGCCGCGCTCTATCCCAATTCGATCATCGACCGCATCGCGCTCACCATCGCGGTGTGCGGCCAGGCGCTGCCGAGCTTCTGGTTCGCGCTGATGCTGATCGTGCTGTTCGGCTTCATGATCCCGATCCTGCCGCCGTCGGGCTCCGACAGCTGGCAGCATTTCATCCTGCCGACGATCGTGCTCGGCTACTACGCCACCCCCTCGCTGATGCGCCTGACGCGGACCGGCATGCTGGAGGTGCTCTCCGCCGACTATATCCGCACCGCGCGCGCCAAGGGGCTGTTCCCGCGCACGGTGCTGTTCAAGCACGCCCTGCGCAACGCGGTGATTCCGGTGGTGAGCGTGGCGGCGGTCGAATTCGGCTTCATGCTCGGAGGCTCGATCGTGATCGAGACGGTCTTTGCCCTGCACGGCACCGGTTATCTCGCCTGGGAATCGATCCGCCGCGCGGATTTCCCCACGGTGCAGGCGCTGATTCTCGTCTTTTCCCTTTTCTATGTCGTGCTGACGTTCGTCTCGGATCTCCTGAACGCCTGGCTCGACCCGCGCATCCGGGTGGCATGACATGGCTGTGACCTCGACCACCATACCCACCATGGACGCCATTGTCGGGCCGAGCCCCGGGCAGCGTCTGCGCAAGCGCGTCTTCGGCCATCGCGGCGTCATGATCGGCGGGATCATCCTCCTTGTCATGGTGCTGATGGCTTTGTTCGCGCCGCTGATCGCGCCGCACGATCCCTATACTCAGAGCCTGGCCAACCGGCTGGTCCCGCCGGTCTGGCACGAGACCGGAAGCTGGACCCATCCGCTGGGGACCGACCAGCTCGGGCGCGACTATCTCAGCCGGGTGATCTACGGCGTGCGGATATCGCTCTTCATCGGCATCTCGGTGGCCTTCGTCTCCGCCATCATCGGATCGGCGATGGGGCTGGCCGCCGGCTATTTCGGCGGGCGCGTCGATCTCGTCGTCACCTTCCTGATCACCTGCCGGCTGAGCATGCCGGTAATCCTGGTGGCGCTCGCCGTGGTGGCCTTGATCGGCTCCTCGCTCACCGTCGTCGTCTCGGTGCTTGGCCTGCTGCTCTGGGATCGCTTCGCAGTGGTCATGCGCTCGGCAACGATGCAGGTGCGCGCCCTCGATTATGTCGCCTCGGCGCGGGCTGCCGGCTGTTCGAATGCGCGCATCGTCTTCAGTGAGATCCTGCCCAACGTGATGAACCCGCTGATCGTCGTGGCGACGCTCGAGATCGCCAATGCGGTCCTGCTCGAAGCGGCGCTCAGCTTCCTCGGCCTGGGCGTGCAGCCGCCGTTGCCCTCCTGGGGTCTGATGATCTCCGAGGGCAAGGATTACCTGCTGTTCGATCCGTGGCTGATCACCATTCCGGGTCTCATGCTGTTCGTGCTCCTGCTCGCCATCAACCTCATGGGCGATGGCATGCGCGATGTGACCGCACCTGAAAACCGAAACTGAGAGGCGCAAGCGTTGAGCAGAATTCTCGAAGTCGAAAACCTGCGCGTCGACATCCCGCTCGAAAGCGGCACGCTGCATGCCGTGCGCGATATCAGCTTCCATGTCGACAAGGGCGAGACGCTTTGTATCGTGGGCGAATCCGGCTGCGGCAAGTCGCTGACCTCGCTGGCGCTGATGGGATTGTTGCCGACGAAGGCGATCCGCACGGCCAACCGTCTCTCCCTCGGCGGGCGCGATCTCAAGACGCTCAACGAGACGCAGATGGCCGATATTCGCGGTTCGCGCATGGCCATGATCTTCCAGGAGCCGATGACCTCGCTGAACCCGGCCTATACCATCGGCAACCAGCTTGCCGAGGCGATGCTGCGCCATCGCAAGGTCAATCCGAACGAAGCGCGCGAGCGGGCGATCTACCTGCTCGAAAAGGTCGGGATTACCGCCGCCGCGAGCCGCCTCGGGCAATATCCCCACCAGCTCTCCGGCGGCCTGCGCCAGCGCGTGATGATCGCCATGGCGCTGATGTGCGGGCCCGACATGATCCTCGCCGACGAGCCGACCACGGCACTCGACGTGACCATCCAGGCGCAAATCCTGCACCTTCTGGCCAATCTGCAGAAGGAATTCGAGATGGGCCTCGTGCTCATCACCCATGATCTGGGCATCGTCGCGCGCGTGGCGCACCGCGTGGCGGTGATGTATGCCGGGCAGATCGTCGAGGAGGGGACCGTCGAGGATATCTTCCGGCGCCCGATGCACCCCTATACGCAGGGCCTGCTGCGCTGCATCCCGATCCCCGGCAAGACGGCGCGCGGGGCGCATCTGGGTTCAATCCCGGGCATGGTGCCCTCGCTGATCGGCGATCTGAAGGGCTGCGCCTTCGCCAATCGCTGCCCGCACGCCTTTTCCGACTGCAACACCACCGATGTCGCCCTGCGCGACGCCTCCGGCGGGCAACGCTATCGCTGCCTGCTCTCGCAAGAGGCGGCGACGCAGAATGCCAGGGAGGCCGCCACCGCATGAGCGCGCAAACGCCCATTCTCGAAACGAAAGATCTGCGCTGCGTCTTCACCGTGCGCCAGGGGCTGTTCAAGGCGAAGAAGCCGCTCGCGGCGGTCAATGGCGTCTCGCTGCAGGTGCGCAAGGGGGAGATTCTCGGCCTCGTCGGCGAATCCGGCTGCGGCAAGTCCACCCTCGCCAAGATCCTGCTCGGCCTGCAGGACCCCACGGCCGGTGCGCTCCTGATCGACGGGAAACCCTCGTCGTCATTCTCGCGCATCGATATCGCCCGGCGGGTCCAGCCGATCTTCCAGGATCCGTTTTCCTCGCTCAATCCGCGCAAGACCATCGGCGACATCATCTCGCTGCCGCTGCGTGTCCACAAGCTCGCGCGCAGGGACGAGATCCGGCCGAAGGTTCTGGACATCATGGATCTGTGCGGGCTGAGCAAGCGCTTCTATGAATCCTATCCCAACCAGCTCTCCGGCGGCCAGCGCCAGCGGGTGGCGATCGCGCGCGCCCTGATCATGCGCCCGGAACTCGTGATCTGTGACGAGCCGACCTCGGCGCTCGACGTCTCGGTGCAGTCGCAGATCCTCAACCTGCTGACGGATCTGCAAAAGGAGCTGAACCTCACCTATATCCTGATCAGCCATAATCTGGCGGTGGTGGAGCATATGGCGACGCATGTGGCGGTGATGTATCTGGGGCGGCTGGTCGAGCAGGCACCCACCGACGAACTCTTCCGCAATCCGCGCCACCCCTATACGCGCGCATTGCTCGATTCCGTGCTGACGCCGGAACCGGGTATGGGCGTGCCGGATTCGCAGCTCGGCGCCGCCTTCCCCAATCCGATCGACCCGCCGCGCGGCTGCACCTTCCATCCACGCTGCCCCAAGGCGATGGATATCTGCAAGCAGGCCGCACCCACCCCGATCGTCTCCGGCGCCGGCGCCGATTACGATATGGTCGAATGTCATCTCTACGGGCCGCAGGAGGCGCGCGCGGCATGAATGCCGGGAATGTCGATCGCGCGCCCCTGCGCTTTGCCGATTTCACGCCCGGCGCCGATCTCGGCGCGGCGCGCGTCACGCTGGATCCGGAGCGCTTCGCGCGCTGGCGCGCGCTTTTCCCGGCGGCAGCCGATGCCGAAACCGCGCCGCCGGGCCTGCTGATGGCGTTGTTCATGAGCGGTTTCGCCGAGGCATTCGCGCCGCATCCCGACGGCAATATCCATGCGGGCCAGACGCTCGACTTCACCGGGCGCTCCCTGCGTGAAGGGGAGGGGGCGCGGATCAGCGTCACCTGCCGGCATAAAGAGGAAAGGCGCGGGCGCAACTGGGTGCACCTCTTCGCGCAGATGCATGACGATACGGGTGCCGAGATCATGTCCGGCGAGGTGGTGGTGATCTGGGCGATATGAGCGATCTATGCGCCAGACGGGGAGAGCGGTGATGGTATGGCCAGAGCAGCTGGTTGAGGCGCGCTTGCGTGCAAGCCCGGAGGCGATCCGGCTGTATGCGGAAATCACCCGCGATTTCAATCCGCTGCATCTCGATGCCGCATTCGCGGCGAAAACCCCCTTCGGTCGCCCCATCGCCCATGGCACATTGTCGCTCGCCGTGCTCTGGGAGGCGATCGCTGCCACTTTCGGCGCTGATGCCGGTCCGGGCGCGGCGCAGATCCGCTTCACGGCGCCGATCGCGGAAGGGGCGATGATCATCGCATCGGGCACACGCGCCGGCGATTACGACCCGCAGGCCGCAATGATGCGCTACGATTTCATCGTCACCGACGGTGCCGGGACGCAGGCGCTTGCAGGCCATGTGGATATCCTGCGCGTCGCCATGGATGCCGCCTCCTGATACATTCGCCCCCGGGGCGATACATACACACGCAACGCCCGAACCGGGAGCCCGCTATGTCAGATCAGCCGCAATCCGCAGACACCCCGCTCTGGCAGGAGAGCGCCTCGGCACTCGCGCGCAGGATCCGTGACGGCGAGATCTCGGCGCGCGAAGCGGTCGCCGCGGCGCTGGAGCGGATGCACGCGGTGAACCCGCACCTGAATGCCGTGGTCGAGGATCTCGGCGAGATCGCCCTCCAGCGTGCAGAGGCGCTCGATTCCGCCCGGGCCGCCGGCGCCACGCCCGGCGCGCTGCACGGGGTGCCGATTACCGTCAAGATCAATGTCGATCAGCGCGGACACGCCACCAGCAACGGGCTGCCTGTGCTCAAGGACGCCATCGCCCCCGATGATGCGCCGGTGGTGCGCAATCTCCTCGATGCGGGTGCGGTGGTGATCGGGCGCACCAACACGCCGGAATTCTCCTTCCGTGCGGAGACCGACAACCCGCTCTTCGGGCGCACCCGCAACCCGTGGGGCGATCACGTCTCCGCCGGCGGCTCCTCCGGTGGGGCCGGCTCCGCCGTGATGGCGGGGATGGGGCCGATCGCCCACGGCAACGATATCGGCGGCAGCCTGCGCTTTCCCGCAGCCGCGAATGGCGCCGTCACGGTGAAGCCCGGAATGGGGCGCGTACCGGCCTGGAATCCCGGGCAGAAGGCCGAGCGCGGCATGCTCGCCCAGGCCATGTCGGTCCAGGGCGTGATCACGCGCAACGCCGCCGACCAGGCGCGCGCCCTGCCGGTCCTGTTTCGCGGCGATCCGCGTGATCCGTTTCACGCGCCGTTGCCGTATCAGGGCGAGAAGCTCGATGGTCCGATCCGCGTGGCCTATGTCACCGAGACCTATGATTTTCCGATGCATCCCGATGTCGCGCGCGCGCTCGATGCAGCGCGCGCGGCGCTCGCTGATGCAGGATACATCGTCGAGGAAGCCGAGCCGCCGCTCCTGCGCGAGGCCGCCGTCACCGGCTATCGCGCCCTGATGGGCGAGGTCGCGGCGCTGATGGGGCCCGATATCGCAAAGCACGGATCACCGGTGCTCAAGGCGATCTTCGCCGAGTATTTCGAGCAGTTCCCGCCCTTCGACGGCGCCGAGCAGCTTCAGGCCATGGCCGATCGCACCCGCTTCGCCCGGGCCTGGTCGCTGTTTCTGGAGCAATATCCGCTGGTGCTTACGCCGTTCCTGCCCCATCCCTTCTTCCGCCCCAACCGCGATACGGAGGGGCCCGAGGGCGTGCGTGAGGCGCTGGGCGCGGGCTATTATTCCTTTGCCATGAATTTCATGGGCCTGCCGGCGGGCAATATGCCCACGCGGCTCGCGACGCTGCCGCAAGGCCCCCAGCCCATCGGGGTGCAGATCGTCGGGCGGCGCTGGCGCGAGGATCTCATCGTCGAGGCCATGGCGGCGATCGAGGCGCGGATCGGGACGATGGACCGGCTCCTATGGAAGCGCATGTGACGCGCTCGCGCGCTCAGTCGCCGTTCTCGCGCAGGCGGGCGAGGTCTTCGAGATAGGAGGCTTCGTCGCGCGCTGTCTTGATCGCGGCGCGCTCGAGCCGCGCGACCAGCATTTCCGGCCCGTCTCCCGCAACGGCGAGCATGGCGCCGTCGGGTGCGCAGATGCAGGATTTCCCGACGAAGGCGAGTTCATGCTCGTGCCCGGTGCGGTTGGCATAGGCGACGAAAATCTGGTTTTCGAGCGCGCGCGCGGCGGGCAGCAATTCCGCGATCCGGCCATGCGGGGCCATGAGCGCGGTGGGCGTCACCACAAGATCGGTGCGCGCCTCCGCTTCCGCGCGGATCAGTTCCGGGAACTCGACATCGTAGCAAATGGCGAGCCCGACCCGGAAACCGGCGCAATCGAAGCGAAACGGCTGCGAACCCGGCTGGAAGGTCGCCCTCTCCCAGTCGCCGAAAAGCGCGCGCTTGTGATAGGTGCCGATCTGCCGGCCTCGTGCATCGAAGATCATGGCGGCGTTGATCAGCGCTCGTCCCGCCGCGAGATGGCTGCCGATCACCACGAAGAGCCCCGCCTCGCCCGCAAGGCGCCCGATCGCTTCGAGCGCGGCGGGCACGCCTGCGAGATCGGCGGCGCGCAGGCCGGGGCGGTAATAGCCGGTGAGATAGCCCTCGGGCAGAACGAGGAGATCGGCGCCGGCCTTCGCCGCATCGGTGATGATCGCGGCGATGTCGGAGAGATCGTCGAACCCGGCAGCGGCATGGCGTGCGCCCTGCCAAAGGGCGAGCGTGAGGGCAGATGTGCGCATTGTCAGCGTTCTCCCGAACGGTCTGAGCCCAAGAGCCGGGGCAGGTCGCCATAGCGCCCGATCAGCCCGAAGACGAGGATCGCCAGCGCCACGAACAGAACCGAGACCACGCCCATGATCGGCGTATAGCCGTAGCGCAGGCTGTTGAAGATCTTGATCGGCAGCGTCTCGACGGTAAAGCCCGCGACCATGTAGGCGACGATGTATTCGTTGAGCGAGAGCACGAAGGCGAAGGCGAAGCCCGAGATGATATAGGGGACGATCAGCGGCAGGATGACGCCGCGTAGGATCTGCCCCCGGCTCGCTCCCATGGTGCGCGCAGCCTCCACCAGCGCCATGTCGATGCTGCGCAGGCCGAGCGAGATCGTCACCACCGGCAGCGTCACGAGAAAGATCGCATGCGAGATGATCGTCGCCGTCATCTGCCCGTACATGCCGACCGACACCCAGAAGACGAGGAAGCCGAGCGCCGTGATCACCGGCGGCAACATGAAGGGCGCGATGCCCAGCGTGTGCAGGGCCTTGCCCAGCCAGTTGCCGCGCGACCAGACGTACAGAGCCAGCGGCAGCGCGACGATGACCGACAGGCTGGCCGCGCAGAATGCGATGATCAGCGAATGGCGCAGCGGCCCCAGCCAGTCACTTTCCTGGAACAGCGCGCCGTACCAGCGCAGCGACAGACCCTGTGGTGGAAAGCGCAGGCTCTGCCCCTCGTTCAGCGAGATCCCCGTCACCACGATGATGGGCAATGCGAGCAGGAACAGGATCGCCCCGACATAGAAGGCCTTGAGGGCACTGCTCATACGCGCCTCCCGCCTTCACGCCCCAGAAGCAGGGTCAGCCCCACGAGAAACAGCGCAACGAGCAGCAGCACCACCGCCATCGCGGCGGCAAAGGGCAGGTTCGACTGGAAGATCGCCTGGTCGGTGATATGCACCGAAAGCGTCCAGTGGCGCGGGCGCCCGAGCACCTGCGGCAGCAGGAAGGCGCCCAGGGTGAAGACGAAGACGAGAATCGCCGCGCCCAGCACGGGTGCGCGCATCAGCGGCACCGTCACGGTGAAAAAGGTGCGCAGCGGCCCCGCCCCCATCATCCGCGCCGCATCGCGCAGTTCCGGATCGAGCCGCGAGACAGGCGGGTAGAGCACCAGTACCGCATAGGGAAAGACGAGGTAGCACAGGCCCGTCATCAGCGCGAAGAGCCCGGGCGTGTAGGCGCGGGGCCCGTCGATCAGACCCAGTCCGGCAAAGAGATTGCCGATCCCGGCGGTGCGCGACAGGAGCGTGGAGATCGAGAAGCCGATGATCACTTCCGAGAGCGAGAGCACGGCGAGCAGCGCCACCAGCACCAGCGTCTGCACCCGGTGGCGCATGCCCGCGAGGAAGACGGTGAAGGGAAAGGCGAGCGCGATGCAGATCGCGGCCGCACCGGCGGAAATCGCCACCGAGGTGAGCAGGATGCGCCCGAAGAACGGGCTGAACAGCCGCTCGTAGCTCGTCCATTCGAAGCCCGGTTCGAAGAAGCCGCCCGGCACCCGATGCGCCACGCTCACCGAGAGCATAATCGCGAAGGGGATCAGAAAGAGGATACCGAGCGCGATCGCCGGTAGGAGGCCGAACCAGCCGGGCACCGCCTTTTCGGAATGCGCTCCCGTGGCGTCCGTTCCCGCCTCGCGGATTTGCCCGGCACTCATGCTGCCTGCTCCGCCGATGGTGCCAGCACGACGACACCGCCCGGTGCCGGGGCGAGGCGCAAGCTGTCGCCGATGGCGACCTGCGGGCGCTCGCGCGGCGCGAACACGGCCTGCAGCCGGGTCTCGCCGAAATCAAGCGCGATCTGCACGCTCTCGCCGAGATCGCGGATGAAGGCGACACGCGCCTCGATCGGGCCCTGTGGATCCGGCCGCAGATCCTCAGGGCGGATGGAGAGCATGGCGGGGCCGGGCTTCGCCTTGATGCGGTCCTGCGGGGCGAGCTTCAGTTGCAGGCCGTCGATGCCGACGCTGCCATCGGCGGCGAGCGTGCAGGGCAGGAGGTTGGACTGGCCGATGAAGCCGGCGACGAAGGCATTGGCCGGGTCGCGATAGATCTCCATCGGCGCGCCGGCCTGCTGCACCTTCCCGTCCTTCATCACGATCACCAGATCCGCCATGGTCAGGGCTTCCTTCTGATCATGGGTGACGACGAGGGTGGTGACGCCGAGGCGCTGCTGCAGCTGGCGTAGTTCGACCTGCATGTGCTCGCGCAGATTGGCATCGAGCGCCGAGAGCGGCTCGTCGAGCAGGAAGACCTTGGGATCGATGGCGAGGCCGCGCGCAATTGCGACACGCTGGCGCTGGCCGCCGGACAATTGATGGATGCGCCGCTTGCCGAGGCCCGAGAGCTGCACGAGATCGAGCAATTCCGCGACACGCTCCGTGCGCGCGCTGCGGGAATGGCCCCTGATCGCCAGCGGATAGCCGATATTCTCGGCGACATCGAGATGCGGAAACAGCGCGAGCGACTGGAAGACCATGCCGAATTCGCGCTGGTTGGGCGCGAGCCCGGTAATCTCGCGCTCTCCCGCATGCAGGCTGCCCGCACTCGGTTCCTCGAGCCCGGCGATCAGGCGCAACAGCGTGGTCTTGCCGCAGCCGGAGGGGCCGAGGAGACAGACGAAACAGCCGGCGGGTATCTTGATCGAGACGTCATCGACCGCCGCGAGGCTGCCGAAACGCTTGCTCATGCCCCGAAGTGACAGCGCGGTCATGCGATTTTCCGAAACGGGGCCGGCGCGTGGGCCGGCCCCTCGATGCAGGGTTTGCGGGGTTGCGACGTCGCCGTCGCGATCATGCGGCTCAGCCCGTGATCATCTCCGACCATTGCTGGTTCACCCAGTCCGAGCGCTCCACATAGAGGTCGTAATAGGGCAGGATCGGCGTGCGATCGGAGGCGACGGCGTTGAATTCCTCGTCGGTCAGATCGGTTAATTCACGCGCCACCGTCGGCGCGGTGCCGACGAAGCGGGCGAGCTTGGCCTGGACTTCCGGGCGTGCCATGTAATTGATGAAGGTCTGGGCCTGATCGATCGCATCCGATGCGCTGGAGACAACCCAGGAGCCGGAATCGAGCACGGCGCCTTCCTCGGGGAAGGTCGAGCGCACGGGCTGCCCGTCGGCGGCGGCGAGGCCGGTGACGTCGTGGTAATATTGCCCCATCGGGATCTCGCCGGATTCCAGCGCCTGCTGGAACTGGCCTTCGTCGCGATACCACAGACGCACATTGTCGCGTACTTCCGAGAGCTTTTCGAGGACCTGCATCACGCCGTCCTCGTCGGCGAGAATGTCGGTGCCGCCGAAATAGGTGGTCGCGGTGATCTCCAGGAGGAAGGAGTTGGAGGCCAGCGCCAGCAGTCCGAGCCGGTCGCGATTGGCAGGATCCCAAAGGGCCTGCCACGAGGTCGGCGCCTCGGGATAGGTGTCGGTATTGGTCACCAGCGTGATGTACCAGCTCACCGCGCCGGTGCCATAGAAGCGCCCGTCTTCATAGGCGTGGACGAAATGCTCGGGCAGGTTGGCGCGGTTGGATACCGCATCCGGATCGAGCTCGGCCCACAAGCCGGCGCTCTGGCCGCGAATCCGCGCGACCTGCGCCATCATCGAGACATCCGCCGGGGCCTGACCCGCGCGCGCCGCCTGCTGCAACTGCACCAGCCAGGCCTCGCCCGTCGGCTGGCCGATCGATTCGACCTCGATTCCGGTCTCGGCGGTGAAATCGGGGAAGATATGGGCGTCGAAACTGTCCTGGAAATAGCCGCCATACGTGCCGACCTTGAGCGGAGCCGATTGCGCCCGCAGGATCGCCGGGGCCGCCATCAGGCCGATGCCGGTCGCCGCGCTGCCGATCAGAAAGCTGCGTCTCTTCATATTTGGTCTCCCTGTCCGCACATCCGGCGTCCGCCGCCGTGCCGTCCCTCTGGTTTGCGTTCTCCGCGTGATTATCCCCACGCGATGCGTTGCGTGATTGAACACGCCGACGGCAGGCTTAGCAAGATGCAGGCCGCAGCACGCGGATGCGATACCCCGCGCCGGCGGTTTTCGGGAAACGGATGGTGCATGATCGTGCGATTGCACGCCTTACCCCCTTGCCCTCGCCATGCTGCACCGCCAAGATCACAGCCGTTGCGCGAATATGGCGTGACGTAACGACGCTGTCATGCGAGGGAGCGCTGCGACAGTGCTATGGGCGGCGCAGCCCGGGGCGAAGGCGGGGGACGCGTTTTGGATTGGGACAAGGTCCGCATCTTCTTCACGGTAGCCGAGGCCGGCTCCTTTACCCGCGCCGGCGAGGAGCTGGGGCTGAGCCAATCCGCGGTCAGCCGGCAGATCAGCGCACTCGAGCGTGAATTGCGCGCGCCGCTTTTCCACCGGCATGCACGCGGTCTGCTCCTGACCGAGCAGGGCGATCTTCTGTTTCGTGCCGCCCGCGACATGAAGATGCGCCTGGAGAGCACCCGGGCGCGGCTCTCCGAGACCAGCGAGCGGCCTTCGGGGACGCTCAAGGTGACGACGACGGTGGGGCTCGGCTCGCTCTGGCTGACCCAGCGCATCCCGGAATTCATGGATCTCTACCCGGATATCAACGTCGAGATGCTGCTCTCCAACGAGGAGCTCGATCTCGCCATGCGTGAGGCGGATGTGGCGATCCGACTGCGCCAGCCGACCCAGCCCGACCTGATCCAGCGCCGGCTCTTCACCGTGCATTTCCATGTCTACGCCTCGCCCGACTATATCAAGCGATTCGGTGAGCCGAAGACGCTTGAGGATCTCGACGATCACCGGCTGCTGGCATTCGGCGGCGATCAGCCCTCCTATCTGCTCGGCGTCCACTGGCTGGCGACGGCGGGGCGCGATCTGCGCAATCCGCGTCCCTATCGCTGTGTCATCAACAATATCAGTGGTCTCAAGACGGCGGTGGAGAACGGTGCGGGCATCGCGGTGCTGCCCGATTACGTCACCGACCAGAACAACCAGCTCGTTCAGATCCTGCGCGATATCGAAATGCCGGCGCTCGAATCCTATTTTGTCTATGCCGAGGAGATGCGATCCGTGGCGCGCGTCCAGGCGTTTCGCGACTTCCTCGTTTCCAAGGCGCAGCGCTGGACCTATTGAGGCGAATGCCATGGTCTCTTGCTCGATATTGTATACGCTTTTCCTGCAAAACAGCGTTGCACGAACGCAAAAGGCGCCGGAATAGCTGGTATTTTAATTCGGTTTTTTCTGGGTATTGTGAAACTTTGTTTCTATATCCCAAAATCCTGACATGGCAGCGCCGAAAAAGAAGGAAATGTGACCATGACATGCGCACAGTGCATATCTGTTGCGCGGTCGGGTGCATTGCAAAAAGGCAGCTGAAGCGACATATCACCCGTGGCTGAAGTCAACGGAGCCGCCATTCCTCCCGGCGGTTTTCCGTTTCGGCCGTTCCCCTCTGGAAGGTTTCCGACACTCCCAGTCGAAACCGGACCAACTTTTCAGGCCAGTTCCCCTCGTGGAACTGGCCTTTTTTCTGTGGCCGAGGGGGGAGGCCGGATCTGACATTTTTTGTATGGATTTTCATTTCTGGATGGTTCATTGTAATAAAATATAATTTTAAATTGTAATTATGGATTACCAATGATTCAAAATCCGATGTTCGTCGGCGAGACGAGGAGCCTCCAATCCGCCAGCGCGGATAATCCTTCGGAATTTTCACTTCGGCCGGGGCCGGACGCGCCAGCGGCGGTCAACCGGCTTGCGCAGGCGCCTGCGTCGTCGGCGGGGCAGGTCCGTTTCAACATTTTCGATCTCGGCATGGCTCCGCCGCTGCCGCAGGATATCTTTTCGCGGGCGGTTCGCGCGACGGCAGACGGGATCGGCACTGTCGTTGGAAGAGTGTTCGACATTCCCGAAGGCACGGAGGCTTCGCGGCAGGCGCCGATGCTCGTCCATGCACTGCGCCAGCGTGAGATCGAAGTCAGCCCTGAGGGCGATATCGCACTCCCGAACACGCCCGAAGGCGGGGCGATGTTCGCCGATCTCGTCGTGATGTCGCACGCACCGGGTGATCGCTCGCTTTACGCGGGGCTCCACGGTCTCCAGCAGTTCAGGGACCCCGCCATCCTCGAGAATGCCGGATTCAACGACGCATTCATCGCGGGTTTCCTCGAAAAGGCGGACGGGCACTCCCGATCCGCCGGCTATGCTTCGCTTCTGGCCTTCTGGGGCATCGCCGGCGGCGCCGCGGGTGGGCGAAACAGCTCTTCCTACCGCGAATTGACGCGCCGCGTTATCCAGCGCGAAGCCGCGCAGCGACCGAGGCTTCCGCCGGCGGCGGAGGAGCCGCCGATCACGTTGCGGCGCCAACCCGACGGCAGCTATGCGCGGGATTCCCTCTCTGCCGGGAACTCACCTCGTCCCGGCCCGTCCACACAGGGCGGCACGATCGAGCGCTCGAATGGCAGCGGCATGACGGCGGGCAGCGGCGATGGCGGTCGGACAGGCGCGCTCACCACGGGTGCGAATCCGCAGAATCCGCCTTTCGTCGGCAGGTCCGATTCCGGAGGCCTGTCCACCTCCTCTGCCACGTCCGCCGCCTCGGCCACGTCCACCCTCTCACGCCAGCCTGCCGGCGAGGTCTACGGTCCCTCCGATGCTGCCGGAATCGCCCGCTGGCGCGGGCAGGTGGAGCAGAGCGAGGCCGCCCGCACCCGGGCCCTCGAAACGGCGTCCCGCGCTCATCCCGTGCCGACGCTGGAAGGTGTCGATGTCGAAGTCGACACCTTCAACTGGGATCAGGTCGGCGAAGAGCTGCGCGGTTTCAACGCACGATCGCACCCGCTCGACGCCATGGTTCGTGTTCCGGTCGATCGCAACCATGCGGGATTGGGAGCACACCGCCAGGTCGGCGTCCTGCGCGGGGCCCCCTTCGCACTCTCCGAGCAGGTTGCCGCCATGCAGCGCTCCGGGCAGATCCCACAGGATTTCGATCTCGCAGGAGCTGCAAGCCAGGTAGGCGTCGACTGGAACGCCGCCATTCAGGCCGAGGCCGACGCCCGTGCCAACCGCGTCGCCGCGAACAACCCCATCGAACTCGACGGAAACCGCACCTTCGTTCGGCCCGACCGGGCGGCCGCCCTTCAGGGCGCGGCTCAGTTCAACAGCGCCTCGTCAGGCGCGGACGTCGTTGCCATACCCATGGCTATCAACCGCGAGATCGTATCCGGGTCGATTTCCGCCACTGGCATCTCGCATGAAATCTGGGTCGGCTCTCCCGATCAATTCCGTAACTTTTACGACACGATGAACCAGCGGGGCCAACTCGCCGGCAACCCGGACTTCGCCGGGCTTCTGAGCGATGCCGGAATCGGCGGCTCCTTTGCCGGGCGTGTCGGCGCCGCCCATGATTTGCGCGCCGCGCAGGCCGAAATTGCGCACCCCACGACGCTTTTTGGCTCCACCGTCGGCGTCCAGCCCACCGCCGGAGCCGCCCAGAACGTGGTCGTCCCCTTCAACCGCAACCCCACGCCGCCCGAACACTTCCGGCTCTACGTCCCCCTGACCCGCGAAATCTCCGGCCAGGGCCTTTCTCCCGGAGCCCGAGGAACCGCCCACACCATCTATCAGGGGCCCGCCGATAACCTGCGCGGCTTCTATGACGAGATGAATCGCCAGGGGCGCATCCCGCAGGGCGTCTCCTTCGAAGCGCTCCTCCAGCAGTCGGGAATCAGCGGCACATACAACGAGCGCATCGCGCGACGCGATGAGGCAAGGGCCGCAGAGCAAGGGGCTTTCCCCGAAGCCCGGTCGACCCCGCAGGCCCTCGACACACCTGCCGAGGTCGACGAGAACATCCGCCGCAATCTCAGCCCGGACGAACGCGACCGGTGGGAGCGCTTTGTCGAAGCGCATCCCGACGTCGCCGATCTCGTCATGGCTGCTGGCCGCGACGCATCCCCAGAATCCCAGGCCGAAGCCGCGCGCGCCCTGTTGAGGGGGGCCTACGGACAGGACGTCGTCACATGGCTTCGCGTCGGTGGCTTCGGCAGTGGGCGCGTTCCGCCCGGCGGCAATCCGCCAACCGAAATTGCAGGCGGAGCGGACGAACCGGACGGAACCGGCGGAGCAGGTGAATCCCACCGCGACATGGAAGAATACGCAAGATTGCGCGCCGCCTTGCCGGATGTCATCGTCGAAGTGCGCGAAGCCGCCGCCAACGCACGTCCGGTCGCGACGCTGCGGCCCGGCCAGAACGTCGCGAAACTGGAATATGATCTCGAAGGCGTCACGGGCCATCTGTACGCAGCGAGTGGAAGCCGCGAGATCCAGAATTTCGTGCCGCCGGTGGCAGCGGGCGAGGAGGTGATTCCCCCGCTCTACAGCAACCGTGGATCAGATACCGAGTTCAAGCTCCTGAACTGGCTTGCCCGGAACCTGAATGAGCATCTGAACGGCGCGGAGACAAGCGGTCGCATCGTCCTGTACTCGCAATACACTGTCTGTGAACCTTGCGCGCATGTCATTCGCGAATTCAAGCGCATGTTCCCGCTGATCGATGTGATCGTGATCGCAGGCGAGCGTCAGAGGCCGGAGAGCCTGAGCGATCACCTGCCCGATACGCGCACCGTCCCGGCCCCGAGCGAACCGGAAGCACCGACCGAGAGCACCTCTCCCTTCACTTCGCCGCGCAGCCTGTTCAACCCTGACCCGGCGGCCATGGCGCAGGCCATGGAGGAATGGTCGGCGCGCGCCGCCGAAGGCATCGCCGCCGGCGAACCGCTGGGCAACGTGCTCGATGATATCGGCGCAAGCGCGCATGAGTTGGGCAGCCGTCTCTATCCGGGCACGCCGGTGGCGGGCGGGTACGGCGTCGCGCGCGATTCCGGCGCGCGTACGACGGACCTGACGCATCGCCTCTTCGCCCACGCGCTCGAGCCGACGCTCGACTTCATAACGCGCGACTGGGCGAACGTGGTCGATCGCAATACGGGTGCCGCGCCCACGTTCCCGGCTTCGCAATTGCGCGAACGTCTGGCCGCACGCGATCCCGAGGCGCTTTCGCTGTCGCATCTGTCGCGCATGGAAACCGTCGAGGGCGAGACCATCACGGCCCGGGTCGACATCGAGCCGAATGATGCTGCGGACAGTGCCGGCTATCGCGTGACGACGGTCTACCCGTCGGACCCCGCGCGGATAGAGGCCATCCAACAGGGCCTGTCGGAGCGCTGGGCGCAAATGGCCGAGATTCCGCAAGGGGACCCGCGCGCTGTCGAGGCGGCGGCGGATTTCTTTTACGACTATATCCGCCTCTACTGGCATGTGCACGGAAATGACGAGATCGGCACGAGCCTCGTCTCCGGCTATCTCGAAGAAAAGGGTTTCCCCGTGAGGGGCGTCAACCCTGATGCCAGCCCAAGCGCCGGGGCCTTCCATAACGACCGTGAGTCCTTTGTTCAGCGCTTCGCCGAAGGGGAATATCTCCGCTTTTCGACGCCGCAAGCCCCGTCCGCCTCGCCATCCGGTCCGCGTGCCGATCTTTCGCGCGTGTTGCGCGAGGCACAGGGCGGTGACGCCATCCTCGTGGCGCTCGCATCCGCGCCACCGGACGCGCTGCGCAATCCGGACCTGATCCGCCAGGCGCTGCGCGCCCTGAACGAAACCGGCGAATTCGTCTACCGTGTCGATACGCGCCCATACGAGGAGATCGAAGCGGATGGCGGCTTTCGCGTGCGCGACGCCTCCGATCCGGCAGGCGGTTTCGTTTATGCGGCAACCGATCTCTACGCCGGCGGTGGTCATGCCCATCCCGGCGGGACACTCTACATCATCCGCCGCCCGCCCGCCGAAGAGCGCCTCGGCCCGGATGTCTTCGACTTCCGAGAGGAAAGCGACACCTGGTACGCTGACGTGATGGAGGGCGGACAGCCGACCAACCTGCGGGAGAATCCGCTCTTCGACACGGATCGGCTGACGCCGGCCCAGCGTCGGGGCCTGCGCGATCATGTCGACAACGACCAGATCCGCTTCGCGCGCGATATTCCCCTCGATGAAATCGCACTCACGATCCTGCTGGGGGCCGATGGGCGAACCCCGCTCGAGGCGACCCCGCGCGCGGCGGACCGGCCATAGGCCGGTTCCTTGCAAGGAACCGGCCATTCTGCTCACACGCAGCAGCTGCCCTTGTTGGCGCCCGGCGGCAGGTCGATCATGGGATTGCGGTCGAAGAACCCGCTGGGCATCAGCTTGAAGCCGCAGGTGACCACCGGCTGGACCGGGAAATCCTCCGGGCGCACCGGATGGTGAAGGCCGAAGACGTGCCACATGACGAGATCGGTATTCTCGACCGAGCGATCCTGCGCCGTCCAGGCGGGCAGCCCCTCGCCCGGTTTCGAATGGTTGACGTATTCGCCCGCCGGGTAGCGCTCGTCCGGGTGATAGGGCGTCACCCACAGATGCTCGAACATGAACCCGCCGCGCTTGCCCGATGGGCTGTCGGGATCGGTGAAGGGTGTCACCGCATGCAGCGGTTCGAGCTTGAAGGATGTCGGCTTGCCCACGGCGTTCCTGCGACCGGGATTGATCACCTTCCAGTAGCGCATGGTCGCCTGATTGGCCCGCCGCTTTGCCGCCTGTTCGCTCGTGAGCAAGGTCTGCTCCTCGTAGAAGGCGTTGCCATGCGGATTGTCGGGGCCCTTTGGCGGGACGACGACATTGCATTCGAGCACGGTGTTTTCCGGCCCGTCGACTTCCATGTCGAGGCGCGCGCAGAACAGGTGCTGGTGGATCTGCCCGACGACGCCGGGCATCACCTCGACGCCGTAGCGCGAGGGTTTGCCGGGTTCGCAGCCCGTGGTGTTGATGATGCCGGTGGCCTTCATCTCGAATTCGATGGTGCCGCTCTGATACAGGTACCAGTAGGAGGCGTATTCGTAATTGCCTACGGTCGAGATCGAGGAGATCACCAGCCGGCGCATGCGGCGGACCTCCGTCTCATCGGTGCGGAAATCCCAGTGTTTCCAGCCGATCCCGAAATCCTCCTCGTGGATGCAGATCGCATTTCCGATGGTCACGGGCGTTCCGTCGATCCCGTTGACATGGGCATCGAGATACCGGATCGCGCCGAGGCAGTCGCAGCCCAGCGTCAGTGAATTGGCCAGCTTGCCGAGGCCGTATTCGCCGATATCGAAAACGTTCTTGCGGTGATGGGCGTTTTCCGGACTGCCATAGGGCACCACCATTTCCGCGATCGAGGCGCGGGCGATGACGGGGCGGCGCACACCGTTCTCGGTGAAGCCGATCCTATGCAGGATCAGCCCCTCGCGTCCGTTGAAGCCGACGCGCACGTCCCAGCCGAGCCATTTCAGCCGGTTGCCCTCCATGGTGAAGCTCGGCCCCTCGCTCTGGACCACGTCGAGGGGCTTGCCACCCGGCTTGTAGGTCTCGAAGAAGCGCGCAGCATAATTGCTCTCGGCCTGGGCGAGCGGCGGCGGGGTGCGGTCGCGGTAGTAATCATCGACGCGCAGGACGCTCATCGAATCGACATCGACCACCGCATTCAGCCCTTCGATCGGGCGGGCGTAGAAATTGTCGTGCGGGCGCGAACGCACCCAGCAGAAGGTATGCGAGAGCCGCTTGCCCTCTTCGCCCGGCACGTCGAAATTCCCTGCAGACCACGGGTCGACGCAGACCAGATCGATATCCTCGACCCCGCGCCGCTTGCAGGCCGCGATGAATTCCGGCGAGGCCTTCACGGCGGCCTCGATGGCGAGGAATTCCTCGATCATGATCATCGGGCGGGCATCAGGCAGATCACGATGCGCCGTGATCGCGCCCGCATCAAGATCGACAATGCCTTCGGTCACGCCGATTTCCCCGGCCCGGTAGATCGAGAACCGTGCCTCGCGGGTGATCGCGACGGGCTCGCCCTGCTCAAGGGCGCGCAACTGCGCCTTGTCGGGCTCCTTCACCTCGATGCGCTCGAAGCGCAACGGCGCGCCATTGCCGAAACGCGCGCTCACCAGTTCGGTGACGGCGGCGATCTCCTGCGGCGCAAGGGGATCGAGCGGGTGACTGGCATGGCGCGCGGTATCGGCGCTGGTGGCTTTGCTGGTGGTATTGGGGGCGTGGTCCATCATCGGCGCTCTCCTGGCGCGGCCACGCGGGATCTCGTTTATCTTGTCGTTGTGATCGGCGGCGCGGCCGCTGTCTCTGGTGTCCGGATTGAAGCAGCCGGGACCCACGGCGACAACGGGTATTGCGCAGATTGCAGATGGGCAACGGCGAACGGCCCCGCCGCCCGTTTCCGAAAGGGATCAGCGTCCGCGAAACACCGGCGCGCGCTTCTCACGGAAAGCGGCAATCCCCTCCTCGAAATCGTCGGAGCGCCCGCATTTGGCCTGAAGCCGGGCTTCGAGGGTGAGCTGGGTCGCGAGATCATTGTCGAGGCTCTCGCGCACGGCCTGTTTCATCGCCTGTTGTGCGAGAGGCGGGCCTGCGGCGAGCGAGAGCGCGAAGGCGCGTGCCTCGTCGGCGAAGCGTGCATTCCCGAAGATGCGGGCAATCAGTCCCATGCGCAGCGCTTCCTCCGCAGAAACCGCCTCGGCGGTGAGCATCAGCGCCAGAGCGCGCTTCGGTCCGACGAGGCGCGGCAGGATCCAGGTGCCGCCGGCATCGGGAACCAGTGCAATCTTCGAAAAAGCCTGCTGCAGCATGGCCGTGTCCGACGCGATCGCGATGTCGCAGGCGAGCGCGATATTCGCAGCCGCCCCCACAGCCGGGCCGTTGAGGGCCGCGATGGTGAGTTTGGGATAATCGGCGAGGGTCAGGACGAGCGGATTGTACTCGCGCAGCAGTGTCTCTTCGAGATCGGCGCGCCCGTCGGGCCCGCGCGGCAGATCGACGTTGAGATCCTGGCCGGCGCAGAATGCGCGCCCGGCCCCCGTCAGCATGACGACGCGCACCGCGTCATCCGCCGCATGCTCGGCCAGAGCCGCGCGCAATTCCACATGCATCTGCGATGTCAGGGCGTTGAGCCGCTCCGGGCGGTTCAGGGTGATGATGGCGAGGGCGCCGTCGCGCATGCTCGTGATCACGGGCTGGGTCATCGGCCTTCTTCCTCCTGCGCGGCATCGCGTTCTGCCTCTGCCATGAGGGCCGCGACATCCTTTCGCAGGATGGGCAGAAGCTCGTCCGCGAACCATGGGTTTTTGCGCAGCCACGCATTGTTGCGCCAGGACGGGTGCGGCAGCGGCAGGATACGCGGGATTCCCGGGCGATCATAGAGCGATCGCCAGTCGCGGACCGTCTCCGTCAGGCTCCGGCGCATGGCCGCCCCGAGATGGTAGCGCTGGGCGTGGATGCCGATGGTCAGGATCAGCGAGAGTCGCGGCAGGCGGCCGAGCACGGCTTCGCGCCAGGCGGGTGCGCATTCGCGGCGTGGTGGCAGATCGCCGCCTTTTCCGTCATAGCCGGGAAAACAATGCCCCATCGGCACGATGGCAAGACGTTTCGGATCGTAGAACTGCGCCTCGTCGAGCCCCAGCCATTCGCGCAGCCGGATCCCGGACGGATCGTAGAAGGGAAGCCCTCTGACATGGGCGCGATTGCCCGGAGCCTGGCTCGCGATTAGGATGCGCGCCTGCGCATCGGCCTGGATGATCGGGCGCGGTTCATGCGGCAGGGGAGGGCCGTTTCGCGGCGTATCGCGGCAGATTCTGCAGGCGCGAAGGCGCACCAGAACGCTCTCGAGATCGTTATCGGTCTGCGCGCCCGCCGGCGCCCTCAGCGCCATGCCCGGATCCTAGGCGGCGGCACTCGGGCGCGCCTTGAGGGTTCCGTGCCAGCGCTTTACATGGACGAACTCGTCCGGAACGGCGAGCTTGGCCGGCTTCAGGAAATCGAACGCGACGAGACCGGTGATATCCGCGACGCTGAAGCTCCCCGCGAGATATTCCCTGTCGGCGAGATGCCGGTCGAGCAGGCCGAGAAAATCGAGCACTTTCGGCTTGTTCGCCTCACCCCATTCCGGCACTTGCGGCACCTCCATCTCGACCATGGCCGGATGAAGATGGCGAAACACTGCGGCGATGCTGCTGAGCAGGCCCAATTCCACACGCCGCTGCCACATCTCGATCTGCGCACGTTCCAACGCCCCCGTTCCAAAGAGCGGCGGAGTGGGAAAGAGTTCTTCGAAATAGCGGCAGATTGCGATCGATTCGGCAATCACAGCGCCGTCGTCGAGGACGAGGACGGGGGTGCGTTGCATGGGATTGAGAGCCGTGAATTCCGGTGAGCGCTGGGCGAGAGCGCCGATATCGACGGGCTCGGTGGGAACCTCGATGTTCTTCTCCGCCAGATAGATACGCACCCGTCTGGGATTGGGCGCCCGCCCGCCATCATAGAGTTTCATCAATGCTCCCCTGTCTCGCCGGAGGTGAGCACAGCGACCCGTCGGGGTCAATCGGGCGCGGATGGGGGGCAGACATGAAAAAGAAGGGCCCGGTCGATGCCGGGCCCGAAGTGTTTTCTCGGAGGGGTCTCGAAACCGTTGCCCGGTGCGCAAGGCGCCTGCGGCGACGGGAATTCGCCGCGTCAACGTGGCGATCGGTGATTCGTTCCGTTGCGGAAGCCGAATTTTGCGCAAAGCTTATGAGCACCGGGCAAAGGCGCCCCGACGCAGGCCATGATCTCAGGGGAGACGGCGGCGGATCGTGTCTTCGTCGAAACTGCCCGACCACAAGCCGCGCTCCTCGGCCCTGGCCTCGATTTCCTCGTTGCGATAGGTCTCACCGGTCAGGGCATGGCCGGCGAGCACCATCGCGCCGGCGAGATCGCGCCCGTCCACGAAACAGCGGGCAACGGTGATACCGCCGCGCCGAGTATCGCCGGGAACGCAACGCACGGGTTGATCGTCGATCAGGGCAGCGAGGGCATCGCGCGCCGCAGCGCCGCAGCGGTAATCGAGACCGTCGCGCCGGCAGAACATCTCCGGTGTCGGAGCCGCGATTCCGGCAAGGCGATAGCTCGTCCCCTCGAGCGAAAGCACATCGCCCCGCACGGCGCTGGCATGGCCGAGGACGGCCTCGCCGCCACGATCGACGGCGAGGAAATAGATCACCAGACCCATGATCGCGAGCGCCATCAGCGCGATCAGGCGGCGCGAGCCCGGACGCCCGCGCGCAGAAATATTGCGCAGCATGCGCCGGCGCGCGCGGCGCCCGGCACGCCTGCGAAGGGCGTAGGCGCGATCCGATTTTTTTTGCTGCGGGTCGATGATCATGAGGCCGACATTAACGAATTCTGCGCATGCTGGCGAATGTCATAACGCGAATCGCTGCGTAAACCGTTAACGGTACTGGTTTTTTGCATGAGCAGAGAAACGGCGACGGCAACGCCGCCGGAAACAGCATCCTATGATGGCGACGCCCAGCGGCGTCGCAAGGCCGCGCACAACATGCGCGCGGCACGGGAGCGGCTGACCTCCGCCGTCGGACTGGAACGCTCCTTCGAACTCGAATTCCTCCACCTCTTCGCGCAATACCGCACCGGCGCGGCGATTCCGCTCTTCGTTCTGGCGGCCGCGGGCGGCGGCGTCGCTTCGTTCTGGCTGCCGGTCGAGACGGCCGCCTTCTTCTTCCTCGTGATCGCGCTGGCCATGGGGCTCATGGTGATGCTCTCGCGCCGGCTCCTGCGCCAGGGCGAGGACGAGATCCGGCTGAGCCACTGGAATCGGATATTCGTCATCGGCGAAGCGCTGCAGGGGGCGTCATGGGCGCTGTTGCTGCAGGCTCTGGCCAATGCACCGGCGGCGGGCTCCGACAGCTTCCTTCTGTTCGTTGCCCTGATGGCATCCGCCGTGACGGCGATGCTTTCGGCCACCCTGCCGGCGGCGGTCTATGCCGGCATGTTGCCGCTCTCCATCGTGGTGCTGATGCACGCCATGAGCACGCGCAGCGTCGATGCCGCGATGATGGCGGCGATGACGATCAGCGCGCAGATCTTCTTCATCTTTCTCGCGCGGCGGCTGTTTTCGAGCGCGCTGGCGACGTTGCGCTCGCGCGCGGAGAAGGACAAGCTGTTCTACGAACTGGAAGAGGCAAAGGCGAATTCCGACGAAGCGCGCCGGCGGGCGGAGGAGGCCAATCTGGCCAAGTCGCGCTTCCTGGCCACGATGAGCCATGAATTGCGCACGCCGCTCAATGCGATTCTCGGCTTCTCCGAGGTGATGAAGGACGAGGTGTTCGGCGAGCACAGCTCCGCCACCTACAAGGATTATTCCGCCGACATCCATTCCAGCGGCCAGCATCTTCTCAATCTGATCAACGAGATCCTCGACCTCTCGCGCATCGAGGCCGGGCGCTACGAGCTCAACGAGGAAGCGCTGCTGCTCTCCTACATGATCGACGATTGCCGCCACATGATGAATCTGCGCTCACGCGCCAAGGAGCAGACCATCAAGGCCCTGATCGATCCGAGCCTGCCGCGCGTCTGGGCGGATGAGCGGGCGATGCGCCAGATCATCCTCAACATCCTCTCCAACGCAGTGAAATTCACCCCGCCCGGCGGCGAGATCACCATCAAGGCCGGCTGGACCTCGTCCGGCGGCCAGTACGTTTCGATCCGCGACAACGGCCCGGGCATTCCCGCCGAGGAAATCCCGATCATCATGTCGTCCTTCGGGCGCGGCACCTGGGCCCTGAAGACCGCCGAGCAGGGCTCGGGGCTGGGCCTGCCGATCGTGAAGGGCCTCGTGGAGATGCATGGCGGCCATTTCCAGCTCCGCTCGGCGCCGCGCGAGGGCACCGAGGTGATCATCACGCTGCCGGCCTCACGCGTCATGAACGCCCTGCCGGCGATGGATGTCGCGGATCGGCAGGGTGGCGCCGACGATGTGCCGAACAAGCGCGACAGGCGCTCCGGCGGCGCGCATGCTGCGGCTTGAGCAGCCCCATTAGAGCGCTTTCCGACCTGACGGAGTCAGGCCGGGCGCTCTAAGTCATTGTTTGACGCATCATTTTTTCCGTCAGCCGGTATCCACCTGACAGAATGATGCTCTAAGCAAGAACCTCGGGCTCCGTTTCGCGCAAGCGCGGCAACTATCCGAATACTCGGTTTACGTAGCGGCAACCCGACTGTGATCTGAATGATCGCGTGGAGGGGATGTCCCAATGATGAGACCATCGTTTTTCGAAGCCGACCGCGGTAATGTCGGCATGCTGTTCGCGCTGTCGCTGCCGGTCGTACTGGGCTTCGTCGGCGCGGCCGTCGACGGTGCCTATATGCTCGACGTCAAGACGCAGCTGCAGAAATCCGTCGATGTGGCGGTCCTTCTCGCAGCGCGCGATGCCGAGACCGACGAGGATCGCGCGGAGGCCTTCAGGAACTATCTCGAAAACAATCTGGGCGGACAGAACTTCACCGTGACGGCGTCGGATGTCGAGGTCGAGACCGGATTGAACTTCCTGCGGATTACCGGGCACGTCTCGGCCGATGTGCGGCTGTTCTTCATGCATCATCTGGGAATCAAGGAACTGAACGCTTCGGCATCTGCCTTCCGGTCGACCGAGAGCCTGGAAATCGCCGTGGTGCTCGACAATACCGGCTCGATGGGTTCCGGCGGCATCAATGCGCTGAAACGCGCCTCGCATGCCCTCGTCAATGCGGTCGAGGAAGGGCGCGGCGGGGATCAGGATATCCGCATCAGCCTGGTTCCCTTCGTCACGGCGGTGAATATCAAAGGCGAGGGCTTCGATCCCGCCTGGATCGATATGGACGGGCAGGCGCTTTATAACGGCTGGAACTTCATCGACGACCCGCTGCGCGAGCGGCGGCGCAATGGAGAGCGGCTCGATGAGCTGCCCGAGGGCTCCGGAAGCAATGCCGTGGGGAGCGGCCCGGGCGGGGGGCAGGCCTGCAGTAACCAGGGACAGGGCGCGCCGGCCATCGCCATGCGCGAGCGCTGCAGGGCCGCCGATCAATATCCGCATCACATGTATCTGTTCGGACAATCCGGGACGGAATGGAAAGGCTGCGTCGAAGCGCGGCGCGCGCCCCACGATTTTACGCTGACGCCGCCTGACCCGGGCAATCCCGACACGTTGTTCGTCCCGTATTTCGCTCCCGACGAGCCGGGCGATCGCATGAGCCAGGGTGGGAACAGCGCCACGCGCTTCAACAATTCGTGGCTCGACGACGAAATCGAGGGAACCGACGCGGAGCGTATTCGCTCGACCTTGAAATACATCAACCCGGCGCAGATGAGCATCAATGACACCGGCCCTTTGACGATCGGCCCGAATCGCGCCTGTCCGACACCGATCGTGCCGCTGACGCGTGAGTTCTCCAAGGTTCGCTCCGGGATCGATGCGATGAATTTCTGGAACGGTTCGGGGACGAATATCGCGGAAGGTCTCGCCTGGGGCTGGCGCGTGCTTTCCCCTGATGCCCCATATCCGGGAGCGGCGCCCTTCGATGCGCAAGGGCAAAAGAAGATCATGGTCTTGATGACCGACGGCCGCAACGTCTCCTACGGCGCTCGCAACGAGATTACCCGCTCGGATTACGGGTCTTATAACTTCCTCGCGAACGGCTTCATCAATGGCGCGACGAATCAGAGTGAAGCCGAGCGCGCGTTGAACGATTCCACCGCCCGGATGTGCACCGAGATGAAGCAGCAGGGTGTGGAGGTCTTCACGGTCGTTTATAATGAAACGGATGCCGCTGTGCTCGACCTGTTTCGACGTTGTGCTTCGAATCCGGGGAATTTCTTCATGGCCAGAAACACGGCCGCGCTGGAAAACGCCTTCCTCAATATCGGCCAGCAGGTCTCGCGCCTGCGGATCACGCGGTGAGCGGGGCAGAAAACCTGCCCGCCGGAGCCTTCCTGCGCGATCCCCGGTGAATCCCGGCGTTCATGCACCGTGGCGGGTTTCGCCCCTCCGGCGGGCCTCGCGGCGTTTCAGGGTCGCGAGGGCACTCTCGACGCTCGTCGCGTGATGGACCAGCGGCTTCTTCAAGTCGTGCATGAGCAACTCCCGGCGAATATGCCGGCTGGTGCCGGTGAGCCAGAGCTCGACCTTCCGGTTGCGGGCCTTGTGCGCGAGCCCTTCGATCATGTTCGCGCCGGTCGAATCGAGAAACGGCACGGCCGAGAAATCCACGATCAACGCCTCGTGTGCATCATCGATGCGATCGAGCACCGAGCCGATCGAGGCTGCGGCCCCGAAGAACAGCGCACCGGTAATGCGGTAGATGACGATTTCGGAATCCGCACTCGCTTTCCCGTCATAGGCGTCCCGCGATCGCGCCGTATCCGCCTCGTCACGGCCGACCAGTGGGATATCCCTGTAGATCGCGGTGGTGCGACTCATCCGCTGGATGAACAGCACCGAGCCGAGGGCGACGCCGACGATGATCGCTTCGGTCAGATCCCGGAAGATCGTCAGGAAGAAGGTCGCCGCGAGCACGGTCGCTTCGCCCCAGCCCGAGCGGACGAGCACGGCGATCGCCGGGCGCTCGATCATGTTCCAGGCCACGACGACCAGGACGCCCGCCAGCGCGGCGAGCGGAATATAGGCCGCGACCGGAGCCGCGATCAGCATGAACATCAACAGAAACACGGCGTGCAGCATCCCGGCCACGGGCCCGTGCGCACCCGAGCGCACATTGGTGGCCGTTCTGGCGATTGTGCCGGTGACGCAGAACCCCCCGAAGACCGAGGAGCCGACATTCGCGACACCCTGGGCCACCAGTTCACAATTCGACCTGTGGCGACGCCCGGTCATGCCGTCTGCGACCACGGCCGACAGCAGGGATTCGATCGAACCGAGCAGCGTGAACGCGATTGCCGCAGGAAGCACGGCCACGACCCGGCTGAGTGAGATTTCCGGCAGGGCGGGAAACGGAAGGCTCGACGGAATGCCACCGAATCGGGTTCCGATGGTTTCGACCGGGAGGCCGAGCACGAAGCTCGCCACCGCAGCGACAACGATTGCGATCAGCATGCCGGGCCATTTCGGCCGCCATTTGCGGATACCCAGGATGATCGCGATCGTGGCGAGCGACAGACCGAGCGCGGCGGGCGTGATGCTGGCGCGCACGTTCCACAGGGCGGCGAGTTTCGCGACCAATGCGCCGGGCTCGTCATCCAGCGACAGCCCGAAGAGTTGCTTGATCTGGCTGGCAAAGATGATCACCGCAATCCCGGCGGTGAAACCGACCGTGACCGGAAACGGGATGAACTTGATGAAAGTACCCAGCCGCAGAAATCCGACACCGGCCAGCATCAGCCCGGAAATGAAAGTCGCGAGGATCAGCCCGTCCATGCCGTGTTCGGCAACCGTTGCCGCCACGAGAATGATGAAGGCCCCTGCAGGCCCTCCGATCTGGAACCGGGAGCCCCCGAGCAGCGAAACCAGAAACCCACCGACAATCGCCGTGTAGAGCCCCTGCGCCGGTGTCGCTCCGGATGCGATGGCGATCGCCATCGACAGCGGCAGCGCCACGATGGCGACCGTGAGCCCGGCAACGGCATCCGCGCGCAGATGTCCGGCCCCATAGCCCTCGCGCAAGACGGTCCAGAGTTTCGGGGTGAACATCTCGGCGAAGCCCGGTCCTTCGCTCGCTCTCGTCGTGGTCATTGTCGGCCACACCTTCACAAGGCAGGCGGCGGGATCGTCGGCTGTCTGTCGGCGGTCGCCGTCGCGATTCAATTTCCGGGGCGATGGGAAAGATCTCTGAGGCGTACACCACGCCCGCCCGCTGTGCTGGTGGCGCCCTCGGCAATGAGTTCGATCCCCGCACGTTCGAGCGCCCGGACAACCTTCGTCAGGCTGTCCACCACGCCGCGCACATCGCCTCCACCGGATTCCATGCGCTGGATCGTCGGCACCGACAGACCGGACATTTCAGCCAGGGTCTTCTGGTCGATACCGAGCAATGCCCGCGCGGCGCGCATTTGAGCCGAAGTGATCATGGCATCCTGCATAACGAGACGGGTGCAGGCTAGAGCAGCAGAGTTGATCGTCCAAATATCAATATCCACATTCCGGATATCAGTTTTGCTCCTGCGCGATGCAACCATCCCCGGCTGCAGGGCGGGTTCCCCGATCCCGCCGGCGCGCAATCGCATCGGCTTTGTGGCGTCGTCGCGTATGGAAGGCGGGGCAAGGCAGCGGCGCGGAGTTCGCCGGTCCACCGGATGCCGCCCGCACCTCCATCTCGAAATTCAGGTTGCACCAAAGCGCCATGGCGCTATGGTCCGGCGCCTGCGGCAGTTACAGGCTGCCGCTTCCGAGAAACCGAGTTACAGACGCTTCATGCAGGATTCCACCGCGACAAACGCCCGTGAAGCGGGCAAGGCTGCGGATACGCGTGCCACTCAGGCAAAGCCGGTGCGTATCGCGATCGATGCCATGGGGGGCGATCACGGCCCCGACGTGGTGATTCCCGGGGCCGCGCTGGCACTGGAGCGCCACCCGGAAATGCGCTTTTCGATTTTCGGCGACGAGGCGCAGGTGGCGCCGGTGCTCGACAGGCATCCGCAACTGAAGGCCGCGAGCACGTTTGCGCATACGGAAGTGTCCATCAAGATGGACGAGAAGCCGAGCCAGGCCCTGCGCGTCGGGCGCTACAAGTCCTCGATGTGGCGGGCGATCCAGGCCGTGCGCGACGGCGATGCCGATGCCTGTGTCTCCGCCGGCAATACCGGCGCGCTGATGGCGATGTCGATGTTCTGCCTCAAGACCATGCCGCAGGTGGAGCGTCCCGCCATTGCCGCGATCTGGCCAACCGTGCGCGGCGAGAGCATCGTGCTCGATGTCGGCGCGAGCATCGGCGCGGATGCGAGCCATTACGTCAATCTCGCCGTGCTCGGTGCGGCCATGGCGCGTATCGTCTTCGACATGGAGCGTCCGAGCGTCGGCCTGCTCAATGTCGGGCGCGAGGAGATCAAGGGGATCGAGGCGGTCAAGGAAGCGGGGCGCACCCTGCGCGAGGCCGATCTTGCCAATCTCGATTATCGCGGCTTCGTCGAGGGCGACGATATCGGCAAGGGCAGCGTCGATGTCGTGGTGACGGAAGGCTTCACCGGCAATATCGCGCTCAAGACCGCCGAGGGCACGGCCAAGCAGATCGGCGAGTATCTGCGCGCTGCGATGGGGCGGACCTGGCGGGCAAAGCTCGGTTATCTCTTCGCCAAACCGGCCTTCGATGCGTTGAGGGCCAAGATGGATCCCAGTCGCGCAAACGGCGGCGTTTTCCTCGGTCTGGAGGGCGTCGTGATCAAGAGCCATGGCGGTGCCGACGTGAAGGGCTTCGCGGCTGCCGTGGACATCGCCTACGACATGGGCCATTACCAATTGATGCGGACGATCCGGGATATGCTCGACGAGACCCCGATCGCCACCTCGTCCTGAGGATGTGAGACAGTGACCTTCCAACGTTCCGTCGTCGTCGGCTGTGGCTCCGCGCTCCCGCGCAAGGCGGTGAGCAATGCCGAGCTCGAAGCCGTCGTCGAAACCTCCGATGCCTGGATCGCCCAGCGCACCGGCATCCGCCAGCGCCATATCGCAGCGGAAGATGAAACCACCTCGGTGCTCGGCATCAAGGCCGCGCAGGCCGCGCTCGCCGATGCGGGGCTCGGCATCGACGATATCGACCTGATCATCTGCGCCACTTCGACGCCCGACAACACCTTCCCCTCGACGGCCACGCAGATCCAGGCCGGCCTCGGCATGCATCACGGCGCGGCCTTCGATCTGCAGGCGGTGTGCACGGGCTTCGTCTATGCCATCGCCACGGCGGATAATTTCCTCAAGGCAGGCGCGCACAGGCGCGCTCTGGTGATCGGCGCGGAGACCTTCTCGCGCATCCTCGACTGGTCGGACCGCACCACCTGCGTGCTGTTCGGTGACGGGGCCGGCGCGGTGATTCTGGAGGCGCAGGACGGGGCAGGCAACTCCGCCGATCGCGGCGTTCTGACCACGCAATTGCGTTCGGACGGGCGCTATCGCGACAAGCTCTATGTCGATGGCGGGCCCGGTTCCACCAAGACGACGGGGCACCTGCGCATGGAGGGCCGCGAGGTCTTCCGCTTTGCCGTGGGCATGGTCACCGACGTGGTCGAGGCCGCCTTCGCGCAGACGGGGACCAGCGCAGAAGAACTGAACTGGTTCGTGCCGCATCAGGCCAACAAGCGCATCATCGACGCCTCCGCCGACAAGCTCGGTATCGCCCGCGAGAAGGTGGTCATCACCGTCGACCGCCACGGCAATACCTCCGCTGCCTCGATTCCGCTGGCGCTCGACGTCGCGATCAAGGACGGGCGGATCAAGCGCGGCGATCTCGTCATGCTGGAGGCGATCGGCGGCGGATTTACCTGGGGCAGCGCGCTGATCCGTTGGTGATTCGCGGTTCGAAACGCTCTGCGGCGACGAATGCGCATTCGACCGCCCTTGACTTCACCCCCGTGCCTGCTTTCATCAGGGCAAGGACGGCGCGCCGTGGCTGAAGCCATGCGGGCCGGCAGATTTCGTAACGACCAACAGGAATGGAAGGCACCATGGCTAGCCAGGATATCGTGATCGTCTCCGCCGCACGCACGGCAGTGGGATCGTTCAACGGGGCGTTCGCGAGCGTTCCCGCGCATGAACTCGGTGCGGTCGCCATCAGCACGGCGCTGGAGCGTGCCAAGGTCGACGGCAGTGAGGTCGACGAGGTGATTCTCGGTCAGATCCTCTCCGCCGGCCAGGGCCAGAATCCCGCCCGCCAGGCGGCGATGAAGGCGGGCATCCCGCAGGAAGCCACGTCCTGGGGGCTCAACCAGCTCTGCGGGTCCGGCCTGCGCACCGTCGCCATCGGCATGCAGCAGATCGCCAACGGTGATGCCGACATCATCGTCGCGGGTGGTCAGGAATCCATGTCCCAGGCCCCGCATGTCGCCTATCTGCGCTCCGGCCAGAAGATGGGCGATCTGAAGATGATGGATTCGATGCTCAAGGACGGGCTGATCGACGCCTTCCACGGCTATCACATGGGCAACACCGCCGAGAACGTCGCCGCGCGCTGGCAACTGACCCGCGAGGAGCAGGACGCTTTCGCCGTCGCCTCGCAGAACAAGGCGGAAGCGGCGCAGAAGGCGGGCAAGTTCAAGGACGAGATCGCCCCGTTCACGGTGTCCACCCGCAAGGGCGACACGGTGGTCGATCAGGACGAGTATATCCGCGCCGGCGCCACCCTCGAGGGCATGCAGAAGCTGCGTCCGGCCTTCTCGAAAGAGGGCAGCGTCACTGCCGGCAACGCGTCGGGCATCAATGACGGTGCAGCCGCGCTCGTGCTGATGACGGCGGCGGAAGCGCAAAAGCGCGGCCTGACACCGCTTGCCCGAATCGCCTCCTGGGCGACCTGCGGCGTCGATCCCGCGATCATGGGCACGGGCCCGATCCCGGCTTCGCGCAAGGCGCTGGAGAAGGCCGGCTGGAAGGTCGGTGATCTCGATCTCGTCGAGGCCAACGAGGCCTTCGCCGCACAGGCGCTCGCCGTGAACAAGGATATGGGCTGGGATCCCGATATCGTGAACGTCAATGGCGGCGCCATCGCCATCGGCCA
>JAFIEI010000093.1 GCA_020832565.1 Salinarimonas sp. | reverse complement strand
TCGAAAGCCGCGCCATAACAGGCGCGGCTTTTTTAGTTTTATTTATATAATCTTAAATTATATAAAATGCATATTAAATATTTTTCTTGACTATATTATTTTTATAATGTATGGTTAATGCAAATTCGAATGGGAGTTTGAGTTATGGTTAATAATGTAGAAATTAATATGTTTGGCTCCGGCGCGGCTTCAAATGCGGGGGCAATGCTGCAGCCACCATTGCAGCAGCAAAACTGGTTTGCCCAAGCGGCGCTCCCGGAGAACAACAATCAGGGCTTTCAGCTACCCACCCAAGCTGCAGGGCAGGACCCCTCACATGGAAACGGTTCTATCAACCCAAATGCGCAGGCTCCGGGGAACCTTGTCGCCACCTTCCAGCCGAGCTCGAGTTCAAGCAATTGGCCCATCAATGCGGGGCAGCAGCTCACTTCCATGCTTACGCCGCAATATCAGAATCAGGCTTCCCTGCTGGAACTCAAAGCGCGCCTCCTTCAGCATGCAGGTGGTGATGCGGCGCTGAACAAAACGGAGGGCGCAAAGGCTCTGCGTATCTCTGAGCAGCAAATGGACATGATCATCAAGAATCTGGGAGGCGAAGATGCGACTTCCGTCTCCGTCCAGAAAGTCATGGAGCATTTCGAAGAATACGCCAATAACGATTCGCTTCGACTGATCACCGATAATGGCATCAATCAGGCTATCATGGATATGATGGGTGGCCTCGGCAACTTCAAAGTCTGGGCCGGCGAAGATGATCACATCAACCAGAACGAATTCTGGGGCCTTGTGCAGGCACTCCAAAATGGACTGACCGTCAATGACCAACAAGTCAGTATCGAGCGCCCGCAAGCCAATATCATTCATGAACAGATCGCCGGGTCAGACGGCCTGATCGATCGCAACGAGTTCGCGCTGTTGGCCCCGGTTCAGGAGGACGGCACTTTCAACTGGGAAGACGCCCAAACGCAGCTCGCCCAACGCGCCGCAGCGGTCGGCCAATCCGGATCCGGCAACAATCAGGGGCAAGGCGGCTCCGGCGGCCACGGGCTGGCAGGCGCTCACCCGCAACCGAACAACAACTGGAATTATACCGAAAACAACAATAACAACAACTCCGGCGGTACCGGCACCAACTACATCTAACCCCCCGTTTCGGGCCCCTGCCGCTCACTCCCGATACATCGGGGGCCCGTCGAGGCCGCGCTCTTTCGAGAGCGCGGCCTTCGCCGTTTACGGGGTCATGTCTTGCCGAAACGCGCCTTGATCTCCCCGACGATTCCCTCGACGCCGAAGCGCACCGGGTCGGTTGCGGGCAGGCCATAAGTCTTTTCGATCCGTGCGAGCTCGTCACGCGCCGCCGCATCTTCGAGCGCCTCGGTATTGACGGCGACGCCGACGCAGCGGATGGCGGGATTGGTGAGGCGGCCGCAGGCGATGGTCATGTGGATGACGTCGCCGATGGTCGGCAGCGGGGTATTCACCCCGCGCATATTGCGCCGTGTCGGCTCGTGGCAAACGACGAAGGCATCCGGCTGGGCGCCATGCAGCAGGCCGAGCGAGACGCCGGCGAAAGAGGGGTGGAAGAGCGACCCCTGCCCCTCGATCAGATCCCAATGGTCGGGCTCCGCCGCCGGCGAGATCCATTCCACAGCGCCGGAAATGAAATCCGCCACAACGGCGTCGATTGCCGCGCCGCGCCCGGAGATGAACACGCCGGTCTGGCCTGTAGCGCGGAAATCCGCATCGAAACCGGCATCACGCATGCCTTTTTCCAGCGCGAGCGCGGTGTATTTCTTACCCACCGAGCAATCCGTCCCCACCGTCAGAAGCCGCATGCCGGGGCGCTTGTCGCCCTTGCCGGTGGCGAAACGCTCGTTGCTCATGCGCACATCGTGCAGCTTGCGCCCGTTCTTTTGCGCGGCTGCTGCGATCTCGGGAATGTCGCCGAGGCGCATATGCAGGCCCGACGCGACGTCGAGCCCGGCATCGAGCGCGTCGACGATGATCGAAACCCAGTTATCCGGCAGCACGCCGCCGGCATTGACGACGCCGATCACCATTGTCTTGACGCCCTTCTGCGCCGCCTCGCGCGGGTCCATATCGGGCAGCTTCGCATCCGCCTTGCAGCCGGGAAGCCGCATCTGGCCGATGCACCATTCCGGGCGCCAGTCGACGATGCCGAGCCCGGTCTTGGCCGCGAGCGCGTCGCGGGCATCGCCCAGGAAGAGGAGGTATGGATGTTCGATCTGCATGGCTTCCCCGTTCGATTGCTGCGCCTGCCGGCGCTTGTTCTCTCCCAAAACTGCGCGAAAGCGCGCGCCATGCAAGCCCCCGCGTGGCGATTTTTACCCAATGCCCGCCTGCGAGGCCACGCGCGGTGGCGGTCGACGGGGGATGCGCGGGGGCGCTGATTGTGAAGCGGCGCGGTTCGTGCTAACGCCGCGCCATCAGGTCGAGGCCCCCTCGCCTCCCGCAACGCAGAGTGATTGAGATGATCGAGCGCTACGCCCGCCCGGAAATGACCGCCATCTGGTCTCCGGAGACGAAATTCCGCATCTGGTTCGAGATCGAGGCCCATGCCACCATGGCTCTGGCCGAGATCGGCGTGGTCCCGCGCGAGGCCGCGCAGGTGGTCTGGGAGAAGGGCTCGGCGGCGACTTTCGAGGTGGCGCGCATCGATGCGATCGAGCGCGAAGTCAAGCACGACGTTATCGCCTTCCTCACGCATCTCTCGGAGATCGTCGGGCCGGAAGCCCGCTTCGTGCACCAGGGCATGACCTCCTCGGATGTGCTCGATACCTGCTTCAACGTGCAGCTCACCCGCGCCGCCGACCTCCTGCTGGCCGATCTCGACGCGCTGCTCGCCGCGCTCGAGCGCCGCGCTTTTGAATACAAGCTGACGCCCACGATCGGGCGCTCCCACGGCATCCATGCCGAGCCGACGACGTTTGGCCTGAAACTCGCTCAGGCCTATGCCGAATTCGACCGCTGCCGCGCCCGCCTCGTCGCGGCGCGCGAGGAGATCGCCACCTGCGCGATTTCGGGCGCTGTCGGGACCTTCGCCAATATCGACCCGCGTGTGGAAGAATACGTGGCCGAGAAGCTCGGCCTGAAACCCGAGCCGGTTTCCACCCAGGTCATCCCGCGCGACCGCCACGCCATGTTCTTCGCCACGCTCGGCGTGATCGCCTCCTCGATCGAGCGGCTGGCGACGGAAGTGCGCCATCTGCAGCGCTCGGAAGTGCTCGAGGCGGAGGAGTATTTCTCCGAAGGCCAGAAGGGCTCCTCGGCCATGCCGCACAAGCGCAACCCGGTGCTCACAGAGAATCTCACGGGCCTCGCGCGCATGGTGCGCTCCTACGCACTGCCCGCGATGGAGAACGTGGCACTCTGGCACGAGCGCGACATCTCGCATTCCTCGGTCGAGCGGATGATCGGCCCGGATGCGACGGTGACGCTCGATTTCGCGCTCGCGCGCCTCACCGGCGTGATCGACAAGCTACTCGTCTATCCCGAAACCATGCAGAAGAATCTGGACCGCCTCGGCGGGCTGGTGCATTCGCAGCGCGTGCTGCTGGCGCTCACGCAAAAGGGCGTCTCGCGCGAGGATTCCTATCGCCTCGTCCAGCGCAACGCCATGCCGGTCTGGCGTGGCGAGGGTGACTTCCTGACGCTGCTCAAGGCCGATCCGGAAGTCAGCGCGAAAATGAGCGCGACGGAGATCGAGGAATGCTTCGATCTCGGCTACCACCTCAAACAGGTCGATACGATCTTCACGCGCGTCTTCGGGCGCGCCTGATACCCGTCAATCGAGGCGCTTCATCCCGGCGGTGAAGCGCTTCCAGTTGGCGACATAGCCCTCGGCCGAGCGGCGCAGACCCGCGATCGCGGCTTCATCGAGGGTGCGCACGGCCTTGGCCGGCGCGCCGACGATGAGGGAATTATCGGGAAATTCCTTGCCCTCGGTGACGAGCGCATTCGCGCCGATCAGGCAATTGCGGCCGATCCGGGCATGGTTGAGGATGGTCGCCCCCATGCCGACGAGCGAGCCGTCGCCGATGCTGCAGCCGTGCAGGATGGCGCGATGACCGATAGTGCAGCCGGTACCGACCGTGAGCGGCGCACCCATATCGGTATGCAGGACGGAATGCTCCTGGATATTGGAGCCCTCCCCGATATCGATCAGTTCGTTGTCGCCGCGCAGCACCGCGCCGAACCAGATGCCGACATCATCGGCGAGCCGCACCTTGCCGATGACATGTGCATCCGGCGCGATCCAGAAACGCCCCGCCTGCGGGGTCTGCGGTGCGACGCCGTCGAGTGCATAAAGCGGCATGATGCACGCCTCCCTTTGATCTGTCGTTCCTCGCAGGGAAGCGGGCGCGGGCACGGGCTGTCAAGCGGGGTCATGCCCAACCGGGCTTCGGGTCATCCCCCCGATCAGGCTCCAAACGCCATCAACCGAAGACGAGGGCGAGCGCGTCGCGCACGAGGGATCCCGAGAACAGGCTCCACAGGCCGGCAATGATTGTCGCGGCCATGACGAAGCCGATCGGGCGGTCTTCGTAGCGCCGGCCACGCACCGTGTTGCGCATGATGATGAAGGGCGCGGAGAAGACCAGCATCGGCAGGCTCGCCATCACGATCGGCCCCTTGCCGAGAAGCAGGTTGAAGCTCGCCCGGCGGGCCGTCAGCGCCTCGAAGGCACTTGCCAGCGCCCCCGCAAAGGCGAAGCCGACGAGGATCGTCACCAGGCTCGATATGTTGGAAGCGTCGAAACTCATCGCCGTTTTCCCGATGCTCTGCGCACACCACCGTCCCGTAGCGTGACAGCTACTGTGCACCAGCTTTAACGATTGATTAAGCCTGATCGCGCGACAAGGTTAATGCGCATGCGCCGGCGACGACGCGGATGCGCGGTGTCGTTGGATCGTGACAGGGGCGGGGAATGGCACGGGATTCGGCATTGCAAAAGCAGCCCCATCCAGCATTTGGGCAATATCGCAGCAGCACGCAGCAGCGCCGGATCGGCGTCGACGCGCTGGTGCTGATCCTGATCGTTCTGGTCTGTGTTACCTGTATCGCCGCCTTCGTCATGAGCCGGCACCTGGTCATGCCCGCTCGGGAAGAAGCGCAGGAACCGGTGATCCACGATCTTCGCTTCGGTGGCCAGTCGCTGCGGGTTGCCGAGCATTGGCTCGCAGTGCGCGACGGCATCCCGGGAAGGCTGAGCCTGCGCATTCCGTTGAGCGACATCGTCGGCGAGGCGGCGTCGCCCGATGCGCAGCTCATCGTCGCCCTGGCGGCACCCGACCGGGCCGTGGCGCCGGCGGATCGTCCGCGGCTGATCTATGCGCGTTTCTTGTCGAGCGATGCCAGCACCTTCGGAGGGAATCTCGTGCGCCGCTCGTTCCGCACCGATACGCCCTATGAGGGGGAGGTGCTGCTGCTGGCGCCGCCGGAGGGCCGCAGCTTCGCGGCGCGCTGCGGCAAGCGCAATGACGGTCCGGTCGCGCCGAGTTGCTCCGCGGAGCTGCGCCGCAATGGTCTCGATATTCAGCTGCAGATGGCCAAAACCGACGTGCGGCACTGGGAGCGCATCGTCATGTGGCTGACGACGGATCTGCTCGCGCCGCGCGATTGAGACGGGCGGCGCGGGGAGACGACCCTTCCGGCAGGGCCTTCAGTCTTCGAGATCCGTATCCAGGATCGCCATCTGGAAATTGAAAGAGCGATCGCCGTCCTCGTCATCGAGAAAGAGCACGCCGACGAACTCCTCGCCGATATAGACCTCGGCGGAATCATCCTTCTTGGGGCGCCCGACGACACGGATCGCGTGATTCGCGAAAGTCCGGCGCAGAAAGCCCTCGACTTTCGCCATTTCGGATTTGTTCACCTGTTGCTCCGCTTGTCTGATTTGTGGGGACGCGAAGGGCTTGCCATGTTGCGCGGGTCTGCGCAACCCGCCCCCGGCGGTTCACAGGGCCGATCAACGGGCGCAGCCTCAGCGCCCCTGCTTCTCGGCGAGGATCTGATCCATGGTCCGTGCCGGCTCGGCGCAGCCGGCCGTGCCGACGACGCGGGCCGGAACACCGGCAACGGTGGTGTTATGCGGAACCGGTTCGAGCACGACGGAACCGGCGGCGACGCGCGCGCAATGCCCGACCTCGATATTGCCGAGGATCTTGGCGCCCGCCCCGATCAGCACGCCGCAGCGGATCTTGGGATGGCGATCCCCGCTCTCCTTGCCGGTGCCGCCGAGCGTCACGTCCTGAAGGATGGAGACGTCGTCATCAACCGTCGCCGTGGCACCGACGACGAGGCCGGTCGCGTGATCGAGGAAGATCCCCTTGCCGATCCTGGCCTGCGGATTGATATCGGTCTGGAAGGTTTCCGACGAGACGCTCTGCAGGTAGAGCGCCAGATCGCGGCGCCCGCGATGCCACAGCCAATGCGCCAGACGATAGGTCTGGATGGCATGGAAACCCTTGAAATAGAGCAACGGCTCGATCAGCCGCGTGCAGGCCGGGTCGCGATCGATCACCGCGATGATGTCTGCGCGAAACGCCGCGCCGATGGAGGGATCATCCTGCACCGCCTCCATATAGGTCTGGGCGATCAGATCGGCCGAAAGCGCGGGATGGGCCAGCCGCGAGGCTACCCGGTGGATCACCGCCGCCTCGAGGGAGGGCTGGTTGAGCACGCTCGTGAGCACGAAATTGGTCAGCGCCGATTCGGTATGCGCGACCTTCTCGGCCTCATGGCGCACCTGGCTCCAGACCGGATCAAGGCTCTCGACGACGTCGTTTCGTTCAACGACGGCAACGTCGCTTTGTCTCTGCGTCCGGGCCATGGGGTTCCTCCCGCTTCGCGCTTGCGCGCCCTAGACTATTATATGGTGTGATCGAGCCGATCCAAGAAGGTTTCGACCGCATTGGAAAATACATCGTTGCGGTCCCCCGCCACCATATGCCGGGCCTGCGCCACATCGACGAAATCGGCATGCGGCACGAGTTCGCGAAACGCTTGCGCCGCTTCGGGTGTAACGAGTTCGCTGGAACCGCCGCGCACCAGCAGGACCGGCACCCGGATCGCGCGCGCACAACGATGCAATGCGGCTTCCGATTCGCGCCAATCAGCGTTCACCGAGCCCGGACCATCGAGGAATCGCGGATCCCAGTGCCAATACCAGCGCCCGTCATCGGCGCGACGCAGATTCTTGCGCAGGCCCTCGAGCGACCGCGGGCGCGGGCGATGCGGCAGATAGCGCGCCACGGCATCCGCCGCCTCGTCGATCGTGGCGAAGCCGTCAGCGGCATGGGCGAGCATGAAGGATTGGATGCGATCCACCCCGCGCGGAT
>JAFIEI010000030.1 GCA_020832565.1 Salinarimonas sp. | reverse complement strand
GGGGGCTACATCATCGAGGGCCATGTCCCCGCCGATGCGGTGACGCGGCTCTTGCGCGAGCGGCCCGACGCCATGGGCATCAGCGTTCCCGGCATGCCGATCGGCTCGCCCGGGATGGAAGTGCCCGGGATGGCGGATGATCTCTACGAGGTCGTGCTCTTCGATGCCGACCGGTCTGCTCCCTTCGCCCGCTATCGCGGCACGGCACTGATCACCGAGCAGGGGCAGGTCCGATGATGATGGATGGAGCCGTGCATGGCGACGGTATGTTCTGGGGCATGGGTATCATCTGGATCCTCGTGATCGTGCTGCTCGGCCTCGGGATCGCAGCCCTGATCAAATATCTGCGCAGCTGAGCAAAGTGATGAATCTCCGTAATCGCACCACAGGCCTCGCTTTTGCCCTTTGCGAAAGGCTGCGGCGGGACTACATTCCGTCGGCGGTGCTGCGGGGTACGTCAGGAGAATTTTTCCCCGGGGCCTTAATGATCCCAAGGGAGCTGTCCCTGACCCGGTCCGTGGACCGGGACACACGGCGCCCACCTACAATGTAGGTTCCCGGGATCGCATCTCCAACGGCCATCGTGGCACCGCACTTCGCGCTGACCGGACCATCGGCGGCTTGCGTTTCGAATCGCAAAGAGGCTCGCCCTGGACGATTTCCCACCAGACAAGCATGCCTTGCGCCGCTCCGGCCTCGCGCGCCGTGACGCCCTCGACGTCGCCCGGCGTGATGCGGCATCGCAGGCGATTGCCGATCATGCGCTTACCCTGCCTGAACTCGATGCGGACCGCGCCGGCGGCGCGACCATCGCGGGCTACTCCCCGATCCGTTCCGAAGTGGATACGCTCCCCCTGCTCGGTGCCCTCGCCCGGCGCGGTTTCGCGCTGGCATTGCCGCTGGTGGTCGATCCGCATCTGGTCTTCCTGCGCTGGCGCCACGGTGACGCGTTGATTCGCGGCGCCTTCGGGGTCAGCGCGCCGGCGCCCGGGAGCGAGGTGGTCGCGCCCGATATCCTCTTGATGCCGCTCGCCTGCTTCGATCGTGCCCGCAACCGGATCGGTTACGGCAAGGGCCATTACGATCGCGCCATTGCGGGCTTGACGCAGGAGAAGCCCGTCATCACCATCGGCCTTGCTTTCACCACACAGGAAGCTGACAGCATCCCCGCCGAATCGCATGACCGGCGCCTCGACATCATCGTCACCGAAACGGAGATCCTGCGTGACTGACATCCGCCCGCCCGGCTCGCCCTGCAACATGCGAGAAGCCTGCTTCCCGATCATGGCGGGAAGGTCTTGAGCCGATGCGGCTTCTGTTTCTCGGTGACGTCGTCGGACGCCCTGGTCGCGATGCGGTGAATGCGCAGTTGCCCGATCTGCGGGCACGCTGGGATCTCGACTGCGTCATCATCAACGGCGAGAACGCTGCAGGCGGGTTCGGCATTACCGAGGCCATCTGCGATGACCTGTTCGCCGCCGGCGTCGATGCGATCACGCTGGGCAATCACGCCTTCGACCAGCGCGAGGCGCTGGTCTTCATCGAGCGCGAGCATCGGCTGGTACGCCCTGCCACCTTCCCGCCCGGCACACCGGGACGCGGGACGACGATGGTGGAGACGGCGCGCGGCGCGCGGGTGCTCGTCGTCAATGCGATGGGGCGCATCTTCATGGATGCGATGGATTGCCCCTTCACCCGGGTGGAGGAGGCGCTGACGGATTGCCCGCTCGGCCATGGCGCGGATGCTATCGTGATCGATTTCCACGCCGAGGCGACCAGCGAGAAGCAGGCCATGGGCCATTTCTGCGACGGACGCGCGAGCCTCGTCGTCGGCACCCATACCCATGTCCCCACCGCCGATTACCGGGTGCTGCCGGGCGGGACCGCCTATATCTCGGATCTGGGCATGTGTGGCGACTACGATTCCGTGCTCGGCATGGGCAAGGACGAGCCGCTGCGGCGCTTCCTGCAGAAGACGCCGGGCGCGCGGTTCGAGGCGGCGCAAGGCGAAGGCGCGCTTGCGGGTCTCGCGGTGGAGACCGACGATGCGACCGGTCTCGCCACCCGCTGTGCGCCGGTACGGCTCGGTCCGCATCTGCCCCCGGCGCTTCCGGATTTCTGGGACTGAGCATGGATTCCTCCGGCGACGAGCGCCGCGAAAGACTGGCCAGCCAGCGCGCCCGCCTCCTGCACGAGGCGATGGAGCACAAGCGCGTCTCGCTCGTACTGCGGGCCGTGATCGAGACGGCGCCGGGCGATACGATCAGCGTGCGCGAGATCATCGAGGCCTTCGGCGAGCGCGCCTTCGGCTTCGTCATCATTCTCTTCAGCCTGCCCAACTGCATTCCCGCCCCGCCGGGCATGAATTCGGTCTTCGGCATTCCCGTCCTGCTCTTCGCCGTCCAGATGGCGCTCGGCTTCAAGAAGCCGTGGCTGCCCCGGCGCATTCTCGACAAGCGCTTCCGCGTCGCGACTTTCCGCAAGATCATCGATGCGGCGGAGCCGAAATTGCGCCGCGTCGAAAACCTCCTGCGACCGCGCCACACCGTCCTGTTCGGGCCGCGCGGCGACAGGCTGATCGGCTTGTTCGCGGTGATCCTGGCCCTGTGCGTCATCGTGCCCCTGCCGGGAACCAACTGGGTGCCGTCGATCGCGCTGGTGATCCTGTCCATGGCGATCCTGCAGGAGGACGGGCTCGTGCTCGGCTTCGGCCTGCTCGCCGGGCTCGCGGGTATCGCCTATACGGTGATCCTCACCAGCACGCTGATTCATCTGGCCCTGCTGGCTGCAAGCCGCGCCGTGGGATATTGATACGCCACGCTCTGTGACCGCTTCCGGCGACAAGCTGCGGAAAGCCTTGCATCGCAAGGCGGTTTCCGTTATCCGTGCGCGATCCGCGATCCCGGATGGTGCCTGAGCCCCTGCCGTGATCAGGATATCCGTCTTCGTTCGTCGTCGACGCGCCGGCCCGTTCTCCGTGAACGGCCAGGGTCTCGCCCCACATGCGAGGCCCACGACGAATGCGGATGGCGTGCAACACCAGATGCCGGCGCAACTGCTCGCAAGAGCATCAGGAGAACGAATGTCAGCTCAAACCCAATATGCGCCCAGCCGCGAAGATTTCGCTGCCCTCCTCGAAGAATCCTTCCGCAGCAACGAGGTCGCCGAAGGCGCCGTCGTCAAGGGTAAGGTCGTCGCCATCGAGAAGGACGTCGCCGTCATCGATATCGGCGCCAAGACCGAAGGGCGTGTGGCCCTCAAGGAATTCAACGGCCCCGGCCGTGACGAGCCGATCGAAGTCGGCGTGGAAGTCGAAGTCTATGTCGACCGCATCGAGAATGCGCTCGGCGAAGCCGTCATCTCCCGTGAGAAGGCGCGCCGCGAGGAAAGCTGGATCAAGCTCGAGAAGGCCTTCGAGGCCAATGAGCGCGTCCAGGGCCTGATCTTCAACCAGGTCAAGGGTGGTTACACCGTCGATCTCGACGGCGCCGTGGCCTTCCTGCCGCGCTCGCAGGTCGATATCCGCCCCGTGCGCGACATCACGCCGCTGATGGGCGTGCCCCAGCCCTTCCAGATCCTGAAGATGGACCGTCGCCGCGGCAATATCGTCGTGTCGCGCCGCACCGTGCTCGAAGAGAGCCGCGCCGAGCAGCGCTCGGAGCTGGTGGCCAATCTCGAAGAGGGTCAGGTCATCGAGGGTGTGGTCAAGAACATCACCGAATACGGCGCCTTCGTCGATCTCGGTGGCATCGACGGCCTGCTGCACGTCACCGACATGGCGTGGCGCCGCGTCAACCATCCGTCGGAGGTGGTGCAGATCGGCCAGAACGTCTCCGTCAAGATCATCAAGATCAATCACGAGACGCACCGCATCTCGCTCGGCATTAAGCAGCTGCTCGCCGATCCGTGGGAGGGCATCGAAGCCCGTTACCCGGTCGAGGCACGCTTCACGGGCCGCGTGACCAACATCACCGATTACGGTGCCTTCGTCGAACTGGAGCCGGGCATCGAAGGCCTGATCCACGTCTCCGAGATGTCCTGGACGAAGAAGAACGTCCATCCGGGCAAGATCGTCTCCACCTCGCAGGAAGTGGACGTGGTCATTCTCGAAGTCGATCCGGTCAAGCGCCGCATCTCGCTGGGCCTCAAGCAGACCCTGCAGAATCCGTGGGAAGGCTTCGCCGAGAAGCATCCGGTCGGTTCCGAGGTCGAGGGCGAGGTCAAGAACAAGACCGAGTTCGGTCTGTTCATCGGTCTCGAAGGCGATGTCGACGGCATGGTCCACCTGTCGGATCTCGACTGGAACCGTCCCGGCGAGCAGGTCATCGACGAGTTCAAGAAGGGCGACATGGTTCGCGCCCAGGTTCTCGACGTCGATGTCGACAAGGAGCGCATCTCGCTCGGCATCAAGCAGCTCGCCGGCGATCCCTTCGCCGATGCGGGTGAGATCCGCAAGGGTCAGGTCGTGACCTGCGAGGTCGTGGAAGTGAAGGATGCCGGTATCGACGTGAAGATCGTCGATACCGACCTTACCTCCTTCATCCGCCGCGCCGAGCTCGCCCGCGACCGTGCCGACCAGCGCCCCGAGCGCTTCGCCGCCGGCGACAAGCTCGATGCCCGCGTCACCCAGTTCGACCGCAAGGCGCGCCGCGTCACGCTGTCGATCAAGGCGCTCGAAGTGGCCGAGGAGAAGGAGGCGATCGCACAGTTCGGCTCCTCCGATTCCGGCGCTTCGCTCGGCGACATCCTCGGTGCTGCGCTCAAGAAGCAGACGCAGCCCGGCGACGACGAAGACAAGAAGTAAGCAGCCGGGCCCGCGGGCTCACTGCTTGAACGTATCGACCCGCGCGGCTTCGGCTGCGCGGGTTTTTCTTCGACTGCACCGCCTCACAGGCGATAGGCCATCCGCAGACCGCCCCAATGGCGCCCGAAGACGCGGATCGGGGCGTCCACTTCGCGCATCATCACGACCTTGCCGCCGCCCATGTCGCGGGCATAGGCCTGGACGACGAAGTCACGGGTGGAGCGTGCCGCGGTTATCCCGGCGCGGTCATCGAAAATGCGCTTGTTGCGGCAATGGGCTGCATTCCATACGGGGTCATCCGGGCGCTGCTCCTGCGAGAAGGCGCGGTTATGCACCGGGATATAGCCATTGCGATCGATGGCGAGGCAGAAGGTGAGGCGCTCGTCCTCCGCGAGCGGCGGCTCGATGATCGCCGGCAGGACCGTCTCGAAAGCCTGCGTATAGGTGGTTTCGTATTGCTGCGGATCCGTGCCCGCGAGAGGCATGTAGCGGGTATCGAATGCATCCTCGCGGCTCAGGCGGCCCCGGGTGACGAGATCCTCGACGGCTGCCGCCACCTCCCCGGCAAGCGACTGTGTCCGCGCGATGAGCGGCCGGTATTCCTGCGCCACGGCATCGACACGCGCCGCGATAGTCGCAGCAATCGCCGGATCGTCGTCCCGGAAGGCGCAATGCAGCCCCATGCGGCTGACACCGACGAGCTTTGCCCTGACGCAACCGATGCCGCCGATATCGAGCGAGGCATCCGCGCCTTCGCGAATTCCGCCAACGGCTGCCTCCGGCAGATCGAGGAGCATTCCGCCCCGTGAGATATCGATGCTCCGGCTCGCGATGCGCTGCCCGGCGATCTCCGCCGTGACGTCGAGCTCGATCGGGTAGCGGTCGTGGCGGCGCCGGTCGCCGATTTCGCTTTGCCGGATCACGGCGACGAAACGGTGTGTCAGGGAGGATGCTGCGGTTGCCGCCTGATCGGTGTTGCGGGCGGCGACATCCATGCGCGCGGAACAGGTACCCAGTGCCTCGTCGACATTGGCGGCGCAGGCGCGGACCTCGCTCACGCAGCGCGCCCCCTCGCTCGATTCCCGTGCGACCGAGTCCAGCGCTGTGGATTGCTCTTCGCTGCCCTCCCGGGCCCGCGCGACGAGTGGCGCGAGTTCGGTAATCGCCTGGTTGGCGCCCCCGACGGCCTCCAGCGTCTCCTGCGTCGTCGCGGCGAGGTGACCGATGCGCTCGCGGATATCGTCGGCCGATCGCGCGACCTCCTGCGACAACGCCTTGACCTCCCCGGCGACCACGGCGAATCCCTTGCCGGCCTCGCCCGCCCGCGCCGCTTCGATGGTGGCGTTGAGGGCGAGAAGATTGGTCTGCTTGGCCACTGCCGCGATCGCATCGACGACGCCGGCAATGGCCGCACTCGCTTCCGACAGGCGCCCCAGAAGACCATGCGCCTGCTCGACTTTCCCCGTTGCCATCTCCAGGCAGGCGGTTGCCTGAAGCATGGCTTCATCGATGCCACGGGAGGCCCGGGCGATGGTGTCGGTGACTTGCGACACGGCATCCGCGCGCGTTCCGGCCTCGCCGGCGGCTTCGTTGAGTTTCGTGTTGGCGGTGGCGATCTCGGCGAGATTGCTGCGCGCACCCGCCATCTCCGTGCCCGAGCGCTCCACAGCGGCGACCACCGAGCCGATCGCATCGCGAATATCGCCCTCGATGGCATCGATGGTTTCGGCAAGGCGATGGGCGTGTTTATCCGACCGGTTCGGTTCGAGCGCAACCTGCGCATCGCGCGACGGTCCAGGTTCGATCTCAGCATCATGCGTGGATATCATCAGGGCTCCTCCATGCCGTTGCGCCGCGTTGCTGGGGGAGGCAGAATATTACCCGAAACGGATACAAATCTATACGCTGCTTCGGAATAAGATTGTTCCAATCGCAATTGAAATAATCATGAAATCAGCGTTTTTCGCAAAATTTATTCATCGTAATTCGAATTGTTCGGGAAAAATGGCCGTTTTTCTGCGGATCAGATGAATTCTGCACCTGAGATCGGAAAGAGTCAGACCAAAGTATTACGCCTGATTGCCACGAACAAGTCGTGCAGCATTCAGGCGAATGCTGGCCGCATGCAGTGCAGGGTGAATGCCAGACTTCCGCCACGGCGGTTCGCGAGAGCATCATGCCGTCAGGCGGATGCCGGCGGAATGATGCGCCAAGACCATGATCAAGAGCGCCTGATCCGACTCCGTCAGGTCGGAAAGCTCACATCTAGAACTCTGCCGGTCGCGCCGTGATCGGGCGTGCGAGCAATGCGGGGCCGGTGCGCGAGGCATTGGACAGGCCGAGTTCGCGGGTCAGCCATCGGCCGGTTTCGGCGAGGGCAAGGCAGTCGATCCCGGTATCGAAGCCGAGCCCTTCCAGCATGAAGACGAGATCCTCGCTCGCGGCATTGCCCGCCGCGCCGGGCGCGAAGGGGCAACCGCCGAGCCCGGCCACGGCGCCGTCGACGATGCGCACGCCCTCCTCGATGGCCGCGAGCGTGCTCGCCGCCGCCATGCCGTAGGTGTCGTGGCAATGCACCGCGAGCCGCGCGACCGGGATCTCCTGCTTCAGGGCGCGCAGGAGCCGGCGCATATCCGCCGGGCTCGTCGAGCCGATCGTGTCGCCGAGCGCGATCTCGTCGAAGCCGGCATGGATCAGGGCGCGCGCGACATGCATCACGGCGCGGGTCGGGACGAGCCCTTCATAGGGGCAATCGGCGATGCAGGAGACATAGCCGCGGGTCTGGCGCCCGGCGCCGGAGGCGATTTTGCGTACCTCGCCTGCCCGCTCCAGGCATTGTTCGATGCTGCAGCGGGTATTGCGCTGCGCGAAGCTCTGCGTTGCCGCGACGAACACGGATATGCGGTCGGCGCGCGTCGCCACCGCACGCAATGCGCCGCGAGCATTGGGGGCGAGCGCGTCGAGCTCGGCGCCGTCGGGCGGGCTGATCGCCGCGAGGAGGGCCTCGGCATCGGCCATCTGCGGCACATGCGCGGGGGAGACGAAGGAGGCGCATTCGAGCCGGCACACCCCCGCCGCGAACAGTTTTTCGCACAGGCGCGCCTTCAGCGCCGTCGAAACCGGCGCGGCCAGGTTCTGCAGCCCGTCCCTGGGCCCGACTTCCACGAACCGGATCGCCTCGCGCATTGCAGCCTCCCGAAACCGTTTTCGCCTTCAGCCCTTCTCGTTGCGCAGACGCGCGAGCTCGGTTTCTGCCAGATCCATGCGCACGCTGCCCGACGCGACGAGCGCGCCGGCGACCGCATCGATCTCCTCCCCCACCGCGCCGGCCATCATGGCGAGGTTTTGCGCATGCAGCCCCATATGGCCCTTCTGAATCCCGTCCGTCGCCAGCGCCTTGAGCGCGGCAAAGCTCTGCGCGAGGCCCACGGCGCAGAAGATGCGGGCCATCTCCTGTGCGCTCTCCGCGCCGAGAATCGCCACGCAGGTCCGTGCCACCGGATGCACCCGCGTGGCGCCGCCGACGAGCCCTATCGCGAGCGGCATTTCGAGCGTGCCCACGAGATCGCCCGCGTCGTTTCTCTCGAACCGGGCCAGCGAGGCATAGCGGCCGTTGCGCGCGGCATAGGCATGGGCGCCCGCCTCGATGGCGCGGGTGTCGTTGCCCGTGGCCAGCACGCAGGCGCCGACACCGTTCATCACGCCTTTATTATGGGTGGCGGCGCGGTAGGGATCGGCTTCGGCGAAATGCGAGGCCTGCACGATCCCCTCGACCACATCGGGCCCGCCCAGGGCCTCGGCCCGCCACACGGCCCGCGCCCGGGCGAGGCGGCGATCAGCGAGATTGGACAGGATGCGCAGATAGACCTTGCCGCCGGTCCACCCTTCGATATGCGGTGCCAGCGTCTCGGCCATGGTATTGACCGCGTTGGCGCCCATGGCGTCGCGGGTATCGACCACGATATGCGTGATCACCATCGGCCCGCTGCGGCTTTCCACGATGCGCACTTCGAGATCGGCGAAACCGCCGCCATGGCGCACGAGCACCGGATCGCAGGCATTGCAGATCGCGCAGATCCGCTCGCGCCGTTCGAGAATGGCGAGCCGTGCACCCAGCGGGTCGCTGACGCCCGTGAGCTGGATCTGGGCGATCATCAGGGATTGCGTGGCTGAGGTGATGAACCCGCCATCATCGTAATTGAGGCGTGCGGCGTTGCACACGGCGGCCACGACGGAGGATTCCTCGGTTGCCATCGGCACCAGCCGGTCGATCCCGTCGATGCGCAGATTGGTGGCGATCCCGATCGGCACCGGCATGGCGCCCACGGCGTTCTCGATCATGCGCTCAGCCAGATCGGCGGGCAGGGCGCCGGTATCGGCCAGCCGCACCACGGCTTCGTCGTCGAGGCCGGCAAAGGCTGCGACCGCAGCGCGCCGCTCCTCCATGCTCATGCGATGAAAGCCCGGAATGCGGGCGCTGCGGCGCGCATTGGCGGTCTCGGGCGTTCGGGGCACCTCGTCCATGATATCCTCCGTGATGCCGCCCTTGCGGACGATTCTCTCCGGCTGATTTGCGCCGGATTTGACGGTGATCTTTGCCGATCCGGCGGGGCATCACAAGCACGCGGAATGCGCAACGCTCCGTTCGGTTCTGGAAACGGCGGGCAGGGCATGCCTATATTGCGGATGGTGCGTTGCGGCAAAGCGGCGGCGCATGCCTGTCCCAATCGATTACGGCGTCTGGAGGATCACATGAGCGGACGAGCACCATCTCTCGCCGAGGGGCCGCGCGGCCTCGTCGGGCCGAAGGCGGAAAAGACCGTCAGCCTCGCGCTGCAGGGCGGGGGATCGCATGGCGCCTTCACCTGGGGCGTGCTCGACGCCATTCTCGAAGACGGGCGGCTGGCCATCGAGGCGATATCCGGCGCCTCCGCCGGGGCGATGAACGCGATCGCCCTGGCCGATGGCTGGCAGGAAGGCGGGCCCGAAGGCGCGCGTGCGGGGCTCGAGGCCTTCTGGCAGCGCGTCAGCATCGGCGGACGGCTCTCGCCGATGCAGCGGGGCATCTTCGACCGGATGATGGGGTTCTGGTATGACGAGGATTCGTTCGGGCGGATGTGGCTCGACACGGTCAAGAAGTTCTCCAGCCCCTACGATTCCAACCCGCTTGACGCCAATCCCCTGCGCGATGCGCTGGCGGATCTGATCAATTTCGAGAATGTGCGGGCCTGCCCGCGCCTGAAACTGTGCATCGCGGCAACGAATGTCTGGACCGGCAAGCTCGTGGTCTTCCCCCGCGAGGAGCTCACCGTCGATCACCTGCTCGCCTCCGCCTGCCTGCCGCAGGTCTTCAAGGCGGTCGAGATCGACGGCGTGCCCTATTGGGACGGCGGCTACATGGGGAATCCACCGCTCTATCCCCTGTTCTACGGCGTCGCGGCGGACGATATCCTGCTCGTCCAGATCAACCCGATCGAGCGGCGCGAGACGCCGCGTACGGCGCGCGAGATTTCGAACCGGCTTTCCGAGATCACCTTCAATGCCAGCCTGATCAAGGAATTGCGTGCCATCGAGTTCGTCACCCGGCTGATCGACGAGGGCAAGCTCTCGCACGAAGATTACAAGCGCGTGCTGATGCATCGCGTCGACCCGACCGGCTATCTCGACGATTTCGCCGCCTCCTCGCGCATCCGCGCCGACTGGAGCTCGATCGCGACGCTCAAGGAGCGTGGCCATGCCGCCGGGCGGGCCTGGCTGGAGCGCCATTACGACGATATCGGCAAGCGTGCCACGCTGGATCTGCGCCCGCAGATCGACTGAGGGAGCAGCGTTGCGCTTCAGCGCTGGCCGGGGCGGAGCTGGTAGAAGATGTGGCGGCCGATCTTGTCGCGGCGCAGGAGCGCGCGGGCCCAGCGCGGATTGACGTAATCCGCGTGATAATGCGTGGCGAGCCCGACGCTCTCGATAAAGCTCGTGCCGCTGACGACCTCCTGAGCAAGGCGCTCGGCCCGACGCCAGGGCGCCGGCTCGCGGATGCGCAGGGAGCGGCCCTCGCAGGCGAAGGTGAACTGGCAGGCCAGATGCCGGTGGCGGTTCTGATAGACCACGCCGCAGATCGAATTCGGATAGAGCCGGCTCGCAACGCGGTTCATCACCACCTGCGCCACGGCGGTCTGGCCGAGTTCGGGTTCACTGCGGGCCTCGAAATAGATCGCCTCGGCGAGGCAGCGCATTTCCGCGTCCCGCTTGCCGGGATCGATCAGCGCGGCGTAATGGGGCTGGTTCGGATAGCGGCGCACGAAGCGCGAGGCGCCCGCCGGCAGGGTCACCGGCACGGCGCCGACCTCGACCGGGCTCCAGCTGTGGGTGACGGGCGTCAGCGCCGCGAAAGTCTCGACCCGCGCCACGGCCGGCGTGGCTCCGTCGCGGCCCGGGGTGATGCCGCCGGCGCGCCCGATTCCCGAAGAGCCCTGTTCGGCTGCCTGCGGGGACGGTTCCGCCGTCGCGCGATCCGTCGCGGTGGGGGCGGGTGGACGGGTGAAACTCTGGTCGAGATCGATTTCGCCGGGCAGCGCCCCGCCACGTTCCAGCGCGGGCGGCGCGCCGATACCGGTGCCGGGCCCCTCGAAGCCGATCGCATCGGTATCCGGGTCACTGTCGGGGGCGAGCATGCGTCCGAGCCGGCTCAGGGTCGGGCGCAGCGGGACGATCGGGTCGCCCTTGTTGTCGCGGTTGAGTTCGGGCGTCTCGCCCTCATAGGCGCCGTCCTTGGGCTCGAAGCGCGGCGGGTCGACGAGATCGGTGCGCAGTGCGTCCTCGGGCAATCCGAAGCGCAGCGAGGCCTTGTGGCGTGTGGGAGCCGTCAGCGCCGTCGATCCCGGCAGGCTGCGCAGATCGGTCACCCGCGGTGGCGTGATCAGCTGGTCGCTGGCTATGAGGGATGCGGTACGGCCCGCCTCGCGGATGGTATGGCCGATATCGGAGACGTCGTTGCTGGCCACGGCGGTGAAGGAGACCAGCATCCCGCCACCGAGCGCCCAGGGCGCAACCGTGGCGCAAATCCATCTCATTCCGAAGACTCGTTGACGCCGACGCACGCGAGCACCCATGGGACTGTGACCGGAGCGACACGCCGTGCCGCTTTCATCAAGGATCGCGAATCAGGGTTCAAAAAGGGTTAAGACGATGAAGAGACTTGTATTCGAGCCGTTCCCGGGCTCGTCTCGACCGTCCCGCGATCCTGTCGTGAAGGTCCTGCATCGAGGCGGCGGGGCGGATCGCGGCGCAGTTGCGCGCAGGGCGTGCGCGTGATAGCGCCTGCGCATGACGGCTCTCAAACGGATTGCCCCCATGACCGAAATTCGCCCGTTGCGCATCGCTCCTTCCATCCTCTCCGCCGATTTCGCCCGCCTCGGTGCGGAAGTCGAAAGCGTGGTGGAGGCCGGGGCCGACTGGATCCATATCGACGTGATGGATGGGCATTTCGTCCCCAATCTCACCTTCGGCCCGCCGATCATCAAGGCGATCCGCAAATCCACCACGCAGCTCTTCGACGTGCATCTGATGATCGCACCGGTCGATCCGTATCTCGAGGCCTTCGCCGATGCCGGGGCGCAGGTGATCACCGTGCATGCCGAAGCCGGGCCGCATACGCATCGCAGCCTGCAGGCGATCCGGGCGCTGGGTTGCAAGGCCGGGATCGCGCTCAATCCGGGCACGCCCGCCGAGGCGCTTGAACCGCTGCTCGACATGGTCGATCTCGTCTGCCTGATGACGGTCAATCCGGGTTTCGGCGGCCAGGCCTTCATCGCCTCGGTCGTGCCCAAGATCGCGCAGGTGCGTGCCATGATCGGCGATCGACCGATCGAGATCGAAATCGATGGCGGCGTCACCCCCCAGACCGCCCCGCAGGTGGTCGCGGCGGGTGCCAATGTGCTCGTTGCCGGCTCCGCCGTGTTCAAGGGCGGGCCCGACGCCTATGCCAGCAACATCGCCGCGATCCGCCGGGCGGCCCGGGATGCCGCCACCGAAGCGGCCTGAATGGCGATGGCGCACCGGGAGAGCCGCCTCGGGAAGGCCCCGCCGAATCGTTTCGCGGGTCTCCTGACGCATCTTGCCGGCAGCGCGTGGCGCATGCTTCTCGTAGGCTTCGTGGCTTCCGCGGCAACCTATCTGCGGGTGCTCGAGCGCGGTGAGCCGATCAATCCGCGCACGGAGGCGCTGATCGCACTGTTCGGCGTCGCGGGTGTGTTCGCAGCATTGCTGCTGATGCTCTTTGCCGGCCTGTTCCTGCGCCGTACGGGGCGGCCGACGCGGCTGCTCTGGGGGCTCGTGCTCGCCGCGCCCGTCTTCCTCCTTTGCCTGTATGGCGGCTTTGCGGTGTTTCACAGTGCCGCAGAGCTCGAAGGGCTGCTCGCCGATCCGGGCGGCGCGCATCATCTGCGGCATCTCGTTCATCGCCTGACCTTCGTGGCAGCGGGATATGTCGTCGTCTTCGCGCCGTCCTATCTCTGGCCCTGGCCGCTGCCGCTGATCGCTATCACCCTGGGGCTCATTCTGCTGCGCCGTCGATGAGGTGAAAACCAGACTTGACGCCGGGCGTGACACGACATACGAAACCGGCATCGGGCGCGTAGCTCAGCGGGAGAGCATTCGCTTCACACGCGAAGGGTCACAGGTTCAATCCCTGTCGCGCCCACCATCTTGACCAGACCCACCATCTTGACCAGGCACGGCATGTCATTCGTGCGGTTCCGCAGATCGCGTCGGCATCGCCGGAACCGGGGCCGATCCTGCGTCTTCTTCAATCCTTCTTAACCACCCGTTCACCACAATCACGTCATGGCTGTCTGCCTGTCGCTTCCACAACGGAAGCAGGCTCGGTTGGCGTGATTTCGGGGAAACGGCATGGTCTCGCGTGCGCAACGTTCGCTCGTCGGCGATTGGTGGTGGACGATCGACCGGTCGCTGCTGGCTGCCCTGTGCGGTCTGATGGTGATCGGCCTCGTCATGCTGATGGGGGGCGGGCCGCCGGTCGCCTCGCGAATCGGCCTGTCCACCTTCCATTTCGTCGAGCGCCAGGCGCTGTTCCTGTTGCCGGCGCTGCTTCTGCTGGTGATCATCTCCTTTCTCGATGCGCGGCTGATCCGGCGGCTGGCGCTGTTCGTCTATTGCGCCGGCATGGTCCTCGTCGTCGCCGCGATCCAGTACGGGCCCGAGATCAAGGGCGCGCATCGCTGGATCTCGCTGATGGGCGTGAGCATCCAGCCCTCGGAATTCGTCAAGCCGGCTTTCGTGATCCTCACCGCCTGGGCCTTCTCGGAAGCCGCGCGCCGGCCCGACCTGCCCGCGGTCTGGATCGCCTTCGCGCTCCTGCCGCTGACGATTACACCCCTGATCCTGCAGCCGGATTTCGGTCAGACCATGCTGATCACCGCCGTCTGGGCCGGCATGTTCTTCATTGCCGGGTTGCACTGGTTCTGGGTGATGGGTCTCGGCGGGATCGGCGTGATCGGCATCATCGGCGCCTATAACCTCTTGCCGCATGTGCGCGAGCGCATCACCCGCTTCCTCGACAGCGATGCCGGCGACACCTTCCAGGTCGACATGGCGCTCGAATCCTTCGCGCGCGGGGGCTGGCTCGGGCGCGGGCCCGGGGAGGGGACGGTGAAGCGCGTGCTGCCCGATGCCCATACCGATTTCATTTTCGCGGTGACGGCGGAGGAGTTCGGCATCGCCGTGTGCCTCGTCATCGTCGTGATCTATGCCTTCATCGTGCTGCGCGGATTGCTGCTCGCGGGGCGCAACGAGGACGCCTTTTCGCGGCTCGCCGTATCAGGGCTCTTGCTGATGTTCGGCCTGCAGGCCACCATCAACATGATGGTCAATGTCAATCTGCTCCCGGCCAAGGGCATGACCCTGCCCTTCATCTCCTATGGCGGTTCGTCGCTGTTCTCGCTGGCGCTCGCCGCCGGCTTCCTGATCGCACTCACGCGAAAACGACCACGCGCCCGGTTGCAGCCGCGCGCCTATGTTCCGCGCCCCGCAGGAGCCTGATGATGAGCGCGGACAAACCCCTCGTGATGATCTCAGCCGGCGGCACCGGCGGGCATCTGTTTCCTGCCGAGGCGCTCGCGGGCATCCTGCGCGCGCGCGGCTGCCGCATCATGCTCGTCACCGACAACCGGATCGGGCCTCTGGCGGAAACCTTTCCCGCCGACGAAGTCGTCGCCATTCCCGCCGCCACGCCCTCGGGGCGCTCAGCCGTGGCCGGATTGAAAGCGCTGGTCACGCTCGCCCGCGGCTTCCTGCAGGCCCGCAGGCTGGTCGCGCGTGCCCGCCCCGCCGTCGTCGTCGGCTTCGGCGGCTACCCCACCGTCCCGCCCCTGCTCGCTGGGAGCCTCGCGGGCTGCAAGACCGTGCTGCACGAGCAAAACGGCGTGATCGGGCGCGCCAACCGCTTCCTCGCCGGGCGCGTGACGCATCTTGCGTCGAGCGTGCCGGAATTGCGCGGGGTTCCCGAGGCGGCGAAAGCGAAGATCGTGATGACCGGCAATCCGGTACGGCCCAACGTGCTGGACGCAGCACAGATCCCCTATCCCGCCGCGACGGACGACGCGCCGCTGAACCTCCTCGCATTCGGCGGCAGCCAGGGCGCGCGGGTGATCTCGGATGTGGTGCCGCAGGCGATCGGATTACTCGCGCCGGAACTGCGCGCGCGCATCCGCATCACCCAGCAGGCACGGCCCGAGGATCTGGAGCGCGTGCGCGCCGCCTATGCCGCAATCGGCGTCGCGGGAGAGGTCGAGCCCTTCTTCAGGGACCTGCCGGGGCGAATCGCGAGCGCGCATCTGGTTATTTCGCGCTCGGGCGCCTCGACGGTCTCCGAACTCGCGGTGATCGGCCGGCCGGCCATCCTCGTGCCCCTGCCCGGCGCCCTCGATCAGGACCAGGCGGCCAATGCCGCGCTTCTCGCCGATATCGGCGCTGCCCTCATGCTTCCACAAACGGAATTTACCCCTGAGCGTCTGGCGCAGGAGCTCGCGACACGCCTGTGTGACCCCGACGGCTTGACGAAAGCCGCGCAGGCGGCCAAGAGCGCAGGCGTACCGGATGCGGCGGAGCGTCTCGCCGATCTCGTCATGCGCCTTGCCGGCGCGCAGGGCTGATCGCCAAATCGAGAGAACCATCATGAAACTGCCCCCGAAACTCGGCCCCATCCATTTCATCGGAATCGGGGGTATCGGCATGTCGGGCATCGCGGAGGTGATGCACAATCTCGGCTATACGGTACAGGGCTCGGATGCGTCGGCCGGCAATGCCAATGTCGCGCGGCTCGCCGAGAAGGGCATCACCACCTTCACCGGCCATGCGGCGGAGAACGTCAAGGATGCGGAAGTCGTCGTGGTCTCCACCGCGATCCGGCGCGACAATCCCGAGCTCGTCGCCGCGCGCGAATTGCGCCTGCCCGTGGTGCGGCGCGCGGAGATGCTCGCCGAATTGATGCGGCTCAAGACCGCGATCGCCATTGCCGGCACTCACGGCAAGACCACGACCACCTCCATCGTCGCGACCCTGCTCGAAGGCGGCAATTTCGACCCGACCGTGATCAATGGCGGCATCATCAACGCCTATGGCACCAATGCCCGCATGGGCAAGGGCGACTGGATGGTGGTGGAAGCCGACGAATCCGACGGCACCTTCCTTAAGCTGCCCTGCGACTACGCCATCGTCACCAATATCGATGCCGAGCATCTCGATCATTTCGAGACTTATGACGCGGTCAAGGCGGCCTTCTACAGCTTCATCGAGAACATTCCCTTCTATGGTTTCGCGGTGATGTGCATCGATCACCCGGCGGTGCAGGATCTGGTCGGGCGCATCGAGGATCGCCGGGTCGTGACCTACGGCACCAACCGGCAGGCGGATGTGCGGGTGCATGATATCGATCTTGCCGGCGGCAGGAGCCGGTTCAGCGTGACGATCCACGACCGCAAAAGAGCTGAGAGCGTCGAGATCCCCGATCTCGTCATGCCGATGCCCGGCCATCACAACATGCTCAATGCCGTCGGCGCGCTCGCGCTCGCCTATGAGCTGGGCATGAGGCCTGATGCGATCCGCACGGCGCTCGCCGGGTTCGGCGGGGTGAAGCGGCGCTTTACGCGCACTGGCGAATGGAACGGCGCGATCATCTTCGACGATTACGGCCACCACCCGGTGGAGATCGCCGCCGTGCTGAAGGCCGCCCGCGCCTCCGCCGAGGGCAAGGTCATCGCCATCGTGCAGCCGCACCGCCATACCCGCCTGAAGGCGCTGTTCGATGATTTCTGCACCTGCTTCAACGATGCCGATACGGTGATCGTCGCCGATGTCTATGCGGCGGGCGAGGCGCATATTCCCGGCGCCGATCGCGACGGGCTGGTCTCCGGGCTGAAGGCGCGCGGGCATCGCTCGGTGATGGCGCTCGACGGTCCGGATGATCTGCCCGCCATCATCGCGGAGCTGGCGAAACCCGGCGATTACGTGATGTTTCTCGGTGCCGGCAACATCACCCAATGGGCCTATGCCCTGCCGGACCAGCTCGCCGCCGGGGCCGGAGGGAGTGCAGGAGAAACCAGGTGAGCGGCTTTCCCGATCGCACCGACGAGATCCGCGCAGCGATCCCGGATCTGCGCGGCGCATTGACGGCCAATGCGCCGGCGGCGCCGCTTTCGTGGTTTCGCACCGGCGGACCGGCAGAGCTCCTGTTCGAACCCGCCGACGAGGATGATCTCGCACTGTTTCTTGCCCGCCGCCCGGCGGATCTTCCCGTCACCGTGATCGGGCGGGGCTCCAACCTGCTGATCCGTGATGGCGGCCTGCCCGGCGTGCTGATCCGGCTCGGGCGCGGCTTCTCGCAGATTGCGGTCGAGGACGGCCATCGCGTGCGCGCCGGGGCGGGGGCGGCGGATGTGAAGGTTGCACGCATCGCGGCGGAAGCGGGGATCGACGGGCTTACCTTCCTGCGCGGCATTCCCGGCGCCATCGGCGGGGCGCTGCGCATGAATGGCGGGGCTTACGGCGGCGAGGTCAAGGACGTGCTGGTCGAGGTCCGCGCGCTCGACGCCTCCGGCGCCCTGCATGTGCTCGACCATGCCGCGATGGGCTTTTCCTATCGCCACAGCGCCGTCCCCGTCGACATGATCTTCACCCAGGCGCTGTTCAAGGGCTATCCGGGAGATCCGCAGGCGCTGCTCGCGCGCATGCAGGAGATCACCGAGGCGCGCTCGTCAACGCAGCCCGTCAACACCCGCACCGGCGGCTCCACCTTCAAGAACCCGCCGGGAATGAAGGCCTGGCAGCTGATCGACGCGGCGGGATGCCGTGGCCTTCGGATCGGCGATGCCCAGGTCTCGCCGATGCATTGCAACTTCCTGATCAATCACGGCAATGCCACGGCAGCCGATATCGAGGCGCTCGGCGAGGAAGTGCGCCGGCGCGTGCACGAGACGAGCGGCATCGAACTCAGCTGGGAGATCCGCCGCATCGGCCTGCCCGCCTGAGGGCGCAGATTCTGATCGGATACGCGACGATCTGCGTCTTGCCGAAGCGGCATGGATGGGCCATCTTTAACGCATGATCACGGGTCGACAGTGTCGTGCGGGCGTTTTCGCCCTGGTTCTTGGTTTCGCCGCCGTGCCCATGGCGCTGGATGCGGATGCGCGCAGTGGTCGTGAACCCCAGGCCTGCATGTTTCTCGCTCTCGAATATGCCGAAGAACTCGTCGCCAACGAGCGCATCGAGGCGCTTTATGACGAGCAGGTCGGGATCCTGGCGACCTTCGAAGGGTTGATGGATGACGAGACGCGCCCGCCGGATGTTCGGCTCGACGAGGCGCGCACCATGCTGCGCAGCCGCGAGATGCGCGATCTCGACCGCGAGATCCGCCGGTCCATCCGCACCCTCGATGAAGGCCGCTCCATCGTCGCCGGCTGGCGCGGGCAATATTGCCCGGTCGCGCGGCCCGACGGGGGCGCCGGCCTCTCCGGACAGGATCGCTGCGATGCGCTTTCGGCCAATTTCGTCGACCAGATTCGCATCGACCGCCGCTCCCCCGAGCAGACCCGGTTGCGCGAGGCGCTCGAGACCGAACGCCAGACCATCCTGAAGGCCCGCGTCACCCGCAGTGAGCGCAACGACCTGCTCGAACTCCTGCGTCTGCGCACCGAAGCCGTCGAGACGCTGGACCGGCTGGAGCGCTTCATCACCCTGCGCGACGAGGCGCATGGGCTGATCGCGGGTGTCGAGGACGAAGGCTGCGTCGAAGCGGAGCGCAGCTGACTGGCTGCGTCGTGCCGATCGGCGGAAAATGCCACACCACGCATTGCATTGATCATTGCCATTAATCGACGCGAAACGCCTTTCGGCTAATTGAGAATCCCGGAGTGTCCCGTCGACACGCCTTTCAGGATTTTGCTCGCATGAACACAATTATTGCCTGCATTACCGATCAGCACGATCTTTTGCTGGTGCTGGTCGCGGCTTTGGTCTGTATTGCCGGATCCTGGGCGACGATTCGTCTATACCGGAGGGCGCTCGCGACGACCGCGATGGAGAAAACCGCATGGCTGGTGCTCACCGCGGTCGTTGCAGGGGCAGCGATCTGGTGCACGCACTTCATCGCAATGCTCGGATATGATCCCGGCGTCTCGGTGGGATTCGATCCGGTGCTCACGATCGTGTCGCTGCTGGTGGCGGTGTTCGGCGCCGTCATCGGTTTTGCGATCGCGGCGACCTCCTCGCTGCGCCTTGCGCCGTTGATCGGCGGCGCGGTGGTCGGTCTCGCCATCGCCGTGATGCATTATACCGGCATGATGGCCTATCGCGTTCAGGGTATCGTCACCTGGGACATGTCGTTTCTGGTGACGTCGATCGTGCTCTCGGTCGTGCTGTCGGCAGCGGCATTGCAATTGACCGGACGCAAGGGCGTTGCGCGACCGGAGCTGGTCGCGGCTCCGGTTCTTGCGCTGGCCATCGTCAGCCTTCATTTCACCGGTATGGCGGCGTTTCGCGTCGAGCCACTCCTGATCGACGGGTCGTTTTCGAATCCCGCCGCATTGCGCGCCCTTGCCCTCGCCGTGGCCGGAGTGGCCCTGGCAATCGTCGGGGCCGGTGTGGCGAGCCATCTGATCGACAACCATGCGCGTGCGGAATCCGCCGAGGCGCTGCGCAACATGTCCAACGGGCTCCTGATGATCGCCGGCAACGGCACCATACGCCTGTTCAATCCGCGGGTCCGCACGCTGTTCTCGCTCAGCCCCGAGCAGATCCATGTCGGGATGCGCCTCGAGCGATACCTGCGCAATGTCGGCGCCAATGCCGGTTGGGACGAGGCGCGGATCGATCGCGTCATCGCCAATCACGAGGAGTGGATCCGGCGCAAGGAGATCACCCGCCTCGAGCATCATTTCGAAGACGGCAAGATCCTGCAGGTCACCTGCCAGCCGCTGCCGAATGCGGGCGCGATCATCACCTATGACGATGTGACGGAGGCGCGTGAAGGGCAGCGCCAGATTGAACACATGGCGTTCCACGACGCGCTCACGGGACTGCGCAACCGCCGTAGCTTCACGGACAGGATCGCCGCACTTGCGCAAAAATCAGACTTCACCATGCTGATGATCGACCTCGATCACTTCAAGCCGGTGAACGACACCCTCGGCCATGCCGTCGGGGACAACCTGCTCGTTGCCGTGGCGCGTCGCCTGAAGGATCTGTGCGGCCCGACCGATACCCTGTTCAGGCTGGGGGGCGACGAGCTCGCGGTCTTGTGCGAGGCAGGTCCGGAATCGGCGCGGGTCCTTGCCGAAGACATCCAGCGCGCCCTCACCCGACCGTTCCTCGTGCGCGAGAACGTGATCACGATCGGCACCAGCATCGGTCTGGCATACGCGCGCCGGGGTGACATGCCGGAGCGGGTTCAGCGCATGGCCGACCTTGCGCTCTACAAGGCAAAGGGGAAGGGGCGCGGCGGGATCGAGGCCTATAGCGAAGGCATGATCGAGGAGGCCGCAAGGCGTCGCGAGATCGAAACCGATCTGGCGCGCGCGGTCGGTGCAGGTCAATTGATCCTGCATTTCCAACCGCTCTACGACCTTCCCGACAAACGGCTGAGGGGTTTCGAGGCATTGCTGCGCTGGCAGCATCCGGAGCGCGGCATGATCTCCCCGGCCGAATTCATACCCCTCGCCGAGGAGAGCGGGGCGATCATCGAGATCGGCGCCTGGGTGATCGACGAAGCCTGCCGGCAGGCTTCGACATGGCCGGAGGAACTCTACGTTTCCGTCAATGTGTCGCCCGTCCAGTTGCGCTCAGCCGATATATTGCTGCGCTTCACCCGGGCACTCGAACGTCACAAGGTGTTGCCGGGGCGCATCGAGGTCGAGGTCACCGAAACCGCAATGGTCGAGGATGCCGAGGCAATCGCCGCCGCACTCAAGGGGTTGCGTGCGCTCGGCATCAAGGTCGCGATGGATGATTTCGGAACGGGCTATTCGTCTCTGGCGCATCTGCGAGCCTTCGAGCTCGACCGGATCAAGATCGATCGCAGTTTCATCAATGCATCCGGTGACGATGGCAACGCGATGGCGGTGGTGCGCGCCATCACCACGATGGCACGCGAAATGGCGATTGCGACGACGGGCGAGGGTGTCGAGACCGCCGCGCAACTCGACAAACTCGTCGCTATCGGCTGCGATACCGCTCAGGGCTTCATGCTCGGGAAGCCCGTCGATGCGGCATCGGCAAAGGCTCTGATCGCCGAAGTCTACGCCGCTGCGGAAAATGATCACGATCGAGGTATTACCGCGAGCGCCCGGCACGGTTGACGATCGCCGGCCTCACCCGGGAGCTTGCGCCCGATCGAACTGGCCGTAATCACGCCGGATCGCATAGATCGCGGCGGCTTCGAGGCCGGACAGGCCCGCATGCGCGTCGAAAAGCGCCTCGGCGGCGGCGGGGTCGCCCGTATCCGCGAGGGCGACGAAGCGCCCGGACTGGTTGACGCTCTCGAATGCAGTAAATTCCGGCACGGCAATCTCGGGTCCGCCATAGAGCGCCACCACGCGCGGCAGATCCCCAGATGCGTCGACGCGGCTGCGTTTATCGGGCTCGCCGGCATGCCAGTGCAGCACCCGCGCCCCGACGCGGATCCGGTAGTCGGCAAAGTGTTTTTGCCGGCCGGCGGATTGCGAGTATCGGTGACCCGCATCCGAGCGCCAGGCGACGATCGCCGCCTCGCTTTCCCAGAGCTGGTGCGACAAGAGGAGATCCTCGTCGCCGCGCGCGGCATAGCGCTCGAGAAAGGCCAGCCCCTCCTGCCGGGCAAGGGCGGGGCGCAGCCGGTCGACATGATCGAAATAATGCTTCAGGTGGCCCGGGAGCGGACGCACTTCGAAGAACAGGGCATGCATCGGTTCGGCTCCGCAAATATCATTGCTACGGAACTATGCAGACCAACGCCCCGGGCTCAACCCTCCCGTTCGGGCAATCGGGTTTGGTGTCGCTGTCGATACAGGGCGAGACCGTCGGGCAGCCCCTCCTCAGCGCAATTGGCTGGCATCGACGAAATTGAATTCCTCGACGAGCATCTCGCGGATGACCGGGCTGTCGAGGCGGGCATTGACCTTCTCCGTGATCTCTTTCAGGAAAGCCCGGCTGTCGAAGCGGCGCAGGTCGCGGAAATCGATATTCTCCATGGTGAAGATGTGGTGGAAGGCCTCGTCGACGATGAAGGATTCCGCCGGCACGCCCAGAGCCTGCAATTTGCGGCTTTGCGCGGTGTAGACGAACTGGGCCACGATGTAACCGTCGACGGCACCATCGGCGATGATGGGAACGGTCATCGCGCGGGTCGTCTCGTAGGTGATGCCCTGGAAATAGCTGCCGTCATCCGTAGCGGCACCGGCCTGGCGGGTGAAATATTCCACCGCCCCCCAGCCGCTGGCCAGCGTCACCAGGCACAGCCAGAATCCGGCGAGGATCATCCGCATCATGGCGCCACACCCTTCTCGCCCGCAGCGCTTCTCGCCGGGACCTCACCGGTCGCCTCGCCGCCCAGCGGTGCGCGCGGAGCCGGGCGATCGGCATAGGTTCCATCGGATTCATGCGCCTGCATCGCCTCGGCGATCAGGCCGGCAATGTCGCGCACCGCGACGATATGGGTCGAGAGGGTGGCCTGATTGTCGACGACGACCTGTTTCAGCCGATCGAGCGCCGCCGCCAGCGCCGGCGGGGCCGGTTCGTCGCCAAGTGCGCGCGCGGCGCGGCTGAATTCGAGCAGGCACTGGCTCTTGCGGTGATTCATCTGCTTGAGGCTTGTGATCGAGGCGCCCCGCAGGCTCGCGATCTCCTCGCGCAACAGGGCCTCCAGGCGCTGCGCGACCGCGAGTGCCGCAAACGCCGCCGGGCTCATTGGGAGATCCGCTGCGGGCAGATCCGTGGTGGGCCGATCCTCGGCGGGCAGATCTGCTCCCGGCGTCTCCGCTTCGGCCTCGCCCGCGCGCCCGGATGCCGTGATCCGCGTGATGTCCGTATCATCGATGTGCTCGGTTGCGGGCACTGTCATCGCCGCTGGCATGGTGTGTTCATCCTCCTGGTCGGGGCCGGGTCGTCGCTGCGGATCGCGCGACGCGTCTCATGATGGTGATCGATGTCGATCAGCCGCCGTTGCGCCACAGCCCGGCAAAGAACAGGCTGGCCTCATGCGGATCGGCGAAAATGTCCTTTTGTGCAGCGACATCCTCCAGCGCCGGACGGGCACCGGTATCCTGCGCGGCCATCAGACGCTCGATGGTGCCGGGCCCGGTCTCCGCGTCGGCGCCCTGCATGGCACTCGCGGCCTGCGTCGGCGTCACGCCGAACCCGCTTCCCGCGCCCGGGGCAGCCTCGGAGGGATGCAGTTTGGCCAGTTGCTCGGCGATGCCGATCCCGCCCGAGCGGGCCAGCGCATTGCCGATCTGCTCGGCCTTCATGCCTTTCCAGATATCGCCCGTCGTCCCGGACCCGTACGAAGCGGTTGCATCGTCGGGCAGCATCGTCTCGACGAAACTGCGCAGGATGAAGGCCTCGAATTCCTGATGGGGCGTCATCGGCTGGTCGGCGGCTGGCCGGCTGCGACTGCCCGCATCGGCCTGTGCACCGGCTTCGGCCAGCGGATCGAGCCTTGCCCGCAGATCGGAGGCCCCCGGCGCGGAGCCACCTCCGCCCGGCGCCCCCAGCGAATCCCGGTTCTGCATGGCGATACGCGCCTCGTCGGCGCGAAACGGCGTTTGCGGGCCGGCGGAGATACGCCGCGGGTCGTCCAGCAGGGAGGCAAAGTCGCGCGTGGAACCGGAGCCGTCCCCGGCCAGGGCGACAAGGCGTTGCGTCGCCTTGGCCTGCTTACCGGGATCGGCGGCGCGCACGACGTCGAGGATGATATCCGAAGGCGGGTTGATCATCGGCAGATACCTCCTGCAACGTGGATCGGACAGGACAATCGTGACGCTTCACACACTAGAAGCCGGCGCTTACGCCAGGCTTGCGCCCGCGTCAGGATCCGGGCGTGTGGTTATCCCGTCCGCCCGGTTTCCGGGATGTCGTCGAGGCCCTCGCCCGGGTGCCGGTCGAGGTAATCGAGGAAATCCTCCCGGCGCTCTTCTTCGTCGACCGCCTTGCCGGCGCGGCGCACGAACTTGTCGGCCAGTTCATGGCGCCTTCCCTGTTCGAGCGTCGCCACCGCCTGCCGCGCCCCGGCGCGCTGCTTCTCCGCGATGGCGCGCGCGAGGCTTCCCACCCGCGCCCCGAGGCCGGCCAGGAACAGCCCGTGCAGGGGGTGATCCGCGTTGAGGGCATCGAGCACGTCCTCCTGCGCCTTGCGCAGCCCGTTCTCCTCCTGGCGCAGGCGCGCGAGTTTCCATTCCTCCAGCCGGTGGCGCTGTTTTTGCACCTGCTGCAAGCGTTTGAGCCGCTTGAACCGCTCGCGGGCGTCACCCATCCGTCAGCCTCCCGCGAGCCAGGCGCCGAAGCGCTGGTTGAACAGGATGAAGATCTCGTCCGAAAGGAAATAGAAGATCATCAGCCCGCCAGCGATCAGGAAGGGCAGCGAGACGAAATAGACCGGGACCTGCGGGATCATCTTGTTCATCACGCCCATGGCGAAGTTCAGGATGAAGGAGAAGACCAGGAACGGCGAAGCGATCTGCAGCGCCAGCACGAAGGCCTCCGAGAGCGTATCGGCGATGCGGATCAGCGAGAATTGCGCGTCGAAACCGCCGAGCGGGGGCAGCAGCACATAGGTCCCCGCCAGCCCGCGAATGATCTCCCAATGCTGGTCGGTGATGAAGATCAAGGCCGTGGCCGTGAGCATCATGAAGGAGGTCAGGGCAGGAACCGGATCGGGCTCGTCGATGGCCACGCCCGCCATCATGCCGAAACCCATGAACATGGCGATCGCCTGGCCGATGGTCTGCAGCGCCAGAAAGAACAGTCGCCCCACGATGCCGAATTGCGCCCCGATCAGGCTCTCGGTCACGATCAGCCCGACGAGGCCCGCAAGCCCCGTCCCCGCGACCGCAGGCATGACGCTCGGCATCAGCATCGGGCTCATGGCGAGGCTCAGCCCGATCACCACGAAGAGGCGCACCTGCATGGGAATACGCGCCGAGGAAAAGCCAGGCATGATCATCAGGCAGGCCCCCACGCGGCAGAAGACCACGAAGGTCGCAAGGATCAGATCGGTGGAGAACAGGCTCACGAGATCGCGCCCAGCGTCTCCACCTCGACCCCGCGCGGGATCTCCACATGCGAGAGCACCGGCAGGGTGGCGAAGAGACGCTCGATCACCATGCGCACATAGGGGCGCGCATCGGGGGCCGCGACCAGGGCGAAGTTGTGGCCCTGCGCCATGCGCTCCTTGATGGCAGCGGAGGCTGCCTGGCCGAATTCCTCGAGCTGGCGCGGATCGATGTCGAACTCGATCACCTCGCCCTTGGCGTCGCGCTTGACCGCCTGGTGGAAGGCCAGGTCCCAGCGCGTGCCAAGACGCAGCACCTTGAGCGCGCCGCCCTCGGTGAGATCGCCGCAGATCTGCTGCCCCATGCGCATGCGCACATGCTCGACCACCTGTTCCGAGCGGCGCACATGCGGCGCGATCTCGGCTATGGCTTCGAGGATCAGATGCAGGTTGCGGATCGAGACGCGCTCGGCGAGCAAAAGCTTGAGCACGCCCTGCAGGCCGGAATAGGAGATCTGTGCCGGGCAGATATCGTCGATCAGGCGCTTGTATTCCGGGTCGAGCCGGTCGAGCAGCGCGCGCATGTCCTTGTAGGAGAGCAGCGAGGGCAGGTTGTTGCGAATCGTCTCCGACAGATGGGTGAGCAGCACCGAGACGATATCCACCGGCGTGAAGCCCTCCCGGCGCACCTCTGCCGCATAGCTCTCCGAGACCCACATGGCGTTCATGCCGAAGGCCGGTTCGCGCACCGGGTCGCCCGGAACGTCCGGCTTGCCGGCATCGCCGGTGATCACCAGCACCTCCCCCACCCGCAGGTTGCTGCTCGCCACCGCCGTGCCGTGGATGCGGATCTCGTAGGATTTCGGGGCGAGAATGAGGGAATCAGAGAGCTTGATCTCGGGCACGACGAAACCGTATTGACGCGCGAACTTCCGGCGCATCTTGCCCACGCGGGCGGCGAGTTCGCCATGCGCCGTGAGCAGTTCCGTGGCTAGCTGCTTGCCGAGGATCAGTTCGATCTCGGCGGTCTTGAGCGATTCCTTGACCGAGTCGCGGCTTTCCTCCTGGACGCGCACCTCTTCCGCCTCGACCTCTGCCGCCTTGCGCGCCTCGATCGCGGCGCGCTTGCGCGGGACGATCCAGGCGACGAAACCGAGCAGGGCCGCGAGCGCGAAGAGCGGGAAGGCCGGAAGGCCGGGGGTGATGCCGAGCAGCACCATCACGCTGGCCGCGACGAAGAGCGCGCGCGGATAGGCGCCGAGCTGGCCGAGAACCGCCTGTTCGGCGGCGCCGCGCGTCGATCCTTTCGAGACCAGAAGGCCGGCGGCGAGCGCCACGATCAGGGCCGGAATCTGGGTGACCAGCCCGTCGCCGACGGAGAGTCTGGTGAACACGTCCGCCGCCTCGCCGAGCTGCATGCCGTGGCGGGTGGTGCCGATGATGATGCCGCCGAACAGGTTCACCGCCGTGATGATGATCCCGGCAATGGCATCGCCGCGCACGAATTTGGAGGCACCGTCCATGGAGCCGAAGAAGGAGCTCTCCTCCTCCAGTTCGCGCCGGCGGCGCTGGGCCTCCTTCTCATCGATGATTCCGGCGGAGAGATCGGCATCGATGGCCATCTGCTTGCCGGGAATGGCGTCGAGGGTGAAGCGCGCGCCCACCTCCGCAATACGGGTGGCGCCCTTGGTGATGACGAGGAAATTCACCGTCACGAGGATCACGAATACGATGATGCCGATGACGAAATCGCCGCTCATCACCATCTGGGCGAAACCGTCGATGATATAACCCGCCGCCGCGCCCCCCTCGTCGCCATTGGCGAGAATGAGCCGCGTCGTCGCCACGTTGAGCGACAGGCGCAGCATCGTGGCGATCAGGAGGACGGTGGGAAAGGCCGAGAATTCCAGCGGCTTGTTGATCCAAAGCGCCACCATCAGGATCAGCACCGAGAGCGCGATCGAGATCGCGAGCCCCATATCGATGATGAATTTCGGGATCGGCAGGAACAGAATCGTGAGGATCAGAACGATCCCGGCGGCAAAGCTCACTTCCATCCCGCGCCGTTGCACGAGACCGATGCCCTCACCCGCGACCGCCTGACTCATGAATACCCCCGTTTCCGGCGCGCACGGGTCATGCACCCGGCGCCAGCCTGTAACGGGCAGTCTCGCGGGCGAGGCTTGCGCGAAGTTGGTGTCCCCGCGGCTTTACCGGAAAAGAAAAGGGGCGCCTGTGCGCCCCTCGTGTCATCCCCTAACGGAAGGTTCGGCGATCAGCCGCTCGCGGCCTTGCGCTCGCGGCGCCGGTCGGCCGCCGGCTGATAGGCGATGCGTGCGTGATGGTCGCAATAGGGCGAGCCGATATCGGACCGCGCGCCGCAGAAGCGGAATTCCGGGGAGGTCGGGTCGCCGATCGGCCAGCGGCACATGCCCTCGCGCAGTTCCATGATGGTCACGCGCTGCTCGAACTCCGGCACTGCCTCGACATTATCGCCGCGCCGCCCGCTGCTGCCGGGTTCCTTGGAGATGCCGGCCCGGTCGTTGCCTGCCGACATTCCATCGGCTGAATGTGCATTCATGCCGTTGCGCCGCGCGCCGGGCTCGCCCCCGAACGGGGCTTCTTTCTCGGTTCTGGCGGAGGAGCGCGCAGTGTCGCCGTTGCCGGCAGAAGACGCGGCTTCCGCAGAATCGTTCGACTGGCCTTTGCGCGCCCCAGCGGCGGTCTCGCCGGCCCGCGAGCCGGCTTTTGCCTCGCCGGGCTTCGCCTCGCCGCCATTGCTCCGGCTGCGTCCGCCTGCAGCCGCACCGGCCTTGGGGCGTCCAGCCAGGCCGAGGCGATGGACCTTGCCGATGACGGCGTTGCGGCTGATGCCGCCGATCTCCGCCGCAATCTGGCTGGCGCTCTTGCCTTCGGCCCAGAGCTTCTTGAGCTGTTCGACGCGCTCGTCGTTCCAGGTCACGCTCGCATCCGTCATGCCGCCTCCTCGCGGGCTTGCGCTCAATTTCAGAATCCCTCTCCCTCGCGGACGATCGATCACGATCGCGCGCCCTGAATGCGAAGGCTGGGGAATTCGCCGCATCAGATGACTGTTCTGACGGTTGAGACCCTACACAAAGCGATGACTCGGGCGCAAGAGTCCCCCGGCACACCGATTCGTTTTCAACAGAAGAAGTTTTTCGTCGGAATCGGAAGATCGGAGTCCGGCGGGCGTTCGCGGCTTGCGCCGCGTTGCGACGTGTCGCAAAGCTGCGCCCGAATTCGGATACGGAAGTCATATGTCGCCCGCACTCGCCACAGCCATAGGCAGCATTGCCGTCCTGTCCTGGGGGCTGCTCGCCCTGTTCACCGCCGCGACGGGGGCGATACCGCCGTTCCAGCTCAATGCCATGTGCTTCGCCATCGGCGGCGCGTTGGGTCTGGCGGTGATGATCGCCCAGCCGCGACGCCGTGCCGCGCTGCGGCAGAGCTGGCGGGTCTATGCTTTCGGGATCGGCGGCCTGTTCGGCTTTCACGCCCTGTTCTTCGCCGCGCTCAAGCTCGCCCCGCCCGCCGAAGCGACGCTGATCAACTATCTCTGGCCGTTACTGATCGTACTCTTTTCCGGGCTCCTGCCGGGCGAACGCCTCCGCGGCATTCACGTCATCGGCGCGGTGCTCGGCTTTGCCGGCGTGGTGGTGCTCTCGGGCGGGGGTGACGGCGGCGATCTGGCGCGGCACTGGCCCGGCTATCTCTGCGCGATCGGTTCGGCCCTGTTCTGGTCGTCCTATTCGGTGCTCTCGCGCCGCTTTGCCGCCGTGCCGACCGATGCCGTTACCGGTTTCTGCATCGGCGCCTCGATTCTCGGCGTGATCACCCATCTCGCCTTCGAGACGACGATCTGGCCGGAGGATGCCATGCAATGGGCCGCCGTGGCCGCGCTCGGCCTCGGACCCGTCGGCGCGGCCTTCTATGCCTGGGATATCGGTTGCAAACACGGCGATATCCGGCTGCTGGGCGTGGGCGCCTATTCCGCCCCGGTGATCTCGACCCTGACCCTGATCCTCGCCGGCTATGCCCAGGCCAGCCTGTATCTGTGGGGCGCCTGTGCGCTGATCGTGGCCGGGGCGCTCGTTGCCTCGAAGGACAAGCTGCGGCGGGCTCCTGCGCCACGAAATGTCTCATGAAACGCGGCCGGGGCGGGTAGCCCGTGCTGCGCCGTAACGGCATGCCCTTGTCGCGGGAGGCCGGCTCGGTTATCCACCTCGCTTTCGGGCAAGGCGCGAGGCGCAGGGATGAATCAGGAAATGGGTGAAGGCGCGTCGCAGGACGCTGCGAACGGCGATGCCGCGCCGGTCGCGATCATCATGGGCAGCCAGTCGGACTGGGCCACCATGCGCCATGCGGCGGAAACCCTCCGGGCGCTCGGTATCGCGCATGAAACACGGATCGTCTCCGCCCACCGCACCCCCGAAAGGCTCTATGCCTTCGCCCGGGGCGCCCGGGCGGCGGGCCACAAGGTCATCATCGCCGGCGCGGGCGGTGCGGCGCATCTGCCGGGCATGACGGCGGCGCTGACGCCGCTGCCGGTCTTCGGGGTACCGGTGGAATCGAAGGCCCTGTCGGGCAAGGATTCGCTGCTCTCCATCGTGCAGATGCCCGCCGGCATTCCCGTGGGCACGCTGGCGATCGGGCGCGCCGGCGCCGTCAATGCCGCCCTGCTCGCCGCCGCCGTGCTCGCCCTGCATGACGAAGCGCTCGCGCAACGGCTCGATCTGTGGCGAGCGGCCCAGAGCGACAGCGTTGCGGAACGCCCCTCGGAGGAGAGTTGAGCATGAAGGCGATCGCGCCCGGCGCCACCCTGGGAATACTCGGCGGCGGCCAGCTCGGCCGCATGATCGCTTCCGCCGCCGCGCGGCTCGGGCTCAAGGTGCATGTCTTCAACGACACGCCCGCAAGCCCCGCCTTCGCGCTCGCAGATGTCACCACCTGCGCGCCCTTCACCGACGAGGCCGCGCTCACCGCTTTCGCCGGGAGCGTCGATATCGCCACCTACGAATTCGAGAACGTGCCGCGTGAAGCGGCCGCACTCGTCGCCGGGCTGGTGCCGCTTCGCCCCGGCGTCGGGGCGCTCGCCACGACGCAGGATCGCCTGGCGGAGAAGCGCTTCGTCGCCGATCTCGGCATCACCACGGCGCCGTTTCGTCCCGTCGATGATGCCGCCGGCCTCGATGCCGCGCTCGCAGCGATCGGCATGCCCGCCATTCTGAAGACCCGCCGCTTCGGCTATGACGGCAAGGGCCAGGCCGCCATCCGGAGCGCCGATGACGCGCCGACGGCGCTTGCCGCAATGAAGGGCGCGCCGGCGATCCTGGAAGGGTTCGTCGATTTCGCCTGCGAACTGTCCGTGGTCGCAGCACGCAGCGCCGATGGCAGCTTCGCGGCCTACGATATCTGCGAAAACACCCATGAAGACCACATCCTCGCTCTGACCCGCGTGCCCGCAGCGGTAAGCGCGGAGACGGCGCAACGCGCCCGCGAGATTGCCCATGCCATTGCCGATGCGCTGGATTATGTGGGTGTGTTCGCCGTCGAGCTCTTCCTGACGCGAGATGCGTCGGGCGCCGAGGCGCTGGTGGTCAACGAGATCGCCCCGCGCGTGCACAATTCCGGCCACTGGACCGATCACGGCGCGCAGACCTCGCAGTTCGAGCAGCATGTGCGCGCCGTCTGCGGCTGGCCGCTCGGGCCGGCGGGGCGCCATGGCGTGGTCGAAATGCGCAACCTGATCGGCGATGCCGTCCGGGATTGGCAGGCCCATCTCGCCGATCCTGCCGCATATCTGACGCTCTACGGCAAGGACGAGACGCGTCCCGGGCGCAAGATGGGCCATGTCACCTTCCTGCGCGGCAAAGGCTGAGCCCCCCGCTCAGGAACCGGGCGCGGCGCCGCAGAACGCGTAGGGCCCGAAACGGTAATGTTCGTGGGTGCCGACCGGATTCCACGTCATGGTCATCGCCGCGTCGTCATCGAGGCTCAGCGTCAGATAATAGCCGATTTCGCGCGCATCCTCGCCGCAGCGCAGGCTCATGATGATACGCCCGTCCGGCGCCTCGACCGGGCGGGCGGTGATCAGGCAATGATAGATCCCCCGCGTGACCCAGCGCTCGCCGATCTCCCAGGGCGCCACTTCGGAAAGTGACGGCTCGCCCGCTTGCCAGTCGGTGCAGCCCTGGCTCGGACCCCAGGCGCCTTGCGGATGGGTTTCGGTTCGGGCCTGGACGGACGACGCGGAAAGAACGACCGGCAGAGCGAGCATCGCGATGGCCATTGCCTGCAAGAGGGAAAAGGACAGGGCATGCCAGGCGGGCAGATCTGCCGATTTTTCCCATTTCCGGAGACGCCTGGAAAAGCCGGATCGCGAGTTTTGCAACATCATCTTCAGGGCCTTCGCGAAAGGTTGTTATCAGGGGCCCATTGCGACTGCCCATGAGCGATAACGCAAGTCCCATTATGGAATCACCGGGTCTCGATCACCTGTCGCGCAAGAGCTCGTATCAATCATAACGTGCTATAGTAATCAAAAACGATCTATACTTGTATTCAAAATGCAACTTAGCAGAGACATAGGTGCGTGAATAAAACGTCAGATTAACTCAATTTTATGCACTCGTTTCCCATATTGCCTCGTCAAAATTCTCCTCGGCGCGCCGGTGTTGCGACTGTTGGCGCGGCAAACTCGGGTTGTCGACATGCGAATGGCGCGAAGTTTATCCACGAACCGGCCATCACCGAACTTGGTGCTTCGTGCGCCTTCGACAACCATCTCTCCGTCCGCTACGACCAAGGATCACGCCCAATGCGCTTCCTGACGCTGAAATTCAAGATCTTCGCCGGCTTCGGTTTGTTGACTGCCGGCCTCGCCGGCCTCGCCCTGTTCGCTGTTATCAGCGTCGCCCAGGTCGATGATTATTTCTCCGAATACCGCGATAGTTCCGGCCAGAGCGCGGCTGCCTATCAGATGAACCAGGATTTTCTTCAGGCACGCGCCGCAACCATGCGTTTTCTCACCACCGGGGACGTGGAGACTGCGGAGCATGTCCGCGCCGAGATTGCCGAGATTGCTGAGAATGCCGATGCGCGTCGGGCTCGCTTCGAAGGGTCCGAGCACGAGGAACTGATCGAACGGAGCGAACGCGACATCTCAGCCTATCTGGCGGGTTTCGAGGCTCTGGAGGAACTTGTCGGCAGCATCGCCGCTGCTGAGGAACAGGCCCGGCGCTACGGCAGTGATGTCGGCGACGCGCTCGAGGTTGTGATGACGACCTCCTATCAGGCGAACGATGCGGCAGCCGCCAATTACGCGGCCCTGACGCTGCAAGCCGTGCAACGCACCAGGCTGCATCTGGCGACATTGATCCGCACCGGTGACGGGGCCGAGGCCCGAGCGGCTTCCGCTGCGCTGAACGAGGCCCGCGACGCTTTCCAGGAGTTGCGCAGCTTGCCGACAGACATGGACCATTCAGACCTGATCGAGCGCGCCTCCAGCGGTCTCGACATGCTCGGAAGCACGGCGGATGCGATCGCTCGTTACGTGCCTTCGCGCGAAGCACGCATCTCGGTACTCAGCTCCGTCGGTGGCAATCTCGATTCGCGCCTCCACGGCATCACCGCGACCCTGCAATCCGGTCAGGACCGGATCGGAGGGCTCGCCCAGGAAGCGACTGCCGCAATCGAGCGCAACAGTCTCGCCACCGGCGCCGCTCTGACGCTCGCCGGCATCGCCATCGCGGCCTTTCTTGGCCTGACCATCTCCGGCGCTCTGCGCAGCTTCGCCACTTCGCTCGCCGCTCTGGCACAGGGACGGACGGATGTGACCGTCTTCGGACGCAATCGTCGCGACGAGATCGGTGCTCTGGCGAAGGCCGTCGAGCAGATCCAGCAGAACGCCATCGACAAGGCCGCCGCCGAGCAGCGCGCCGATGCTGCGCGCAAGGCGCGGCTCCAGGCTGAGCGGGCGCGGATGATGCGCGCTCTCGGTGAGGAATTCCAGCAGGCTGTCGGCGGGATCGTTGCCGCCCTGTCCGCATCGGCACACGAGCTCGAACAGGCAGCCCAGACGCTGACCGCCTCCTCGGAGGAGACCTCGATTCAGGCTTCGACGGTCGCAACCGCTTCCGAACAGGCCTCTGTCAATGTCCAGACAGTGTCTGCAGCATCGGAGGAACTCGCGGCCTCTGTCGGCGAGATCGGTGCCCAGGTCCATCGCTCCAACGACATGTCCCGCGAGGCGAGCAGCCGGGCGCGTGAAACCGCGACCGATGTCACGGCCTTGGCGAGCCGGGCCGAGGAGGTCGGCAGCATCGTCGCGCTGATCCGCTCGATCGCCGAGCAGACCAACCTGCTCGCGCTCAATGCAACGATCGAAGCCGCGCGCGCCGGCGAGGCCGGCAAGGGTTTTGCCGTCGTTGCGGCCGAAGTGAAAAACCTCGCCGATCAGACCGCGAGGGCGACGGTCGAGATCAGCGAGCAGGTCGGCGGGATCCAGAGCGCTACGGCGGGTTCGGCCCGGGCAATCGAGGATATTGCCGGCGTCGTTGGAGAGCTTGCCGAGATCGCCACCGGCATCGCTGCAGCCGTCGAGGAGCAAGGCACGGCAACGCAGGAAATTGCCCGCAACGTTCAGCAGGCCTCACGTGGCACGCGGGAGGTCTCGGATGCGATCGGCGGCGTCACCGAGGCGGCGACGTGTACCAGTGCAACCGCCGCGCAGGTTCTGGCTTCCGCCTCGAGCCTGACCCAACGCGCCGGTGACCTGAACGACGCCGTTGACCGTTTCCTAGCGGGGCTTACGCGGGATCAGGACGAGGCCACGGAGGAGGCGCAGGTCGATGGCGAGCAAGTGCACACCGCAGAGGAAGGGGAGCGCCACGAGGCGGCGGCGTAACCTTGCCGCCTATGCGTCCTTGACCGCCGCCTCGACTTCTTCCACCGAGAGCTCGTATTCGCGCGAGCAGAATTCGCAGGTCACGCCGATGCGCCCGTCTTCGCGTACCATGTCCCGACGCTCGGGCGCGGAGAAGCTCGCGAGCATGCGCATGATGCGATCACGGTTGCAGTTGCAGCCCTCGCGCACCGGCAGGCCGGCGAAGACGCGCACGCCGCGCTCGTGGAAGAGGCGATAGAGCAGACGCTCGCTGGACAGGGCGGGATCGACGAGCTCGTGGTCGGCGATGGTATCGACCAGCGCCTTGCCTTCCATCCAGGCATCATCCTCGCCGGCCTCCGCCCCATGCGAAGCCGTCGTACCCTCCGGCGCATCACCGGGATCGAGATCGGCCTGGCGCTGGCGGTCGATCGAGGCGGGCATGAACTGGGCGAGGAGCCCGCCAGCGCGCCAGGTCGAGCCGCCTTCGCCGAGCTGCTCGGCCACGGCGAGGCGCACGCGCGTCGGGATCTGTTCCGATTGCCGGAAATACTGATGCGCGGCTTCCTCAAGGCTCTGCCCCTCCATCGGCACAACGCCCTGATAACGGCTCATGGACGGGCCCTGATCGATGGTCATGGCCAGATGGCCGTGTCCGATCAGATGCGCGGCATCGGCCCGGCCGGCGGCCACGCTCTGCGCCACGCGGTCCGCGTCGAAGCGGATGAAGGCGCGCAGCCGATCGGGCGTGTCGAAATCGACGACGATCATCTCGACCGGCCCGTCCGTGCGCGTCTGCAGCTGAAAACGCCCCTCGAACTTCAGGGACGAGCCGAGCAGGGCCGTCAGCGCGGCAGCCTCGCCGAGGACACGCGCCACGGCCTCGGGATAGCCGTGGCGCTTGATCATGGTGTCGATCGATGGGCCGAGCCGCACCACCCGCCCGCGCAGGTCGAGCGGTTCGACGGCAAACGGCAGAATCAGATCGTCACTGCCATCCAACGGCAAACTCATGCCGCCTCCCAGAGACCGGCTTCCAGGCCGAAGCACCAGGCCAGCACGCCCTTTTGCGCGTGCAGGCGGTTTTCCGCCTCGTCGAAGACGACGGAATGGGGCCCGTCGATCACGGCATCGGTTACCTCCTCGCCGCGATGGGCAGGCAGGCAATGCATGAACAGCGCATCCTTGTCGGCGAGCTGCATCAGACGCGAATCGACCTGGTAGGGTTTGAGCAGATTGTGGCGCGCGCCCTCGTCCTCGTCACCCATCGAGACCCAGCAATCGGTAATCACCGCCTGCACCCCGGCCACCGCCTCGCGCGGATCCGTGGTGAGGTTGAGACGTGCGCCGTTGACGCGCGCCCATTCGACGATTTCCGCCGGCGGAGCCAGTTCGGCCGGGGTCGCGACGTTGATGGTGAAATCGAAGCGCGCCGCGGCATGGATCCAGGAGGTCAGGACGTTGTTGAAATCCCCCGTCCAGGCCACCGTCGTGCCGGCGATCGCCCCGCGATGTTCCTCGAAGGTCATCACATCCGCCATGATCTGGCAGGGATGGGTATCCTTGGTGAGCCCGTTGATGACCGGCACCTCGGCATTGTCGGTGAGCTCCTGCATTGCCTCGTGCTCGAGGATGCGGATCATGATCGCATCCACGTAGCGCGAGAGCACGCGCGCGGTATCGGCGATGGTCTCGCCGCGCCCGAGCTGCATCTCGGCGCCGGTGAGCATCAGCGTCTCGCCGCCGAGTTCGCGCATGCCCACATCGAAAGAGACGCGCGTGCGGGTGGAGGGCTTGTCGAAGACCATGGCGAGCGTCTTGCCCGCGAGCGGCTTCACGGCGGAGGGAACGCCCTTGCGCCGCTTGCCCTTGATCGTCGCGGCAAGTGTGAGGATACGGCGCAGCTCGGCCGTGTCGAGCACGGAGAGATCGCTGAAATGCCGCGGCTTCATCCGGGGTGGGATCATGGTGTCGTTCATGCCGATGCTCCCGCCCTTGCGGCCTGGCTCATGCCGTCCTGCAAGGCGATACAGGCCGCCTCGATGCGCCGTGTCGCTTCCTGCAGATTATCCTCGCTGATCGTGAGCGGCGGATAGAGCCGCACGACATTGTCGCCGGCGGGGATGCACAGGAGATTCTGCGCGCGCGTGGCAGCGACGAAATCGGCGTTGGGAATATTCAGGCGCACGCCCGTCATCAGGGCCGAGCCACGGATTTCCGCGATGATGTCGGGGAAGCGGTCACGCAATTCCGCCAGCCGCTGGCGCAGGATCAGCCCGGCGCGGTTGACGTGATCGAGAAAACCCGGCTCCTCGACGACATCGAGCACCGCGTTGCCCACGGCCATGGCGAGCGGGTTGCCGCCGAAGGTCGTGCCGTGGCTGCCGGCGGTGAGCCCGGAAGCGGCATCCTGCGTCGCAAGCACCGCACCGAGCGGAAAACCGCCCCCGAGTGCCTTGGCCACGGCCATGATATCGGGTGCGGCGCCGGCCCATTCATAGGCGAAGAGCTTGCCGGTACGGCCGAAACCGGTCTGCACCTCGTCATAGATCAGGAGCGTGCCGGTCTCGTCGCACAATTCCCGCAAGCCGCGCAGGCAGACATGCGGCACGTCGCGCACGCCACCTTCGCCCTGGATCGGCTCGATCATGATCGCGGCGGTCTCTGGCGTTACGGCGGCGCGCATCGCCTCGTGATCGCCGAAGGGAACCTGGTCGAAACCTTCCGCCTTGGGCCCGAATCCCTCCAGATACTTGGCCTGGCCGCCGGCGGCGATGGTGCCGAGCGTGCGCCCGTGGAAGGCGCCCTCGAAGGTGAGGATCCGGTAACGCTCGGGCTGGCCCTTCAGGTAATGGTAACGCCGCGCCATCTTGATGGCGGCCTCGTTGGCTTCCGCACCGGAATTGCAGAACATCACCTGATCGGCGAAGCTCTTTTCGACCAGACGCTGCGCGAGCCGTTCACCTTCGGGAATCTCGAAGAGATTCGAGACATGCCACAGCTTCTCCGCCTGCGCCTTCAGCGCCTCGACGAGATGCGGATGGGCATGGCCGAGATTGTTGACAGCAATGCCGGAACCCAGGTCCAGAAATCGCTCCCCGCGTCGCGTCACCAGCCAGGATCCTTCGCCTCTTTCGAAGGCGAGCGGCACGCGGGCGTAATTCGGGACGAGGGGCGAATTCACGGAACTGTTCCTTCTGGCTGGCGATCCGCGTCATGCGGATCGCAAAACAAAGCGCCGCCCGAGAAGGGCGGCGACAGGATTGTATGATGCAAGTTGCTGCTGTCAATTCAATCTTCGTGCGCGCACAACGTATTGCAACTGTGCGGGCAGCGTCGTAGCCTCGCCCGCAGCCATGCGACGTAGACCTACAATGCCCGATACCAGACCACGCCCATGATGACCACCAGGGCGACCGCCTGCAAGAGCACGCGTGCGCGCATCAGCGTCTGCGACGTGTTGGCCGGGCCGCCGCGCATCATGTTGACCAGCCCGAAGAGCAGCACCAGTGCCACGGCGCCGACCGCCACGAGCACGAAGACATCGCCGAAAGTGTTCATGAGCCTCGAACCTTCATAACGGGCCCGCCCGGGACCCCATCCGCTTGATCAGCGGCGAACAATCCACATCGGCAGCGTGTATGTATCGCCGACCTGTGGAGCATATCGGTCGGATGGTGGCCTGCGGCAACCCCCGTTGCCCGCACGCGGTGCGCTCACGCCTCGAGGGATTGCGGGGCGGAGGAAATCGTCGCCGCCTCCCCGTCACGCACTTCATAGACCGCATAGCCGCGGTCATTACTGCCGTCCCGGTTGAAGCGGAATACCCCGTCGGCGCCGGCAAAGCCCGAACTGCTGGTCAGCACACCTTCGGAAAACCGCTGATCGCCCTGGGTGCGCGTCAGCGCCGCCGCGAGGGAGACCGCGTCATAGGCGAGGCTCGCAATGCGTACCGGATCCGATCCATAGCGCTCACGGTAGCGCCGGGTGAAGGCATCGAACCCGGCCTGCGGCGGCGCGGCGAACCAGCCCCCGCGCAGCGCCGGCAGGGCCAGCACGGCGGAATCGTTCCACACGCCGGTGCCGATCGGCTTGACGCGCGACGGGTCGAAATTCGCCTGCGACAATGCGCGGGCGACGGCCGGCATCGAATCGGGTGTATCAGGGATGAACAGCGCATCGACGCGCGGCGAGGAGCCCGTAATCGCCGAGGACAATCGCTGCACGGCATCCTGCGGCGAGCCCGGACGGTAGCGCTCCTGTGCCACGATACGCAGGCCGCGTTCATCCGCCGCCCGCCGGAAAGCCACTTCCGCGACCTCGCCGTAGCCGCTTTCGGGGATCAGCGCGGCGACGTTACGGCGGTTCTCGCGCGCGGCATGGGCGGCGATGCGTGCCACCTCGGCGCGCGGCAGGAAGCCCATCAGATAAATGCCGGAACGCGCAACCGAGGCATCGGTCGAGAAGGCGATCATCGGAACGCGGTTTTCGCGTGCCACCTCGCCTGCCGATTGTACGGAAGCGGCAAAGAGCGGGCCGAGAATCAGTTCGGCTCCTTCCGCGATCGCTTCCTGCGCTGCGCTGCGCGCTTCGGATGACGAGCCGCGATCATCCTTGACGACAAGGCGGATCTGCGGATCGTCGAATTCGGCGAGCGCCATCTCGGCGGCATTGCGCAGGTCACGCGCCGCGGAACCGCCGGCTCCCGAACCCGAGAGCGGCAGGATCAGCGCCACCCGCACTTCGCCGTCGCCGATGGCGTCATCGGTGTCGTTCTGCTCGAACCCGCCGACGAGGCCCGGGGGCTGGCCGGAAAAGGGTGCGATACAGCCGGCCAGTGTCAGGCCGAGGCCACCCGTGAGCAGACCGGCCACGAGCCGGCGACTCGGATGAGCGGGCGCCGGACGTGGGTCCCGGAGAAGCGGCAGGGGCATCGTGCGGGGCTGGCGGGGCGCAGTCATGGGGTCATCCCTCGTCTTGCGGTCAGGCGGCGCCTTGGTTACGGATGCGGTCGACTTTTAACACCGACACGTTAATGGTTTGGTTAACGATTTCATACGCGTGTCAAGTCACGAATCGGGAATTCGTGACGAATCCGCATCCAGTTGCGGGATGGCGCGATGCCGGTTGGCGGCGAAACGCATTGCGGGAGACGATACAGATGGCGAGATTGCCGACCTCGAATCGGCCCGGATCCGGGAATCCGCGGGCGGTCTCTCCCGCCGGCGACGACACGACTGAGGCGCCGCGCACCACCGCTTCACGCGGGACCGGGCGCCATGGCGTGTTCACCGCCTTCGGTCTCGCCGCCGAGACGCAGCCTCTATCGACGGGGCTCTATGTCGTCGCCACGCCGATCGGCAATCTCGAGGACATCTCCCTGCGCGCCCTGCGCATTCTCGCCGCTGCTGACGCGATCCTGGCGGAAGATACCCGCATCACCCGGCGGCTTCTGGCCCATTACGGCATCACCACGCCGCTTCTGGCCTATCACGAGCATTCCGCCGAGGCGGTGCGCGCGCGCATGATCACGCGCCTGCAGGCCGGCGAGGCGCTCGCTCTCGTCTCCGATGCCGGAACGCCGCTGGTCTCCGATCCGGGTTACAAGCTGGTCCAGGCTGCAATTGCAGAGGGTCTGCCGGTTACCCCGATCCCCGGCCCTTCCTCGGTGCTCACGGCGCTGGTGGTATCCGGCCTGCCGAGCGACCGGTTCTTCTTCGAGGGATTCCTGCCCTCGAAATCAGGCGCCCGCCGCAATCGCCTGTCTACCCTGGCCACGATTCCGGGGACGTTGATGCTGTTCGAATCCGCCCAGCGCCTGCCCGCCATGCTGGCCGATGCGGCGCAGATGCTCGGCCCGCGTCCCGCCGTCGTCGCGCGCGAGCTCACCAAGATGTTCGAGACGGTGCGGCGCGGCAGCCTCGCTGAGCTCGCGGCACAATTCGCCGAGGAGGGGCCGCCGAAGGGGGAGATCGTGGTGCTGATCGGCGAGGCGGCGGAGGAAGATCGCCGCGCCGATGCTATGGGCGATCTCGACAGCGCCCTGCACTCGGCGCTCGAGACGCACAGCGTCAAGGATGCGGCCGCCGTGGTCGCGGCGCGCCTGGGCTTGCCGAAGCGCGAGGTCTATGCCCGGGCCATCGCCCTGTCGCGCGGCGCGGAGAATGACGGCACGCCATGACGAAGGATGCCGGACAGGGAGGCAGCCTTCACGGTGCGACCGGTGCGCGGCACAAGCGCCGTCGGGCGCTGCTGCGCGGCCATCTCGCCGAATGGCTCGCCATGGTCTTTCTGATGTTCAAGGGTTATCGCCCGCTCGCGCGCCGGTTTTCGGCGGCAGGGGGCGAGATCGATCTGATCATGCGGCGCGGCGATACCGTGATCTTCGTCGAGGTCAAGGCTCGCGCCCGGCTGGACCTCGCCCGTGCCGCGATTGGCGGGCGCAAGCACCGGCTGTTCGCGCGTGCCGTCAGGGCCTGGCGCGCCCGCAATCCCTGGAGCAGCGGCTTCACCCTGCGCGCTGATGCCGTCTACGTCACCCCCGCAAGCCTGCCGTATCATGAGAGCGACGCATTCGCGATCGTCGAGCTGTAGCGCCGTGAAGCGGTCGATGTGACCCCGCATGGCCTGAAGGCGGCAGATACGTTCACTCTACGCCTCAATACGGGAAATTTTCATGCTCCGCTCCGTCGGGCCCCACTTGCGCTTCGCCTGCCATGCGTTATACACCGCATCGCAGTTCGGGCGGCGCCATCGACGCGATGGTGCGAACGTCCCGTCGGAGGGGTGGCCGAGTGGTTTAAGGCGCACGCCTGGAACGCGTGTATACGGGAAACCGTATCGAGGGTTCGAATCCCTCTCCCTCCGCCATTTATTAATAAAGCCAATATTCTATGAATTGTTTATGCCTGAATTTACGGGTGGCAGCTTCTGCCCGTGACACGGCTGACAAAGGCGTGGCGAACGGGTTCGCGTATTTGGAACCCTGGCTGTCTGCAAGGTTCTCTGCTCCAGCCCGAGTCTTCCGAGATCAAAGCTGATGAAGCTGACGAGCAGAGTGCCGTCATCGCCCTCTTTGATTTAGAGGCTCATCTCTGCGAGCACAGTCGAGACGTTGATTGTTTGTGATGCATGCAGATGTGCCCGCAATGGGTGACGGTGATGTTTCGATCGTGGAGCGGGTGTCCCTGATCCGGCCTGTCTTCATTGCGCGCACACGGGGCGTGGAGCGCCGGGGGGCACTTCCAGCCTCACCATAACGCGCGCACTCCGGTTCGGCCGCTCGATCCGGTCAGGCAACGGTTTGGCATGGCGCGCGGGGCGGCGTGAGTAAGCCGACCGAGCTTTGACGTCATCGTGCGTCATTGCGATCAGAGATTTTTTTTGGCCCGTCTTGCGCAAAATCCCGGGATCCCGGCAGAGCTCGCTCCGGCTTTGTCCTTCGAAAAGGCAGTCCAAAGGGCGAAGGCGTTCTTCCATATCGTGTCCGACGCGTCGACACCGTGGACCTGAAGCATATGCTCGGCGATATCCGGACAAAGTATGGTGACCCTTTCCATTGCTACCTCTCTCCCATGTGACTTTCGTACGACCACACTCCGGCGGCTCAATCCCGGGAGCGAAGGCGGTGTGCCACATCAGCCCAATGCCACAGCCGCCCGTCGATCACTGCCAGCCCGGCGCCGATCAGCGCCATGCCGATGAAATGTTGGGCTTGCAGGATCTCTCCGAGGAAGAACGTACCGAGGATGATCGCGCTGACCGGAATCAGGAACGTCACCAGCAGAAGGTTCGTCGCCCCCGCCGTCGCGAGAATGCGGAAATAGAGAACATAGGCCAGCGCGGTCGAAAGAACCGCGACGCCGATCAGGGCGCCGATCGTCCCGATACCCGGTGCGGGCAGCGTCCACGGCTGATCGACGATGACGAATACCGGCATCAGGATCAGGCTCGATGCAATCAGCTGACCCGCAGCGGTCGCTGTCGGCGTCACCTTCATCGCCCTGAACCGGCGCCCGTAAATCCCCGCGAAAGCGTAGGAGAGCGCCCCGGCGAGGCACAGTGCCTGCGCGACGACATGGGTGCCCAGATCCTGCACCGCATCGGCACCGATCATGGCGGCGACACCGACGAATCCGATGATCACGCCGATCAGTTTTCCCGGCGCCATCCGTTCGTCGCTCGTCAGAATATGCGCGAGCAGGACCGTGAACAGCGGGGTCGAGGCGTTCAGGATCGACGCGACGCCCGAGGCGACATGCTGCTGCCCGGCGAGGATCAGCGTGAAGGGCAGGACATTATTGACGAGGCCCATCGCGAAGAAGGCGAGCCAGATCGAAGCATCGACAGGAAAGCGCTCGCCACGCAGATGCAGGATGGCCACCAGAACCAGCGCAGCAAGTGCCACGCGCGCGAACGCCACGGTCACCACCGGCAACTCGGCGAGCGCGATCTCGTTGAAGAAGAACGATCCGCCCCACAAGACCGATAATGCGAGCAGCATGCCCCACTCGCGGGGACTCATTCGGGGATTGATCGATGGGTGTGATGACACCGGATGACCTCCATGCGGGCACCTCTCGGTGATGCCCGCATGGGGGTGTCACAGGCGGCAAGGTTCGACCACCCGATTCCGGATCGGTGACGGGAAGGCACGGTTCGGCCTGCGGGCCATATGCGCCTGCACATCGGATTGCTGCAGGCTCCCCGAGGGCTTCGGACGAATGGTGCTTCTTTGATGTGCTCGGCGAAGGCGAGTGTCTTATAGGTTGAAAAACCGCCGGGGAATTCGACGCAGGATCATGGACGTGTTTCGCGATACCGCACGCGCGATCGTGGCGATCGCCCGCACCTCGTTCGGGCGCGCGCGGTTGTTTACCCTCGCCGTTGCCGCAGCGGGAACGGCGGCCTTCGCCGTAACCGGACTGCCACTGCCGTTTCTCTTCGGGCCGATGGCGGCATGCCTGATTGCGGCCTTGGCAGGTGCGCGGCTGCAGGGGATGGGACAGGTCGGGGTCGGCGCCCGCACCATTCTCGGCGTCGCGGTGGGCGCATCGGTAACCCCCGCCGTCGTCGCGCAAATGCCCGCCATGGCCGCCTCTCTCGCCCTGATCCCGCTCTACATCGTCGTGATCGGCCTGATCGGCGTGCCCTTCTTTCGCCGCGTGGCGGGCTATGATCCGGTCACCGCCTACTACGCCGCCATGCCCGGCGGCCTGCAGGACATGGTGATCTTCGGCCAGGAAGCGGGCGGGAATGTCCGCGCCCTCTCGCTGATCCACGCCACGCGGGTGCTGGTCGTCGTGGCGCTCGCCCCGATCATTCTCACCGGCCTCTACGGCGTCGGGCTCACCGAGGCGATCGGCGCGCCGGCGGCTCAGATCCCGCTCTCCGAACTGGCGATCATGACCGCCGCTGCCCTGATCGGCTGGAAGGGGGGCGAGCGTATCGGCCTGTTCGGCGCTTCGATCCTCGGCCCGATGATCGCTACGGCCGTGCTCACGCTGCTCGACGTGATTCATTATCGTCCACCCGCGGAAGCCATTCTCGCTGCGCAATTCTTCATTGGAATGGGAATCGGGGTGCATTACGTCGGGGTGACCCTGGCGGAGCTGCGTCGGGATGTGTTCTTCGGCGCGGCTTTCGTCATCATTCTGGCCGGCCTCGCCGTTGTGGTGACGGCGATCGCCACATTCGCGGAACTCGCACCGCCGGTCGAGGCCTTCCTCGCCTTCGCGCCGGGCGGGCAGGCGGAGATGACGGTGCTCGCCATCGTCGTGGGCGCCGATCTGGGTTTCGTGATCGTGCACCATCTCACCCGCATCATTCTGGTGATAACCGGTGCACCCTTGCTGGCGGGCCGCGTCGGTGCGAAAGGCGGGGGCGGCGGGCCGCAAAAGACAGGAGAGCGGGATGAAGATCGCGATACTTGACGATTACGCCGGCGTGGCAACCCACTTGGCCGACTGGGCGGGCCTCGGCGAAATCAGCGTGTTTCGCGACACGCTCAAGGACGAGGACGCCCTCGCCGCCCGGCTGGAACCCTTCGATATCCTGTGCGTGATGCGCGAGCGCACGCCGATCCCCGCCAATCTGATTGCGCGCCTCCCCAATCTGCGGCTGATCGTGACCACGGGACCGCGCAATGCATCGATAGACCTGGAGGCGGCGACGGCGCGTGGCATCACGGTGTGCGGCACGGCTTCACGCAAGACCACCACCTCGGAACTCTCCGTTGCGATGATCCTCGCCCTCTCCCGGCGGCTGATACCGGAAGCGGCCAATCTCATGGCCGGCAATTTCCAGCGTGGGCTCGGGCGCGATCTCGCCGGGCTGACGCTCGGCCTGATCGGTTTGGGCAATATCGGCGCGCAGATGGCGTTGCTGGGGCGCGCTTTCGGGATGGAGATCTGTGCCTGGTCGCAGAATCTGACCCAGGCACGCTGCGACGAGCTCGGTGTGACGCGCTGCGAATCCCTCGACGCCCTGATGGCGCGCGCCGATGTCGTCTCCGTGCATCTTGTGCTTTCGGAACGCACACGCGGATTGGTCGGCGCACAGGCCTTCGAAGCGGCAAAACCCGACGCAATCTTCGTCAACACCTCGCGCGCCGCCATCGTCGATACCGACGCCCTGCTCGACGCTCTGCGCGCCGGACGCCTCGGCAAGGCGGGCATCGACGTTTTCGACGAGGAGCCGCTGCCGGCCGATCACCCGATCGTGGATCGTGAGCTGATCGCCCAGGGCCGCCTGCTGCTGACTCCGCATCTCGGCTACGTGACGCAGGAGACTTTCAAGGTCTTCTATCGTGACACGGTCGAGGCGATCCGGGCCTGGCAGGCGGGTCGCCCGGTCGGCGTGATCGCGGCGCCTTAGCCGCAGCGGAAGGTCACTCTTGCCAGATCGAACCCGGAACCATCACCTCGCCGCGCGCGAGCAGCCGTGCAGTGCGCAACAAGCCCGCAGCGCGTACATCGAGCCTGTCGTCGGCGCATGTATAATCGAGCGTCACCGTGAGCTCGCCGGACGGGTGCTCGATGCGCACGACGGCCGGATTCTCGGGCGGCGGCACGGCAATACCCTCGGCGACTGAGCCGGGCTGATACAGGCAGGCGGCGATGCATTGCCCGCCGGTGACCGCCATTGCGGGATGGCATTGCCACGGCATGAAATAGCGCGCCGTCACGGCAGCGCCCGGCGCGCGCGGCGGAGCCAGCAAGGCGATCTTGGGGACGACGGAGCGCGCGAC
>JAFIEI010000092.1 GCA_020832565.1 Salinarimonas sp. | reverse complement strand
AACCCGCTCGACATCGCGGAGGAAGGCCATCTCGATTATCTGATCCGCACCGCGATCGCACTCGGCTGCCCGCCGCTCGCGGTCTATCGCGCCGCCTCGCTCACCGCCGCACGCGCCTTCGGCCTCGAGGATCGTGGCATGATCGCGCCGGGGCGGCGGGCGGATATCGTGCTGGTCGGCGATCTCGCGCAATGCGACGTGCAGGCCGTGTTCAGCGCCGGGCGGCGTGTCGACGAGGCGCTTTTTGCCACCCGCGAACCCGTCGCGCCGATCGGTCTGTCGAGCATGAAGGCGCAGCCGGTCAGCGCGGATGATTTTCGCGCTCCCGCCGAGTCGGGCGTCCAGCCGGTGATCGGCGTGATCCCCGGGCAGATCATCACGAAACACCTCGATGCCACCCTGCCCCTCGTCGACGGCGCCCTCGAAATCGACACGGATCAGGATATCGTGCGCGTCGCCGTGGTCGAGCGCCATGGCCGCAACGGCAATATCGGGCGCGGCTTCGTCAAGGGCTTCGGCATGAAGCGTGGCGCGATCGCCTCCTCGGTCGGACATGACAGCCACAACATTACCGTCGTCGGCGCCGATATGGCCGATATGGCGCTGGCGGTGAACCGGCTGGGCGAAATCGGCGGCGGATTCGTTGTGGCCTGCGACGGTACTGTTCGCGCCGAGCTCGCATTACCCATCGCCGGGCTGATGAGCGACAAGTCATTTGAGGCGGTGCGCGACGCGCTGATCCCGCTGCGAGAGGAAGCGCGCGGCCTCGGCGTGACCCTGGCCGAGCCCTTCCTGCAGGTCGCCTTCCTGCCCCTGCCGGTGATCCCGCATCTCAAGATCTCCGATCGCGGGCTGGTCGATGTCGACCGCTTCACGCTGATCTGAGCAGCGCTCAGCCCGCGAGCGCGAGATCGGCCACGCGGGCGCGGTTTACCCCGTCGACATCATCGGAATCCGAGGCGATGGCGAGGCCGACGAGTATGCCCGGCGCATCGCCGAAGGCGCGACGGTAATCGCCGGCGAGATCGACAATTTCGCTCTGCCATTGACCCGTCGGCGTATCGGCGGGGCGCTGGATGAGATAGACGCCGCGTCCGCGTGTATAGGGGTTGGCCACGATAGTGCCGCGCGGCTCTCCCCCGCCCCACACATAGACGAGGAGATTGCCCGAGCCGGAAATCAGGAGCCTGCGCAAGCTGGTGCGCCCGACGGCGGCGCTGGCGCGCGCGCTTTGCGGCGCGAAGGCGAAATAGATTGCGATTGCCCGGTCGTCACCGCCGCGCCGCGACAAATCCGTTGCCGGAACGCCCTCGTCGACCCGCCAGCGCCAGGAGGCGCGCTGCGCATCGAAGGCGGGCTCGGGAAGCGGGCGATGGATCAGCGAGGAACTCGCCCGCGCCGTGATGGCGAGTTCGGAGCGCCCCGATGCGGCATATTCCGTCGCCGGGATCCGCCGAAAGGTCATGTGCTCCCAGCCTTCACCGCCAAGATCGGGCCCGAACGGGACCCCGATCGCCGCACCCTGGCCATAGGCGATTCCGGGGATGGCGGCGGATACGCAAAACCCACCCGTTGCCGCGAGAAATCTGCGACGTGTCGGTAACGACAAGCTCATGCTGCCTCCATTCATGCAATGGCGGCAGATTAGACAAATCCCGGAAGGATGCTGCTCACGATCGCGCTAGCTACATTCGCACCGGTCGTGCACTAAGCCGGCGCGGTTTGCTCCGTGCGTCCCTCGATCATGGGGCGCTGGGCGACGATGGCGGCGTTGACGAAGTCGAGGAATGCGCGCACGCGGGCGGCATGACGAAGGTCGGGATGGGTGAGAACCCATAATCCGGCGGAGAAATCCTCGCGTGGCGGTGCGAGCCGCACGAGATCCGGATTCTGCTCTGCGATGAAGCAGGGCAAGGGGCCGAGGCCGGCCCGCGCGCCGATCGCCTCGGCGAGGCCGAGCACGGTGTTCACCCGGTAGACGATATGCTCCGGCGCCACATGCTCGGCAATGTAGCGGGTGACCTTGAGCCCGGCGAGATTGTCGCCGAGCGAGACCCAGCGTTTGGCGAACAGATCGATGAGATCGACCGAATCCGGATCGGGCACGTCCTCGCGATGGGCATAGAGCGCCCAGGCGATGGTCGCGACACGGCGCCCGACCAGCGTTTCCGGGGGATTGTCGGTGGCGCGGATCGCGACATCGGCATCGCGCTTCGACAGGTTCAGCGCCTGGTTTGCGAGGACCACGTCGAGACGGATCTCGGGATAGGCGCGGGTGAATTCGGCGAAGATCGGCGTGAGCAGGTGCACCAGCAGCGAATCATTGGTGGTGACGCGCAACTCACCCGCAGGTGCGATCGACTGGCCCGCAAGGCGGCGGGTGAAAGCGGCGACATCCTCGTCCATGCGCTCGGCGAGCGCCGCCATTTCCTCGCCCGCCGTGGTGAGCACGTAGCCGGTGCGGTGACGCTCGAAGAGCTTGACCTGCAAGCTGTCCTCGAGCTGGCCGAGCCGGCGGAACACGGTGGAATGGTTCACCCCGAGTGTCTCGGCGGCACCGGTCAGGCCACGCGATTCGGCGATGATGCGCACGAGGCGGAACTCGTCCCAGGAAATCTGATCGGGAAGTGTCATTTCTTTGCATCCATGCAATTCAACGCTTCCGAAGATAGCCATTCTATTGCGCGATTGAAAGCTTAAATGCCGAACAGACATGGATTCAACACAGGAGCCAATCACATGGCACGCGTTCTCGTTCTCTATTATTCCTCATACGGTCACATCGAGACCATGGCCGGTGCCGTGGCAGAAGGTGCGCGTGCAGCCGGCGCCGAGGTCACCATCAAGCGCGTCCCGGAACTGGTGCCGCAGGAAGTCGCCGAGCAGAGCGGCTTCAAGCTCGATCAGGCGGCGCCGATCGCGACTGTCGAGGAGCTTGCCGATTACGACGCGGTCATTTTCGGCACCGGCACGCGCTTCGGCAACATGGCGGCGCAGATGAAGAATTTCATCGATCAGGCCGGTGGTCTCTGGGCGCAGGGCAAGCTGATCGGCAAGGTCGGCGCGGTATTCACCTCGACGGCGACGCAGCATGGCGGCCAGGAATCGACCATCCTGAGCTTCCACACCGTGCTCTTGCATCTCGGTTTCGTCATTGTGGGGCTGCCCTACAGCTTCTCGGCCCAGACAAGCCTCGACGAGGTAATGGGCAACTCGCCCTACGGCGCCTCGACCATCGCCGGTGGGGACGGCTCGCGCCAGCCCTCGAAGGTGGAACTGGACGGTGCGCGTTATCAGGGCCGCCACGTGGCGGAAATCGCGGCGAAGCTCGCCGATCGATGAAGGCTCAGCCGCGATCGGCGGCGGCGCGGCTCAGGCGGTCCATGATAGCCTCGCCGAGACCATGATCGGGAATCGGGGCGACGGCGATGCCGTCGGCCCCGCTTTCGTCGAGGGCGCGCATCGCCCCGAACAAGGCAGCGGCGGCCTCGCGCAGATCGCCGGTTTCGCTCAGATTTTCCACCGCGACCGCGTTGACCATGCCTTCCGGCACTGTTCCTCCGAAGAGCAGTGCAGCTTCGCCCGGCGCTATCATTCTCGCATCGAGGCGCACCCGGGCGCGCGGCGCGTAATGGCTCGTCAGCATGCCCGGTGCGACGGGGGCCGTCGGCTCGGAATGCTCAGATGGATCGGCGAGTGCGCGCCCCAGAATCGCCTCCAGCGCCGCGCGCGAGACCCCGCCGGGACGCAGCAGGCGCGGCTCGCCGTCGAGGCAGGCGACGATGGTCGATTCGAGCCCGATCACCGTATCGCCGCCATCGAGGATCGCCGCGATACGGCCGCCGAGATCCTGCGCGACATGGGCCGCGCTGGTCGGGCTGATGCGGCCCGAGGGGTTGGCCGAAGGTGCCGCGAGCGGCCTGTCCAGAGCATGCAGGATAGCGGTTGCGAGGGGATGCGCCGGCACGCGCAGCGCGACGCTCCGCAGGCCCGCCCGGGCGAGATCGCAAACGCGCGCACCATCGGCCAGCGGGACGACGAGGGTCAGCGGCCCCGGCCAGAAGGCTTCAGCCAAGCGGCGCGCATCGGCGTTGAAGACGCCCTCGCGGGCCGCGCTTTCGAAATCGGCGCAATGGGCAATCAGCGGGTTGAAGCGCGGGCGGCCCTTGGCCTCGAAAATTCCGGCAACCGCGCGCGCATCCGTGGCATCCGCGGCCAGACCATAGACGGTTTCCGTGGGCAGGGCGACGCAGGCGCCGGCGCGCAGGAGCGCTGTCGCGCGCGCGATCCCGTCGGCGTCGCCGCGCAGTATTTCGGTTTCGGTCGTCGCTTGTGGGTTCACACGGGGGCTCGCTGGGCAGATGGATCGATAGGCGCCGTCAAACAGCTGTTTATCCTTTTCGCTGCATGTTTGAGGCGGGCGCGTCAACGTCTACGATCGCCATCAGGAGTGATTCGATGCTCACGACCCATGATCTGGCAAACCAGCCCTTGTCCCTGACGGTCTCGGACGATCATCACCACGGCGTGGAGACGGTCACGGTTTGCGCGGGCGCGCAGGGCGCCGTCACCATGACCTGCAGCTGCCGGCAATATATCGCGCAGAACTGGTGCCGCCACCTCGTCGATCTCGCCTGCATGCGCCTGCGCGATTGCGGGATCACGGATCCGGATATCGATGCACGGTTCGAGGAGATCGTCGCCGGAACGGCGCTGGAGATCGCGGGCAATGATGCCGATCATCGACTGGCCATGGTCGCGCATCACGCCGGCCGCGTCGATCAGGCCCGAGCGGGCGGCCCTTCACGGGATGCGATGGAGAGCCTCGCCCTCGCCGCGCGCGATCTGGCCGAGGCCGCGGAAGCGGCATCCGACGCGCTGCGGCGCTTCACCCGGCGCGCTGCGGGCGCCATCGACTGACGGCACCCGCTTGCGAGAGATGCCTCAGGCGGCCTCGACGGCATCTTCACCGCGGCGGTCGCGCTCCTTGTTGGCGCGCTTGAGAGCGGCGGCGAGAATCGCCATCTTTTCCTTGGTGCCGGTATTGTCCGAAGCCGCCTTGGCGCTGGTGGGAGCCGACTTGCCGCGCATCTCGCGGCGCTGGCGGCTGGCGATGTCGCGGGCCTTGTCGCGGCGATCGCGCAGCTGGCGGATCAGGTCGGCGAGATCCTTGTCGGACAGCTCCTGGATCTCCGGATGATGGCTCTTCTCGACGAAGGCGAGTTCGTCCTTGGCGAGGGCGCGTTGTTCTGTTCTGCGTGAACGGGCCATGTCTTGCTCCTTTTTGATCTTGTGCAGTTACGGGGAAAGGTTCAGTCGGTCAACGCGACCTTCGCGGATGAAGTTGCAGCGCTCGCGAATGCGATGAGCGCGACGGCGAAGGAAATCAGCGCGTTCCACCCGGCCATGGTGATGCCGAGGAAAATCCAGGCGGGCTGCGAGCAATCGATGACCCGTACGGTCTCGAGCTGGCGCATGAAGTCGTCCATGTCGCGCGCCGGCGGGGCCGCATCGCCGCCGCAGCCGGTCGGCCCGACGAAATAGCCCATCTCGACGCCGACATGATAGAGCGCGAGCCCCGCGCCGCCGACGAAGATCAGGCCGATCACGCCGAGCCCGGCGCGGGCAAGGCCGGGCCGGGTCGCGAACAGGGCGACGAGCAGCGCCAGCGGGATCGCGGCATAGTACGGCCAGCGCTGATATAGGCAGAGCAGGCACGGGCGCAGGTCGAGGACGTGTTCGAAATACAAGGCAGCCGCGATCGTCGCCACGCCGATCAGGGCGATGGCGAGCGCGATACCGCGATGAATGGCGAGAAGGCTGGTGATCTGCACGTCTTGCGCCTCAGAAAAGGTAGCGGACCAGAACAAAGCCCATGATGCCGACAAATGCCACGAGCGTCGTCAGGACGGCGAAATGGCGGTCGATGAAATCGCGGATCCAGTCGCCGAAATTATACAACAGCGCCGCCAGCAGAAAGAATCGCGCCCCGCGCGTCAACAGCGAGAGCAGCACAAACATCCAGATGTCGTACCCGGCAAAGCCCGACGTGATCGTGATCAGCTTGTAGGGGATCGGCGTGAAGCCGGCGATCATGATGGTCCAGTGGCCGTGCTCGGCAAACAGCATCCGGAAATTCTCGGCCTTGTCTTCGAGCCCGTAGAGCTCGATCACCCAGAGCCCGACCGATTCGTAGAGCAGCGCGCCGATGACATAACCCAAAAGGCCGCCGGCGACGGAAGTCAGCGTCGTGATCAACGCGTAGAAATAGGCACGCTCGGGCCGTGCCAGTGCCATGGGCACCAGCATCGCATCCGGCGGGATCGGAAAGACGGAGCTCTCCGTAAAGGAAACCGCGCCGAGGCCCCACGGCGCCCATGGCCGCGCTGCGAGTGACAGGGTCCAGTAATACAGCCGTCTGAGCATGATCCGCCTTCGCTGGTGCCGTCCGCGCAGCCTTGATGCAGTGCAGGACGGGTCTCGTCCGCAGCCCGCCCGTGAGCCCGGCGGCCTCTCTTACGTGATCTGCGCGAAATTGGTAAGCGAAACCTGAAGCTGCGATGCGGGGCCGGTTAAATTCGTTGATTTGCCGGTTGCGGTCGTGCTAACCGACGAGCGTGTTGCCCCTGTGGCGGAATTGGTAGACGCGCTCGACTCAAAATCGAGTTCCGCAAGGAGTGCCCGTTCGACTCGGGCCAGGGGCACCATCTTTCTCGCGACAATCGGGACCGGCAGGCGGACATGCGCATCTTCGCATGCCGCTGCGGCTCCGCATTCCTCCGCTCTGTCGTATTGCGACGCGGCTCTTATGATTGCGCCAGGCATGATTGCACCGAGTGGGGCGAGGGGGACCCGTTCATGACGAAACGCATCGCGATCATTCAGGGGCATCCGGACCCGCAGGGCGGGCATTTCTGCCATGCGCTGGCCGATTCCTATCGTGCAGGCGCGGAAGCGGCGGGGCATGTGGTCGATATCATCGATACCGGCCAGTTTGACCTGCCCCATATCCGCAACCAGGCGCAATGGAAGGCGCCTCCGACCGACGAGCGCATCCTGCATATGCAGGCGATCGTCGGTGCGGCGGATCACCTCGTGATCATCTATCCGCTCTGGCTGGGCGACATGCCGGCCATCCTGAAATCCGCGCTCGAACATCTCTCCTGCGGCGGCTTCGTCATGTCTGTCGACGACAAGGGGCGCTGGCAGCAGGGATTGAAGGGGAAATCGGCGCGCGTCGTGGTGACGATGGGGATGCCGGCTTTGGTTTACCGTCTCTATTTCCTCTCGCATTCGCTCAAGAGCCTCGAGCGCAACATCCTCAAATTCGCCGGGGTGAAGCCGGTTCGCACCACCCTGATGGGGCGCGTCGAGGGTGAAAGCCGCGCCGCGCAGCGCGAGGCCTGGCTGACGCAGATGCACAGCCTCGGCGGTGATGCGGCATGA
>JAFIEI010000091.1 GCA_020832565.1 Salinarimonas sp. | reverse complement strand
CAATGATGCGCTTTCGCGCCTGCGCGCGGGCAAGGTGCGCGGACGCCTCGTGCTCACGCGGGCCTGACCGCTGGTGCCGCGAATGGGGGATCGCATCTACGCCGACCCGGTTCGCGAATACCTGCGCTTGCCCCAGATGCGGCCCTCGACCAGTCTCACCCCTGTGAGGGCTAGGCAGGACAATGCCCAAATGCCGATGGCAGAAAGGTTCGCGATGACTTCTCCCGCATTGCGATCTCCTCACCATAACCGCAGTGCCACGATCCATCCGGAAGTCACCGCATGGCGACGCGAGCCGCACGGATTTCTGGTAATCGGCGGTCTTCTGCTTTATCCTATGCATCCAGCATTCACGCGGTGAGGAATAAATGGAACATCTTATCATTAATGCTCATCAACCCAATCGAGGGATTGGGCCTGCAAAAGGTATCGATGTATTGTGGAGACCTGATTTTAATAGTGGAATATATCAAGCAAAATATCTTATTGATGAAAAAAAATTGTCGAAAATATATGTTAATATTAAGAAATTAATCAATAATTTTTTTGTAAATCAAAATATATTTTATTGAAAAAGTATTTTCAACGAAATTCATCTTGCGGTACCCTGTCAAATTTTCTCTAAAATGGTATGTACCTTGTATGGGTCGGATATCCGTGCTCGCCGGCTTCGGGCGGCTCTAATTTCGATCTGTTGGTCAAAATTAGAACGACCAACACGATCCGCCTACATTTGCGCACTGGTGTTATATTTGCCACCTTAGAATGAAAAACAAGTTTTTTGTAGGGGTGAGGTTAGAAAGTCATATCTTTAATTATCATGTAGATTGTGGGTATATTGAGGTTGGGCTATTTGGCACTCATTTTATCCTGTTTGAAATGTGAAAACTGTCTTGGAGCTAAGGAGCTTGATGCGAAAAGCTGGAAATCCACCAACGTGAATGTTTTCGACCCGATGTCGTTGACCAGCGCGCGATCCACACCTGACAATCTATACGACACAAAGAAAGGATGTAGCTATGGTACAGGCTGAGAAGGCATTGAAGATTGGCATCGCCGGGGCGGGGCCTGTCGGCCTCGGCACCGCCGCGCTGGCCATGCAGGCGGGCCATGTTGCGATCCTGTTCTCGCCGAATGGCGGAGAAGCTGCCGGCATGGCCGCCGAGACGGGTCTTGAGGCGGCGGGCGCCGTCGCCGGGCTGTTCAAGCCCGGTCTCGCCGCGGATGCCGCGGATCTGGCGGCGCGAGCAGATGTCCTGTTGATCGCGGTCCCGGGTTACGGGCACAAGCCCGTCATGGACGCGCTCGCGCCACATATACGCGACGGCCAGCCGGTGATCGTTAGCTCGCAATCCTCATTTGGGCCGCTCTATATGGGCGATCTTCTGGCCCAGCGCGGCGTGTCCGCTCCCATCGTGGCCTGGAGCACCACCACCATCACCGCGCGCAGCCCCGCGCCAGGGAGGGTGCATGTGGTTAGCCTCCGTTCGCGTATCGACATGTGCAGCCTGCCGGAGACCGAAACCGCCGCCATGCTCGCGCTGTGCGAATTGCTGTTCGGTCAGCGCTTCCATTTGTGTGACGGGCTGTTGGCGATTACGCTGAGCAACCTGAACCCGCAGAACCATCTCGGCATCGCGCTATGCAACTTCACCCGGATGGAGCGGGGTGAGACCTGGTCGCAGAACCTTAACGTCACGCCCGGTGTAGGCCGGCTGCTGGAGGCGTTGGATGCAGAGCGACTGGCCATCGCCGATGCCCTGGGGCTGACGGTGCGTACTCTGTTCGAGCATTTGAACTTGTCCTACCAGATTCCGGTTGGCGCCACGGTGGCGGAAATGTTCGCGGCGATGGAGCCCGCAGGCATGGGCCATAACGGCCCCGCTACCGCCGACAGCCGTTATGTAACCGAGGATGTCCCCTTCGGCCTAGTGCCCCTCGAATTGCTAGGCACGCTGAGCGGCCGGCCAGCACCGCTGCACAGCGCCGGGATCGACAGTTTTTCGGCCATTTATGGACGCGATTTCCGCGCCGAAAATCCGTTGCTGCCGGCGCTCGGGATGGAACGGATGAGGCTGGAGGCATTGCAGGAGGCGGCGCGGCGCGGGCATCTGCAGGGCGGCTGAGCATCAGCGGCCGGGGAATGCCTCGGGCATCAACAGCCATGGCAGGCTCAGGAAGAGGCCGGGAAACACGATGCCGACAATGATGATGAGAATGACCAGACCGATTAGGGGTAGTATAGCCCGAAACGCCTGGGGCGTGCTGACATTGCCGATCTGCGTGGCGATCAGCAGGCAGATTCCATAGGGCGGCGTCACCAGCCCCAGCGTCAGCGTGAGCACGCAGATCAGCCCCATATGGACCTCGTCGATGCCACCCATGCGGGCGATTTCTTGGATGATCGGCAGGAAGATAATCACCGCCGTCACCGGACTCAGCACCGTTCCAACCACCAGAAGGCAGGCCGCCACCATCAGCATCAGCCCGATGCGGGTGTCGGTAACCATAGTGATGAAGGCCGCCACGTCGCGTGCGACACCCATATAGGCGATCAGCCAGCCCATAATCCCTGCCATGGCCACCGCAAACATCGGAAGGGAAAAGGCAACGACCGTATCGGCGAGAATTCGCGGCACGCCCAGCAGCGGGATGGAGCGGTAGACCACCAGCGCCAGAACCAGACCGATCGCCACGGCGATGGAGGCGGCCTCGGTGGCGGTGAATACGCCGGTGGTAATCCCGCCCAGCACCAGGATCGGCAGCACCGCCGGAGGTGATGCGGCTAGACCCGTCACCCCCATGCGGCGGAACGAAAACGTTCCCTCCGGCTTCAGCCCGATACGCCGGGCGACGTGATAGGCATAGCCCATCTGGACGAAGCCGATCATCAGTCCCGGCACGATACCGCCGAGAAACAGTGCCCCGATGGACACATTGCCGAAGGCGCCATAGATCACCATCAGGATCGAGGGCGGGATGATGCCGCCCAGCACCGAGGAGGCGGCCGTCAGCGCAACCGCGAAGGGGGCCGGGTAGCCGCCCTTCTTCATGGCCGGAATCATCACCGCACCGACGCTGGCCGTATCCGCCGCACCGGAACCCGAGAGGCTCGCGAACATCATCGAGACCATCACGTTGACGTGCCCGAGCCCGCCGCGGATATGGCCCACGGTGGCATCCGCGAAGCGCAGCAGGCGGTCGGTGATGCCACCGTCGTTCATCAGCCGCCCGAGCAGCAGGAAGAACGGCACCGCCAGCAGCGGGAAGGAATCGATGCTGGAATACATCTGCGCCACCACCGAGGTGAAGGGCAGGCCCAACTGCATGATGGTGATTACTGAGGCGAGACCGATGGCGAAGGCGATCGGCACCCGCAGCGCGACGAACAGGAGGAAGCAAAAGATCAGCGTCAGGACGGGCGGCATAGCTCAGATCTCGTCCTGGGATACGGGCGGCGGTGTGCCGGTGATCAATCGTCGGATGTCGTCCCAGATCACCTCGATTGAGAAGATCGCCATCGCCACGCCAGAGACCGGTATCGCGACGAAGATCCAGAACAGCGGAACTTCCAGCGCCATTGAGGCGCGACGCCAGCCCATATCAGCATAGATCTGGCCATGGGTGATCAGGAGCCAGATTATCGGCAGACAAGCGAGACTGCCAAACAGCCGCAGCAGGTTCGAACCCAGCACGCGTTCGGGCGACAAGATATCGACCACGTAGTGCGCCCCTCGTCGCAGCGCCACGGCAGCGCCCAGAAACACCGACCAGACAAAACACATCAGCGCCACCTCGTCGGTCCAGCGCACCGACCAGGAAAGCAGGCTGCGGGCTGCGACCTGCCAGAGAATCGCGCCGATGAACACTGCGAAAAGCAGCGCTGCGGTGTTGATGAACATCCATTCGATCAGATCGTTGATCTTGCGCATACGCCACGCCTCAAGCAAGAAAGCCCCGATCCGTCAGAGCGCCACCCGACCTGATAGAGGAAGACCGGGCGCTTTCAATCACTGTTTCGGCGCATTTTTTTCGTCAACCGGTGCCCACCTGACGGAGTGCTGCTTCAAAGCGCCGGGGCTCGGGAGCCGGCGTACCGGCTCCCCTCAGGCGTGCTCAATGCATGTCGCGGACCGTTTGCAGCAGATCAGTCAGGCCGAGCCGCTCGGCGTTCTCGTCATGTAGGTGGGCGGTGCCCTCGATGAAGGGAGTCTTGTCCACCTCGATCACTTCCACACCGCGCTCCTTCAGCGCCTCCAGCAACTCGATGTCGTTGCGCGCGCCGACCTCGGTGCCGTGGCGACCGGCGATGGTGGCGGCTTCCAGAATCACTTGCCGGTCCTCTTCGGACATGCGCTCCCATGTCGCCGTAGCCATCGACATGTGGCTCATCATGAACTGATGTTCAGTCTGAGAATGATAGCTGGCAACCTCGTAATGCCGGGCGCCGTACATCCCGCTAATCGTGCTCTCGAAGGCCGAGACGACGCCGGTCTGAAGCGCGGTATAGACTTCGGTCCAAGGCACCGAAGTGGTGATAGCGCCCAGCGCGCCCCAAGTATCGGCGTCCAGACGTGAGCCGGTCACCCGCATCCGCACGCCTTCCAGATCCGCCGGGCTGGTCACCGGCGCGTGACTGCTGGAAAGATTGCGGATTCCGCCACCAAGCAGCGCCACGAGCTTCATGCCCACATCGGCGTCCTCGACGGCTTGTGCCATGTGCTGGAACACCGCGCTGTCCGGCTCGGTGGCGGCCTTGAAGGTATCGAAGTCACCCCAGAGGTAGTTAAGCTGGAAAAACTCGAAATCCCGAACGAAGGAGGCGACGTTCTGCACCCCGCCGAACATGAAATCGACCGTACCGATGCGCATTTCGTCGACCACGGTGGGGTCGTTGCCGAGCTGGCCACCGGTGAAGATCTCGACCGTGTAGTCGGTTCTGGCCTCGACTTCCTCCTTGAACTTTTCGGCCGCATCGATCCACGGATGCGGCGCGGAGGGGGTGGTTGCCACACGCAGCGTCTGCGCATTGACTGCTGTAGCCAACAGAACCCCGCCCAAGGCCAGGGCTATGACGGAGCGGAAATGTTGGGTCATGGCCGGTATTCCTTCCTGATGATTGACGGATTCTTGTGCACGGGTAAGAATATACTTGAACTGTGACGAAGGCTCATTGCATTGTCAATTGACTTGACCGGACAAATCCGGTCTCGGTTCGGGCTCTGCGCGTCAGTCATCGCTGACCGGCTCGCCGAGGGTGTGCATCAGCCGGTTGGCCCAGCCGAACAGCGCTGTCGACAAGGCTAGATCGAGGATTTCCTGCGTATCCAGACCTTGTTCGCGCAATTTTGTGATATCATCTGCTTCGACCTGCGGCGGGCATTCGGACAGGCGTACCGAAAACCGTACGATCGCCTTCGCGCGCGGGTCTATATCGGCCTTCTCCCCGTCGACGAAGAGCTTGCGCATGAGCGTCGTGTCGCCGGTGATCTGGTTGTAGCGGCTGGCATGCACGGCCGCACAATAGATGCAATGGTTGACAAAGGATGCGGCCGTCGCCCCGATCTCACGTTCCGCGCGCGACAGGCCGCCCGGTGCGTACATGATGCCGTTGAACAGCGGCGTCCGGGCCGACAGCGCCTGCGGGTCATGGGCGAGAACGAGGACATAATCGGAGATCTTGGTGCCCGACGGCGTCTCCCGCAGGGCGTCGCGCTGTTCGCCCGTCGCTTCGTCGAAGGCGAGCGGCCTGACGTGAGGCCGCCAGCGGGGAACCCTGGTGGTAAATTTCTCAACGACCCGGCTCATGGCTGTTCACCGAGCAAACGCAGCACACGGGCAACCCGGCACTGATAATTGACGAAGGCCACGAGCCCGGCCAGCCGCACGACATCACTCTCGCCGACACCAGCCGCACGCAGCCTCGCGATATCGGCCTCACTCGCGTCGCGGGGCGTTCTGGTGACCTTGTCGACATAGGCAAGTATGGCGCTGGTGCGTTCTTCGTCGCTCGTCGAACCCGGCATGCCGTGGCCCGCCGCATCGGCATCGCCTGCCATTGCCGCGTAGTGGTGCTCGAGTTCGGGATCGTCACAGATTCGCACGATCCGCTGCGCGAGGGCCGCCCGAAGCGCGTGGGACAGCCCACCCGGCTCGCGCGGCACCAGGGCTGCATCGTGGGATTCCTGCGTGAGTTCCATCAGGCGCGCGCGAAAGTCGACCGCCTCGCGCAAGACCCCGCCGGCAGGGACCCGACCCGCCTTTTCCAGCACATTCGCATCGCTCATGCCGCGCTCCGATTCTTCGGTGTCGGCCAGGCATCCTCGCGCCATTCGTCGCCCCGCAGTTCCGCAGTATCGTAATCGAGGAGGGCCTGCCAGTGCGTTTCCACATCCTCACGATACAATTGTGCGGCAATCGCGCCGGTCAGCCAACTCGCACCCTCGCTGATGCCGGGGATGTCTCCGCTGACCTTGCCCATGCTCAGACTGGCTCCGTAGTTGAAGCAATGAATCCGCGAGAGCCAGGGGGCGATTCCCTGCTCGCGTTCCATGAAGGAAAAGTCGTTTGCCAGATAGGGGAAATTCCCCAGCTCGGAATGTGCCAGTTCCGGGGGAGGCGTATACTTGTGCTTCCACAGCAAAATCCGGTCGGCATATTTGGCGAGTTCCGGGCGCGAGTCGGGTTCGACCTTGAATCCGGTGCCCAGGATCAGGAAATCCGTGCGCAGTTCTCCCTTTGGCGTGACAAGCACGATCTCGTCGCCCTCCATCCGCGCCTCTTGCACGCCGGCCCCGAAGTGGAAATACGCATTCGGGTGGCGTGAGACCCGCAGCGTCGAGCCGCGCGGCGGCGGGGTTTGCGTCAGGAAGGAATAATGCATGAAGCGCCAGCGCCAGGAATCGTTGAGGGCGCAGTAGCCGTTGGTGAAGCCGAAGGAGCCTATGCCCATCATCTTGTTGATCGTGGGCATCTGCTTGCGCCGGACGAGGTGGCGCAACTCCGCCGCGCCGTGCTCCAGCGCCTCTGCGGCGTTGTCCACTGCCGAGGCGCCCACACCGATCACCGCGACACGCTTGCCCGCGAGCGCCACGAAGTCGATCTCGTCGGCCGAATGCGCCCAGACCTGCCCGGGCAGATTCCTAACGAAACCGGGGATGTTGGGCCCTCCGGTACCGTCACGCCCGGTGGCCATGACGAGGCGCCTCGTCAGGATCGAATCCTGGTTCGCGCCCCGCAGAAACAGCCGGAGGTAGTCCCCGTCCGGCTGAACCTGCCGGATCTCGACCCCGTTCTCGACAGGAATGTCGAGGACCTCGCGATACCAACGCAGGTAATCCATCCACATCGTGCGCGGGATCTTGTCCAGTTCCTCCCATGCCCGAGTACCGAAGCGCGCCTCGAACCAGGAGCGGAAGGTCAGGCACCCCATTCCCGCCGCAGGCCCGGCCAGGGTCTTGGGAGAGCGCAGCGTTTCCATGCGCGCATAGGTTACCCAGGGTCCTTCATAGCCTTCGGGATTGCGGTCGAGGATTCTGAGATTGCGGATGCCGCCGGCGATCATCGAGAAAGCGGCGAGCAATCCGCACATGCCGCCGCCCATGATGACGACATCGTGGACCTTTTCTCCGTCGGGGCCGACATGCCCGGG
>JAFIEI010000004.1 GCA_020832565.1 Salinarimonas sp. | reverse complement strand
CGAGGTCACGCGCGAGAGCGCGTGTTTCGATCAAGCCGGATTCGCAAGCCGGGGCTCCGGGGCAGGCATCGACGCGCGCGAGCGGATCGTCGGGATCTGTGATGAATGCGTTGCGTGCGAGCATCTTCAGGCAGGCGCTATCCGCGCCGGGCAGGTAGAAGGCACGCCAGGGGGTGAGACGGATGGCGGTGACGGCGTGCGTCGCCATCGCGTCGGCGAGGAGATCAAGCGCTGATGCCTCGATCTGGCCGAAGGGGAGGGCGATGAGCACCCCGTCTGGATGGAGCCCCGGACGGGGGGCATCAGCATGCGGGGCGGGCGTCGTTTTCACGAGCGGGCCGAGCCCGGCATCCTGATAAAGGCCGCCCGCCTCACCGCTCTCCATCAGCGCCTTCATGCGATGAAAACGCCCGGCGATGACAGCCGGGTGGCGGGCGAAGGCGCGGGCGAGGGCGAGGGCATGCGTGACGGCATTATCCGGCGTGATCGCGACCGCCTCATCGCATCCCGCCGCACGCAGGCAGAGCCCGCCATCGGTCGCCCGCTCGATGCGGATATCGCCGGGCGTGGCGGCGAGGCGGCGCGGCTTGCCGTGATCGATCAGGAAACCGAATTTCGCCGGCAGCGATGCCAGCGCCGCATCGTCGCGGACGGCATCGACGAGGGCGTGTTCCAGCGCGAGGCCGAATTCGCAATCCGTAAACGGATCATGCACGACCTGCCGCGCGGCTTCCGCCTGCGCATCATCATCGACGAGGCCGTGAACCTGGAGATCGGCGCGCAGGGCCGCCGCGCGATCATCATCGGCGATGCCCCGGATCTGGAGCGCGGCGCGGCGGGTCACTTCGACGATACCGTTGCCGTAGCGCGTCACGCCGTCACTAATACGACGCAGATCGGCAATGGTGAGTGCCCCGCCGGGCGGGCGCAGGCGCAGGATCAGCCCGTCGCCGGAGCGCATCGGGCGCCAGGCGCCGGGGCACCAGCCCTTGCGGGAGAAGCCAGTCACGGGTGTCGCAATGCTCACGAGGCGAGCCGCGCACCGGGCGCGTCCTCTTCAAGCGAAGGCGCATCATGGTCCAGCATGGCGATGACGCTGTTGCGCAGGGGCTTCCAGTAGCCGTATTCGCGCATCGCCTCGAAACGGTTGCGCATCTGCCGTAGCGCCTCCGGATTGGCGCGGGCGAGGAAGTCGCGCACGGCCTCGTCGCCCAGCGTGGCATCAAAATAGAGATCGAAATGATGGCTCGCGACCACCTCGGCGAGGGCGGCGAAGCGGGCCATCTGGTCGAGCGTGGCGGCGATTTCCGCCGCACCGCGATAGCCGTGGCGCATCTGGCCGGCGAGCCAGCGCGGATTGCTCGCCCGCGCCCGCACCAGCCGCGCGATCTCCTCATGCGTGGCACGGATGCGCGTCTGTTCGGGGCGGGTGGTGTCGAGATGATAGAGCGCGGGTGCGTTGCCTTCCTCGCCACGCAGGCTGCGGGCGGCGGCGGCGAAACCGCCCTGGTGTTGGGCGTAATCGGGGGCGCTGAGGAGGTCGCTTTCAGCCAGATCATGCGCATGCACATAGGCCGAGGCCTGCGCCACGCGCGCTTCCAGCCCGGTCTTGTCGTAGCGCCCGGCCTTGTCGCCGCCATAGGCGAAGGCGGAAGCCGCGAGCCAGTCGCGCCCGGCCTTGTCAATCGTCTCGCGCGAGAAGTCCTCGGTGAGATGATCGACACCCGCGCCATAGCTGCCCGGCGCCGGGCCGAAGACATGGGCTGCCTCAGTGAATTCTCCGTAATACGGGTTCTCGCCCTCGGGTTCGGCGCGCTTGCGCAGGGCCGCGACCGCCTGCTCGAAGAGATCGGCGAGGCCGGGAAAAATGTCGCGGAACAGGCCGGAAATGCGCAGCGTCACCGCGATGCGCGGGCGCCCCAGCAGGGCGGGGGCGAGGATCTCGAATCCGGAGATCCGGTGCGAACCGTGATCCCAGACCGGCTGCGCCCCGATCAGCCGCATCGCCATGGCGAAATCCTCGCCGGCGGTGCGCATCGTGGCCGAGCCCCACAGATCGACCACGACGCTTTGCGGGTAGTCGCCATGATCCTGCAAATGGCGCATGACCAGCGCCTCGGCCATGCGCGTGCCCTGCTCGACCGCCGCGCGGCTCGGCACGGCGCGCGGATCGACGGCGAAGAGGTTGCGCCCGGTAGGCAAGACGTCGCTGCGCCCGCGCCAGGGTGATCCGGCGGGGCCCGGCGCGACGAAGCGCCCGTCGAGCGCGGCGATGAGCGCATCGCGCTCGGATTGGGGGCAGGATGCGAGAGCATGCGGATCGAGAGCATGCGGGTCAAGCGCGCCGTCATCTTCCGCGCGCGCCGGTTCGCCGAAGACGTGGAGCCCGTCGGTGAACTGGGTTTCCTTGATGTCGCAGACGAAGGCGTCGACGCGCGCGATCGCCTCCTGCTTGCAGGTCTCCGGCGTGATCTGGAGATCATCGACGATCTGCGTCGCCTGCGCGGCATCGATGATGGCATCGACGAGCCGGTCGCGCCGGCGCGGGTCGAGCCCGTCGGCAGTGGAATATTCGTCGAGCAGGCGCTCCAGCCCGTGCAGGGCGTCGGGCATCACGCCGCTGCGCACGGGTGGCGTCATATGGCCGATGGTGAGCGCGCCGATGCGGCGCTTGGCCGTGGCGGCCTCGCCGGGATCGTTGACGATGAAGGGGTAGATCACCGGCAGCGGACCGGTCAGCGCCTGCGGCCAGCATTCCGGCCCAAGCGCCACGGCCTTGCCGGGCAGCCATTCCAGCGTGCCGTGCGCGCCGAGATGGATCAGCGCGTCGATGGCGCATGCATGGCGCAGCCAGAGATAGAAGGCCACATAGGCGTGACGCGGGGCGCGGGCGAGATCGTGATATTCCGCCGCCCGGTCGGTGCGGTTGCCGCGCTCGGGTTGAAGCGCGGTGATCATACGGCCGTGCTCGAGCGCGCGGAAATGAAAGGCGCCGTCGCGGCAATCGGGATCATCCTCCGGCGCACCCCATTGCGCTTCGAGCGCGTCGCGCAGGCTCTGCGGCAAGGTGGCGAGTGCTTCGCGATAAGCCTCCAGCGGCCAGGTGATGCGGGTTTCGCCAAGCGCTGCAACCAGATGATCGCCATCGGCAGGGGCTTCGCCGGTGGCATAGCCGTGCGCGCCGAGCAGATCATAGAGTCCGATCGCGCTTGCCGGCGCGTCGAGCCCGATCGCATGGGCGTGCTGATCCTCGCGACCGGGATAGGTGGAGAGGATGAGGGCGAGCCGGCGTTGCTCCGGCGGCTTGCGGCGCAGATTGACCTGGGCGACGGCCTTCTCGGCGAGCGCCGCGATCTGGCCGGCATCGGCGCAATGGGCGCGCCGCGCAAAGCCGAGATCAGGGTCGCGCGCTTCCTGCTCCTTGAAGGAGACCACGCCGGCGAAGATGCGGCCATCGACTTCCGGAAGCACCACATGCATGGCGAGGTCCGCCGGCGAGAGCCCGCGTTCGGCCTCGCTCCAGGCCTTGCGGTCGGAATTGGCGAGCGCGACCTGGAGTACCGGCGCATCGGCGATGTCGAGCGGCGTGCCGCCATCCGCATCCATGCGCGCGGAAAAGGCGGTGGCGTTGATGATAACATCCGGCTCCAGCCGCGCAAGATGGCGGCGCAGCCAGCCGGCAGCATCGGGCGCCTTCAGGCTCGGCACGAAAATGCCGAAGGAATCGAAGCCGCGCGCCTCCAGAGCCGCGATCATCGCCTCGACCGGTCCGGTATCGGCGGCGGTGAGGAAGGAGCGGTAGAAGATGACGGGGGCGAGCGGGCGGGAACTGACGCGCGGCAGGGCCAGCGGACAGACGATGCCGGTGCCGGGGCGGAAGAGGCCCACCGGCGCCATCGCCTTCACCCCCATCACCGGATCCGCATAGAGCCCGCCCGCCAGCGCGAGCTGGGCGAGCGCGGCATGGGCGGCGCCCTGTCCGCCCTGATCGCAAAGATGCGCGATGCGCCGCAGGGTCGAGACCGGGAGGTTGGAGGCGGCGTCGAGGCGTTCATCCGGGCGGCCATCGGCGGGGATGACCGCGAGTGCGATGTTCTCGCGCGCCGCCAGTTTCTGGATCTGCTCGATGCCATAGGGCCAGTAATCCACCCCGCCGAGGATACGGATCAGGATGGCGCGCGCCCCCGACAGGGTGTTCTCGCAATAGGTATCGACGGATAGCGGATGGATCAGCGATGCGATATTGGCAAGCCGCAGGCCCGGCAGCCCCGCGCGCCCCGCCCGCCACGCGGCGGCGAAGGCGCCGAGATCGCTGTCGGAGAAAGACAGGACGACGAGTTCAGCCGGGCTCTGCCCCAGATCCTGGGGTGCACCGGCTTCCTCGAGGCCATGACTTTCGCGAAAGACGACATGCATCGCTGAAACCCGCTCAGCCGTTGAGCACGGCTTCGATGGCCGTGCGGTTGATATGGTCGTGCTCGGCGATCACCACGAGCCGCGAGGCGCGCTCCTCCTGCGGCGCCCAGGGGCGGTCGAACTGGGTGCGTACCCGCGCGCCGACACCCTGGACGAGCAGCCGCATCGGCTTGCCGGGCACGGCGACATAGCCCTTCACCCGCAGGATGTTCTGCTCGCGCGCCAGCCGCTCGACCCGCGCCACGATCTCATCGGGCGAGAGGCCCTCGGGGAGGGTGACGATGATGCTCTCGAAATCCTCGTGGTCATGCTCGTGATCATGATCGTCGTGATGCGAGGGGCGCGCGTCGAGATCGTCTTCCGCCGCCTTGCCGAGCCCGATCAGCACGCGCGGGTCGAGCTTTGCCTCGCTCGCTTCGAGGATCGGCACCGGGCGCGGGGCCTCCTTCTCGATGACGGCACGGGCGCGCGCCATGCCATCCGCATCGACGAGATCGGCCTTGTTGAGGATGACGAGATCGGCGCAGGAAATCTGGTCCTCGAAGAGCTCGGAGAGCGGCGTCTCGTGGTCGATCCCCTCATCGGCGAGGCGCTGGGCCTCGACAGCCTCGGGATTGGCCGCGAAGCGCCCGGCGGCGATCGCCTCGGCATCGGCCACCGCGATGACGCCGTCGACCGTAATGCGCGAACGCAGATCCGGCCAGTCGAAAGCCTTCAGGAGCGGCTTGGGCAAAGCCAGGCCGGAGGTCTCGATGACGATGTGATCGGGCTTTTGCGGCAGCTTCATCAGCGCTTCGATGGTGGGTACGAAATCATCGGCAACGGTGCAGCACAGGCAGCCATTGGCGAGTTCGAGGATGGAATCGACGGGACAATTTTCGTCCGCGCAGGATTTGAGAATGTCGCCATCGACGCCGACATCGCCGAATTCGTTGACGATCACGGCGAGCCGCAGGCCTTGCGGGTTCTGCATCAGATTGCGGATCAGCGTCGTCTTCCCCGAGCCGAGGAAGCCGGTGATGATGGTGACGGGCGTTTTGCCGACCGAAGGTGCGAAAGCGTTGCTCATGCGGATTGGTCCTCGCTGGCGCGGGCCGGTTCGACGGCGGGCGCGGCGTAATGGGAAGATGAAAGCGGGAAGGGCGGGATCCGGGCGATCACGCCCTTGCGGAAGATCTGCGGGCGCTCGCGCCAGGGCACCAGCCCGTTCTCGGTGCCGGCATAGAGGGTCGCGGCGGCGATGATCTCGGCGACGCTCGCATCCGGATCGAGATCGCCATAGACATAGCTCCAGCGCGCCGGGCTGGTCAGCCCGATCGTGCAGGCACGCTTGCAATTGGAGAGGCATTCGACGCCCCTGAGCACGAAGGGCGCATCCGCTGGCAGGGCGGCTTCGAGATTGTGGTGAAGGCGCGTTCCCGCGCGTGGCTCGTCCGTCTCGATCACGTTGCCTTCGGCATCGCGCTGCCGGCAGGTGAGGCAGACGTGGAGGATCGGTCGATCATCCGGAAGGGATGAAGATTGTTCGGCGGCTTCGTTGCCGCGCCTAAACTGGCTCATGTTGTGGCGTCCAAAACTCGAAGACCGGGAAACCCGGTTTTCGCGTCCGGCCACGGACCTGCGCCCCGTCGGCCGATCAATTCACCCGGTGCACCCCGCCCGGATCGATCACAGTTGCAGGCGACGGCAGGTCTCCTGGCTCACGGGTCGTCGCCGCCAGCTCCTTCCCGGCCATGGGCCAGTGGTTCACGCTGGAAGCTCGCCGCTCACAGTTGCGGGGGCAGCTCCGGCACGGGCGTCGGCAGGTCTTCGACCCGCACGCCCTTCCGGCATTCCCTTGAAAGCCGCGCCCGAAAGCGCGGCACCGTCGGCTAGACTCATGGTCTATCGGAGCACGGCGCGATGTCAACCAAGTGCCTGCCCGCGCCGTACCCGCGATGCTCTCGTCAGCTCTCGGTATCGTGGCTGTGGCCGCGATCATCGTGATCGTGGTCATGGTCGTGATCGGCGTCATCCGCCTCGAGCGGGCCCTCGACCTGGACATCCACGGTGACGGCGCCAGCCTGGGCGAATTCGAGCGTCATGTGGAAATGATCACCTTCGCGCAGATCGCGCTGCACGCCGGGGAGCACGAGGGTGATGCCGCCGGGCTGGAAGCTCACCGCCTGGGCGGGAGCGAGTTCGAGGGTGGGCGCCTCGACGACGCGCAGGGCGCCGTCCTGGAAGGTCGTCGCCTGGAGCTTGCCGGTTCCGGTGAAGCGGGTCGTTGCCGCGATGAGTTCATCCGCCTCGTTGCCGGTATTGAGGATGGTCATGTAGACCTCGATCGCATCCGAGGTGGCGCTGGTGGCATGGGTCCACAGATGGCTGACGATGATGTCGCCGGCCTGGAAGGTGTCGCCGTCGTGGTGGGCCTTGGCCGGTGTGACGATGCTGGCCGGAACGGCAAGCAGAAATGCGGCGACGAGCGCCGTGAGCAACTTCTTCATCGATTTTTCTCCCGCGAGGACTCCCGCCCTCGTCGTTCAGGGTTACGTTACGTCGGCAGGTCTCCTGGCTCGCGGGTCAAAGCCTGATGTCCGCCTTCCCGGCGTGGAATGCGCCAGTGGCATCTGGACGGGCTCGCCGATCACAGTTGCGGGAGCAGCACCGGTTTCACACCGGTTTCCCTGTTAGGCCCGGATTCGGGCACCGACCGCGACAAGGGGCCACAGCGGCGCGGGCGAGTCAATCGCATCGCGCGTGGCGTTAACGCCGCGTCGCGCCGGTGTCTGCGTGGCAAGGCCCTGTCAGATATCGAAGAACACCGTCTCGCGTGGACCCTGCAGAAAAATCTCGAAATGGTATGCGCCCGGCGCCCTCTCCTGCGCAATCAGCGTTGCGATGCGATCGCGGTGCTCGATTCGCGCCAGGACTAGATCGCCGGAGAGATCGTCATGCGGGAAATACATGCGCGTGTGCAGGCCGAGATTGATACCGCGCGCCACGATCCAGAAGCTCACATGCGGCGCCATCATCACGCCGCCGGGGCCGGGGACCCGACCGGGCCGGATCGTCTCGAAGCGGAATTCGCCGGTCTCCGGATCGCTGGCGCAACGGCCGAATCCGGTAAAGAACGGATCGCCCGTCCCCCGCGGATCGCCGCGTCTGGGATGAATGCCCTGCGCATCCGCCTGCCATATCTCGATGAGCGCGTCGCGCAGGGGCGCCTCCATCCCGTCATGCACGCAGCCGGTGATGCTGATGCGCTCGCCGCGCGTCTCATCGCTGATCATCGTGGCGCCGAGATCGGCATGCGGCCAGTCGAGCCCGGCCCCGACCGGCGTGCAGCCGATATGCAGATAGGGGCCCGCCGTCTGGGAAGGGGTCTGTTTGAGATAGCCGAGCGGGTCGTGCATCAGGTGCCCTCCGGACGGTTTTCGAAGAAGGTGGCGCGGCGCCCGCGCAGGACGATGTCGAACCGCCAGGCGATCGCATCCATCGGCTGCGTGGCGCGCATGTCCAGCCGGGCCGTGAGCGAATCGATCGCCTGTGGATCGGGGATGGTGTTGACGATCGGGCACAGGCCGATCAGTGGATCGCCCGCGAAATACATCTGCGTGATCAGCCTTTGCGCGAAGGCGTGGCCGAAGACCGAGAAATGGATATGGGCCGGACGCCAGTCATTGGCGCGGTTGGGCCAGGGATAGGGGCCGGGCTGGATGCTGCGGAAGGCATAGGCACCATCCGCATCGCTGATCGTGCGCCCGCAGCCACCGAAATCCGGGTCCAGGGGGGCGAGGTAGCCGTCCCGTTTGTGGCGGTAGCGCCCGCCCGCATTGGCCTGCCAGATCTCGATCAGCGCATCAGGCACGCCGCGCCCGTCCTCGTCGAGGATGCGGCCATGCACGATGATGCGCGGGCCGATCGCGCTATGGCCGGCACGTGCGTGGTTGACCGTCAGGTCCGCGTCCTGCGGGCCGATGATCTCATGGCCGAAGACCGGTCCGGTGAGCTCCGAGAGCGTCGCCGGCAGGGCGACGAGGGGCTTTTGCGGGCTGCGCAGGATGCTCGACTTGTAGGCTGGCGCCAGTGCGGGCGGGTGGCGGGTGGTGTCGCGTTCGGTAAAGCTCATGCGCGGGTTTCCTCCTGCGCATCCATGGCTCCGAATATCTCCTTGGCGATCTTCATCGCATGATTCGCGCGCGGCACGCCGGCATAGACCGCGACATGCATCAGCGCCTCGCGCACATCCTCGGGGCTCGCACCGGTATTGCGCGTGGCGCGCAGGTGGAGCGCCAGTTCGCCGTCATTGCCGAGCGCGGCAAGCAGGCCGATGGTCACCAGCGAGCGCTCGCGCGGTGTCAGTTCCGGTCGCGTCCAGACCATCCCCCAGGCGGAGCGGGTGATGAAATCCTGAAACGGTGCGTCGAAATCGGTCTTCTGCGCTTCGGCGCGATCCACATGGGCATCGCCCAGAACCGTGCGGCGCACATCCATCCCCGCCTTGTGCTGCTCATCCATGCTCGTCCTCCATGCGGCGCCGCGATCCCTTTGCGGGACATTGTTATTCCGCTGTCACCGCCACAGGTTAAGCGGGTTCGCGGCGCCTGTCATCGGGGCGGTGCAGGATCGCTATGCCCGGGCGGCGCTTTCATGGCGCGCGCGGTTGGGTTATGTGCACGATATACGGCTAGTTCCGGGCTGCGCGCCGGCGCGCGCGCCGAAGGGCTGAGGAAGGTGAGGGATCATGACCGGTGGAAGGTTGCGTCTGGGTGTGAATATCGACCACGTCGCCACGGTGCGTAACGCCCGTGGCGGGCCGCATCCCGATCCGGTGCGCGCCGCGCATCTGGCGATTTCCGCCGGTGCCGACGGCATCACGGCGCATCTGCGCGAGGATCGCCGGCATATTCGCGACGCCGATATGGAGCGGCTCATGGCCGAGATCGGCAAGCCGCTCAATTTCGAGATGGCGGTGACCGACGAGATGATCGCCATCGCCACGCGCCTGCGCCCGCATGCCGCCTGCCTCGTCCCCGAGAAGCGCGAGGAGCGCACCACGGAAGGCGGGCTCGATCTCGAAGCACGTCCGGATGCTCTGCGCGATGCGATCGTCGCTCTCAAAGATGCGGGCTGCCGCGTCTCGCTCTTCGTCGAGCCGGAAGAGCGCGTCATGGATGCCGCCCGCGCGCTCGGTGCGCCGGTGGTCGAGCTGCATACGGGGCGTTATGCCGAGCTCTGGCTCGACGGCGACGAGGCCGGGGTCGCGGGTGAGCTCGACCGGCTGCGCCGCGCGGCGGCGCATGGCGCGGGTATCGGGCTCGAAATGCATGCCGGGCACGGACTCACCACCGAGAATGTCGGCCCGGTGGCGGCGATCCCTGAATTCGTCGAGCTGAATATCGGTCATTACCTGATCGGCGAGGCGATCTTTTGTGGGCTGCCCGAGGCGATCGGCGCCATGCGCGCCGCCATGGATGCCGCGAGATCCGGGCATTCCGCATGATCATCGGGATCGGTTCGGATCTGTGCGATATCCGGCGGGTGGAGGCGTCGATCGCGCGCCACGGCACCCGCTTCACGCATCGCGTCTTCACCGAGGGCGAGCGCGCCCGCTGCGAGGCGCGGGCCAATCCCGGCCCCTGCTATGCCCGCCGTTTCGCCGCGAAGGAGGCGGCGGTGAAGGCGCTCGGGACCGGGATCGCGGAAGGCGTGTTCTGGCGCGACATCGCGGTGGTGAACGACGATTCCGGGCGCCCGACGCTCGAACTGACCGGTGGCGCGGCAGAGCGGCTTGCGGCGCTGATTCCCGCTGGCCATCTGGCCCATATCCATGTCAGCCTGACCGACGAGCCGCCGATGGCGCAGGCCTTCGTCATCATCGAGGCGCTCCCGCAGAGCTGAGCCTACCGGTGCGCGCGCTCCATATACAGCGCGTCGCCGTCATAGCTTGCGAGGATATCGGGCCGTGCGACCGGGCGCGGCGCGAAGCCCTGCCGGCGCCAGTAACCCGTCGCGGGACCGGTGCTGACCAGCGCGATCATGCCGAACCGGTCGATCGCTTCGCGGGTGAGGGCTGCGAGCAGCACAGCCGCATCGCCGTGCCCGCGACGTTCCGGAACGATGGCGATGTCGTGGATATAGAGGCAATCGGGATCATCCGGCAGCGCGCCGATCAGGCTGTCGAGGGCAGGTGGGGCGCCGCGACGCCAGGGATGGGCGAGAAGATAGCCGCAAAGCGCATCATCGCTGACCAGCACGCGGCACCATTGCGAGGCAAGGGCGAGACGCTCGCGCGCGATCGAGGGGCCCTCGGGATAGGCGGTGTGGATGCGCTTCGACAGGGCATGGACGTCCGGCAGGTCGGATGCCTGCATCGCCCGCCACAGCCCCTGATCGGCGCTACCCGCCATGTGCTGCCTCCCGCTCCGGGCGCGCGACGGCGCCGGACCCATAAGGCCCGGCGCCGCGATCAGCGCTCAGAGTGACTTGACGATCTCGTCGACCATCTTCTTGGCGTCGCCGAACAGCATCATCGTGTTATCGCGGAAGAACAGCTCGTTCTCGACGCCGGCATAGCCCGAGCCCATGCCGCGCTTGATGAACAGCACGGTCTTGGCCTTGTCCACGTCGAGGATCGGCATGCCGAAGATCGGCGATTGCGGATCCGTCTTGGCGGAGGGGTTGGTGACGTCGTTGGCGCCGATGACGAAGGCGACATCAGCCTGGGCGAACTCGCCGTTGATATCCTCGAGCTCGAAGACCTCGTCATAGGGCACGTTCGCTTCCGCGAGCAGCACGTTCATGTGGCCGGGCATGCGGCCTGCCACCGGGTGAATGGCGTATTTGACCTCGACGCCCTCTTCCTTGAGCAGATCCGCCATCTCGCGAAGCGTATGCTGCGCCTGGGCCACAGCCATGCCGTAGCCCGGGACGATGATCACCTTGGCGGAATTCTTCATGATGAAGGCCGCGTCATCCGCCGAGCCCCGCTTGACAGGACGAGTTTCCTCGCCGCCTGCCGCCGCAGTTTCCGACTCGCCGCCGAATCCGCCGAGGATCACCGAAATGAAGGAGCGGTTCATCCCCTTGCACATGATGTAGGAGAGAATGGCGCCCGACGAGCCGACCAGCGCGCCGGTGATGATCAGCGCCAGATTGCCCAAAGTGAAGCCGATACCGGCCGCAGCCCAGCCGGAATAGGAGTTCAGCATCGAGACCACGACCGGCATGTCCGCGCCGCCGATCGGGATGATCAGGAGCACGCCCAGAGCCAGCGCGACGAGCACGATCAGCCAGAAGACGAAGGCGCTCTCGGTGGCGATGAAGATGCCGAGCAGCACCACCATGGCGATGCCGAGACCGAGATTGATCGCGTGGCGGGCCGGCAGCATGATCGGCTTGCCGGACATGCGCCCGTCGAGCTTGAGGAAGGCGATGACCGAGCCGGTGAAGGTGATCGCGCCGATGGCGCAGCCGAGCCCCATCTCGAACAGCGTCACGCCGGATATGCCGCCGGGCATGCCGAGATCGAAGGCCTGCGGCGCATAGAGCGCAGCCGCCGCGACCAGCACCGCCGCCATACCGACGAGCGAGTGGAAGGCGGCGACGAGCTGGGGCATCGCCGTCATCGGCACGCGCCGCGCGATCGTCGCGCCGATGCCGCCACCGACCGCGATACCCACGATGACGAGCAGCCAGCCGCCGAGCGAGGGGTTGGCGTAGACCAGCGTCGTGGCCACGGCCAGACCCATGCCGATCATGCCGAATATGTTGCCCTGCCGCGAGGTGGTCGGATGCGAGAGGCCGCGCAGCGCCAGGATGAACAGGACGCCCGAGACGAGGTAGAGAAGGTTTGCGATATTCGAACTCATCCCGTCAGCCCTTCTTCTTGTACATGGCGAGCATGCGCTGGGTGACGAGGAAGCCGCCGAAGATGTTCACCGAGGCCATGACGAGGGCGAGGAAGCCGAAGACCTGGGCCCCCCAGCCCGCGCCGGTGTCGGTCATCGCCGCAGCGGCGGGCATGCCCACGGCGAGCAGCGCGCCGACCACGATCACCGAGGAAATCGCGTTGGTCACCGACATCAGCGGCGTGTGCAGCGCGGGCGTGACCGCCCAGACCACGTAATAGCCGACGAAGATGGCGAGCACGAAGATCGCGAGGCGAAACACCGTGGGATCGACGCCGCCGCCGGTCGCGGCCGCCGCCGCAGCAGCCAGTGAATCGGCGTAGGTCTGGGCCGCTTCCGCCGCTTCGCGTGCGGTTTCCGCCGCCGCCTGCGCGCGTTCGAGCGCCTGTTCGGGAGTGAGGTCCGTCATCGTTTCCCCCCTCTGTCCTTGTGATACCGCGCTCAGGCGTCGGGCTTGAAATTGGGATGGACGATCGCGCCGTCACGGGTGAGGAGCGTCGCCTTCACGAGCTCGTCCTCCCAGTCGACCGCGATCGCCTTCGTCTCCTTGTCGATCAGTGTCTCGACGAAGGCGTAGAGGTTCTTGGCGTAGAGCGCCGAGGCGCTGGCGGCGAGACGACCGGGCATGTTGAGATGGCCGACGATCTTGACGCCCTGATGCTCGACCACGTCGCCGGGCTCGGACAATTCGCAATTGCCGCCGCGTTCAACGGCGAGATCGACGATCACCGAACCGGGCTTCATCGATTCGACCATGGCGCGATCGATCAGGACCGGTGCCGGGCGGCCCGGGATCAGCGCCGTGGTGATCACGAGATCCTGCTTGGCGATATGCTTGGCGACGAGTTCGGCCTGCTTGGCCTTGTACTCCGCCGACATTTCCTTGGCATAACCGCCCGCCGTCTCGGCCTGCTTGAACTCGTCATCCTCGACGGCGATGAATTTGGCGCCGAGGCTCTCGACCTGCTCCTTCACGGCGGGGCGCACGTCGGTGGCGGAGACCACGGCGCCGAGGCGCCTTGCCGTGGCGATGGCCTGCAGCCCGGCGACGCCGGCGCCCATCACGAAGGCGCGGGCGGCGGGAATGGTGCCGGCTGCGGTCATCATCATCGGCATGGCGCGGCCGTATTCCGCCGCAGCATCGATAACGGCGCGATAGCCGGCGAGATTGGCCTGGCTGGAGAGCACGTCCATGACCTGCGCGCGGGTGATTCGCGGCATCAGCTCCATGGCGAAACCGGCAATGTTGCGTCCGGCCATCTCCTGGAGCGCGTCAGTCGCACCGTATGGATCCATGATGGCGACGACGATGGCGCCGTCCTTGATGATTTCGAGAACCGCACTCTCGGGGCGGCGCACCAGAAGCACGACATCAGCGCCTTCGGCGGCCTTGCCCGGGCTCGCGGCGATGGTCGCGCCGGCATCCTCGTAATCGGCATCGGTGATGCCCGAGGTCAGGCCGGCGCCGGCCTGGACCACGATCTCGGCGCCAAGCACCTTGAATTTCTTTACGGTGTCAGGTGTCGCGGCGACGCGGCTCTCGTTGGCCTCGGTCTCCGTCAATACGGCGATACGCATGCAATACCCCCCTCGGAACTGGCCCGGATTGCCGCAGGTCGGCGGATCGAAGCCGGGTCGTGCGCGCCGGCAGGAAGCCGAATTTCGCCCGATCCGATGCCGTTTTGGCGCGTTTGCCGGTTCGTCGCCATCCCCCTACCAAGACGCGCACGTCGAACGGCACGCGTCAATCGTTCTTTGCCGTTGCATGCGCCATGAGTGCCCGGACGAAAGCCGGACAGGCGCATACGGGCGCCGCGCCGTCCTTTCGGGTGCACGCGGCGCGTGGATCACACTACGAGGAAATGGAGGATCATCAGCGCGAACACGGCTGCAGGCGCCTTCCACGCGATCGAGCGCGATAGGGCGCCGATCGCGCCCGCAGCGCTGGAGAGCACGACATAGACGATCGCCGCGATCCAGGCGCCCTTGATCCCGCCGAGCGCGAGGGCGAGCACCCAGCACATCACCACGAGAGTCGAGAGCGTGGTGAATTCCACGAAACCATCATAGGTCTTCTCGTGGATCTCCCCATCCATTTCGGGCCTGTATTCGTCCGTCGGACGACGGTCCGTATCCGCCATGGCAGCCATGTCCTGTTTTTCCTACTGACACTTTCTCTCGGCTTTAGCCCAACCGGGCGCATCTCGCAACGGCTTCCTTGCCTTCTCCAACGGCTTTCGGCACCGATGCAGAGGATTTCGTCGAGAATCCGACACAGCGGATCAGCCGCGCATCGGCTCCAGCCCGGCGCGCGACAGGGCATTGTTCTGGCGTTCGGCGAGGGCGGCGATGTCGAATCGCGCGATTTCCTCCTCGAACAGCCGGTGATAGTTCAGCTCCGCCCGCAAATGCAGGTATACGGCGCCGAGCCCGATCGCGGCGCGGTCCATGAAGACGAATTCGCGCGGCACGGTGACCGGACCCTTCTCCTTGAGGGCCTTGTGCACCTCGAAAGCCTGGCGGCGCCCGTATTCTCCGGGCTTAACCCCGTCGGCGATGGTGCGCACCCGGTCCTCCAGAAGCGGCCCGTAGATGAAGCGTGCCCAGATGTTGAGGATGTCGATGAGCTCGTTGGTCAGCCCCTTGAAGCCCCAGGTCTCATAGGCATGGACCGTGCGCTCGCGATCATCATGCTGGAGCCCGCGATAGAGATCGACGACGCCGCCGACGAATTTCGGCGGGAAGATGCGGATGCAGCCGTAATCGAGCAGGTTGATGCCCATCGGCTCGCCGTCTTCCTCGAACACGGTGTAATTGCCCAGGTGCGGATCCCCATGGATCACCGCCGCATGGCTGAACGGATGCCACCAGGCCTTGAACATGGCGATCGCCAGACGATTGCGGATCTCGACGGGTGATTCCCGGTATTCCAGTATGCGCTTGCCTTCGAGCCAGTTCAGGGTCAGCAGGCGCTTCGTCGAGAGGCTGTGATGCACCTGCGGCACGCGCACGGCATCGACGCCCTGCAGCGCGTGATCGTAGAGCGCGACATGTTTGGCCTCGCGGACATAGTCGAGTTCCTCGCGCACGCGCTCGCCGATCTCCTTGGCGATCTCGCGGGTGTCGATGGCCGGATCCATGCGGCGGTGGATGGCGAAGAGCATTCCGAGCTGGCGCAGATCGGCCTCCACGGCGGATTGCATGTCGGGATATTGCAGCTTGCAGGCGAGCGGCTCGCCGTCATTCGTGGTAGCCCGGTGAACCTGGCCGAGCGATGCGGCTGCGGCGGGTTTGAGATCGAATTCGCCGAAGCGCTCGCGCCAGCCGGTGCCGAGTTCGGCCTGCATGCGGCGCTTGACGAAGGCCGCACCCATCGGGGGGGCTTCAGATTGCAGTTTCTGCAGCTCGGCGGCATATTCCGGCGGTACGGCCTCGGGAATCGTAGCAAGCAGCTGCGCCACCTTCATGATCGGTCCCTTGAGACCGCCCAGCGCCTGGGCCAGCGCCGCCGCGTTTCCCGGATTGGCTTGCCCCTTGGTTCCGAACAGCCGCGTCCCCGCGACCCGCGCAGCCACCGCCCCGACATTGGCGCCGACGCGGGCGTAGCGGGTTGCGCGGGCTGAAAAACGGTTTGCTTCGCGGTCACGCGTGCTCATGCGGCTGCCTCCGGGCGGGTCTTGCAATGCTCACCATCAGATAGCGTCAGCCGGCCACATGAGAAGGGGAGGCGTCATTGCGGAGAAGGCGCCTCCTGCAGCGCGCCCTCGGCTGCGATCTCTTCGTCGGGCGGCAAGACGAAGACCTGGCCCGGATAGATCAGATTCGGATTGCGGATCTGATCCTGGTTGGCCTCGAAGATCTCGGTATAGCGGATACCGCGCCCATAGACCTGCCGGCTGATCCGCCAAAGGCTGTCACCGCGCTCCACGAGCGCCGTGGAGAGCTCGGGAACGACGACCGTGGCGTCCGCGCGCTCGGTGGCCGGCGGGGTATCGGCTTCGCCGGATTCGACCGCTGCAACTTCGCCCGCAGCTTCGCCGGGAGGCTCCGCCGGCGTGGCGGGCGCCTCGGCGACGGGATCGCCGGCTGCCTCGCCTGCTGTTTCGCCGGCATCAGCGGCCGGATCGGGCGTTTGCGCAGGCTGCTCCGCGCTTGCGACGGAAGCGGTATCGGGCTCGGGAGCGGGAGCGGGCGCAGTTGCGACTGCTTCGGGGACTGTAAAGCCGACCTCGGCACGCGAAAGCACGCTACCCGTCGCGGGATCGACATCGTCGAGCCGGACCTGATAGCGCCCCGCGCGGACCCCGCGACGGATCGCGAACGATACGTCGCCTGCATAATCCGCCTCGGCGCGCGCGACCAGCGTGTCATTGAGGTAGAGTCGGATTGCGGCGAGAGCCTGCGCTTCACCGGAAACGAAGAGTCCGCCGCCGGTTTCGGCCTCTACAGCGACGATCCGCACGCCGGCCCGCTCGGCTGCGGGCTCGTCATCGGCGGTGGTCGCATCGCGTGCCGCGACACTGCTCTCATCAGCGGGCTCCGGCGTGCGCTCGACCGTTTCCTGCGTTGCCTCAGGGGCGGCTTCAGGCTCGGGAATTGCGGCGACGGCTTCGGAGCCGGTATCGGTGTCGTCTGATGCCGTATCGGGTGTGGTGGTTGGTTCGGTCGAGGTCGCGGCCTCGGGTGCATCCCCGGTCGCTGCCTCAGCGATCCGGGCCGGTTCCGGCGCGGGGCGTGATAGCACCTCGGTGGGCTGGCCGGGGGCGATCCGCGCGACCATCGGCTGGCGGCGTCGCTCTTCGTCGACCACGATGGTCAGGCTCTCGCGGGAAACCTGGGCGTTCCCGTCGCTGCCGGTGGCGCGCAGGGTGACATCGCTGGTCCCGGCGGGGAAGGGCTCGGGGATGAAGACGAAGTTGCCCGAGGCATCGGACATGGTTTCAGCATGGACGGTGCCGTTGCGCAGAAGCGCGACGCGCGCATCGGGGGCGCCGCGGCCGGCGATCACGGCTTCGCCGGTCGGCTCGATGCGGATGATGTCGAAGGCGAGACCGGCGGGCTCATCCGGCTCGGTCAGCGCCTGCATGGCAGAATCATCCGTGATCGATTCGGCTGCCTCAGGTGCCTGAGGCGCGTCACCGGTCAACTCTTCCGCGACGGTTTCCTGCTGCTCTGTTGCCGTGCCGGCGGGATCCTGCGTGAAGAGTTCCGCGATCTCGGGCGTCGAATCGGTTTCGGTCGCAACCTCGGGAGCCTCTTGCGCTGCCGGGGGCGTCTCTTCAGCCACGGACGTGTCTTCGGTCGCAGGCGTGTCCTCGGCACGCTCGGATTCGGCGGCGGTCTCTTCCTGCGGAGTCTCCCGGCGCAGCTCTTCCGAGGCGGTTTCCTGCGTCGTTACGGCTTCCTGTTGCACGGCGGGTGCGCTAGGCTCATCCTCGCTGAGGAAATACCACAGCCCGGCGCCGGCGCCGGTCATGGCGACGATTGCCGCGAAGATGAGATTGCGAGACAGACCAAAGATCACGGCGGGATCCTCAAGTTCATTTGCGACGCTTCAGTGCGGCGCGAAAATGCCTTTTCCCGGCATGGCTTTACACGGTTCGGCGAGACGTGAAAACGGCTAAATGCAATGGTTTGATCAAACTTGGGACAAAAACGGACGAAATGATGAATACCATCCGCTCGATTTGCGTATATTGCGGCTCCGGCTCAGGCACCGATCCGGCCTTCACGGAGGCGGCGAAGGCGTTGGGCCGGGCCATGGCCGCCGAGAAGATAAGCCTCGTCTATGGCGGCGGCGCGGTCGGCCTCATGGGGACCGTGGCGCGTTCCGTCCTCGATCACGGTGGCCATGTCACGGGAATCATTCCCGATTTCCTGATGGCCAAGGAACGCATGCTCTCCGATGTGCAGGATACCATAGTCGTTTCCGACATGCATACCCGCAAGCAGATGATGTTCGAGAAGGCTGATGCCTTCGTCGCCCTGCCGGGCGGAATCGGCACGCTCGAAGAGCTCGTCGAACAGATGACCTGGGCCCAGCTCGGACGCCACAACAAGCCGATCCTGATGCTCTCCGTGGCCGATTTCTACAAGCCGCTCCTGGTTCTTCTCGCCCATATGCGCCAGAGCGGGTTCATCCGCGCGGGCATGGAGCTGAATTACCTCGTCGCGGAGCAGGCCGAAGACGTGATCGGCATGCTGCGCGATGCGGCGCGCCGGCGCGGGCCGGGCGACCCGCATGAAGAAGCACTGATCGAGAAAAGGTTCTGAACGGGATTGGCCGCGCCCGAGCGAGCCGTCAAGCCGCTTGCCTTCCGGTCGGCGCGCGGCTAACCCTTCCTCAAGCAATGCCGATGCATAATCCGGCTTGCCACACGCGGACGTGGCGGAACTGGTAGACGCAAGGGACTTAAAATCCCTCGACTTCGGTCATGCGGGTTCGATTCCCGCCGTCCGCACCAAGCTTTTGCCCAGGCGATCAGCTGCTCGGCAGTTCCGAGGCGCCGCCATGGGCCGCGGACCACTTTGCCGGCTCGTTGAGGAAGGTCTCGACTTCGCTGAGGGTGTTGGGGTCGAAATATTCCATCGACCGCGCGACGCGCAGCACGTCCCACCAGGTCGCCAGCGCGTGCATGGCGACGCCGTTCTCGCGCAGCATATCCTTGGTCTGCGGGAAGATGTCGTAATGGAAGACGACGAAGGCGTGCTCGACGATCAGGCCGCTCTTGCGCATGGCGTCGACGAACTTGATCTTGGAGCGCCCGTCCGTGGTGAGATCCTCGACCAGCAGAACGCGCGAGCCCTCGATGTAGTGCCCCTCGATCTGGGCGTCGCGGCCGAAGCCCTTGGGCTTTTTGCGCACATATTGCATCGGCATCGACATCCGGTCGGCGATCCAGGCCGCGAAGGGAATGCCTGCCGTCTCGCCGCCGGCGATTGCATCAAGGGTCTCGAAACCGACCTCGCGCAGGATGACAGAGGCGGCGAAATCCATCAACGTGTTGCGGACGCGCGGAAACGAGATCAGCTTGCGGCAGTCGATATAGACGGGGCTCGCCCAGCCGGAAGTGAAGCGGAAGGGCTCATCCGCGCGAAAATGCACCGCCTCGACCTCAAGCAGCATCTTGGCAGTCATATCGGCGATCAGGGTTCGGTCGGGAAAGCTGGTCATGGGGCACCTCGTCTGGCGGCATCGCGCATTTGCCGTTCCTGTGGCAGATGGCGGGGATCAAGGCAAGCCGCAACGTGGTTTTGCAAGGCACACGGTTCTCGGGATGCGCGGCCCGCAAGACGCGCAGTTTGCAACGAAGCTGCGCGAGCAGGTCAGGCCGCCTCGCTGGCCCCCACGATGATCTGCCGTGCCTGCGCCGCCGTCAGCGGTTCGCCGAAGAGATAGCCCTGCGCGTAATCGCAGCCGAGTTGCGAGAGTTCGACCGCATCCGACTCGGTCTCGACCAGGTCGGCGACGACCTCGATGCCCAGATCCTGCGCCATCCGGATCACGGGCGACAGGAGCGCCGAGCGCTCTCCGGAGAGCCGTTCGCGCATCAGGCTGCGATCAAGCCGCATCATCTCCAGCGGCAGGCGCTCGAGATAGGCGAGGGCGCAATAGCCGGCCCCGAACCCGTCCAGCGTCATGCCGGCGCCGAGATCCCGCAGCCGCAGGAAAATCTGCGCGGCGTATTCCGGGTTCTCCATCACCATGCGCTCGGGAAAGGCGAGGCGCAGGCTGCCGGGCGCGACGCGGGCGCGGGAGAGGACATTCTTGACGTCCGCGATCAGTTCGTGGCGCAGCAATTGCGGCGACAGGACCGGTGTGTTCACGAAGATCGGCGGATCGACGTCGAGCGCGCCCTGCCAGAAGCTGAGCTCCTCGGCGGCGCGTTCCATCGCGAACACGACGAGATCGGCTGCCGCGCCGCTCTCCTGTGCCATCGCAGCGAAGACATCGTCGGCGATGCGCCCGCGTCGCGGATGATCCCAACGCAGAACGACGTCGAAGCCGGCGATGGTGCGATCATCCAGCCGCACGATCGGCTGGAACAGGGCGCGGATCTCGTTTTGCTCGAGGGCGCGCGACAGATCGGAAGCGAGCGGGAGGTCCTCGGCCTGGACGCTGCGCAGGGTCGGACGGTAGACATGGGTGCGGTCCCCGCCCTGCCGCTTGGCCTCGGCCATGGCCAGATCCGCATTGTCGAGCATGGCGTCGGGCTTGAGTGTCTGCGCGTCGTAGAGCGCGATGCCCACGGAGGCGGTGAAGAAGATCTCACGCTCGGCATAGGTCACCGGCGTGGCGAGGCTGCGGCGGACCGCATCGGCAAAACCCATGATGCGATCGGGATCGCGTTCGCTGAGCAGGATCACGCCGAAACGGTCCCCGTTGAGGCGCGCGAGCGTGTCCTGCGGGCGCAACAGGCGCGAAAGGCGCCGCGACAGGGTCAGCAGGATCGCGTCACCGGCAGAGAGGCCCGATTCCTCGTTCACCTGCTTGAACCGGTCGATATCGATCACGATCACCGCCGGTGACAAGCGCGCATCCTGCGAGGCGAGGACGAGTGCAGAGCGCAGCCGGTCATCGAACAGGCAGCGATTCGGAAGGCCGGTGAGATTGTCGTGAACGGCATCGTGCAAGAGCCGCTCCTGGGCGGTGCGGCTATCGGTGACATCGGCAATCGTTCCGACGACGCGGATCACCTCGCCGTCACTGCCGATGACCGGGCGCGCGCGCAGGCGCAGCCAATGATACGGGCCCTGGCCCGAGCGCACGCGGAAATCCTGCGAGATGCGCCCGCGCTTCTGCTCGATCACGGCATCGAGGGCCGAGCGGTAGCGGTCGCGGTCGAAGGGATGGACGAGGTCGAGCCAGTTCGCCACGGATCCCTGCAGGGCGCCGCGCTTGAGCGAAAGCTGGTCCTCGATCTCGGGGCTTACGAAGACGCGGTCGGAAAGGGCATCCCAGTCGAAGACGATGTCGCCCGCTCCCGAGAGCGCCAGCGCACGCCGCTCGGCATCACTGACCAGCCCCTGCGCAAAGGCGCCGCCGGCAAAGGCGTGCTGCATCACGGTGAAACCGATCAGCATGACGATCAGGACGAGCCCGCCGATCAATGCCTGCGAGACCAGATCCCCGGTGAGGTAGCCGGTGACGGTGAACCCGGCGGCAGCCACCCAGGCGATGAGCAAAAGCCAGGTCGGAATCAGCATGACGGCCCGATCGTAGCCCAGCGTGGCCAGGTGCAGGACGAGCAGAAAGCCGATGCCGGCAACCGCCGCGATCGAGACCCGCGCCACGCCGGCCGCCACCGGCGGATCGATCACCGCGAGCCCGACGAGGGCCGCCAGGAATGCCAGCCAGAACAGGGTGACGTAGCCGTATCGCACGTGCCATCGGTTGAGATTGAGATAGGCGAAGAGAAAGACGAGCAGCGTTGCGGCGAGAATCGCCTCGGCTGCGGCGCGGTAAATGCGCTCGGCTGCTTCGTCGACGGGGAAGACGCGCTGGAAGAAGCCGAAATCGATACCCGCATAGGCCAGCACCGCCCAGGCGATCGCGGCTGCGGCGGGGAAGATCACCGCCCCCTTGACCACGAAGACGACCGTCAGGAACAGGGCGAGCAGCCCGGCGATCCCGATGATGATGCCCTTGTAGAGCGTCAGCCCGGAAACCTTGTCGCGATAGGCATCAGGCTCCCACAAATGCAGTTGGGGGATCTGGGAAGCGCGCAATTCGCCGACATAGGTGACGGTCGCACCGGGATCGAGGGTGATGCGGAAGACATCCGCCTCGGTCGAAGTCGTCCGCTCCGGGCGGATGCCCTGGCTCGCGGTGATCGCGGCGATTCGCGACGAGCCCAGATCGGGCCACACGACGCCGGAATCGACCAGCCTGAAATGCGGCGCGACGAGGAGCCGCTCGATCTGTTCGGAGCTTTCGTTGGTGAGCGCGAAGACGATCCAGTCGGGCCGCATTCCCGCTTCGCGCGCGGTGACCGCGATCCGCCGCACAATCCCGTCCGGCCCGGGCGCCGTGGAAATCTGGATGATGTCGCCATCGGACCGGTAATGCTCGATGGCATCCGTCAGATCGATGGCGGTCGTGGCGCGATCCACCCGAACAGCGTCCACGGCGAGGACCGGAGCGCCGAGCCCGAGGATCAGGACGACGAAGGTCAGTGCCAGAACGAGGCTGTGGCGGAGGATGGACAACGCGAGGCTACTTTCGTCTGGTGCGGCGGAACATCCGGTCGCAATGTCTTAAGCCAGCGCCACCGCCCCGGGCAAGAGCATGGCCGGGCGGGACAATCCGTGACGGGGCACCGAAGCGGTGGAAAACGCCCGAATCAAGGCGCGACCGGAGCATGCCCCGTCTTTGCCGTCTCAGCGCCCGCCGGAGACGAGGCCGACTTCGATGATGTAGTTGGAGCCGACACGTGCCGGGACCGTCAGATTTTCCTCGACCACCGTGAAGCTTCCCGAGCTGGCGCCGCTCTCCACCGTCGCCGACGCCTGTACCCTGCGATCCTCGAAGGTCTCGGTGTTGTTGCGAAGGACGATGCGCAGCGGCGCATTGAAGCGACCGGGCCCGCCACGCGGCCCGAGGAGTGCGCGGCCCTCGACCCCGAGCGTGATGTTGAAAGTCTCGCCGTCGCGCGAGACCACGCATTCGCGGGCGAGATTGGCGATGGAAATCTGGGAGCGCAGGTTCTGGTTCGATGCGGAGCCGGCGTAATTGCGGATCGCTGCACCGCCGGTGATGATGTCGACCTGCGGGCAGGGCGCGAATTCCGGAATGTCGGGAATGATCTCCGGTGCAGTCGTGGAGCCGAAGCGCACGAGATTGGACAAGCGGCTGCCTTCGCGCGCCCGGGTCACGCCATCGGCGGGCGGTGGAGCATCCGCCGCCGCGCCCGCGACAGAGCCTGCACCGTTATCCGCACCCGGCGAGCCGGAGCCTCCCGGCATGGCCGTACAAGCGGCAAGGGCCGATACGACGAATGCGACCGTCGTAATGCGTCCGAACTGGGCCAACATGTTCACTCCCGCTTCCTCTTGCCGCAGGCAGTGCGGCGCTTTCTGCCGCATCCGGTGCGGCACCCGACCGGATAACCGATCTTTGCGCATTCATAAACGCCGTCAGTCGAGGCTGTCGAATCCCTCTGCGAAGCCATCGAGGGAGACCGGTATTCCGATACCCTCTTCCGGCGTCTGGAAGACGATGAAGGTGGCCTCGTCGCCGGTCTGCAGCTGCTCCACGAGGGTGTCGTCCATCACCACCTCCGCAACACAGCCCGTGGCGAGGCAGCGCACGAACCCGGCGCGCCCGACATCTTCCTCGTCGATGAGAAGACCGAGCCCGGCCGGCAGCAGGACGCCGAGCGGCGCGACGACGCGCAACAACATGCTCTCGCGATCCGCAGTGGGCAGCACGATGACGAGCAGGGTCACGTTGGGACGGTCCTCCGCCGCGACGTTCTGCACGATGGCGCATTGTTCTTCCGAGGCGCCTGCCGGCACTTCGCAGCGTTTCTGCCAGTCGCCGAAGACGTCGCGAACGGCGCCCTGGGCAGCGGCATCCGTCGCCGTCAGGCTCGCCATGGCCGGCATTGTCAGGAAAAGAGCGGCGAGAAGGGCGCGCCGCAGGGACGTCAGGCTGGCGATGAGGCCGGTGGCGCTGGGCTGAATGGTCATCACGACTCCGATGGACGCGTACAGACGATGGCACGGGCACGATTCGTGGTCGGGCGCCGGTCCGATGGCGAGGGATCACGCGGTTTGCGGCCTTGTCAAGGCAAGGCTCCGTTACAGAAGCCCCTCCCGCGGCACCGTGCCTGACGGACAGGCAGCGCGCCGATCACGTTTCCCCGGTGCGCATTTTGTCGCATCAAGGCCCGAACGCCAAGCTTTTCGGCTCGGATGCGCCATGTCGGGCGGCCATCGCGGGATGGGAAAGCGCTGATTGCCACCCGCGCCGGTCGAGGCGCGGTCGCGCTGCAACAGGGGGGGACGCATGGTCACGTGCGACCACGATGACATTGCACTCGTGGCAACATTGTGGTTTTGACTTGTATCAATGTGGAAGTCGTGGCTGTAAGGGGTCGCTTTTTCGGCGAGGCCTTGATAAGCCCGCCGGAATCGTTCCGGGATCGCGGGACGGGCGGAATGGTCGCGATGGCGCTGGGGGTGCCGTCCACCGAGCGAAGAATCGAAATGGAGCTTCGAGATAACGATGCCAATGGAACAGACCGGATCCCGGGAAACGCGCCTGCGCCGTGTCACGTCGCGCATCGCGGCCGGAATGGCGGCAGCCGCTGCTGCACTTGCGACGACTGCGCCGGCTGCGGCCGATGTCCTCAACGTGCCGCAGCCGTGGCAGATGGGCATGATGCCGCCGCATAGTGAAATGGCCCAGAACATGGTCAGCTTCCATAACGGCCTGCTCTGGATCATCACCATCATTACCGTCTTCGTCGGTGTACTGTTGCTGATCTGCATCTTCCGTTTCAACGAGAAGAAAAATCCGAATCCGACGCGCACCTCGCATAACACCATGCTCGAAGTGGCGTGGACCGTGATCCCGATCCTGATTCTGGTCGGTATCGCGATTCCGTCCTTCCGGCTCCTGCGCGAGCAGGTGATCATCCCCGAGCCGGATATCGTGGTGAAGGTGACCGGCCATTCCTGGTATTGGGAATACGAGTATCCTGAAGACCAGGGCGGCTTCTCCTTCATCTCGAGCATGCTCGATCGCGACGAGGCCGAGGCGATCGGCCAGCCCTACCTGCTCGCCGTGGATAACGAGATGGTCGTCCCCGTCGGCGCCAATGTCGCGGTTCAGATCACGGCCCAGGGCGTGTTGCATGCTTTCGCGCTGCCCTCCTTCGGCGTGAAGATGGATGCGGTGCCCGGGCGTCTGAACGAAACCTGGTTCCGTCCGGAGCGCGAGGGCGTCTATTTCGGCCAGTGCTCCGAGCTTTGCGGGTCGGGCCACGCCTTCATGCCGATCGCGGTCCGCGTGGTCAGCGAAGAGGCCTATGCCGAGTGGCTGGACGAGGCGCGCGCCATGTTCGCCTCGGTCGACGACGAGCGCCGGGTCGCTTCGTCGGATTGAGAATCGCAAGGCGCCGCGCGGCGGCGCCGGACCGGCGGCGTGGAGGGCGATGCCATCCGCGTCCTTCGGTCACCGGGGCGGTCTGACATGGTCGCCATAGAATGAGAAACGTGGCAGCGATTCATCGCTGAAAAGGCTGCAAGAGGGCTATTCATCATGGCAAGTGTCGCCACCAACGCGCCGGGTCATGCGGAGGACCATCCCACCGGATGGCGCCGCTGGATCTATTCGACGAACCACAAGGACATCGGCACGATGTACCTGATCTTCGCCTTCACGGCGGGGGTCGTGGGCGGTCTGCTGTCGATCCTGATCCGCATGGAGCTGCAGAGCCCCGGGACCAACATCTTCGTCAATCCGCAGATGTACAACGTGGTCGTGACCGGCCACGGGCTGATCATGGTGTTCTTCCTGGTCATGCCGGCGCTGATCGGCGGGTTCGGCAACTGGTTCGTGCCGCTGATGATCGGCGCGCCGGACATGGCGTTCCCGCGCATGAACAACATCTCCTTCTGGCTGACGGTCGCGGCGTTCTGCCTGCTGATCATGTCGCTCTTCGTGGAGGGGGCGCCCGGTTCGCTCGGCTTCGGCGGCGGCTGGACGGTCTATCCGCCACTATCGACCATAGGCCATCCGGGACCTGCGCTCGACTTCGCGATCCTGTCGCTGCACCTTGCCGGTGCCGCCTCGATCCTGGGTGCGATCAACTTCATCACCACCATCCTGAACATGCGCGCTCCGGGCATGACGCTGCACAAGATGCCGCTCTTTGCCTGGTCGATGCTGGTGACCGCGTTCCTGCTGCTGCTGGCCCTGCCGGTGCTCGCCGGCGCGATCACGATGCTGCTGACCGACCGCAATTTCGGCACGACCTTCTTCGATCCTGCCGGCGGCGGTGACCCGATCCTGTACCAGCATCTGTTCTGGTTCTTCGGGCATCCGGAAGTCTATATCATGATCCTTCCGGCCTTCGGCATCGTCAGCCACATCATCGCGACCTTCTCGCGCAAGCCCATCTTCGGCTATCTCGGCATGGCCTATGCCATGGTCGCAATCGGCGTGGTCGGCTTCGTGGTCTGGGCGCACCACATGTACACGGTCGGCCTCTCGCTGCAGACACAGGCGTATTTCGTCTTCGCAACGATGGTGATCGCGGTGCCCACGGGCATCAAGATCTTCTCCTGGATCGCGACGATGTGGGGTGGTTCGATCCGCTTCACCGCGCCGATGTACTGGGCGGTCGGCTTCATCTTCCTGTTCACCGTGGGTGGTGTGACGGGTGTGGTGCTCGCCAATGCCGGTATCGACCGTTACATGCACGACACCTATTACGTGGTGGCGCATTTCCACTACGTGCTGTCGCTGGGTGCGGTGTTCATCATCTTCGCGGCGATGTACTACTGGTTCCCGAAGATGACCGGCTACATGATGCCGGAATGGATCGGCAAGCTGCATTTCTGGATTGCCTTCATCGGTTCGAACATCCTGTTCTTCCCGATGCACTTCCTCGGCCTCGCCGGCATGCCGCGCCGCTATGCGGATTACCCCGATGCCTTCGCGGGCTGGAACCTCGTGGCCTCGCTGGGCTCCTACATCTTCGCGGTCGGCATCTTCGTCTTCCTCTACGGTGTCTACATCGCCTTCCGCGACAAGGTCGTGGCTGCGGACAATCCGTGGGGCGAGGGTGCCACCACGCTGGAATGGACCCTGTCCTCGCCTCCGCCCTTCCACCAGTTCAACGAACTGCCGAAGATCGCGGATTCCAAGCACTGATCCAGGTGGCCGGGCGGGCTCTCCCGCCCGGCTTCTTCTCCCAGCCGCAACGGCGATCATCGCCTGCGGTTGCGGGAAGGGGCTTCACCCTCCCGGAAGGTCTCGCTGCAAGGCGGGGCTTTCGTCTTTGAAGGCGGGCATGTGACACGCCTGCCTGCAAGTTCAAACGAGTCGGGCCGAGCAAGCGTATGACTGGCATGACGAATTCGATGCAGACCACCGCGCCTCAGGCGCAGGGCCACTACGGGCACGATCACTTCGAGACCGTCGCGGTCTCGAATGGTGAGGCGCGCGATTTCATCGCCCTCCTGAAGCCGCGGGTGATGTCGCTCGTCGTCTTTACGGCGCTGACCGGCATGGTCGTGGCGCATGGCACGATCCACCCGGTGCTTGCTTTCGCGGCGCTGCTCGCCATCGCGGTGGGTGCGGGCGCCTCCGGCTGCCTGAACATGTGGTATGACGCCGATATCGACGCGGTGATGTCGCGCACGGCCAAGCGCCCGATCCCCGCCGGCAAGATCGCGCCGTCGGAGGCGCTCGCCTTCGGGATGACGCTCTCTGTCGGGTCTGTGCTTTTCCTCGGACTGGTGGCCAACTGGCTGGCTGCGGGGCTGCTCGCCTTCACCATCTTCTTTTATGCCGTGATCTATTCGATGTGGCTGAAGCGCTGGACGCCGCAGAACATCGTCATAGGCGGCGCGGCGGGGGCGTTCCCGCCGGTGATCGGCCAGGCGGCGGTGACGGGCAGCGTAACCCTCGATACCGTCATCCTCTTCGCCATCATCTTCATCTGGACCCCACCGCATTTCTGGGCGCTCGCACTGGTGAAGTCCGGCGATTATGCCCGCGCCGGCGTGCCGATGCTGCCGAATGTTCGCGGTCCTGACGAGACGCGCCGCCAGATCCTTCTCTACACCCTGCTGCTCGCGCCCGTCGGCGTCCTGCCCGCCCTGACCGGATTCGGTGGCATGCTCTATCTCGGCGTATCCGTGCTCACCGGGGCGTGGATGCTGCTTCTGGCGCTGCGGGTTTATCGCCGCCGCGAGGGTGGTGATGCGACAAAGGCCTGCTGGTCGCTGTTCGGATTTTCCATCGTCTACCTTTTCGGGCTTTTCGCGGTGCTCATCGTCGAGCACGGCTTCGGTCTGATGATGCCGGTGACGGGAGGCTGAGCATGGCGAAGGCTGAACGCAAGACCGGAAAATCTCAGGAGTATACGGAAATGGACCAGGCAGTTGCGCCTCCGCCCGTGCGGGATGCACAGGGCCTCACCGAGGAAGACCGCCGCCGCCGCCGCTCGCGCTCGATAGCGCTGGCAGTGACCCTGGGGCTTCTGGTCGCCTTGTTCTATGTCGTCACAATCGCCAAGCTCGGCCCCGGCGTTCTCGACCGCCCGATGTAGGCGGGCGCCATCGGTGGATTCGGACAAGCTTCGTACAGGGATGTCATGACACAGCATAATCACAGCCCCGCCCAGAAACAGGCCATGCGCAAGACGGTGATCACCTGCCTGAGCGTCGTGTTCGGCATGGTCGGTCTCGCTTATGCGTCGGTGCCGCTCTACGATCTCTTCTGCCGGGTGACGGGTTTCGGCGGCACGCCGATGGTGGGCACGGCCGAGGCCGGGACGGTGCTCGAGGAAAAGGTGCGCGTGCGCTTCGATTCGAACGTGGCGCGGGCACTGCCCTGGGATTTCCGTTCCGAGCGCCCGGTGGTCGAAACGCAGATCGGCCAGACCGAGACCGTGTTCTATCGCGTCGCCAACATGGCGGATCGTCCGGTCAACGGCATGGCAACCTACAATGTCTCGCCGGAGAATGCGGGGCAGTATTTCGTCAAGCTGCAATGCTTCTGCTTCGAGGAGACCACCCTCGAAGGGGGTGAGGTGATGGATTCCGCGGTAGTGTTCTATGTCGATCCCGCGATCGTCGATGATCCGGAATTCGAGAGCATGCGCACGATCACCCTCTCCTACACTTATTGGCCGGCAGTGGGCGGTGACCCGGTCACCACTTCATCGCTGGAGACCACGCCGCCGCGTCGTTGAGCGGAAAATGATGGGGGCGAAATCACGCTTGTGCAGGTCGCAGCTTGATTTTGTCTTTGAAGAGTTGGAAAACGCCGCTAGACATCCGAGGGAATGCGGATAAGGCACCGGAGAAGAAAAGATGGCCGACGCCCACGCCAAGAAACACGATTACCACCTCGTCGATCCCAGCCCATGGCCGTTCATCGGTTCGGTCAGTGCGCTGATTCTCGCCGTCGGCTTCATCGCGTTCATTCGCGGCATGCCGATTGCCGGCCTGCAGATCGGCGGGCTCGTCTTCGGTATCGGCGTGATCGGTGTGCTCTACACCATGGCCGCCTGGTTCGTGGACGTGATCAAGGAGGCGCAGGCCGGTGATCATACCCGCGTGGTGCAGCTGCATCACCGCTACGGCATGATCATGTTCATCGCCTCGGAGGTGATGTTCTTCGTCGCCTGGTTCTGGGCGTATTTCGACGTTGCGCTCTTTCCCGGCGAGGCGATCCAATTCCAGCGCGCCGAGCTCACCGGCGGTGTCTGGCCGCCCGAGGGTATCCAGACCTTCAATCCCTGGCATCTGCCGCTGTTCGGCACGCTGATCCTGCTCACGTCCGGCACGACCGTCACCTGGGCGCACCATGCGATGCTCGAGAATGACCGTCAGTCGGTGAAATGGGGCCTTTGGCTGACCGTGCTGCTCGGCATTGCCTTCACCTGCGTGCAGGCCTACGAGTACATCACCGCCTATTTCAACTTCTCCGGCCATATCTACGGCGCGACCTTCTTCATGGCGACGGGCTTCCACGGGGCGCATGTCATCATCGGGACGATCTTCCTCGCCGTCTGCCTGTGGCGGGTCTATCTCGGACACTTCACGCCCAAGCAGCATCTCGGCTTCGAATTCGCAGCCTGGTACTGGCACTTCGTCGACGTGGTCTGGATCTTCCTCTTCGCCTCGATCTATGTCTGGGGCTATGGCGGTTGACCGCACCCCCGCTGACACCGCGTCTGCGGCGCACTACATCAGAGGGCGGCCTTCGGGTCGCCCTCTTCGCTTGAGGCGCAGGCGCCGGCGCGCCGAACAATTCCAGGACGCAGCAAGGATCAATCATGGCGTATAAACCGGGCAACGAGCCTTCACCCATCGCAGCCGGCCTGTGGGGGCGCTGCCCGCGCTGCGGCGGCGGGCACATGTTCGACGGCTTCCTCACGCTGCGCAAAACCTGTGACAATTGCGAGCTGGATTACGATTTCGCCGATTCGGCCGACGGCCCGGCGGTCTTCATCATGTTCATCGTCGGCGCGATCGTGGTCGGCCTGGCGATGTGGGTCGAGTTCACCTATGAACCGGCGATCTGGCTGCATCTCGTGATGTGGTTCTCGCTGACGATCGTGCTCGCCCTCTCGCTGGCGCGTCCGCTCAAGGGCGTGATGGTCGCCCTGCAATTCCATCATCGCGCCGAAGAGGGGCGTCGGGAGAAGTGACGAGCGCGATGCCCAACGGCGATGCCACATCATCCGGGGTGCCGGCGGGCGGGACGCGTTCCGGCCCGTCGAACGCGGCGCTGATCGCGGCCGCCATCGCGACCGTGGTGTCCCTCGCCATCCTGATTACCCTCGGCAATTGGCAGATGGAGCGCCTCGCCTGGAAAGAGGGGCTGATCGCGCAGATGCAGGAGCGCGCCTATGGCGAACCCGGCGCGATCCTGCCGCCCGGGGAATGGGGGAACTATCAGCCGCAGGAAGAAGAATATCGCCGCGTCTCGATCAGCGGACGCTTCCTGCATGCGGAGGAAGTGGCCGTGCACGGGCTGATGCCGACGCGCACGCGCGGCAATCCCGTCCAGGGCTTCTATCTCCTGACCCCGCTCGAGATCGGGGAGGGTGCCCGTGTCTTCGTCAATCGTGGTTTCGTTCCCACCTCCATGCGCGACCCGGCGGCACGCCCCGCACCGCCGCCGGAAGGCGAGGTGAACCTCACCGGGCTCGTGCGTGCGCCCGAGGAGCGGGGCATGTTCGTGCCGGAGAATATTCCCCAGGACGAGCGCTGGATGGTGCGCGACATCGCGCAAATGGGTGATGCGCGCAGGATCGACGGGGTGGCGCCGTTCTACATCGATGCCGAATTCGATCCGGACGCACCGGACTGGCCGCGCGCCGGGGCGACCGTGCTCGATCCGCCCAACAATCACCTGCAATATGCGCTGACCTGGTACGGCCTTGCCGCCGTGCTCGCGGTGATCTTCCTGATCTATGCACGCCCCCGCCTGCGCAGCCTCATGCGGCGCGGATGACGGCTGCGGCGAAGTGAACCGCGCCCGCGCCGCGACATCGTCGCCACGCGCCCTAGGTTCATGCACAACGTGATCATGGAATGCGGTGTCGGGAGGACCGGCGCCCGGGGAGGGGTTTGCTCATGTCGGTTGCGGCTCTGCTCGTCGTCGCGCTCCTGTTCGGAGGCATGGTGCTCTATTCCTTCGGCTTCGCCGCCTTCGTCTTCAAGGCCCTGCCGGCGGAGAGTGCGGGCGCATTGATCCGCCGCGCCTTTCCGCATTTCTATCTCTTCGTGATCGCTACATCCGGCCTCGCCGCGCTCCTGCTGATGCCCGTGGATACGTTCGGCGCGGTCATGATGGCGCTGATCGCGGTCACGACGATCCCCACACGCCAGAACCTGATGCCTGCCATCAACAATGCCCGCGATGCCGGTGCCAGCCGCCGCTTCGCCTGGCTGCACGGGGCATCGGTGGTGATCACCCTCGCGCATATACTGGCCGCCGGCTACGTTCTGACGCGCTTCATCTGAGCTGATACACGGATTTCCGTTTGCTAAGGATAGGCGCAATGGGCCGGTTTGCCGCCTGTGGCTTCCCCCGCGTCAATCTTTATCCGGCACAGAAGTTACCGATCAGGAAAGGTTAATCAAATACATATCTTGCGATCACTGGCCCGGCTTGAGAAATCGCCAGAGGTTTCGCATTTAAATTTGATTCACGACAATAGGTAAACTTGAAATTCATCCTGTTATTTAAACTCGTTTTCATCCGAGAAACTTATGTTCGTCTCAGAAACAGATCGGGCCTTGCGGTCCGACCCAAACAACAGTGAGGCGCGTTATGAGCAATCTTGCGAAAGCTTTGAAGGATCCGGTGGAACAGGCTGAAGGTACCGACATCAAGCCACAGTATCTCGAGGCCCTGCATCTCGTCGAGCGCCTGCATCGCCGCCTGCTCGACGTGATCAAGGACGAGTTCGAGCGCCGCGGTCGCGACGACGTCAACAGCGTGCAGGCTCTCCTGATCTACAATATCGGCGACAAGGAACTGACGGCGAGCGAATTGCGCACGCGCGGCTATTACCTGGGTTCGAACGTCTCCTATAACGTCAAGAAGCTCGTCGAGATGGGCTATCTGCATCATGCCCGCTCACGCGTCGACCGCCGCTCCGTGCGCATCAGCCTGACCGACAAGGGGCGCGACATCCATGACGTGGTGCGCACGCTCTATGAAAAGCATTCGCGCACGATTCAGCCGATCGGCGGTATTTCCGACGAGGATTTCGAGCGTCTCAACACGGCGCTGAACCGCCTCGAACGCTTCTGGACCGATCAGATCCGCTACCGTCTCTGATCGCGGGCGATCCGCCGTCAGGCCGGGGAGGTCTTGTCGCGATAGCGGCACAGATCGATGATCGGGCAGCGCGGGCAATCGGGCTTGCGCGCCTTGCAGATGTAGCGCCCGTGCAGGATCAGCCAGTGATGGGCGTGGCGACGATAGGGGGCGGGAACGATCGGCGTCAGCGCCGCCTCCATGGCATCCGCCGTCTTCGCGATTGCCAGGGGAATCCGGTTCCCCACGCGAAAGATATGCGTGTCCACGGCGATGGTGGCTTCGCCGAAGGCGATATTGACCACGACCGCCGCCGTCTTCTTGCCGACACCGGGCAAAGCTTCCAGCGCGGCCCGTGAGGGTGGCACCGCGCCGCCGTATTGCTCCACCAGAATCCGCGACAAAGCGATGACGTTCTTCGCCTTGGCCCGATACAGGCCGATGGTGCGTATCTGCTCGCGCACGGTATCCTCGCCCAGCGCGAGCATGGCCTCGGGCGTATCGGCCAGCGCGAAGAGACGCCGCGTGGCCTTGTTGACGCCGGCATCCGTCGCCTGGGCGGAGAGCACCACGGCGACGAGCAGGGTGTATGGATCGCGGTATTCCAGATCCGAGCGGGGCTCGGGATTGGCTGCGGCGAAGCGCGCGAAGATTTCCTTGCGGATTTTCGGGCCGACCGGTCTGGGGCCCGCGCGAGGCGCGGGTTTCGGCTTCGGGGGGGCGGGTTTGCCGATCGCAACGCCGCCATCGCGCGCGGGCGCGGCTTTTCGTCTCGCCTGTGTCACCCCGAGGGCTCCCTTCATTCTTGTCCTTAGCGCGTTATAATAGGGAACTTGTTTGCGGCAAGATGTTCGGACAAGGTCAAGCGCATGTCATCCCCCGACCCGCGCCCTGCGGGACACGCCGTGCCGGAAGAACCGGTCTTTGCAGCGGTCATTACGCCGCACCGCTCGCTCGACCGCGATTCGACGCGTTTGGTGCTCACCCTGTGCTGCATCGCGACGGTGATTTCTAGCATTCCCTTCATCCTGCTAGGCGCCTGGCCGGTGGCCTGGTTCTTCGGGATCGATCTGGCGGCGCTGTTTCTCGCCTTCCATCTCAATTTCCGCTCCGCCAAGCGGATGGAAGAGGTGATCCTGACACCGATCGACCTGCTCCTGCGCCGGATCAGCCATCGCGGCGAGCAGTTCGAGCAGCGCTTCAATCCGCTCTGGACGAAGCTCGACCGGCGCGAGGATGACGAGTTCGGCCTGCAGGAAATCTGCCTTGTCTCGCGTGGCCAGCGCGTTGTGATCGCGCGGGATCTCTCGCCGCATGAACGCGAGAGCTTCGCGCGTGAGTTCGGCGCGGCACTCGCCCGGGTCAAGAAAGGCGCCACTTTGTGAGGCGGGCCGGCGGATTGACCATCGTCATCTGTGCGGCTTTGTTCGTCGCGCTCCTGCCCGCCCAGGGCAGCGTGGCGCAGGAGATCGATATGAGCGTCGAGAACCGGCGCGGCGCGCCCGTGGAATTTCGCGCCGGGCCCGGCTTCCAGGGGCGGCTCGACGACATGATGCCGCGCATGATCGCACCGGGCGAGACGATCACCCGAAGGCTCATCGCGGATTATCCCAATAGCCAGGGCGGCGGGTTTCGCTATGGCGACGGGGCCGGGCGCGAATGCGATTTCGGCGTGCTGCGCCTGCGCGATCCCGGCGGGCCGTGGCAGATGCCGGTTCTGCGCGCCCAGGCCCCGACGGGCGGTATCGGCTGCCGGGCGGAACTCGAGGGAATCGATCCCGGTGGGGATTTCGGCATCCGGTTCATTGTCGAGTAGGCGTTGATGCGCGCTACACTGCGGTTATCCTGCGGGCCGAAGCATACCAGCCCGGGGGAAGGGACATGGCCGAACTCAAGGAAATCATCGCGCGTGATTTCGGTACGCCCGCCGTGGTGATCGATCTCGACATCGTCACGCATAACATTGCCAGATTGCAGGCGGCCTGCGAGGCGCGGGGCCTCGCCAATCGCCCGCATATCAAGACCCACAAGAGCCCCGAACTCGCCGCCATGCAGCGCGAAGCCGGAGCGGCGGGCATTACCTGCCAGAAGCTCGGCGAGGCCGAGATCATGGTCGATGCCGGTTTCGACGATATCCTGATCAGCTACAATCTCATCGGCGAGGAAAAGATCGCGCGTCTCGCAGCCCTTATCCCCCGTGCGCGCATGATCGTCGCTGCCGACAATCCCGTGGCCATCGATGCCTATGCCCAGGCGGCAAAGCGTGCGGGCAAACCGCTCGAGGTGGTGATTGAATGCGATACCGGGCGCAAGCGCGCCGGGGTCGAGAGTGTCGCCGATGCGATCGCGCTGGCCGAGCGGATCAAGGCCGCCCCGCAACTGCGCTTTGCCGGCTTCATGCTCTACAATCCCGAAGACGCGGTGGAGGAGACGCAAGCCTTTCTCGACGAGGCGCTCGCGGGGATACGGTCGCTGGGGCTCGAAGCATCGATCATCTCGACGGGCGGCACGCCGAACCTGAGAAATCTCGGACGCATTCGCGGCGCCACCGAGCACCGCGCCGGCACCTATATCTTCAACGATCGCATGATGCTTGCCTGTGGCGCCGCCGAACTCGCCGATTGCGCCCTGCATGTCTATGCCACCGTGGTGAGTCGCGCCGGGCCGGAACGCGGTATTCTCGATGCCGGCTCGAAGACGCTGACTTCCGATATCGGCGGGCTCGAAGGCCACGGCCTCATCCGCGAATTTCCCCAGGCGAAGATCGCGCGCTTCGCCGAGGAACACGGCTTTCTCGATCTCTCGGCGAGCCCCCGCAAACCCGAAATCGGTGATGTGGTGCGCGTCATTCCCAACCATGTCTGTGTCGTGGTCAACATGGTGGACCGCCTCATCGCCGTGCGCGGCGACGAGGTGGTGGGGGAATTGCCGGTCGCGGCGCGCGGGCGAATCGTCTGAGCGCGCTTAAGTGATCGCGCCCAAGTGATCGCGCCCGAGCCGGTTCAGCGGAACTGGCCGTGATATTCCGGGTTGGGGCGCATATCGACCGCGGACGCCATGCGATTCGACATGTTGAAGAAGCTCGCCACGGCGCCGATGTCCCAGATGTCGCGCTCGCCGAATCCGGCCGCGCGCAGCGCCTCGCGATCCGGTTCGTCGATCGCCCAGGGCTCGCGGGTGAGCTTGTCGGCGAAATCGAGCATGGCGCGGTGGCGCTTCGAGAGTTTTGCGGCGCGGTAGTTCACGGCCATCAATTCCCCGAGAATGGGGTCACCTGAATATTGCCGCACCGCGGCGCCGTGGGCGGTGACGCAGTAATAGCAGTGGTTGCGGCCGGAAACGACCACGGCGATCATCTCGCGCTCGAGCTTGGAGAGCCCGGAAGGCGCCAGCATCAGATCATTGTAGAAGCCGGCAAAGAGGGAGAGTTTCGCATCGTCATGCGCATAAGCGCGCAGCACGTTCGGAACGAAGCCCAATTTTTCATTGCACTTGTCGAAAAAAGCCTGCATCTCCACACCGAGTTCTGCAGCTGGTAGGTCGAGGGCCATGACGGTGTCGTCGCGATCCTGTGGTGGCGGCATTTCACCCGGTTTTTTGTGCGCTGCGTCGGATTTTTCCGCGTTTTTGGCCGCATTTTTCGAATCCATGGTCACTCCTCCGGGGTTTTTTGTTGTAGGTATGGCGTTGCTGGCGCCATATCGGCTGACAGCAGTTGAAGAGTCACGTGCTATGGCGACAAAGGCAAGAAGGATCGCAAGATCATGACGCGCGAAGCGACCAATCCCCTCTCGGCAGCCTCCCAGGCCCTCGCGGACAAGAGCCGCCGGCTCACACCGCCGGGTATGGTCTCCTGCCTGTTCGGTCGTGCGCCGATCGAGGACCTCGCAGAGTATTCGCCCGACGCGCTCGCTTCGCTTGCGACATCGGCGCACGAGCACCTGCTGGCGCCGCGCCGTCCCGGGCATTGGGATATTCGCCTGCTCGATTTCGAGATGGTCACCGAAGAGCATCGGCGGGAATACACCGTGGTGCAGGTTGTCAACGACGACATGCCGTTCCTGCTCGATTCCACCCTCTCTGAGCTCACCGAACAAGGCTACGAGCCGCATCTTGTCGCCCACCCCATCCTCGCGGTGAAGCGCGACGATGAAGGCGAGCTGCTGGAGTTCGAAGGCGAGGCGACGCTGACGCCACGCCCCTCCTTCCAGCGCGAAAGCCTGATCCATATTCACATCGACCGGGTCGATAATCCCGCAGCCCGCGAGAACCTCATTGCGGGACTCCAGCGCGTTTATTCGGATGTCTCCGTCGCGGTGGCCGACTGGTCGAAGATGCGCGCGCGGCTGATCGACGTGATCGGCGATTATCGCGACAACCCGCCGCCGCTTCCCGAAGACGAATCGGAAGAGGCGCTCGCCTTCCTCGACTGGATCGTCAACGACAACTTCACCATTCTCGGCGTGCGCGAGTACCGATTCCCCGACGGCGATGCGGCGGCGGACGTGGTCGAGGGTTCGGGGCTCGGCATCCTGCGCGATCCTGCGGTGAAGGTGCTGCGGCGCGGCTCCGAACTCGTCATCATGACGCCGGAAATCCGCGAATTCCTGCAAAAGCCGCGCGCCCTGATCATCACCAAGGCGAATGTGAAATCACGTGTCCACAGGCGCGTGCATCTCGATTACATCGGAGTGAAGCTGTTTTCGCCGGAAGGCACGCTGGAAGGCGAGTTGCGTCTGATTGGCCTGTTTACCGCCAACGCATATACCGGTTCGACGGCGACGGTGCCGTTCCTGCGCCTGAAGGTGCAGAAGATCCTGGAGCGAGCCGAATTCGACCCCAAGAGCCATGCCGGGCGCGCGCTGCTCAATGTGCTCGAAAGCTATCCGCGTGACGAGCTGTTCCAGGTCGAGGAAGATACGCTCTACGCGTTCGCGCTGGAGATCATGAGCCTGTCGGACCGCCCGCGCGTGCGGGTTCTGGCGCGCCCCGACAACTTCAACCGTTTCGTTTCCGTGCTCGTCTTCATCCCCAAGGATCGCTACGACACGACAGTGCGCCGGCGCGTTACGGAATTTCTGGCCGGCATCTTCGAGGGGCGCCCCTCGGCAGCTTATCCCGCCTATCCCGAAGGGATGCTGGCGCGCACCCATGTGATCATCGGGCGCGACGAGGGCGAGACGCCGGTCATCGACCGCGAGGTGCTGGAAAAGGGCGTCAGCGCCATCGTGCGCACCTGGGGCGACGCGCTGCGCGAAGAGTTGATGGACGAACTCGGCGGTGCCCGTGCGCGCCAGCTCGCCAACACCTACGCCAATGCCTTCAACGCCGCCTATCGCGAGGCCTTCGATGCGCGCGATGCGATCCGCGATATCGGCTCGCTGGAGCGTCTCTCGGAGGATCGACCGCGCGCGGTCGATCTGTACCGGCGCGAAGGTGATCCGAAGACCCGCGTCAATCTCAAGGTCTTCTCCCGCGGCATCAGCCTGCCGCTGTCGGAACGCGTACCGCTTCTGGAGAATCTCGGCTTTCGCGTCGTGAATGAGCGGACCTACCGGGTTACGCCGACGGGATTGCGCGCCGAACAGGGCGTGTGGATGCACGACATGACCCTGGAGCGCGCTTCCGGGGGCGAGCTCGACATTGCCACGATCGAGCGCCCGATCGAGGCGGCGCTCCTGGCATTGTTCCGGGGATTGGCGGAATCGGACGGCTTCAACAAGCTCGTCATCGAGGCCGGTCTCGGCTGGCGCGACGTGGCCATGATTCGTACGCTGGCGCGTTATCTGCGCCAGGCCCGCATCGCCTATGCGCAGGATTACATTGCCGATACGCTGGCCCGCAACGGTGAGATTGCCGCGTTGATCGTCGATCACTTCTATGCCCGCTTCGATCCGCGTGCCGCACAGAAGCGTGATCCGGAGGAAGCGCAGGCGAAGACGCGTGAGAAGATCGAGGCGGCTTTGGCGGAGGTGGCCAGTCTCGACGACGACCGCATCCTGCGCCGTTTCGTCAACCTGATCGATGCCGGTTTGCGGACCAACTATTTCCAGATCGGCGAGGACGGGCATCCGCGCTCCACCATCGCCTTCAAGTTCGACTGCGCCCGCATCGAGGGCCTGCCGCTGCCGCGTCCGCTCTTCGAGATCTTCGTCTACAGCCCGCGCGTCGAGGGTGTGCATCTGCGCTACGGCAAGGTCGCGCGCGGCGGTCTGCGCTGGTCGGATCGCCCACAGGATTTCCGCACCGAGGTACTGGGCCTCGTCAAGGCGCAGCAGGTCAAGAACGCGGTGATCGTGCCGGTGGGCGCCAAGGGCGGCTTCGTGCCCAAGCAATTGCCGCCGCCCTCCGATCGCCAGGCCTGGCTGGAAGAGGGAACGGAAAGCTATCGGATCTTCATCCGCACGCTGTTGCAGCTGACCGACAATATCGTGGACGGCGAGACGATCGCGCCTTCGGATACGCTGCGCCACGACGGTGACGATCCCTATCTCGTCGTGGCCGCCGACAAGGGCACCGCGACCTTCTCCGACACCGCCAATGCGATCTCGCTCGACAAGGATCACTGGCTCGGTGACGCCTTCGCTTCCGGTGGCTCGAACGGCTATGACCACAAGAAGATGGGCATCACCGCCCGCGGTGCCTGGGAGGCGGTGAAGCGCCATTTCCGCGAGATCGACATCGATATCCAGAACGATCCGGTCACGGTCGCGGGCGTCGGCGACATGTCGGGCGACGTGTTCGGCAACGGCATGCTCTTGTCGCGGGCGTTGAAGCTCGTCGCGGCCTTCGATCACCGCGACATCTTCATCGACCCCGATCCCGATCCGGCCCGATCATGGGAAGAGCGCAAGCGGCTGTTCGAGATGCAGCGCTCGACCTGGCGCGACTATGACGAGAAGCTGATCTCGAAGGGCGGCGGGGTATTCTCCCGGCAATCCAAGTCGATCACGCTGACCCCCGAAATCCGCAAGCTTCTCGATCTCGACCAGGAGCGCGCGACCCCGCAGGAAGTCATGCGCGCCATCCTGTGTATGCAGGTCGATCTGCTCTGGTTCGGCGGCATCGGCACCTATATCCGCGCCCAGAGCGAGAGCGACGATCAGGTCGGCGACCGGGCCAATGATCCGATCCGCGTGACCGGCAACCAGTTGCGCGCCCGGGTGATCGGCGAGGGTGCCAATCTGGGTGCGACCCAGCGCGGGCGGATCGAGGCTGCGCACAAGGGCGTGCGCGTCAATACCGATGCGATCGACAATTCCGCCGGGGTGAACACCTCCGACGTCGAGGTCAATATCAAGATCGCCCTGACGGATGCCGTACGCAGCGGCAAGCTCTCCGAGGATAATCGCAACAAGCTCCTCGCCGAAATGACCGACGAGGTCGGCGAACTGGTCTTGCGCAACAATTACCTGCAGAGCCTCTCGCTCTCCCTCTCGCAGCGGCGCGGCTCGCGCGAGATAGGCTTCCAGCGCCGGCTCATGCAGATGCTCGAGCATGAGGGCCGGCTGAATCGCGCTGTCGAGGATATGCCCGATGAAGGTGAGCTCACCGAGCGTGCGCTGCGCGGCGAGGGGCTGACGCGGCCCGAACTCGCCGTGCTCCTGGCCTATGCCAAGCTCTCGCTCTATGACCGCCTGCTCGACAGCCCGGTGCCGGATGATCCGTATCTGGGACGGGAATTGCAGCGCTACTTCCCCAAAGTGATGCAGGATCGTTACAGCGAGGCGATCGAGAATCACCGCCTGCGCCGGGAGATCATCGCCACGCAATTGTCGAACGCCATCGTCAATCGCGGCGGCGCCACGGTGATCGCCCGGCTCGTCGACGAGACCGGGGCGGATGGCGCGACCATTGCGGCGGCCTATGCCGCGGTGCGCGAGACCTTCGACACGATCGGCCTCAACCAGGCACTCGATTCCTGCGACACCCGGATCTCCGGCGAGCTCCAGCTCTCGCTCTATGCGCAGGTTCAGGACCTGACGCTGAACCGTATCGCCTGGTTCATCCGCCATGTCGATTTCGGCGACGAGCCGCTCGAGGCCATCATCACCCGCTTCCGGGACGGTATCGTCACCCTGCGCGATTCGCTGGACGCCACCCTGCCGGAAGCCTCCTTGAAGGTGTGGCGCGACAATGCCCGCAGCCTTGCGGGCAAGGATGTCGAATCTGATCTGGCTCAGCGCCTGACGGCTCTGCCGATCCTGTTTGCCGGGCCCGATATCGTCCAGATCAGTGAGGAGACCGGGCGTCCCATTCCGGAGATCGCCAGTATCTATTTCGCGGTCGACGACACCTTCAAGCTCAGTGCACTGGTCGCGCAGGGGCGCGAGGTGACGATCTCGGATTATTACGACGGGCTGGCACTCGATCGTGCCATCAGCGGTGTTGCCATGGCCCATCGTCGCCTGACGGCGGAGGTCGCCGGCGATATCCGGGAGGTGACCGGTTCGGAAGCCGTGACGCTCTGGGGCCAGAATCGCGGGGGTGAGGTGGTGCGTATACGCTCCTCCGTCGATGGCATCGTGGCATCGGGGCTGAGCCTGTCCAAGCTCACCGTGGCGGCGAGCCTGCTCGGCGACCTGGTGAAAAATTGAGGCTCAAAACGTGGTCTGCCGCAAAGCCGGCCGGGCGATTTTGCTTTCGCCCGGCCCGCGGCTTCGTATAGAAAGCGGCAAAGCCCCTACGGACCGAGAGTTGCGATCATGGATGTGGTGAGCGAAGGACGGGCCGAAACCCGCGAAGGCGGTGATGTCACAGGCCTGATGCAGGCGATCGGCACCCGGGCGCGCGCAGCTTCGCGCCGTCTCGCCCTGGCACCGGAAGCTGCCAAGAACGCTGCGCTCACGGCCATGGCGCAGAAGCTGCGCGAAGCGGCTCCGGAAATCCTCGCGCGCAATGCCGAGGACGTCACGCTTGCCCGCGAAGCCGGCCAGAACGACGCCTATCTCGACCGTCTCGCCCTCGACGAAACGCGCCTCGGTGCGATTGCCGATGCGGTGCTCTCCATTGCCGCTCTGCCCGACCCGGTCGGGCGGGTTCTCGCGGAATTCGATCGCCCCAACGGGCTGAAGATCGCGCGCGTTGCCACGCCGCTCGGCGTCATCGGCGTGATCTTCGAGAGCCGCCCCAATGTCACGGCGGATGCCGGGGCGCTCTGCCTCAAGGCCGGCAATGCCGCGATCCTGCGCGCGGGCTCGGATTCGCTGGGCACCGCCATGGCCATGGCCCGGGCCATGCGTGCCGGGCTCGTGGAAGCCGGCCTGCCGGAGGATGCGATCCAGATCGTCCCGACCCGCGACCGGGCGGCGGTGGGCGCCATGCTGACGGGTCTGAAGGGCTGTATCGACGTGATCGTCCCGCGTGGCGGCAAGAGCCTCGTGGCCCGTGTGCAGGACGAGGCGCGCGTGCCCGTCTTCGCGCATCTGGAGGGGATCTGCCATATCTTCGTGGAAGCACACGCCGATCGTGACATGGCACTTGCCGTCGTCAGGAACGCCAAGCTGCGCCGCACCGGGGTCTGCGGCGCCGTCGAAACGCTGCTCGTCGACGCGGCCTGCGCCGAGACGCATCTCGCCCCGCTCGTCACCATGCTGCTCGACGCCGGTTGCGCCGTGCGCGGGGACGAGGCGGCCTGCGCGGTCGATCAGCGCGTTACGCCTGCCACCGATGTGGATTGGGATACCGAATATCTCGATGCCATCATCGCCGTGCGGGTGGTGGACGGGATCGACGCGGCGCTCGATCATATCGCGCGTCATTCCTCGGCCCATACCGAATCGATCATCACGCAGGATGAGGCGGCTGCGCAGCGCTTTCTGGCGGAGGTGGATTCCGCCATCGTCATGCACAATGCCTCGACACAATTCGCCGATGGCGGCGAGTTCGGCTTCGGCGCCGAGATCGGCATCGCCACCGGGCGCATGCATGCGCGCGGCCCGGTCGGCGTGGAGCAGCTGACTTCGTTCAATTATCGCGTGCGCGGCACGGGCCAGACGCGGCCCTGAACCATTGTGACATGAGCGTGCGAGGCTGCGGGTTGGCAACGGGCGCGGTGAGGCCCATTTGTAAGATCATGGCGGCAACATGCCCGTGGGGAATGCGCCCGGGGCAGGGCTTGCGCCCGGCGTAGTCGACAGGGCAACATCGCAGCATGACCAAGACGAGCGCGAGCGACGATCACGAACCCGGCCCCGCAGTCGAGGCCTCGAGAGGCGATGCTTTCGGGCGCCTTCTCGCAGCAGCCGGCGATCAGAAGGGCAAGCCGCCCGTGGAGCGCTGGAACCCCGAATATTGCGGCGAGATCGGGATGCGCATCGCCGCCGACGGTACCTGGTTCTATCGCGGCACCCCGATCGGACGGCGCAAGCTGGTCCAGCTCTTCTCCACGATCCTGCGCAGGGATCCGGAACGCTACGTTCTGGTCACGCCGGTCGAGCGGGTCGGGATCGAGGTCGAGGATGCGCCGTTCCTTGCCGTGGAGATGGCGGTCGAGGGGCATGGGGCGACACGGGAAATATCGTTCCGCACCAATGTCGACGACGTGGTGCAGGTGGGGCCGGATCATCGGCTGCGTTTCGAGACGCAGGAAGACGGCGGCGTGAAGCCGTATGTGCTCGTGCGCGGTGACCTCTGGGCGCTGGTGACGCGGGCCTTGATGTTCGACCTCATCGAGATGGGCGAGGAACGGGTCGTCGACGGCGAGACCGTCTACGGCCTCGATGCGGGCGGTGTCTTTCACGTGATCGCGCGCGATGGCGGGCATGTTCCCGGGACGGCGTGATGCAGGTCGTCCATAATGCCGAGGATTTCGTGACGCGGGCGCTCGCCCGCCTGCATCGGGCTCCTCCCGGATTCGACACGCCGCGCGGCGATCACGATCTCAATCCCGACTGGACGCAGCCGGAGGACGGGCGGCGCTACAAGCCGGCAGCAGTGCTCGTGCCGGTGATCATGCGGCGGCAGGGGCTGACCATCATGCTCACGCACCGCGGCAGCGCGCTGCGGGCGCATTCGGGTCAGATCTCCTTCCCCGGCGGCAAGGTCGATGCCGGGGATCCCACCCCGCTGTCGACGGCCCTGCGCGAGGCGCAGGAAGAGATCGGCCTCGATGCGGGATATGTGGAATTGATGGGTTACGGAGACGCCTATCGCTCCACGAGCGGCTATCTGGTCACGCCGGTGGTCGGGCTGGTGCGCGAGGGCTTCCGGCTGTCGCTCAACCCGTTCGAAGTGGCGGAAATTTTCGAAGTTCCTGCCGGATTCTTGATGAATCCCGAGAATCACGAGGTGCAGGTGCGCTTGTGGAACGGGCGTTTGCGCCAATATTATGCAATGCCGTATCAGAGGCATTATATCTGGGGTGTGACCGCCGGCATGCTGCGACATCTCTACGAGAGGCTCTATCATCCATGATACGCGCTCTGCTGACGGAATTCGCGTTCTTTCTGATTCCGTTCGCGATCTTCTTCCTCTACCTGCTGATGCGTCAGCGTAATCCGCTGACCTTCTCGGCCTGGGAGAAGTCGATTCCGATCCTGGTTCTGGTCGGCGGCGGGCTCGTCGTCGCCTCGCTGCTCTATACCGGCTTCACCGCCGAGCGCAGCATGGGCACCTATACGCCGCCGAGCCTGCAGGACGGTCAGGTCAATCCCGGCCGCTTCGACTGAGCGGGCCGATGTCACTCCCCGCCGGCCTCGACCGCAGCAGCCTCGACCGGGTCATCGCCGAACCCCGCCTGCGCCGGCTTCTCGGCGTGCTCGACGGCGACGGCGAGGAAACGAGGATCGTCGGCGGCGCCGTTCGCAATGCGCTGTTCGGGCGCCCCGTCAAGGATGTGGATCTCACCACGACGGCCCTGCCGGAGGTGATCCAGGCGCGTGCCGAGGCGGCGGGATTCAAGGTGGTGCCGACGGGGATCGCGCATGGCACGCTCACGGTGATCGTCGGCGGCGAACCCTTCGAGGTCACGAGCCTGCGCGAGGATGTCGAGACGGATGGTCGCCACGCCGTGGTCCGGTTCGGGCGCGACTTTGCCGCCGATGCGCTGCGGCGCGACTTCACCATCAACGCGCTGACCGTATGCGCCGATGGCAAGATCCACGATTATACGGGCGGGCTCGCCGATATCGCGGCGCGGCGCGTGCGCTTCATCGGATCGGCGCGCGGACGAATCCGCGAGGACTATCTGCGCATCCTGCGGTTCTTCCGCTTCTTTGCCGAATATGCGATCGGGCCGATCGATGCCGACGGGTTCCATGCCGCGATCCATGAGCGCGCCGGGCTCGAGCGACTTTCGCGCGAACGCATACGCGGCGAGTTCCTGCGCCTGCTTGCGGCGCCGCGCGCGCTCGAAACCGCGGGGCTGATCGCCCATGCGGGCCTGCTCGACCGGCTGACGGGCGGGATCGGGGATCTCGGGCGGCTCGCGCGGGTGATTGCGCAGGCGCCGCCCGACCCGGTACTGCGGCTGGCGGCCTTCGACGTGGCGAGTGATGTCGATGCCGCGCGGCTGGTGGAGCGGCTGCGGCTGTCGAATGCGGAGGCTGACAGGCTCGCCGGCTATGCGCGCGCCTTTCCGGCATTGCGCGGGCGCGTGCCGGATCCCGATGTTGCGCAGATGCGCCGCTACGCGGCCGAGTTCGGCCTGAACGCGCTCAGCGATGCAGCCTATGCGCTGGACGGTGAGCCGCGTCCCGTTTTCGATGAAGCAGCGCGCGCGGCGCTGGAGGCGTTTCGCTCCGGGGCCGAGCCGGCGCCGGAAATGCCGCTGGCCGGGCGCGATCTCGTCGCGCAGGGCCTGCCGCGCGGGCGTGCGATCGGCGCCGCTCTGGCGCGGGCGCGGGAGGCCTGGCTCGCAGGGGGATGTGCGGTGGGCGAGGCAGAGCGCGGACGCCTCATGGCGATCGCCATGAAGGGGGCCGGGAGCGAGGCGGGGCCGGGTTGAGACGATTCGCCAAACGTCCTGAAGGGCGGCATACTGGCGCCGGAAAACATTGGCCGGGAGGCAGCCATGGTGCGATCGGGAGATCGGAACCGTCCCGGAGATATCGCGAGGCGGGTTGCGGGTCGGGTCAGCCGGCATGATGCGCCGGGAGACCCGCCGCGCGAGGCGTACCGCGACGTCTTCAATCGCGAAACCTTCCGCCTGCCGCGCGACCAGGCCCGCGAGACGGCCCGCGCCTGGTTCGAACGTTACCCCAAGGCCGCCTACATGACCCGGGTCGAGAGCTGGCGGCTCATGGATGACGGGCGCATCGAATTCACCATGCGTCGCCTGCCGAGCGCCGATTAGAGCATCATGCCGTCAGGTGGATACCGGCTGACGGGCGCAATGATGCGCCGAAACAATGATTTAGAGCGCTATCCGACCTGACTCTGTCAGGTCGGATAGCGCTCTAAGGCGGCTGCGCGTCCGGATTCGGGTGTCGCCCGCGCCCCGTGGCGCTAGAGTGCGTCACAGGAGGTGATCCGCCCATGCAACATGCCCAAACCGTTTCGGCTCCCGATGCCGCGTCATCGCCGGAGCAGGACAAGTCGCAGCGCGCGAGCGACTACGAGCAGGTTCGCGCGATCATCGCGCATATCTCGCAGAACTGGCGCGACCAGCCCGATCTGGAGCGTATCGCAGCCGATCTCGGCCTGGCGCCGGTCCAGGTGCAGCGGCTGTTCAAGCGCTGGGCCGGGCTGACGCCGAAGGCATTCCTGCAGGCGGTCACCCTCGATGCGGCGAAACGCATGCTGGCCGATTCGGCAAGTGTACTCGATACGGCCTATGAGACGGGGCTTTCCGGCCCCTCGCGCCTGCATGACCTGTTCGTGACGCATGAAGCGCTATCGCCGGGGGAGTTCAAGCGCGGCGGTGGCGGGGTGACCATGGTCTACGGCTATCATCCGACGCCTTTCGGCGAGGCGATCGTGGTCGCCACGCCGCGCGGGCTGGCGGGGCTCGGCTTCGTCGATGACGGTGCCCGCGATGCAGCGCTCGCCGATATGCGCCGGCGCTGGCCGAATGCAGATTTCTCACACGACGACGCGGCAACCTCCGGCTATGCGGCGCGGGTCTTCGAGCGCGAGGCATGGCAACCGGATCAGCCGTTGCGGGTCGTCATGATCGGGACAGATTTCGAATTGCGTGTCTGGGAGACGCTTTTGCGCATTCCCTTCGGACGTGCGGCGACCTATTCCGACATCGCCCGGCAGATCGGCCGCCCCAAGGCGGCGCGCGCCGTGGGTGCGGCTGTGGGGCGCAATCCGATTTCCTTCGTGGTGCCCTGCCACCGGGTGATCGGGCGTTCCGGGGCGCTCACCGGCTATCACTGGGGGCTGACGCGCAAGCGCGCGATTCTCGGCTGGGAATCGGGGCTGGTCGGGCGCGAGCCGTGACGCGGCCGGTCAGTTCGGCGGCGCCGGCCAAAGTTCGCCGGATCATCCGGGAATGCCGTCGGGCATGGCTATGATGGCCCCGAGGTCACGGATCGTCGCGAGGCCGAGAGAGAGCTCGTTTTCGTCGCGGACCGACGTTAGCGAGCAGCGCACGAAGTCGCCTCCCTGACGCCCGACGGAGAATGCACTCGCCGGCGCGATATCGATACCCTGCTGCTCGGCGCGCAATACGAATTCGCTGTCCGGCGGCGTGGCGAGCCACAGATGCGTCCGGGGTGTCTCGGGGGCATCCGGGAAGACGCGTTTCACGATCGGCCAGCGATCCTGGACGATGCGCGTCTGCTGTGCTGCATGGTTCATCGCTGCTCCGTTGCAAACGAGCTTCGTCGCTGCTTCGATCATGATCGGGGTAGCGAACCAACTCGACATGGAGACTTCCTTTTCCAGCCGCGCGACAGCGGGATGGTTGCCGATTACGAAGCCGAAGCGCAGTCCGGGCGAGACGGTTTTCGAAAGGCTCGAGATACAGATATGCGGGCCGCTGCATTCTGCGACGAGGGGGCTGAAGCCCGCATAACTGCCGTAGACGTCATCTTCGATCAGAAGCAGCTCGAGGCGGTCGATCGTCTCGACAAGAGCGCGGCGGCGTGCGGTGCCCATGATGGCGCCGGTTGGATTCTGCAGGTTCGGTGTCGCGAAAACGACGCTCGCGCCGCTTCGGCGCTGCGCCGATTCGAGCTCTTCGGGGATCAATCCCTCGCCGTCACAGGCGACGCCGACCAGCTTGAGCCCGATCAGGTCTGCAGTCGTACGCAGGCCGGGGAAGGTATGTTCTTCGACGAGGACGGATTGGCCGGCCCGTAGCAGCATTGTCAGCACGGCTTGCAGACCCGCCTGGGCACCCGCCGTGATCGCGACATGGAGGGGGGCATGCGCGAGACCGCGCCAGCGCATCCATTCGCACACCGTGTCGCGCCCCCGATGCAATTGCAGCAGGGACGGGTAGGAATAGAATTCCGGACTTGGATCCGCCAGAAGATCCCGGATGGTATTTGTGAGGAGCGCATCGTCGATGGTCGGCGGCACCAGACGCGCCATGTCGATCCGCGCAGCGAGTGCGATCGTCTCAGCAAAGAGGTTTGCCGCGCGGCTTTGCGGCATCACGAAGGTCCCACGGCCGATCTCGCCGCTGATCAGCCCCTCCCGTGTCGCTTGTTCGAAGGCGCGCGTGACGGTCGACAGGTTGACACCCAGCCGATAGGCGAGCTCGCGCTGGGCGGGCAGGCGCGTATTGGCGGGCAGATCACCGGTTTCGATCGCCATGCGCAGGGCGCGTACGATCGCAATGGTCTTGGGTATGCCTTCCTCGAGATGAGGGACCCACATCGCATGTTCTCCAGTTTGTCTTGCATGCATTATTTGTGTTGACTCATACAATGCAACCTTAAAATGTCAAAGGGGGATCGGGAGGTCGAGCGACAGGTCATGGTGCGGCAATGGAACATCACGAACCGATCAGACGACAGATTACCCAACTCATTTACCGACATTTGGGCCTCGACCCGGCGATGCCTGTCAGCTTCACGGACGGGCGTGCCCTTTTCGATCTGGTCGATACGGCCTGCGATCAAGCGATCGAGGACCTCGAGGCCTATGTGGCCGGCGATCCGGCCCTGATGGGGGAGGCGCGCTATGCGCTGATCCCGAATTCACCCTTCATGGCGACGCTGAGTTATCGCCTTTCGCATCGGCTATGGACCGGTGGCACGGATCTGCGTGCACGCCAGCTCGCCGTCGAGATATCCCATCGGGCGAGAGTCCTGACCGGTGCCGAGATTCATCCCGCTGCCCGCATCGGGCGACGCTTCGTCCTCGATCACGGAACCAACACTGTGATCGGAGCGACCACGGAAATCGGCGATTCATGCTACATTCTCAATGGCGTGATCCTCGGCGCGCGCGGCATTTCTGGAAATTCTGCGGGCAAGCGCCACCCCAGTATCGGAGACCGGGTCCAGATCGGTGCTTTCGCGCGGATCCTCGGAAATGTTCGTATCGGCGATGATGTCTTCATCGGTCCGCTGGCCTGTGTCACGCGGGATGTTCCTGCGGGCGCGCGCATCTGTGGCCCGAAAGGTAGCCATCACGCAGGTTCAGGCCTGCTGCATCGGGGATTGATCGCCGATGCCGTCTAGAGCCCCGACTCCCCTCACTCCCCTGCGCCGGGCCGGCAATAGGCTCGTGAAGCTGGAGGCATTGCAGCCCGGTGGCAGCCACAAGGCGCGCGCCGCGCGATTCATCTTGCGCCGCGCAATCGAACAAGGGGCCCTCACGCCGTTCGGAACACGCCGGATCCTCGAAAAATCCGGCGGCAATCTCGGGGTCGGCCTCGCCTATGAAGCAGCGCGTCACGGCATCGGTGTCGATCTGGTGATCGGCCTGTCGTTCTCCCGCATCAAGCGTGCGCTTTGCATCGAATACGGCGCACGCATGATCGGCGAGGATCTGCTGCGGCAGGGCTTCACTCCCAAGGAGGTGATCGCCCGCATGCTTGCCGAACAGCCCGACACCTATTGCTTTACCGATCAGTTTTCCAACGAGGCCAATCTGCAGGCACATCTCGAGGAAACCGGGCCTGAACTCGCTGCGCAGATCGAAGCGCAACGCGCCCCCGGGCAGCCGGTGATCCTCGTCAAGGGGGCCGGAACCGGGGCGAGTTTCCAGGGCATCGCGACACGCCTGCGGGAAAATTTCGAACGCGTGAGATGTGAACTGGTGATGCCGCCCGATTGCGATCTCGCGGGCGAGCGCCACTGGGACCATCCGCTCGAGGGCATGGCTGTCGGGGTCAGGCCGCCCTTCCTCGATGCGAGGCTCGTCGATGCGATCCGGGTGGTGGATGCCGAGGCGGCGCGGGAGGGTCAACGCGCCATGGCGCGGGAAATGGGCTTCTTTCCCGGCATGTCGAGCGGCGCCAACTACGCGGCGGCCTGCCGTGTCGCCAGGGGGAACCCCCACGCTCTCATCGTCACGATCGCTTACGATAGCGGCGAATCCTACCTGCCGCGAGCGGATATGGCCCCCGTTGCGCAGCCGGTGATGCAGGAGGCGGTCGCCTGATCATGAGCAGCGCATCCCCCATGACGGGCGCCGGCGTCGTGCCCGTTGCCACACTCGCTCTCGCCAACGGGTTGGGGATCTCATCGGCGGTGATTTCCGTCACGATGTCGGCGCTCGTCGCCCGACAACTCGGCTGGACCGGCGCGCTTGCGACGGTGCCCTATGGGATGCAGTTCCTGACGCTGTTGCTGGCGACCTATCCCTCGGCGCGGCTGATGGCGCGCTTTGGACGCAAGCCCGTCTTCCTCGGCGCTGCACTGTCCGGCGGGGCGGGCGGGCTCGTCGGTTATCTGGCGTTGATTCTGGGGGACCCTCTGCTTTTGTGTGTGGCTCACGGACTTCTCGGGATCAGCCTCGCCAATCAGAATTTCTATCGTTTCGCGGCGCTCGAAGTGGCATCCCCGGAGCGGAAGGCCACGGCGATGTCGCTCGTCGTATTCGGCGGAACCTTCGCCGCCATTGCGGGGCCGCTCCTGTCGCGGCATCCGCTGTTCTCGCCGGAAGTCTTTCAATCGGCCTATCTGGGAATCACCGTTTTGTGGGGCGTGATCATGGTCCTGATCCTCTCCACGCGCCTCCCGCGCCCGCAAACGGTGCCCGCAAAATTTGGCCTGCATGATGTCGGTCTCGCGCTGAGGCAGCCGCGTCTCGTCATCGGTATGGCTTTCGCGGCGATCGGCTACGGGGCAATGAACCTGCTGATGATCGCGTCCGGATTGACGATGGATGGTCTCGGTTGCAGCTACACGCAGGTTTCGGTCGCGATCCAATGGCATGTGCTCGCGATGTTTCTGCCCTCATTGGTGATGGGCCGGGTGATCGCCCGTTTCGGCGGGCTCAGCGTTGCCGCGACCGGGGGATTGCTCCTGATCGGCTCCTCGATCGGGGCCTATCTCCAGCCATGGCACGTGCCGACCATCGAATTCACGCTGATCCTGCTCGGGATCGGCTGGAACATGACCTATGTCGGCGGCTCCTATCTCGTCGCACGCGCGGCCCCGCCGGAGCACGGGCTCTCGATCCAGGCGATGAACGATGTGGCGATCGGCATCTTCGCCATGCTCGGCGCCTTCCTGCCCGGCCTGATCCTCGGCTGGTTCGGCTGGGCGGGGGCGAACCTGCTGGTGATCGCGCTGATCCTGCCGATCGTGGGGTTCACTCTCGTTCACATGCTCGCAACGAGCGGGCAGGTTGCAGCGGAGCGTGGTTGATCAGGTCGGCTGGATTGCGCCCTGTGGGTGAGGCATGGCCTCACCCGGTCAGCGCCTCCAGCATCGCCGCATAATCCGCCGCTGTCACCGTTCGTGGATTGGTGGCGGTGGAATGGTCGCGCTCGGCCTTTTGCGCGATATCGGGGATGACCTGCTTGCCGACACCCATCTGCGCGAGATCGGCGGGCATGCCGATGCGGGCGTTCAGCGCGGCGATTTCGCCGGCGAGATCGGCATTCTCGGCAAGCCCCATGGCCCGGGCGAGGCGGGGATATTTGTCGCCCGCGTGCCCTTCATTGAAGCGCAGGACCGGCGGCAGCACCACGGCGTTGAGCGTGCCGTGATGCAGCGAGGGCTCCTTCAGCGAGCCCAGCGCATGCGAGAGTCCGTGCACGGCGCCGAGCCCCTTCTGGAAGCACATCCCGCCCATGAGCGCGCCGATCATCAGCTCCTCGCGCGCCGCCATGTCGCCGCCATCGGCGACGGCGCGCTCGATATTGCGCATGATCCGCCCGGCCCCGTCGAGGGCGATCGCGTCGGCGGGTGGATTGAAACGCGGCGAGAGGAAGGTCTCGATGCAATGCGACAGGGCATCCATCCCGGTCGCCGCGGTCAGGCGCGGTGGCATGCCGGCGGTGAGGTCCGGGTCGCAGACGGCGCGCCTGGGGATCATGTGCGGCGCGACGATGCCGACCTTGCGCCCGTCCGACAGGTTCATCAGTGCCGCGCGCCCGACCTCGCTGCCCGTGCCAGCGGTGGTGGGAATGGCGATGATCGGGGCGATCGCATCTGTGATCCTTGCCAGCCCGCCATCGATCAGGGCGTATTGCGACAGCGGTTCGGGATGGGTGGCGAGCAGCGCCACGGCCTTGGCGAGATCGATCGGCGAGCCGCCGCCGAAGCCGATCACGCCGTCGCAGCCATTGTCGCGATAGACCGACAGCGCCTTCAGGGTCGCCTCCTCGTTGGGATTGGTCTCGACACCGTCGAAGACGGCATGATCCATCCCACCCATTGCCTCGGTCAGGCGGTCGAGCAGGCCGGCTGCGATGACGCCCTTGTCGGTCACGACGAGCGGCTTCTTCATGCCGCAAGCGGCGATATCGTCCGGCAATTGCGCGATGACACCGCGTTCGAAACGGATGGTGGTGAGATAGGTGATCAGCGACATAACCGGGCCTCCGCTGGAAATTGGTCTCATGCATGGCCGCCGCCGCGCGGATCGCGCCACGTTGCCGTCGCGCCAGCCTTATCCATGTCGACACTCGCCCGGGTGGCGGGATCACACAAGAATCATGCCTGCGCATACCGTGCGGGAAGGGATGCGCTTCGCCCTGCGTGATTGTTGCGTTGCAGCAGGTGACGGGTTATCGATATTGCAGCGCAAAAAAGAGATGGCGGCGGGCTTTGTGACGCGGCATTCGGCCGTGGTGCGGGCGGATCGCCGCCGTCCGGTTTCGGTTCAGGCTCGAAGGGATATCGATATGGCAGGGATCCTGGTGATCGTCGCGGCGCTCGCGGCGTTGATGTATCTCGCCTATCGGGGATTCAGCCTGTTGTTGCTGACCCCGGCTCTCGCGATCCTCGCGGTGCTCGTGGCCGAGGGCGGCCCGCTTCTGGCGAGCTACACCCAGGTCTTCATGGAGGCCACGGGCGGGTTCATCATCCAGTATTTTCCGCTCTTCCTGCTCGGTGCGGTGTTCGGCAAGCTGATGGAGGCGTCGGGCTCGGCGCGGGTTCTGGCCGACGGGATCATTCGCGGGCTGGGGCCGCGCCGCGCCATTCTCGCGGTGATCCTCTCCTGCGCGGTGATGACCTATGGCGGCGTCTCGCTCTTCGTGGTGGCCTTCGCGGTCTGGCCGATCGCCTCGGCTTTGTTTCGCGAGGCGCAGCTGCCGCGCGTGCTGATCCCGGCCACGATCGCGCTCGGCGCCTTCACCTTCACCATGACGGCGCTTCCGGGTACGCCCGCCATTCAGAATGCGATCCCGATGCCGTATTTCGGCACCACGCCCTTTGCGGCGCCGGGACTGGGGATCATCACCGGGGCGCTGATGCTGGGACTCGGCTGGGCCTGGCTGGAGCGGCGCGCGCGGGTGCTCGGGCCGGGCTATGGTGAGGGTGCCGATGAGGGGGCCGGTGATGTCGAACGTGCGAGGCCCGGGCTGCTGATCGCTGCGACGCCCCTGATCATGGTGCTGGTGCTCAACCTCGCCTTCACCTTCGTCATCATCCCGCAGATGGATACCGGGTATCTGGCAGAGCCGGAATTCGGTGCGACGGATGTCGGCGCGGTGCGCGGCGTCTGGTCGATCATCGCGGCGCTGACCTTCTCCTCGCTGCTCCTGATCGCATTGAACTGGCGGCGGCTCGCCGACAGCCTCGGATTGACGCTGGACGAGGGCGCCAAGGATTCGCTCAAGCCCATCTTCAACACGGCCTGCCTCGTGGGCTTCGGCGCCGTGATCGCCTCGCTCTCGGCCTTCGGCGTGATCCGCGACTGGGTGGTGACGGTCGGCGGTGACAATCCGCTGATCTCGCTCGCCGTCGGCACCAGCCTGCTCGCCGGCATGACCGGTTCGGCTTCGGGAGGCATGTCGATTGCGCTCTCGACGCTGGGCGAGACCTATCTCGCCATGGGTGAGGCTGCCGGGATCTCGCCGGAGCTGTTGCACCGGGTGACGGCGGTGGCGACGGGCGGGCTCGACGCGTTGCCCCATAACGGCGCGGTGATCACGCTGCTGACCATATGCGGGCTCACCCATAAGCAGGCCTACAAGGACATCGCCGTCGTGGCTGTGGTTATTCCGCTGATCGCGCTGGTGGTCCTCGTGACGCTCGGGACGCTGTTCGGCAGCTTCTGAGGCCGCGCCTGCGGGGCGAGGCGCTGACGGGCAATCTCCTGATCCATCATGCGCTGCGGGAACCGCAATGCCGGCAATGCCGTTATCCCGGCAACAGGCAGCGACAGGCGCTGCCAGCCCGGCGAGAAACGCCGCATGCATCAAAAGATTCAGGAGAAAGCCATGAACTGGGATCAGATCAAGGGTCAGTGGAAGCAATATACCGGCAAGGCCCGTGAAAAGTGGGGCGATCTTACGGATAACGATCTCGAACGCGCCGCCGGCAACCGCGACCAGCTCGTCGGTGTGGTTCAGGAGCGCTACGGCATCGCCCGCGAGGAAGCGGAGAAGCAGGTCGATTCCTGGACCAAGCAGCTTAATTGACGACGGCGTTTGCGTCGTGCCCGCAGTCATTCTACGCTGGTTCGACCGGCGGAATACGAAGACTGCCGCAGAGTAAATCATAGAAAACAGCTAGCGCAGTGCCTTAGCGGGCGCTGCGCGACGCGTAGGGGAGGGAAAAATGGACGCCAAAACAGGTGTTAACACCGAGAATCCGCTCGCATTGAAGGATCCGAGCCTGTTGCGGCAGGCGAATTACATTGATGGCGCTTGGGTCGGCGCGGATGATTCCGCGACGCTCGAAGTGCGCAATCCCGCCAATGGCAAGGTCGTCGGAACGGTCCCCAAATGCGGCAAGGGCGAAACCCGCCGCGCCATCGAGGCGGCGGAGCGCGCGCTGGTCGACTGGCGCGCCCGCACGGCCAAGGAGCGCCACGCGATCCTGATTCGCTGGTTCGACCTGATGATGGAAAACCAGGAAGATCTCGCCCGCATCATGACCGCGGAGGGCGGCAAGCCGCTGAACGAAGCGCGCGGTGAAATCGCCTATGGTGCGAGCTTCATCCAGTGGTTCGCCGAGGAAGGCAAGCGCGTCTACGGCGACATGATTCCCTCGCCCGTAGCCGGACGGCGGATGATGGTGATCAAGCAGCCGGTGGGCGTATGCGGCGCGATCACGCCCTGGAACTTCCCCAATGCGATGATCGGGCGCAAGGCCGGCCCGGCGCTGGCCGCCGGCTGCACCATGGTGCTCAAGCCCGCTTCCGCGACGCCTTATTCCGCGCTGGCTCTGGCCGAGCTCGGTGAGCGCGCGGGGATCCCGAAGGGCGTGTTCAGCGTCGTTACCGGTAGCGCGAGCGCGATCGGCGAGGAGCTCACGACCAACCCGATCGTGCGCAAGATCACCTTCACCGGCTCGACGGAAGTCGGCAAGCAGCTGATGGCGGCCTCTGCCGGCACGGTGAAGAAGGTGTCGATGGAGCTGGGCGGCAATGCGCCCTTCATCGTCTTCGACGATGCCGATATCGATGCCGCCGTGGAGGGCGCGATCGCCTCGAAATTCCGCAATACCGGCCAGACCTGCGTCTGCGCCAACCGCATCCTCGTGCAGGATGGGGTCTATGACGCCTTCGTGAAGAAGCTCGCGACGGCGACCGAAAATCTCAAGGTCGCCGATGGTTTCGAGGATGGTTCGCAGATCGGCCCGCTGATCGACGATGCGGCGGTTGCCAAGGTCGAGGATCATATCAAGGACGCGACCGGCAAGGGCGCGAAGGTGCTCACCGGCGGCGAGCGTCATCCGCTGGGCGGCAGCTTCTACAAGCCCACCGTGCTCGCCAATGTGACGCCGCAGATGAAGGTGGCGCGCGAGGAGACCTTCGGGCCGCTCGCCCCGGTCTTCCGTTTCAAGGACGAGGCGGAGGTGATCCGGCTCGCCAACGACACCGAATTCGGCCTCGCCGCCTATTTCTATTCCCGCGACGTGGGCCGCGTCTGGCGGGTGGCCGAGGCGCTCGAATACGGCATCGTCGCGATCAATGTCGGCGTCTTCTCCAACGAGGTCGCGCCTTTCGGCGGGGTCAAGGAGAGCGGCGTCGGGCGCGAGGGCTCGAAATACGGGATCGACGATTACCTCGAGATCAAGTTCCTCTGCCTCGGCGGCATCGATTGATCCGGATGCGATGGTGAAAAGCGAAACGGCGGCCCCGATTGCCCGGGGCCGCCGTTTCCTTGTGTGCGTGGATGCTCAGCGCGTCAGCACGATGGAGCCGCCATGGGGGCCGAGGCCGGGCGGGATCGGGACGTCCGACAAGTGGTAATCGGTGTTGAGCACGATACCGCCACCATCATGCTCGAAGCTGAGCTCCGGGCCCTGCTGCAGCATGAAGCTGCGGGCCACGATGATGGTGAAGGGGGAGCGGTCGGCGATGGTCGCTCCTGAGCCGACCGAGAAATGCCCGTCGGGGAGGTAGATCGTCCCGGTCAGCAGCGGCGTGTGCGCGCTGCCGAAATGATAGCGCTGGCCGGCTCCGGATGAGTCACGCCCGGTCAGGAGAAGCCCGGCCATGGTGCCGTTTCGTGGTGCGGCCAGCGAGATATGGGCCTCCCGTGTGACCTCCAGGACGGAATTGTGCGCGTTGCCATTGCTATTGCCATTGCTATTGCCGTTACTGCTCCCGCTTCCGCGAAAATGCAGGCTGACTTCGTCACCGGTCAGACGGGCGCCGTCCTCGACCTTCAGCGAGCCGGTAAAGACATAGGTACCCGAATCCAGTTCGACATCCGCTCCATTGCGCAGGGTAATCGTGCCGCAATAGGTGGCCGGCTCGAGCTTGCGATAGCTGTCGATGACGGTGTGGCCTTCGACCGCGCACGCACCAGGTTCAGGCATCTTGCGGCTGCGCAGGGGATCGGCGAGCGGCGGGCAATCGGTTTCGCGGTGGGCGCTCGACACGAAGGCGCCGGTCGTTGCGATGCCGCCGGTCGCGCATACCAGTGACGCCTCGAGCGTCGCATTGCCCTGGATATGAACGGCGCGATGGCTGGTGGAATTCGCGTAGAAGGCGCAGCCGGGTGCATCGACACGGGTACGCGTACTGAACTGCATGCTGTGCTGGCCGTTTTCGTCGAGGGTCACGAGGCAGAGCGGGAATTCCCCGCCGACCGACATCGCAACCGCCTCGACTGCCACTTGCGCCGTTGCGCGGCTCACGAGCTTGATGAACAGCGTATCCGGGTAACCCTTGAAACGGATGCGAACGCTGTTCTCGCGCGTATCGATCGACGCAGTCATGTCGGCGGCAATACCTTTTTCCGCCGTGTATTCCTTCCCGCGCGCCTCGAGATAGGCCTCCAGTGCCGAAACGTCTCGCTGCCGGAGCTGCATCTCCCGCGCACCGGCAAGCGCGAGCTGATCGGCAATGTTCTGCAGGCTCGCCTTCGCCATGGTCATGCGCGAATAATCGACCGCAATCCCGGCGGCGCCGGCAAGAACCGGCAACGACAAGGCCGCGATAACGGCCACGCTGCCGGTCGCGTCGGCGAGGAAGCGGTTTCGCCGCCAACTTTTGAGAAGCGCGGAAATCATACTGATTGCCGGCATGCTCTACTCCTCGGTTTCATCGCGATCCGCCGGGGGGCGATCGTCGATGCTGTTCAGCAAGGGAATACTGTGCTCATCAGAAGTTACCTTGCGGAATTTACGATGGGTAAAATGCGATGAATTGTTAAAAATTGCTTGAAATGAATTGTCGGAAATCCGGGGTATATTCGTTTTATTCGCGGCATTCCGAGCGGGATTGAAAGCGCACGCCGATGTTGCGCCCGCTGCGCCGCACGCAGGTACAGACCCGCCGCAACGCTGCTGCGCCTGCGATCAGGAGGACGAAGCGTTCCGGCAGGTCGCTCTTGCCGTCGAAATGAAGGCCCGCGCCCGTATCGGAAAGATTCACGAGCGTGCAGGGCATGCCCTTGCGCCGCTTCGGATCATAGATCACGGAAGGAATGCGCAGATTGCGCCGTCGTGCGCGCCGGCGCTCCTTTTGTGGCAGGGCTTCGCCGATGAGCCAGCTTCTGTCCATTGCATCCTCCGGCGCAACGCTTACGCGTTTTCGGGGCGGGCAGCGATGGCGCGATGAGCCCGCAGCAGGAACTTGATCTGATGGCTGAGCAAGCGCCAGTTCACGGGCTTGACCGCGAACGAAGTGGCGCCGGCATCGAAGGCTGCGTCGATCGAGACCATGTCCTCTCGCCCGGTGATCACCATGATCGCCATGTCGTTGAACTGATCGTCGCCGCGTAGCTGCCGCACCAGAGAGATTCCGTCCATGCCGCCGAGATCGACATCGACGAGTGCGATGTCGAAACGTTGGCGATGCAGGATATCGAGGGCGGCTTCCGCGGATTCGACGCTGTGGACATCGGCAACCGGCGAGGCGAGGTAGACCTGCGAAAACTCACGCTGGATCGGGTCATCATCGACGACGAGCAGGCTCAGCGCCTCGTCTAGGACGAAGCGGAAAGGTTGCCTGGGATCGGTTGTGCCATGCATATCGGCCTGTCTCCCGGTCTCTCGTCGTGTTGAGGCGACGTTGGGGAGTATAGGGATGAAGGTTGAAGAAAACCTTTGGTCAATGTTGGTTCTGTCGGGAATCCGGTAAGGCGGTGTTTAACCAGATGTAAGAAACGCGCATAGCAACACCAAAATACAATCTAAAATTCTAATTTTGAGGCTCTCTGATTGTGTTTGATCCATGGTGTGCCGCTTGATTTCAAGGGGATTGTTAAGGAAGGCCCGTTGTGGACGAATTCTTAGTGGTTGTGACGTAGGGTCGCTCCATGTCGCGTTCGGGAAATACCAGTATCCGCACCCGCCTGCTTCTGTTGATCGCTCTCGCGATCACGGCTGCGCAGGCCGTCGCGCTCGTCTTTGCCGGGTGGAACGAACTGGTGCGCTACGGCGAAGCCAAGCGGGACGTCCTCATCGCGCAGGCAAACGTGCTCGCCGCTGCCGTCGCCGAGGGGATGCTTCGCGGGGATGACCGCGCCGTGCAATCGGCACTCGCCTCCGTCGGGCGGATCGACGGGCTCGTCCATGTCGCGATCCGGGATGCGCAGGGGCGGATGATGGCCCATAGCGGGCGCACCGAAATGCTCGCCGGCGGCCCGGTCCTCGAGGGACCGGATGCGCCGCTCGCCGTGCGCGACCTGCTCTTCGCCCAGACGATCGCGATCGCAACGCCGGTGGTGCGCGGCGGTGAGGAAATCGGGCGCCTGCGCCTGATCGCGGATACGCGCGACCTGTCGGGTCATCTGCGAGACGCGGTAGGCGTCACCATGATCGGTGCAGTGCTCGCGCTGATTATCGCGCTTGTCGTCGTCATACCGCTCCAGCGCGCCATCACGCGCCCATTGGGGCTCTTGAGCGCAGCGATGACGGGGGTCGTCGGCGGCACCCGCGAGCAGATCGCCGCGCGCCCGCTCGATGTCTCGGCAAGGGCCGGGCGCGAGATCGACCTGCTGATCGCCGGTTTCAACCGAATGATCGCAGATATCGCCCAGCGCGACGCGGCGCTTGCGCGCCATCGCGAACAGCTCGAAAACGAGGTGCGTGAGCGCACCGCCGACTACCAGCGCGCCGCAGCCGAGGCCGATGCGGCCAACGAGGCGAAATCGGCCTTCCTGGCGACCATGAGCCACGAGATCCGTACCCCGATGAACGGCGTTCTGGTGATGGCCGAACTGCTCGCCGACGGGCGTCTTCCCGAGGACGAAAAGCGCAAGGCGGAACTGATCGCCCGATCCGGCCGCAGCCTGCTCGCCATCATCAACGACATCCTCGACTTCTCCAAGATCGAGGCCGGCAAGCTCGATGTCGTGCCGCAGCCGCATGATCCCGCCCAGAGTCTCGATGCGGTGCAGGCGCTCTATGCCGATGCCGCGCGCGAGAAGGGGCTTGCTCTGACCTGCACCAACATGCTGGAGCCGGGATGCGGTGCGCTGGCCGATTCGGTGCGGCTGGGACAGGTCTTGTCGAATCTCGTCTCCAACGCGATCAAGTTTACCGCCACCGGCGGGGTAGCGATCAGCGTCGCGCCGATGCCCGACGATCCGGACATGGTGCGTTTTGCGGTGCGCGATACCGGGATCGGCATCGCACCGGAAAAACAGGGCGCGATCTTCTCCGCCTTCACGCAGGCCGACCAGACGACGCATCGGCAATATGGCGGTACCGGGCTCGGGTTGTCGATCGCCGAGCGCCTGGTGGACGCCATGGGCGGTACGATGCGGCTGGATAGCACGCCCGGGGAGGGGAGTTGCTTCAGCTTCACCCTGCCTGCCTGCGCGGTCGAGGCCGAGAAAAACGGGCCTGTGGCGGACTCGGATGTGCATCGCGATTATGGCGCGGCCCGGGTGCTCATCGCCGACGACAACGAAACCAACCTGGTCGTGGCGAGCGCGGCGCTGGGCCGCTTCGGTATCGTGCCCGACACCGTGCGGGACGGGCATGAGGCCGTCGCGGCCGTAGCGCAGGGCAAGTATGATCTGGTCCTGATGGACGGCTGGATGCCCGAACTTGACGGCTATGCCGCGGCACGCGCCATCCGCGCCGACGAGTCAGCGCGCGGAGCTGCGCCCGTTCCGATCGTGGCGCTGACCGCGCATGTGGTGGGGCCGGCAGCGCAGGCATGGCGGGGTGCCGGTATGGACGGCGTCCTGTGCAAACCCTTTACCCTTATGCAATTGCAGGAGATCCTGGCGCGTCATCTTCCCGCGCATATCCAGGGCGAATCGGTCGATCGGCAGGCCGCTGCGCCGGGGCAGGGGAGGAGCGAGAGCATGCCGGCGGCCGATGCCCGCGCGGATGATATGCCGATCGACCCCGCCGCCCTCACCGATCTGATCGAGGCCGCCGGTGGCTCGACGACGATCGCGCAGCGCGTGGTCGGGTTGTTCGAATGCGAATCGCAACGCCGGCTCGATGAATTGCGCGATGCGGTTGCCGCCCGCAACACGGCGCGGCTCGCCTCTGCCGCACACGCTTTGCGCTCGATCAGTCTCAACGTCGGTGCGTTCGACCTGGCGAAGGCCCTGGCGGATTGCGAAAGCGAAGCGCGCGAAGGCCGCGCGAACATTTCGCCGGGTGACGTCGAGGGGCTCGCCGGTGATATCGATGCGGTGACCCGGGCGCTCGGCGAAGTGCTGCAGCGGCATGGCTGAGGGACGTGGGGCATGGGCCCTTGCCGTATGTCTCGACTGCGTTTAACGTCCCGCTTGCCGTTGGGGTGCCCGTGAGGGGCTGAGAGGCGTAACCCGCCAACCCATCGAACCTGATCCGGGCAATGCCGGCGTAGGGAACGGGCTCTTCGACGATCATTCGTCATCTGACCTGTCTCTTCGTACGGATGGCCGGCGCGAGGAGCTGCAGATGGTTTGTGCCGCATGCAAGACGATCACCCTTCGGGGCGATCCTCCTTATGGTGACGGGCGAGGATGCCCGCCGACCGCGCGCCGTCATTCGTGCGCATGGGGGGCGCCGTCTGCGCGTCCGTCCGCGCGGCCTCTTGCCGGATCAGCCTGCAGATCCCGGACAGATGGATGATCCAAAGATGCAATCTATGAAGAAGACGACTCGCCTCCCCGCCCTCGCCGCCTCGCTCGCCACGGCCCTGATGCTCTCCACCGCCGCGATCACGCCGGCTGCCGCGCAGGACCGGATCGAGGTGATCCTCGACTGGTTCGTCAATCCCGATCACGGCCCGATCATCCTGGCGGAGGAGCTCGGCTATTTCGCCGAAGCCGGGCTGGAAGTGGATGTCGTGGCGCCGGCCGACCCCACCGATCCGCCGCGCATGGTGGCGGCGGGGCGCGCGGATATCGCGATCTCCTATCAGCCGCAGCTGCATCTCAATCTGCATGAGGGCATGCCGCTGGTGCGTGTCGGCACGCTGGTCTCGACGCCGCTGACCTGCCTCGTGGTCCTCGCCGACGGCCCGATCCAGGAAATGACCGATCTCGCCGGCGGCAAGGTCGGGTTCGCCGTGGCGGGGATCCAGGAGGTGATGCTCGAAGCCATGCTCGCCCATCACGGCATGAGCGGCGACGATGTCGAGCAGATCAATATCGGCTGGTCGATCTCGCCCGCCCTGATGAGCGGCCAGGTCGACGGGGTGATCGGGGCGTTTCGCAATTTCGAGCTCAACCAGCTCGAGATCGAAGAGACCGCCGGGCGCTGCTTCTATCCCGAGCTCGAGGGCATTCCCGCCTATGACGAGCTGATCTACGTGGCCAATCCGGAGACCATGGACAAGGAGGTGATCGCCCGCTTCCTCGCCGCGACGGAGCGCGCCACGCATTACATCCTCAACAATCCGGAGGAATCCTGGGAGATCTTCGCCGCGACCTCGGCAGAGTTGCGCAACGAGCTCAACATTCGCGCCTGGGGCGACACCTATCCGCGCTTCGCCAGCCGCCCCGCCGCGATGGATTACGGGCGCTATGCCGATTTCGAGGCCTTCCTGCACGAGGCCGGGGTGATCCCCGAGATCCACCCGGTCGAGCGCCTCGCCATCGACGTGACGCGCCCGTGACGATGGCCGGCGCATCCGCGCAGAAAACGACGGGGGCGGGCGTGGTTTCCGCCCCCGGAACCGTTCCGGCGATCACGCTGGAAGGGGAGGGGTATTCCGGCGCTGCGCGGCTTTTCGCGCCGCTCACCCTGCAGGTTCCCGCCGGGCGCTGGACGGGGCTGCTGGGCGCATCGGGGGTCGGAAAATCCACGCTGCTGCGGGTCATTGCCGGGCTCGAGACCGGCGTGCGCTTCGTCGGGCATGTCAGGGCGAGCGACGGCTTGCCGCTCACCGGTCGCGTCGCGCTGATGGCGCAAAGCGACCTGCTGGTGCCGTGGCGCGATATTCTCGGCAATGTCACGCTGGGCGCCACCCTGCGCGGAACGCGGCCCGATCGCGATCGCGCGATGGCGCTTCTGGAGAGTGTCGGCCTCACCGACCATGCGCGCAAGCGCCCGCACATGCTCTCGGGCGGGCAGCGCCAGCGCGTGGCGCTCGCGCGTACGCTGATGGAGGATCGCCCCGTGATCCTGCTGGACGAACCGTTCTCGGCGCTCGATGCGCGCATGCGGGCCCAGATGCAGGAGCTCGCCGGCGAATTGCTCGCCGGACGCACGGTCTTGCTCGTCACCCATGAACCGGCGGAGGCGGCGCGGCTCTCCCATGCCGCCTGGCTGATGAGCGCGCAAGGGCTGGAGGCGCTCGACTTGCCCGATACGCCGCCCGTGCGGGATCTCGAGGATACCGATTTCCTGACGGCGCAGGCGGCCCTGTTCCGGCGCCTGAGGGCGCGCGATCCGGGCGTCGGCTTTGCCGGCGGGGAGGGCGCGTGATGGCTGTTGCCGTGATCCGCAATTCGGCGCCGTTCCTGCGCGGTCTTGCCGTCTTCGCCTTCGCAATCGGCCTTTGGCAGCTGATCGTCTGGGCAACGGGCGTGCCGCATTTCATCCTGCCGGGGCCCGAGCGGGTCTGGCGGGCGTTGGTCAATTCCCACGCCATGATCCTCGACAATGCCTGGATCACCTTCGGACAGATCCTGATCGGGCTCGTTCTGGGGGCGAGTCTGGGGATCATCACCGCCATCCAGCTCGCCATGTCACCGCTGGCGCGCATGGTGATGCGCCCGATCCTGGTCTTCGCCCAGGCCATCCCGATCTTTGCACTCGCGCCGATCCTGACGCTGTGGCTCGGCTATGGCATGGGCTCGAAGATCGTGATGGTGATCCTGATCATCTATTTCCCCGTCGCCTCGTCCTTCTTCGACGGGCTGATGCGCACGCCGCGCGGCTGGCTCGATCTCGCGCAGGTGATGGGCGCGACGCATAACCGCGCGCTGTTCCTTCTGCGCGCGCCGCACGCCCTGCCGTCGCTTGCCTCCGGCTTGCGGCTGGCCGCCGTCTATGCGCCGTTCGGGGCGGTGATCGGCGAATGGGTGGGGGCATCGAAGGGCCTCGGCTATCTGATGCTGCTCGCCAACGGGCGGGCCCAGACGGATCTGATGTTCGCCGCGCTCTTCGTGCTGGCCGCTTTCACCGTATTGCTTTACCTCGCCATCGACCGCGCCGCAGCAGCGCTGACGAACCGCTTTACGGAGCCGAGCGGGTAGGGGCGAGCAATCCCGCTTCTGCGCGCGGGGAGGGAACCTGGCAAGCTTCCATGGAGGTATCTCCCCTCCCCACAAGGGAGAGGGGAATGCCGGCATGATCAGCATGACTTCCCTCGCGGCCCGCGAGAAACGCGAGACCAAGCGCTACATGACGAGGAAACCGTTTCTCACATTCGCTTCACGAGCCGCACGATGACGAGGAGGATGATGGCGCCGAGTGTGGCGTGGATCAGCGCAGCGAAAAAGCCGCCGCCGATGGTGAAGCCGAGCTGGGGCAGGATCAGCCCGGCGGCGAAGGCGCCGAGGATGCCGAGCACCATGTTGCCGAGGATACCGAAACCGGAACCGCGAACCAGTGATCCCGCGATCCAGCCGGCGAGCGCGCCGACGATGAGGAAGACGACGAGGCTTTCGATACCCATATTCGGGCTCCTTCTTGCAAATTCATCCGCGGTTACAACGCCGAGCTTGGCCGTTCGTTGCAGGTTTTTACAAATACGGTGACGCCAGCCAGACCAGCCGATTGCGCACGCGCTTCCAGGCCGGGCGCGCGGCGAGGCTGTCGAGGGTTTCGGGAACGGCATCGTCGATGCGTCCCCGCAGCCGCTCTTCGATCCAGCCGGCGAGGCCGGGATCATGCACCTCGACATCGAGTTCGAAATTCAGCCGCAGGCTGCGCGGGTCGATATTGGAAGAGCCGACATAGCTCCACACGCCGTCGATGGTGAAGAGCTTGGAGTGATCGAAAGGCCCGCGCGCCCGCCAGACGCGGCAGCCGTGGCGCAGCACCTGTTCGAGCTGGGCTGTCATGGCGTAATCGACGAGCTTGAGATTGTTGGCCAGCGGGATCACGATATCGACCGACACCCCGCGCCGCGCGGCCACGCCGAATGCCGCGACGAGTTGCTGGTCGGGCAGGAAATAAGGGGTGGCGAGCATCACCCGCTCGCGCGCTTCGCCGAGCGCACCGATCAGCATGGCATGGGTGGATTCCAGCGTCTCGTCCGGACCGGATGGGACAGCGCGCGCCGGGGCCGCATGGGGCGCATCGGCGGGCTGTGGCGCGCGATCATGAACGAACCAGTCCGCTCCTTTCAGGTTCTCGTTGGTGGTGAATTCCCAATCCTCGGCAAAGATCGTCATCAGCTCGCCGACCAGCGGCCCCGTCACCTTGAAATGCGTGTCATGCGCCACGTCGTCGCCCGCGGCTTCTGTGAGAAAATGCGCGCGGATATTCATGCCGCCGGTGAAAGCGGTCTCGCCGTCGACGATCATGATCTTGCGGTGGCTGCGCAGATTGGCGTAAGCGAGCCGCAGGCCCGACAGGCTGCTCATGAACAACGCCGTTTCGACGCCCTTCTCGCCCAGGGTATGCGTGATCGGCGGGCGCGAATAGCGCGAGCCGACCCCGTCGATCAGCACCTTGACCTCGACCCCACGCGCCTGGGCTTCCGACAGTGCCTCGACGAAGGCGAGCCCGGCAGCATCGTGGTCGAAGATATAGCTGGCCAGCGCGACCGAACGCCGCGCGCCGCGGATCGCTTCCAGCATTGCCGGATAGGCCTCGTCACCGCCGGAAAGCGGCGTGATGCAGTTGCCGGGTTTCAGGCGGAACGGCGAGATGCTGTCGCCCAGCCGACCGAGCGCGGGCACGGTGATCGAACCCGACAGGGCAGCTTCCTCGTGCGCGTCGCGTGGCCGGTTGCGGCGGCGGCGGCGCCTCTGCGCGCTTTCGCGGCGGATCCGGTTGATGCCGGCCACGAGATAGAGGAAGGCGCCGAGGAAAGGCGAGAACAGGATGACCGCGACCCAGCCGACGGCGGCACGCACATCGTCCTTGGTCATCGCGGCATGCAACGCCGCCGCGAGCCCGATGACGACACCCGCCGCGAATGTCAGATGCGGCCAATACAGGTCGAAAAGCCATTCCATGAGCCCAGCCTAGACGGTTTTTTGAGCAAAAGTACAACCCGGGCAACCTCGAAATGCCGATTCCTGCACAGAAATGCGCGTCGGCGACTGGCAGAAGGTCTTTGGCGCGTTCAGCAGCGTGGGTAAGGCGATACAAGCAAAAGACAGCGGTCAGACAGGCAAAATAACTTTTGATTGCTTTCATTGCTGGCGTTTGTCTAAATGTACAACTTTAAATTAAATGCCATTAATCGATTTTTAACGCTGATAATTCACAAATGATTCACGATTACGTTGCGTCGCGCGCCGGCGGTGCGTCGAGCAGATTGATCCAGTGAGGATTTCGCCATGTCGACAGTGGGAATTGCTGCCCGCCAGCCCGGGACCGGCACTGCCGGCAGGCCCGCTGCGGCGTCTCCCAAGCGGGAAGCTCATGCACGCCATGCAGCCGCTCCCGCGCCGGCTCCGCGGGCGGAGCGACCGGATCCGCGTCGGCAATCGGCCCAGACCGCCCCGGCGCCGGTATCGGAGCGCACCGATGGCCGCGCCCCGCGTGATGCCGAATTCGAGCGCTGGCGCAATGCGCCGGCCGCATGGCTGGCCGAGCGCCTCGCCGAAGCGGCAGCCCGCGATGCGCGAAACAAAGATCACGAGCGTGCCGGGGATCGCAAGCCGGCAGTGCCGACACAGCCGTCGCAGCAACCAGCGCAGACGCGCAATCCGATGGAGGGCGCCGAAGCCATCGCGCGCCGCTTGCGCCGCAACGAGGAACGGCTGGTCGCAACCGAGGAGGCCGTCAGCCGTCATGCCGAGGCGCTGGCCGATGCCGAACGCCGCGCGAGTGATGCCGAGGGCCGGCTGGCAGAAACCCACTCCCTTGTCGGAGAAGCGCGACGCTATGCCAATGAGGCGCAATCGCGTCTGGCCGATATGCAAAAGCGCCTCGACGAAGCCGAACGCCGCGCCGAGAAGGCCGAGCAGCGGGCCGAGGCAGCGCAAGCCACGCGCGACGATATCGAAGAACGCGCGGCCCGTGCCTTCGCAATCATGAAGGAGCGGATCGCCGCAGCCGAAGCAGAGGCCGATGCGGCGCAGGAGGCCCTCGCCCGTCATCGCGAGGAAACACGCCAGCTCCTGAGCAGCCTGGAAGACGCGCTGGCATCGAAGGAAGATGCTCTCGCGCGCAAGGATGCGGAGATGCAGGCACGCATAAACGACGCCCAGCGCGATGCCCAGGCGCGCATCTTCGCCGTTCAGGCGCGCCTCGACATCGCCGAGATCCGCCTCGCCAAGGCGCGTGAGGCGCTCGAAGCCGAGAGCCTCGCCTCGACAGCATTATCTGCCGAGGCGCCGGCGATCGGGCAGGGTCAGCACTGACAAGGCACCCGTTCAGGCCGCATCGCGCTTGGCCGCGTGATAGCTGCCGTCTCCACGATGCAGGACGGTCTCGCCATCGAGTACGTCGCCGGGGGCGAGGTCTTCCCGGCGATCGAGTTCCCGCCAAAGCGGCAGCAACCGATCGAGATCGAGAGCGGGCCAGGCCTCCGGGTTGTCGAGCACGAAATAGCTCTCCTGGAAATCGTCGATCCGGTAGCGCGTGCGCATGACGCGACCGAGATCGAAGCCGATCCGGTTTGGTGATGCGCTCTCCAGCGAGAAGACGGTTTCCGAAGGCGACGAGGCGATGCCCGCGCCGACGATGCGCAGGCCTTCCGGCGTGCGTGCGAGGCCGAATTCCACCGTATACCAATAGAGCCGCGCCAGCCGGTGCAGTGTGCCGTGGCGCGCAGCCTCGAGGCCGGCCTTACCATAGGCTTCCAGGTAATCGGCATAGACCTGCTGCATGATCAGCGGGACGTGACCGAAGACATCGTGGAAGATATCGGGCTCCTCGATATAATCGATCTGCTCCGGCTTGCGGATCCAGTAGCCGGCGGGAAATTTCCGCTCGGCGAGCAGGGTGAAGAAGGTGATGTCGGGCACGAGCCCCGGCACCGCGACCACCTCCCAGCCCGTCGTCTCGCGCAGGCGCGCATTCATCACCCGGAAATCGGGGATGCCTTCATCCGAGATCCCGAGGGCATCGAGCCCCTCGAGGAAACTGTCGCAGACGCGCCCGCGCAGCACCTCCCGCTGGCGCCGCGCCAGCGTTGCCCAGGTGGCGTGGTCTTCCGGGGTGTAAGCGTCGAACCCCTGATCGCGCAGGTAATTGCGCGGATGGTCCTTGTCGTTTTCGCTGAGTGTTGCGGATGACATGGGCGTTCTCCTCTGATCTTTTCGCTTTGATCGAGAGAATAAACCGAAATGCATGTCATTATCGGACGATTCTTGATGCTATGCGGGATCATTCGGTCATTAAATGACCCGCATCTGGGGCTACAGTCGCGTCCTCAGCCCCCAGAGCTCCGGAAAGAACGCGTGGTCGAGGACGCTCTTCAGGTAGCCGACGCCCGCGGAGCCGCCGGTGCCCATGCGCATGCCGATGATGCGCTCGACCACCGTCACGTGGCGGAAGCGCCATTGCCGCATCAGATCCTCGAGATCGACGAGTTCCTCGGCGAGTTCGTAGAGATCGAAATAAGCCTCCGATTCGCGGTAGACCCGCTCCCAGATCGCGGCTGTCTCGGCATTGTAGACATGCGGCTCTCGGACGTCGCGATTGAGCACCGATTCGGGGATGGCGAGCCCGCGCCGGGCCATGAGCCGCATGGCCTCGTCATAGATCGAGGGCGCATCATAGGCGGCCTTCAGGGGATCGTGGCGCTCGGGATTATGCGCGTGCGGGCGCAGCATCAGCTCCTTCTTGGCGCCGAGTTTGAATTCGATCATGCGATACTGGAACGACTGGAAACCCGAGGACCGGCCGAGCTTGTCGCGGAAGGCGAGATAATCGGCGGGCGTCATGGTTGCGAGCACGTCCCAGGCCCGCACGAGCTGCTCCTGGATGCGCCCGCAGCGCGCCAGCGCCTTGAAGGCCGGGCGCAGATCGTCTTCGCGGATGCGGGTAATCGCGAAATCGAGCTCGTGCAGGAACAGCTTCATCCACAGTTCCTGCACCTGGTGGATGGCGATGAAGAGCGGCTCGTCATGCTGGTCCGAGAGCGGATTCTGCGCGCCCAGAAGCGTGTCGAGATCGAGATAGTCGCCATAGGACATGGCCTTGGAGAAATCGGTATGCACGCCGTCGCTGCTCATCCACCATGCTCCTTCGCGGGTTCGAGATCCCGCCTGTTGTCACGAGATGTTTAAAGCTTAAAATATCACGCGGAAGCCGCGAGCGGAATGTGCGTGCGGCGAAAATCGACGAGGCCGTCCGTGATGCTCGACCTGCGCGTCCACTTCTCCCGTTTCCTTGCCGCCGAGCCTGGGCGCATCCACCTCGCGGCGCATTCGCATCATTACTGGCCCGACGTGACCCGCGAAGCCCAGCTCGAGGCCTGGGACGATGCGGCGCGGCTGGCAGACGGCAAATGGGGTCACGTCATGGGCCCGGTCTGGCGCGAGGCGCAGATGCATGTGGCGCGCACGCTGTCGCTGCCCGACCCCGGTAGCGTGGTGTTCGGGCAGAACACGTTCGAATTCTGGCTGCGGCTGTTCTCGTGCTTTCCGGCGCAGAAGAAGCTGCGGATCCTGGCGACCGACGGCGAATTCCACTCCTTCACGCGTCTGGCGCGCCGGCTGGAGGAAGATGATCTCGCCGAGATCGAACGGGTGCCGGCGGAGCCGTTTGCCGATTTCGCGCAGCGTTTCGCCGAGCGCGCTGCGACGGGCGGGCACGATATCGTGCTGTTCAGCCAGGTCCTGTTCAATTCCGGCTTCGCGCTCTCGGGTGAGGAGATGGCGCGGATCGTCGCTTGCGTGCCCTCTCGCGAAACCTTCGTGGTGATCGACGGCTATCACGGCTTTCTCGCCCTGCCGACCGATCTCTCCGCGCTGGCCGGGCGCGTCTTCTACATGAGCGGCGGCTACAAATACGTGATGAGCGGCGAGGGGGCGGCCTTCATGCATTGCCCGCCGGGCTATGGTCTGCGCCCGCGCGCCACGGGCTGGTACGCCGCCTTCGCGGCGCTGGAAGACAGGCAGGACGGCCCCGTCGGCTATGCGCAGGACGGCTATCGCTTCATGGGAGCGACCTTCGATCCGACGGCGCTGTATCGCTTCAATGCGGTGATGCGCTGGCTCGACGGGCTGGGTATCGACGCAGCGGCGATCCATGCGCATGCGCATGCCCTGCAGCGCGCCTTCATCGCCGAGCTGGGAGCACGCGATGCGGCCCTGCGCGAGAGCGATCTGCTGATCCCGCTGGCGCAGGGCCAGCGTGGCAGTTTCCTCACCTTCCGCCGCAGCGATGCGCAGGCGCTGCATACGCGGCTCGCGGCGGGCAAGGTGGTAACCGATGTGCGCGGGGATCGCCTACGGGTCGGTTTCGGCCCCTATCACGCCGAGGAGGATGCGGTGAAGGCTGGCGAGGCGGTGGCGGCGTTGCTGCGCGACTGACGCGCGGGATCAAGCGACAATATCGATGAAGGCCCGGCCGGCGCGATCCTCGATCTCGACGAGCCAGAGATCGGGGTCGAACTTGATCTCGCGCCGGAGCTTGTCCTCGACATCCGGGGCCGGGGCCTGCTCCATGAGCCGGGTGAACAGGCGCTCTCCAGAAGAATCCGCGTCGACGAGGCTTTGCGATGCCGGACCGTAGAGATCGGCGGTGCCGTCGAGCCGGTCGACCTTGACGAAGATGGTCCCGGCCTCCGCCGCGCCGCGCCGACGCAGGACTGCGACGACATCCTCGACGCCGCAGCGCCTGATCAGGGCGGAAGCAAAGAAATCCGAGCGCAGGCGCAAACGGCATCCTCTCGCGAAACCCGTCCGCGCAGCAGGCGCGGATCAGTCGATGGCGATGCCCGATTCGCGCGCCAGGGCCTGAGCCGTGGCCGGGACCAGCTTGCCCGTCACGGTGAGCCCGTGATCGCTTTCGAATCGTTCGATCGCCTCACGGGTCATGGGGCCGTAGAGCCCGTCTGCCGTCAAGGGGCCGTAGCCGATCTCCTCAAGGGCGCGCTGGGCGCTGGCAACGCTGTCATCCGGTGATGCGGGAGCCGTCGAGCCGGTGCGCGTCGGGCCGTCATCGTCGGCCAGCAGCGATGCGATCGAGCCTTGCGTGCTCCGCGAACCGTTATTCGTGGCGGTGGCCGCACTGCCGTCCGGGCGCGTTGGCGGGACCGGTGCAGCAAGCAGGTCGCCGATGGAGCGCGGCGCATCTGCTGATCGGTCGATCGCCGGAGGCAGGGAGGGTGGGGCTTCGCGCGCGGCGCTTTGAGCGGGCCGGGTATCGTGAAGCTGCTGCGGTTGCGTTGTCTGGATGCCTTGTGAAGCGCCCTGAGACCTGCCGGCCTCACGCTCGGGCATCTGGCTGCTCTGCACGGCCCGGCTCTGTTCGCCGCGATCGCTGAAGAGCGGGGCGGGATGCGGCGCCGTCTGCAGTGTCAGCGCGTTGACGCTCACCGCAGCGAGAGCAACCGCGAACAGCCCGCCGGTAAGCACTGCGCCTGGATGGCGCATGGCCGCCGTCAGCAAGCGGCGCGACCAATCGCTGCCACCACGCATCTGCTTTGTCGTCGTGGCGCGCGTCCGCCTCGCGCCACCGCCTGATCGAACCACCATCCCGTCACGCACTGCGTTTGTACTCCGTGTCCCCGTCCTGATCGGTATTCTTGTTCGCCTTGTCGCCCGCAACCGTCGCGTCGCGTCCGCTGCGCTGACGCGCGGCGGTGTGGATCGGGATCGGCGCCCGGGCCTCTTCGCGCGCCTCATCGCCGCAATCGAGCGGGATTTCGACGCTGACGAGCGTTCCCGCGCCCTCGCCGCTTTCGATGGCGAGGCTGCCGTCATGCAGGCCGACGAGGCCACGCACCACGGAAAGGCCTAGGCCGGTTCCCTCATGTGCACGGTCGTAATTGCAACCGTTCTGGGCGCTGCCGGCCTGGAAGAAGGGGTTGCCGAGCTGGGCGAGATCCTTTGCATCCACGCCGATTCCGGTGTCGGATACCGTGATCCGCATGCGCCGCGTATCGGCGCGCAGGCCCAGGGAGACGCGACCGCCATCCGGGGTGAACTTCACGGCATTAGAAAGCAGGTTGATCAGGATCTGCCTGCAGGCACGCTGGTCCGCCGTGATATTCGGCAGGTCGTGCGGAATGTCGAGTTCGAGCGCCACATTGCGGCTTTCCGCCTTGAGCCGCATCAACTCGACACCGCTGCGCGCGAGAGCCGCCATGTCGAATGGTGTCGGGTTGAAATCGAAATTGCCGCTTTCGATCTTCGAGATGTCGAGCAATGCATTGACGACATCGAGCAGATGATGCCCCGACTCACCGATGATGCGCGCATATTCGCGCCGCTGGTCGGCATCGAGATAGCTCATGCTGTCCGAGGCGAGAATTTCCGAGAAGCCGATGATCGCGTTGAGCGGGGTGCGCAACTCGTGGCTCACGGTCGCGAGGAATCGGCCCTTGAGCGCATCGGCGTTCTCGGCGAGCAGACGTGCCGTCTCGAGTTCTTCCTCATGACGCTTCTGCCGGCTGATGTCGCGGGTCACGGCGATGACCGGGCCGGGCCGGGAATCCTCGCCTTCGAGGCGATAGGCGCGCATCTCGACCCAGATCACCCGCCCGTTCTCGCCGGCGAAGGCATCCCCGTAATGCAGCCGGATCTGCGTGCAGACATTCTGGCGCCCCGTCGCGGCATCGCTGAGGGCTTTGAGATAGGCCGGGCGGTCCTGGATATGGACACGACCGAGCAGGCCGCGTTCTTCGAGCGCGCCCGAGGGCACTCCGAGCAGCTTCATGGCCCCGGCGGTTGCACGGGTGACATGGCCGTTGCCGTCATGCCAGGTCACGAGATCGTCGATGATCTGCAAGAGGTGGCGATCGTGCGAGTCGCGCCGGGCGATCTCGCGGCGATCATCGGCTTCGCGCCGCGACACGGCTGCGACGAGGGCGCCGGCATGGGCAATGGCGACGAGCGCGAAAATCGGCGTGGCGATATGGGGCAGCCAGCCCGCCTGCGTCGCACCGTTATCCATCAGGGCGATCACGACGACGGCGGCGATCGCCACGAGCGTGGTCGCCGTCGCCGAGCGGCGCGAGCCTGAAAGCAGGGCTTCCAGCGGCACGGTCACGAGCCAGATCGTGGCAGCAGAGGCCAGTCCGCCGGTGGTTCCGGCGATCGCCACGATCAGGCCGGCGAACGCGATGGCGGAAATCGTATGCGCCAGCGGCAGGGAGCCGGTGCGCGAGAGGGCGATGGCGGCGAAGAGCGGTGCGATCAGGCAGGCGAAGACGACATATTCCGCCGGGTGCGGTGCGCCGCCGCGCAGGGCGACATAGACCGGAAGCAAGGCCAGCGCGATCACGCCCATGATCAGGCGTGACGCGATGAAGCGGCGATGACGCGACGCGTCCGCTGGCTGGTCCCGTACGGATTCGTGCACGAGATCCGCCAGCCGCTGTTCCAGTTCTGTTTGCCTGTCTGTCTTGACCATATTGAACGCGAAAAACGCCGCGCTCCCTGTCTGTCGATAACGGGGATACTCACAGGTGCGACTTAAGCGAACACTAAGGCGGGCCCGGTGAAGGGAGGGGCAATGGTTTATGGCGAATGCATCGTTAACGCGCAGGGTACGAATGCGTCCCTTTTCCGTACGCGCGGTACGGCGCGCGAACAGGACACGTCCCGTTAACGCTGGGGCCGGATCGATGTGGGACGGAAACGAGGGATTCACGCTTGCCGATCATGCTCGGAAGCGAATTCGGAGCAGAGCATGTTCTTTCTCATACGCTTCCTGGGCATCGTCGCCGTCATCTTCTATTTCTCGCCGGAACGTGGCGTGCGCAGTGCGGCGCAGACCAGCGCGTCGCCGGAAGTGGCGGCGTCCGTGGGCACGATGCTGCAGGAGAATACCCGGGAAGCAGGGTCACCATCTGATATTGCAGAAAATAGTGGTGATCAGGATATCCGGTTGCCGGTTCCGGATGACATTGCCGGTCTCATCGCACGGGAAATCGGCGTCCAATGGCAGGCCTTGCCCGAATCGGCGCGCGAGCGGCTCGTCATCGAGATCATGCGCCGGGCGGGGCCGGAAACGGTGGGCTCGGTCGAGTAGCGCATAAGTCGAGGCTCCAGGCTGGAATTTTTCGCATCGAAGTGCCGCACCCCCTTGCGCATGGGCGCGCGAGAGCCATCATAGGCGGATGATGCCGACATTCGACGAAATCCTCGCCAATTTCGAATTCATCGACGATTGGGAAGAGCGCTATCGCTATATCATCGAACTCGGGAAGCTGATGCCGCAGCTGCCGGACGACGCCTATTGCGATGCCAACAAGGTTCAGGGTTGCGCCAGCCAGGTCTGGCTGGAGACGAAAGTCGATCCCGCCGACGGCACCCCCGTGCTGAACCTGCGCGGCGACAGCGACGCGCATATCGTGCGTGGTCTCGTGGCGCTGCTGATTGCGCTCTATTCCGGGCGCAAGGCGGGGGAAATTCTCGAAGTCGATGCCGCCGAGATCTTCGATTCACTCGGCCTGTCGGAGCATCTCACACCGCAGCGCTCGAACGGCGTGCGGGCGATGGTCCAGCGCATTCAGCGTGATGCCAAGAGCGCGCTGGACGAGGCGGCCTGACGCCGCGTGCGAGAAGAGCGCGCTGGACGAGGCGGCCTGACGCCGCGTGCGAGAAGAGCGCGCTGGACGAGGCGGCCTGACGCCGCCCCCCCGCCGAGCTTGACGTGCTCAGCTTCCCGCCGCAGCCGTCCTCCGATGCGACGTCTGCTGGAAGAACAGCGCCTGGCTGATCACCGCAGAAACGTTGGCCGGCTGGAACGGCTTGGCGATCAGGAATGCCGGTTCCGGACGTTCGCCGGTCAGGAAACGCTCGGGATAGGCCGTGATGAAGATCACCGGCACCTGGAACGTTTCCAGGAGGTCATTCACCGCATCGAGCCCGGACGACCCGTCGGCAAGCTGGATATCGGCGAGGATCAACCCGGGGCGCTTCTCGCCGGCCAGCGCCAGGGCTTCGTCGCGGGTGCGGGCGATCCCGGTAACCGCGTGGCCCAGGCCTTCCACGAGACCTTCCAGATCCATGGCGATCAGGGGCTCGTCCTCGATGATCATGATCTGGGTTGCGATATCGGCGGCGAGCTCGCGCCCGGCATCATCGACGAGGCCGCGCACGGTGGCGACGTCCTTGTCGAGGATCTCCCCAACCTCTTCCTCGGAGAAGCCCTCGAGGGACGAAAGCAGGAAGGCCTGGCGGGGCAGGGGGGTGATCTCGCCGAGCCGTGCCTCGGCGGGGAGGTTCTGCTCGATCGTCTCACGGCGTTCGTTCACGGAAAGCGAGTTCCAGATCACCGTGAAGACGCGAAACAGGGCAAGCCGCGGTGAGCCGGCTTCGCTCAGTGGCGAGGGGTCGTTGATCAGGGCCTCGAGCGTCGCTGCGACATAGGCATCTCCGGCTGCCTGCGACCCGGTCAGGGCCCTTGCATAGCGTCTGAGATAGGGCAATTGCGGTGCGACGAGCTCGGCGGTCGACATACGATCTTATCCTTTGACTGAGCCATTCGGCCAACTTGGTGACGCCGCGCCGCCTCGCCTGCCTTCAACAGGACATCCTGCAACAGGGCACAGCGGGCGCGCGCGGACAAACGCACGGTGTTCAACGCGCATGATCGCCTCGGGTTCCCCGATGAGCAGAAAAATCGGGCAAGTTTCGGGTCACGATGGAACTAATCCTTCTCTGCGGCATTTGCGAAGTGAGTTCGGCCGGTGCCGGCGCGGGCGATGTGGCGCGGCGACGTTGATTTGACACGGGATCATATTCCATGAACAGAAAAATGGAGAAATCGGAATTATCGAGTATTGCCGATACGGTAACACAGGACGGCTCTCCGGCGCACGGCCACGAACAAGGCCGTCCGTTTCTGCGCGGCTTCGGGCGGCGCGCCACAGACCAGCAAGGGCAAGTACCTATGAATGACCGCGAAGAAAGCGCTCGCTCCGCTGGTTCGGATCTGAATTCGGGGGCACACGGCAAGCCGCAGCTCGATCGTCCGACCCAGACACGAATCGGTGACCAGTTGCGCTCCATGTATGCCGAGTTGATGGATCAACCGGTTCCCGACCGCTTCCGCGCGCTTCTCGATCAGCTCGACGAAGCCGGAAATAAACAAAAGGCGGATCGGGGGGACGGCAAATGAGCATTGAACCCGAGTTGCGTGACGAACTGCTCGCCGCCGTACCGAGCTTGCGGGCCTTTGCGATTTCGCTGTGTGGCAAGGTCGATCGCGCCGACGATCTCGTTCAGGATACGTTGATGCGTGCGCTGGCGAATATCCATCGCTTCCAGCGCGGCACGAATCTGAACGCATGGCTTTTCACGATCCTGCGCAACCTCTTCCATTCCGAATTTCGCAAGCGCAAGCGCGAGGTCGAGGATCCGGACGGCAATTATGCCGCCAATCTCGTCAGCCGGCCCGAACAGGGCGCCCATCTCGATTTCGAGGATTTCCGCGCCGCACTCGCCGAGCTTCCGGAAGATCAGCGCGAGGCGTTGCTGCTGGTCGGCGCCTCCGGCTTTTCCTATGAGGAAGCCGCCGAGATCTGCGAATGCGCGGTCGGCACGATCAAGAGCCGCGTCAACCGGGCCCGCACGCGGCTTGCCGAGATGCTCGACATGAAGGACGACAGCGAACTCGGGCCCGATCAGATGACGCGTGCGGCTCTCCAGCAGGCGGCGAGCTGACGCCCGATCGACGATCGTGCATCCGTCGGCCAGCCTCATCGGCAAATCCGCGCAGTCGACACACGCCGCGCGTCCGGCGTAGGCTGCTGCTCGTGGTGCGCCAGGCGCCGGGAAGGTGACGACGAGACGATCATGACCGCAGGAAGTGGCGGGTGCGATATTCACGATCTGGTGCGGGTTGCCGTAAGGGCAGGCCGCGCCGTTATGGAAATCTATGCCGGTCCGTTCGACGTCGAGGCCAAGCCTGACGATTCGCCCGTTACGCGGGCCGATATCGAGGCGGAGAACCTGATCGCCGCAGGGCTCGCCGAGATTGCTCCGGACATTCCCGTCGTTGCCGAAGAAGCCGTTTCCGCCGGGCAGGTGCCCGATGTCGGCAACCGGTTCTTTCTGGTCGATCCCCTCGACGGCACACGTGAATTCGTCCAACGCAACGGCGAGTTCACCGTCAATATCGCGCTGATCGTGGATGGTGCCCCGGTCATGGGTGTGATCCATGCGCCCGCGAGCGGCGAGATCGTCTTTGCCGATAGTGCGCTGGGGGCCTTTGCCGGGCGGGTCGACCTCGGGGAAGGCAACTCCACGGTCACGGATATCCGCCCGATCCATGCGCGCTCCTGCGACGAGACCGGCGCCGTTGCTCTCGTCAGCCGCTCCCATTGCGACAAGCAGACCCGGGAGGCGCTTGCACGCTTTTCCCCCGGTTCCGTGCGCGAACTCGGCTCCTCGCTGAAACTGTGCCGGATCGCCGAAGGCTCGGCGGATCTTTATCTGCGTCATGGGCCCACCATGCAATGGGATACGGCGGCGGGCGATGCGATCCTGCGGGCGGCGGGGGGCTGCGTGGTCGATCTCGCGGGTGCGCCGCTGCGCTATGCGCGCAAGGTCGATGGCGTGAACCGCGATTTCGGTAATCCTGATTTCTGCGCTTTCGGCGATACACGGTTGAAGACCCGGCTTTAGGTCGGGGCCTTCGACGTGCAGCTTGCACAGGCCGCTTTGCGCGCGCGCCTCCGGCAAGGCCGTTCCGAGGCCATCGCGAAGCTGGTAAGTCTGGCTTGGCCAGTCCGGTTCGGCAAAGCCGATTTGCGAAAGCCGGTTCATGCGGAGCGCGAGGCCGCCAGGGGAGGGATCAATGAGCAACGACAAGAAGAACGCGCCCGCAGCGGGGCTGCGCAAGGGGCTGACGAGCTACGGCGATGCCGGGTTCTCGCTCTTCCTGCGTAAGGCCTTCATCAAGGCGGCGGGTTATTCCGACGATGCGCTCGATCGCCCGATCATCGGCATCACCAACACGTTTTCCGATTTCAACCCGTGCCACGGCAACGTGCCGCGCCTGATCGAGGCGGTGAAGCGCGGTGTCATGCTGGCCGGCGGGTTGCCGATGGAATTTCCCACCATCTCGATCCATGAGAGCTTCTCCAATCCCACCTCGATGTTTCTGCGCAATCTCATGGCGATGGAAACCGAGGAGATGGTGCGCGCCCAGCCGATGGATGCGGTGGTGATGATCGGCGGCTGCGACAAGACTGTTCCGGCCCAGCTGATGGCGGCGGCGAGCGCGGAGATTCCCGCGATCCAGCTGATCACCGGGCCGATGCTCGTCGGCCATCACAAGGGCGAGGTGCTCGGTGCCTGCACCGATTGCCGCCGGCTCTGGGCGCAGCATCGCGCCGGCGAGATCGACGAGGCGGAAATCGAGGCGGTGAGCGAACGGCTCGCGCCGACGCAGGGCACCTGCATGGTCATGGGCACGGCGAGCACCATGGGCTGCCTCGTCGAGGCCATGGGCATCGCGCTCTCGGGCACCGGCACCACGCCCGCCACCCATGCCGACCGGATCCGCGCGGCGGAGGCGAGCGGGCGCGAGGCCGTCGCGCTCGCCAAAGCCGGGACGAAGCCGGCGCAGATCCTCAACAAGGCCGCCTTCCACAATGCGATGGTGGTGCTGCAGGCGATCGGCGGCTCGACCAACGGCGTCGTCCACCTCGCCGCGATCGCCGGACGGCTCGGCTTCGATTTCGACCTGGAAGAACTCGACCGGCTCGGGCGCGAAGTCCCGGTGCTGATCGATCTCAAGCCGTCCGGCGCGCATTACATGGAGCATTTCCACTGGGCCGGCGGGATGCCCGCGCTCCTGCGCGAATTGCGCGATCACCTGATCCTCGACACGCCGACCGTCGACGGGGTGAGTCTCGGCGAGGTGATCATGCGGGCCGAGGACGTGCCCGGCCAGAGCATCATCCGCACCCGCGCGAATCCCCTGAAGAGCGGAGGCGCGACGGCGGTCCTGCGCGGCAATCTGGCTCCCGACGGCGCCATCATCAAGCAATCGGCGGCCTCACCGGAACTCCTGCGCCATACCGGGCGGGCGGTGGTGTTCGATTCGGTGGAGGACATGACCAACCGCATCGACGATCCCGATCTCGACGTTCGCGCCGACGACGTGCTCGTCCTGCGCAATGCGGGCCCGAAGGGCGCACCGGGCATGCCCGAAGCCGGCTATCTGCCGATCCCGCGCAAGCTCGCCCGAAAAGGCGTCAAGGACATGGTGCGCATTTCCGATGCGCGTATGAGCGGCACGGCCTTCGGCACGATCGTGCTCCACATTGCCCCGGAAGCTGCGGTCGGCGGGCCGCTCGGCCTCGTGCGCGACGGCGATACGATCAGCCTCGACGTCGAAGCGCGCCGCCTCGAGCTCGATGTCGCGCAAGACGAACTCGACCGCCGCCGCGCGGAGTTCACCCCGCCGCCCCATATGGCTGCCCCGCAACGCGGCTATCGCGGCCTTTACCTCGCGCAGGTCAATCAGGCCGGCGAGGGCTGCGATTTCGATTTCCTGCGCAAGGACGGGGAGATTTGAGGGGGAGGGTAAATGTTGCGAGTTTGTTCGATTTTTGATCATGTAATGTATTGATTTTACAGCCGAGAGATGGTAGTTATCGAGGCAAGATTGAAGGGCGGCGCTATCGAATTGCCGGCAGCATTGCGAGGGCGAAATGGCCAGTGAGCGAGGCTTTCCGTCCTGCTTCGCCCTTCCACGGCAAGTGATTCAGGGTGATTGAGATGGGCGGGGGATGAGCCGGTTCGGCCGCTTCGGATTTATCGGGCTGAGCAGGCTTCGCTGGCTGGGCAGGCGCATCCCGTCGCCGGGACTCGGGCGTGATCTGAATCTGCTTCTCGGCGGGCAATTCGTCGGCAATGCCGGGAGCCGGATATTCGATCTGGTTCTGATCTGGTTCGCACTCGAATTGTCGGACAGTTACGCAGCGGTCGGGTTTCTGGTCTTCCTGCGCTTTGCGCCCTATGCGCTCTTCGGGCTGGTCTGCGGTTGGCTGAGTGACCGCCTCGATCGCCGGCGACTGATTGTCGGCGCCGAGCTGTTTCGCGCAATCCTGCTCGTTGCTGCGGCGGGATTGCTGCTGGCCGGTATGGCGCCGCTCGTGGTGCTCGGCGCTGTGGCTTTTCTGCTGACGGCGGCACGAACGCTGTTCCAGCCTGCGGTGCAGGGGCTCCTGCCGCAACTTGCGCACGGCCAGGCGCTGATCAGGGCCAATGCCGTTCTGCACGGGTCGATCGAGACGGTGGGGGTGGCAGCGCCCGTGCTCGGGGGGCTCTTGCTCCTCGTGCTGCCGGTGCCGGCAATCCTCACGCTGATCGCGGCGACGTTCATCCTGAGCGCCGGGCTGAGCCGGGCGGTGCATGTGCCCGTGACGCTTGCGCCGTACGCACCTGCGACAGGCCGTCTGCAATGGCGCGACTTGGTCGATGAATACGCTTCGCTCTGGCGGGTTCTGAGCGGTGCGCGGCGTGACGTGCGTGCCGCGATCGTGGTCAATGTCGCCGGCATTCTCGGCGTTGCGGGCGTGCTGAGCCTCCTCATCCCGATCTTCGTGAAGGATCATCTCGCAGCCGGGCCGGACGTGCTCGGATTACTGTGGAGCATCATGGCGCTCGGCACGCTCGCGGGGGCGGTCTTCAGCGTGCGCATCGCGCCGCGCTGGCGTGAACGCGGCATGCTTCTCGGCTGGCTCGTCTATGGTCTTTTGCTCGGCGCGCTGGCGATCCCGGCTGACCTTGTCGTGATTTTCGCGATCGGCTTCATCCTCGCCGCTGCAGGCGCGATCGCCGATATCCTTTTTGCGACGCTCATACAGGAGCGCATGCCGGGCGAGCATGTCTCGAAGACCTTCGCCGGATTCTCGACGCTCGCCAATACCGGTGAAGCCGTCTCCGCCCCGGCACTGGGGCTGGTTGCGGGATTGTATGGAATCGGTGCCGCCTTCGCCGCCGGCGCGGCCCTGCCCGTGATCGCCGCGCTGGCCGGACTCCTCTGGCTCTCGGGAAGGCGCATGACGCAGCGCGATGCGCCTTGAGATGCCACCGTTTCGACGGTGAGCAGAATACCGCAGGCAATGCGCACCACGCGCCCCATCCCTGCATCCCGCGCATCGATTCACGCTTGCCAGTTCCGGTACGCTCTGCTACACGGGCGCTTCTTCCGCAGCGATAAGGATCGCAGCGGGTCTCGCTTCGTGCGAACGGGTGTATAGCTCAGTTGGTAGAGCAGCTGACTCTTAATCAGCGGGTCCTAGGTTCGAGCCCTAGTACACCCACCAAACAAATCAATTCATCGCCGTCATTGAGCCCCTTCCCGGGCATCCGAGTGCAACGCTTCGTGTCGATCATGAACGGCAACGCCGTCCTGTGCCGCTTGGCGGGGTGGGTTCGGGGCACCCTCCCGAGCTCTCTCGGCTCTCCCATGCGCCCGGTTGAAACCCGCATGACCTGTTGAAAACTGGCGGCTCTGATGCATTCGCCCGATCCGGTTAACGCTCGGGTGACGGGCCGCGCGTCTACTCGCGTCGATTCACACGATCAGGTGACGCGCGGGTATGCTTCCGACGATTCATACGCAGGCTTTGGAGTATCATGCGAGCGCCCCCGAGGCGGCGCGCATATTGCGCGTGTATCGGGAGTTTCGTCGACGACATGATGCTCCCCCGCAAATCGAGGCCTTCATCCGCGCTCTGGATCCTGACCTGATGCACGGGATCGAGGTGCTTGCTCAGGGCGATACGGGCTGGCGCTACGTCCGCTACGGATGCGCGATCATGGCCGCCTGCGGCATCGATATGACCGGAAGGCTGGTGGGAGAGCACGAGCCGCGCCTGGCGGAATATTATGAAGCCGCGATTTCAGCGATGCGGGACATCGATGCCCCGGTGCTTGCCGTCGATCGTCGATTCGACGGTGGAGCGTTGCATTTCTGGGAACGGATGATCATGCCCTGCCGGGCGGCTGACGGCACCCTGCGGATCCTGGCTTATGTCCGCCCGCGCGGGGGGCGCGAGGACCTTCTCGCGACGATGTTCGAGGCGTCACGGGACGGAATGCTTGTACTGCGCGCGCTGCGTGATCCGGCGGGGCGTTTCGAGGATGCCGAGATCGTGATGGCGAACGAACGGGCGCGTGCCGGACTCGGAGAAAACTCCGAAAGCATGGAAGGCTTGCGGCTCGGCGCGCTGTTTCGTGGCGCGGCAGCGGAGAGCCTGCGCGCACGATGCCGACGGGTGATCACGCAGCGCAGCCCCGAGCGTTTCGAGTTGAATCTCGGTCCCTTGCATGAGGGGGGCGATGGGGGTGGCTTGTGGCATCGCATCACCATCCTGCCGCTTGATGATGGAGCGGTGATGTCGTTCTCCGATATCAGTGATCTCAAGAACGCCCTGATCGAGGCGGAAAGCGCGCGCCGTGCCCTTGCCCGTGAGGTCGAATTGCGGCGCCGGCTCGAAGGCGAGCTACGCCAGCTTTCGCTGACCGATGACCTTACCGGGCTCGCAAACCGCCGAGCTCTCGAGCGCAAACTGCGCCAGGAAGTCTCCCGGATACGCCGCTATGGCGGGCGTTTCTGCGTCATCGCGGTGGATCTCGATCATTTCAAGAAGCTCAACGATACTTACGGCCACCCCGCAGGTGACGAGGTGCTGATCGCAGTAGGTGCATTGTTTGCCGACGAGACGCGCCGCGATGTCGACCTCGTGGCGCGGACGGGCGGCGAGGAGTTCATGATCGTGACACCCGATACCGGCCTCGAGGGAGCCCTAGACCTCGCGGAGCGGTTGCGTCGCCGTCTCGGTGCGACGCCGTTTCAGCTCGGTGATCAAACCGCCCGGGTCACGGCGAGTTTCGGTGTTCACGAATATGTGCCGCGTGAGGGACACCAGGGGCTTATTGCCGCAGTCGATGCGGCGCTCTACAGGGCGAAGAACTCCGGGCGCAATAATGTCGCGCTTCCCGAGGGAAAGCGGGCGATCGGTCAAGGGTGATACCACTATCATTCGAGCGGCCTGAAAGTTGATCCGCTGATCTCTTCTGCGGGAGCGCGCTATCAATTACTTCAGATAAAACATATTGGGTTGATTGTTTTCATTTTGCGAATTCTAAATCGCCGAGTGCCAGTGCATGTATTCTCTCAAAACGTTTGAAGGATACCGCGCCAAGGCGGTTGTGTCGTTTCTGCGATTCTGGCGACGGGTGCGGCGCTTTTATATGGTTTGATGTCGCAAAATACGAATCCTGCAAAAAAATCGCGCAAGGATTGCAGAAATTCCCACTATGTTTTGGAATTATTTAGATTCCTTCCTGCAACCTGCCTGTGATGGCCATTCTTGCCGACAATTCATGAGCGAACTTGAACGCGGCTGGTGTTGTATGCCCTTGGTGATGATACTCGACGATCGGGTCACGAACCGGAATATCTTCGCAAAGCTCGCTGCGTCGATATCCGATGATATCCGTGTCGAAACACATGGTGATCCTGCCTCGGCGCTTGCGGCGATCGGAACGCCCGTTCCCGACTTGGTCATTACAGATTACAAGATGCCGGGCATGAACGGCGCGGAATTCGTGCGGCGTTTTCGCGAAATTCCAGGCTGCGAGGATGTGCCGGTCATCGCCATCACCGTCTACGAGGAGCGCAGCTTTCGCCTGGCGGCATTGGAAGCCGGGGCGACGGATTTCCTGCTCAGCCCCGTTGACCATGCCGAATTCCTCACCCGCGCGCGAAACCTCCTGCAGATGCGCCGTCAGGCCCTGATCATCAAGGGCCGCGCCTATGATCTCGAGCGCGAACTCGAAGACAGCGAGCGTTCCCGTCAACAGCTCCTGCGCGACAGCAAGGAGCGCCTTGCTCAGGTCATCGACACGGTTCCGGCCTGCGTGAGCGCTTTCGACCGGGAGGGTAGCTGCATCTTCCTCAACAGCCGTGCCGCCGCGCGGTTCAAGGTCGATGCGAATGGCGCCATCGGGCAGCGCGCAGATGCCTTGCTCGGTGACGAGATGGGCGCGCGTTCGCTTTCGCTCGACCAGATGGTGTTTCGTTCAGGCGCCCCGTTGCCGACCTTCGAGGAGGAGTTCGCTTCCGCCGAAGGCGGGGAGTCGGAGTATTGGCTCACCACCAAGTCGCCGCTGCGCGACGGTGACGGCATGATCGCGGCCGTGTTGACCAGCTCGCTGGATATCACAGATCGCAAGAAGGCCGAGCGCCACCTCGTGCATCTGGCCCATCACGACGCCCTGACAGGCCTGCCGAACCGCACCTTCCTGCAGGACCGGCTGCGCCGTGAAATCGCACGTGCACGCAGGGGCGATCGCATATTCGCGCTCCTGATGCTGGATATCGACAGGTTCAAGACGGTCAATGACGCGCTCGGTCATCATGCCGGCGACGCGCTGCTGTGCGCTGTCGGCGAACGCCTGGGCGGCTATATGCGCAAGCGTGATGTCCTGGCGCGTCTGGGAGGTGACGAGTTCGCGCTGCTGATGTCTGGGATCCGCAATCCGCAGGATGCCTTCGACATGGCCGAACTGGTGCTGGGTGCGCTCAAGCAGCCGTTCTCCATCGCCGGCGAAGATATCGTCGTCGGTGCGAGTATCGGCGTCGCGCTCCATCCGAACGACAGCGACGATGCCGACGATCTCCTCAAGAAGGTCGATATCGCCATGTACCGCGCCAAGGCGGAGGGTCGTAATCTCTATCGCGCCTTCGATCCTGCAATGATGGCGAGTGCGCGTGGCGACATCACCCTCGAAGCCGAATTGCGCCGCGCCCTGGCCAACCAGGAATTCGAGCTGTTCTATCAGCCGCAGATCGACCTGCGCAGCAACCGCATCATCGGTGCCGAGGCGCTGATCCGCTGGCGGCACCCCACACGCGGACTGGTGCGCCCGCTCGACTTCCTGCCCTTCGCCGAGGAAACCGGTCTGATCATCCCGATCAACGAGTGGGTGATCGCGCAGGCCTGCAGCGAGGCAAAGGGCTGGGTCGCGCGCGGATTGCCGCCGCTGCGCGTTGCCGTGAATCTCTCGCCGGTACAGTTTCGCAATCGCAACATGGTGGCGCTGGTCGACGATATTCTCGCGCGGACCGGCCTCGATCCGAAGCGGCTCGAGCTTGAGCTGACCGAAACGATCCTGATGCACGATGCCGATGCGGTCACCCTCGAACTGCGCGAACTGCGCAAGCGCGGAGTCAGCGTTTCCATCGACGATTTCGGTACGGGCTATTCCTCCCTCGCCTATGTCAAGAAATTCCCGGTCGATCGCATCAAGATCGACCAGAGCTTCGTGCGCAACCTCACGAGCGACCCCAACGATGCGGCCATCGTCCGCGCCATCGTCAATCTCGGGCACTCGCTGGGGATCGATGTGATCGCGGAGGGTGTCGACAGTCCTGACCAGGTCGAGATGCTGCGGGCCGAGGGTTGTGAAGAAGCGCAAGGCTTTCTCTTTGCCAAGCCGCTGCCTGCGGAGGAGTTCATCGCGTTGGTTCAGGCCGATGCGGCGGTGGCGCGTTCGGCATGAGCGGAGTGGAGGTCAGCAGGGTGGCCCCCGTAGCGCAGGCGACCCCGGAAGCAGCGGGTACGAAGGGTGATTCGAAGCCGCGTGAACCGCTCGCGCGCCGTCTGCGTCCGTCCCGACTTTTCGCCGGCAGGCCCGATACCGAGCATGAGATGGTCATGAACCGCCTCGTGATCGGGTTTCTGGCCGTGCTATATCTCTTCGTGACCGATGTCGTCTTCGGTGCCGAGGGAATCGGCCCCCTCTACCTCATCCCGGTACTTTATTGCCTCGGAGGCCTTGCGCTGCTTGCGCATATGCTGCGGTTTCCGGGTGTTTCGCCTGTACGGCGATTCGTGGCGATGGTGATGGATCTGGGCACGTTGAGCTACGGCCTGTATGCCGGCGGTGAAGTCGCGGCGATCCTTTATCCGATCTATCTTTGGGTGATTTTCGGCAACGGATTCCGTTTCGGTATCCCTTACCTGCTGGCTGCCGCTGCGCTTTCGGTTGCCGGTTTCGGTCTGGTGTGCCTGCTGGATCCGTATTGGGGCGAGCATCCTGTGCTCGCCACGGGGCTGCTTGCCGGGTTGCTGATCATTCCCGCCTATGCCGGGACCCTGATCCGCAAACTGTCTCTCGCCAAACAGCAGGCAGAAGAGGCGAGCCGGCAGAAGAGTCTGTTCCTTGCCAGCGTCAGCCATGAATTGCGCACGCCCTTGAACGCGATCATCGGCATGGGGGATCTGCTGAGGGACACCCGTCTCGATGCCGAGCAGCAGGATATGGCGCGTACCATCCGCACGGCGGGGCAGGTGCTGCTCGACCATATCAACGATATTCTCGACTTTTCGCGCCTGGAGGCGGGCCGCATGCCTCGGGAGGTCATTGTCTTCGACCTCCATGAGTTGATGCATGATATTTCTGCAATGGTAGGCGCGCAGGCGCGCGCGAAGAACCTCGCGTTCCATATCCACACGGATGCCAGTATCCCATACGCTCTGGAGGGAAATCAGCGGCACCTGCGTGAGATACTGATCAATCTCACCGGAAATGCAGTAAAGTTTACCGAGTCGGGCCATGTCAGCGTTTATGTCAATCATCGAGCGACCGATGGAGAGAGCGTGACCCTCGACATCCGTGTGGTCGATACGGGGATTGGCATTTCCAAGGAAGCAACGGCGCGAATTTTCGAGAGCTTCACCCAGGCCGACGAGAGCATCATGAACCGCTACGGCGGCACCGGGCTCGGCCTTGCCATTACCCGGCAACTCGTCGAGTTGAACGGCGGTTCTATTGTTGTGGACAGTACGCCGGGGCAGGGTAGTTGCTTCCAGTTCAGCTTTGCCACACAGAGCGCGCAGTGCACCAAGGCGATGCCCAATGTTGATCCGCGCGATTGCAGGCCGTTGTTCTTGAGCTTCGCTCAGGATGCCGAAGCGCTGGTTCAGGTTTTCGGTGATTTCGGTGAAACGCCCCGTCTCACGAGGGGTCTCGATGAGATATCCTGGTTGATCGAGGCAGAAGCGGAGATTATCGCGCGACCATCACCAGTGATGATCGACCTGCGCGAAAACATGGAACAGGCAGGCGACATTCTGGAGACGTTGCGCGCGATAGATCCGCGACATGGCCGGCGCTTCATTGCGCTTTGCAGTCCGAACGCGGATGCGTTCGACAGTTCATTGCGTCGTTTTGCAACCCGAATCCCATGGCCGCCGACACCCGAGATCGTTGCCCGCGCCTGGCGAATCGCGCGGTTCAGCGGCATCGTGGAGGCACGGGCCCGGCGAGCGCGGTGCGTGGACGGTGGCGCGTCGCAGAGCAGTCTCGACATTCTCGTGGCGGAAGACAATACGACCAATCAAAAGGTCATCGGGAAGATTCTGGAGCGTGCCGGACATCGCGCCACTATGGCGGAGAACGGTCGGATCGCTCTGGAACTGATGTGCAACAAGCGGTTTGATGTCGTGCTCATGGACGTGAATATGCCGGAGATGAACGGCATAGACGCGGCGCGTACCTACAAGCAGGAAACCTTGCCAGTCGAGAGGGTTCCGATCATCGCGCTGACGGCAGATGCCACACCGCGGGCCAGGGATGAATGCATGGCAGCCGGTATGGCTGCCTGCGCGACGAAGCCGATCGAGCCGCAAAAGCTGTTCTCATTGATTGCCGAAGTGCTGCACAGACACGCGGATCGCCTCGCCACCGCTTCCGGGGAAGATGAGGAAGGCGACGATAGTCGGGAGCGCAACCTTGACCGCGGCGCCGACACGATCGATGGGAATGATGCTCTCGACACCGGCACCGGGACACCCGGGGAGCAGTCGGCGCCAGAGGTTGACGCGCAATCCGGTATGCCGGCCTGTGCAGTTGATCGCGATACCCTCGCCCGCCTCGAGCAGCTCGGCGGGACCGGGTTCCGCGATGATGTGGTCGATGCGTTTATCGCCGACGCACAGGGCATCATCGAGGAGCTCGACGCCGCACTCAGAAATCTCGACTCGGAAAGCTTTCGCGATTCGATCCACGCCCTTCGCAGCAGCGCGGCCAATATCGGCGCCTCACGCATGTTCGAGATCGGGCTCGCATTGCGCGCCATCGGTGATGATGAACTCGCTGCAAGAGGCGCCGAGCATATCGCGGATCTGCGCGAAGCATATGCCGACGTCTGCCGTGAAATCGCAATTCTGAAGCAGGCCGCCTGAGTATTTTCCGGCTGTGCAGCCCGCAGATCGAGGGACACAGCCGGGACGATGCGCCACAAACTCAGCTTGCTTCGGCCTGGGCGGCAGCCTCGCGCCGATGTTGGGCTTCGAGAATGCGCGTCATCTTGCGCAGATCCGCCGAGGTCAGCTGCATCGCCGTCTCGACCCACAGCGTCACGATGTCGGCGAGCTCCTCATAGGGCAGGCCGTCAGCGCGACGAGAGGCGGCGTACATCGCACAATGGGCGTTGTGGCGGCGCAGGTTGCGCGCCGTATATGCCTGTACCGCGCTCTCACCCTCACCGGGCTCGGCGAGAACGTGAATAATGCCGCGCTCGTATAGCTCCTCCGCCGTGAACGTCTCGCCGCTATTGATCATCTGCTCCGCCTCGGCCGATCCCAGGCGACGGCAAAGGAAACTGAAGGCGCCCATTCCGGGGAACAGATTGAACAATACCTCCGGAAAGCCGAAGCGCGTTCCCTTCTCTGCAACGATGACATCGCAGGACAGAAGAGCCTCGAAACCACCCCCGAGCGCCGACCCTTCCGCCAGCCCGATGGTGACCACGGGAAGCTCGTAATTTACGTAGTTGGCATAAACGACGTCGATACAAGCCGTTGCATAGGCGTGCAGCGCGTCACGGTCGCCAGCGAGAATGGCCTGCGAGAAATAGGAAAGGTCACCACCGAGATTAAACACGCCCGGATGACGTGACCGGATGACGATGTAGCGAAATGGCGCGGTTCCGACGCCATCTTCACGGGCGGCACTGAAATGCCGTTGAAAGGATTCCTGAACCCCGGACAAGCCGCGCAGCAGCGCCGGAGTGTAAGTCGGCCGCTCGCTCGGCACCATGTGGCACCAGTAGGTCGAGCGCTTCACGTCGAGATGGACCTCGATCTCTTCATAGTGCTCCTGGCGAATGCTGTCTGCCAGTGCGTGACTGCGCGCGGTTGTCGCCTCGGGCGCCAACGCGTTGCCATGCTTGAGCGCATCGAGGGAATCGAGATGAGTGGGGCGTGGCTGCAAGCCCGGGCTACGACGGAAGAAGTCGATACCCGCGCCTGATCGCTTCAATGGAAGGCCCGGCCTGGCTTCCGCTGACGTCTCACTCGACCGCGGGACAGTATTGAAACTCATGACAACGCCTCATCTCGGATCTGCTTCACCAGAAGCTCCCCGTCCGCCGCCGACACTATCGCGCCCTTCGATTGTGATGAAAACCGCTAAATTGCTCCGGCAAGCGTTTACCATCGATTAACCTTAACGTGATGCAAAAGCCAAAATTTGGCAATATAAAATTGCATCTATAAGAGATTACAATTGTCTAAATTTTCAGCAGAAGCCGATAAAATGATCGAAATCACGCGCTTTGTTGCACCGAAATGGTCATTCGGATGCTGATTCGAACGAAAGTCAGGTTCTTGGCGAACCTCACCGACGGTGCGTCCTGATAATGCGTTGCGCATGATCGGCGGGCTCCATGGCGCGCCGATGAAGGTCGCAGCAAATCCCGGCGCAGGTTCGCCCTGCAATCAATGATGATTAAGTTTTATTAAGTCTCATTCGCCTGCAAAGTGGAAAGCGCCGCGCGCACGTGATCGGGGATCGTGGCCGGGCGTCCGCTTTCGCGCGCGACGTACACGTGTACGAAATGTCCCTGCGCCGCAGCCCTCGGAGCACCTTCGCGGAAGACGCCGATGCGGTAGGTCACGGAAGAGCGCCCCAGCCGCGTCACGGCGAGGCCGGTCTCGAGCGCATCGGGAAAGGCCACCGACTCGAAATAGCTGCAGCCGGTTTCGGCGACGAGGCCCACGACCTCGCTGCCGGTGATGTCGAGCAGGCCGTTCTCGACGAGGAAGGCATTCACCGCCGTGTCGAAATAGGAATAGTAGACGACGTTGTTGACGTGGCCGTAGACGTCGTTGTCCATCCAGCGCGTGGGCATCGGGCGAAACTGCACGAAGGCGTCGCGGGGCAGGGGCTGCGGGCGGGTGTTGTTCTTGGTTGCCTCAGTCATCGTGCCGCTCCTCACCAGGCAGCTTCGTAGATCGCCAGCGCGTCGGCACGGGTGACCTCGCGCGGATTGTTCACGAGCAGCCGCGTCTGTTTCATCGCGTCGTCGGCGAGCGTCTCCAGCGCTTCGCGCGGCACGCCGACATCGCGCAGGCGCGTTGCGAGGCCGAGATCCGCCGAGAGCGCGCCGATTGCGTCGATCACCGCATGCGGATCGCGCGCTCCGGCGAGCTTCGGGAAGATGTCGCCGCCGAGAAGCGCATAGGCGTCGCCGCAGGCGGAGGCGTTGAAGCGCATCACATGGGTCAGGACGAGCGCGTTCGAGAGCCCGTGCGGAATGCCGAAATGGCCGCCGAGCGGATAGGCCAGCGCATGCACCGCCGCGACCGGGGCATTGGCGAAGGCTTGGCCGGCCAGCATGGAGCCCAGCAGCATGTCGGAGCGCGCACCAAGATCCTCGCCCTTATGGACCGCCTGCATGATCGCGCCACCCAACAGGCGCAGGGCCTCGCGGGCGAGGGCCTGCGAGACCGGATTGGCATTGGGGCTCGCCGTGGTAAAGGCCTCGATGGCATGCACCATCGCATCGACACCGGTGGCGGCGGTTGGGGCCGGGGGCAGGCCGATGGTCGTCTCGGGATCGAGGAGCGCGATATCCGGCAGGAGCAATGGCGAGACCACGCCTTTTTTCTCGTGCGTGCCCGTGGTGACGATAGCGATCGGGGTGACCTCCGAGCCGGTTCCGGCGGTGGTCGGCGCCAAAAGCAGCGGAAGGCGCGGGCCCTTCGCGAGGCCGATGCCGTAGATCGCATCGAGTTCCTGCGGCGCGCCGGCGAGGAGGGCCACCAGCTTGGCGGCATCGAGGGAGGAGCCGCCGCCGAGACCGATCACACCGGTGGCATCGCAGCCCCGGGCCATGGCGCAGGCTTCAATGATCACGCTCTCGGGCGGATCGGCGACGACACCGTCGAAAATCGCGACGGCATTGCCGGCCTTCTGCAGGATCTCCGCGACCCGTGGAACCAGCCCGGTCTCGACCATGCCGCGATCGCTGACGATCAGGATGCAGGGCCCCAGCGCAGCCGCATGCTCGGGCAGCGCGGCGATGCTGCCGGCGCCGAACACGACGCGCGGTGTCGTGGCGAAGCTGAAGGGATTCATGCGGTTTCCTCCGATATGCGACCGGTCTCGACGATTGCCGAAGCAGCGTTTTCGGGCCAGACTAGCGCATTATCCGGGGCTGGCCACCCGTGTCTGCGCCAGACGGAGTGCGACGATATCTGTAAGGGTTTCGATCCGCCACGAGCGCAAAAGCGCGCTTACAAAATTTTAGAATTGTCACAAACTAACCCTCTTGCCGCATTGCCCATCGCGTCCTGTTTGTTTAAGCACGCTGCAATGCTGGAATTGACAGTGCCCGCGTGGTGAATGCACCCGAATGCGCGAGGCCGGTAACCGGGAGATGACACATGGCGCAAGCCGAATCCCGCAACCAGACGCCGCGACCCCTGTCGCCGCATCTGCAGATCTACCGCTGGACGTGGACGATGGCGATGTCCATTTTCCACCGCGTGACCGGGGTGGCGCTGTATTTCGGCGCGCTGGTCCTCGCCTGGTTCTTTCTGTCGATCGCCTCCGGGCCCGAAGGCTATGCGGGCTCGTCGTGGTTCTTCGGCTCCTGGTTCGGATATCTGATCCTGTTCGGTTTCACCTGGGCGCTGATGCATCACATGCTCGGCGGGCTGCGCCACTTCGTCTGGGATTTCGGCAAGGGCTTCGAAGCCGAAGAGCGCTTTCTTCTGGCCAAGTTGACGCTGGCCGGATCGGTGGGGCTGACCCTGCTGATCTGGGTCATCGTCCTGATCGCGCGGTGAGGGGAAAGCATCATGGCTGAAAACCGTTTCGACACCGGCACTTCCATCCGCACCCCGATGGCCCGCGCTCGCGGGCTCGGCGCTTCCGGCGGCGGGACCGAGCATTTCTGGCAGCAGCGCATCACCGCCGTGGCGAATGTGCTGCTCGTCTTCCCGATGATCATCATCCTGGCGATGACGGTGGGGCGCCCATACGAAGATGCGGCTGCGATCATGTCGCATCCCCTTGCCGCGATCCTGTCTGCGCTCTTTGTTATCTCTATCGCGATCCATATGCGGCTGGGGATGCAGATCGTCATCGAGGATTACGTTCACGGCAAGGGCGCGAAAGTCGCGGCCCTTCTGGCGAACACCTTCTTCACCGTCGCCGTGGCGGCGGCCAGCCTTTATGCGATCCTCAAGATCGGCCTGAGCCCCTTGCTCTGAGGGAGATGGAACAGACATGGCGACGAACGGAAAAACCAATGGCGCGCCCGCAGTAAACGGTGCGGCCTATCCCATCACCGATCACACCTTCGACGTGGTCGTTGTCGGCGCCGGCGGCGCGGGCTTGCGCGCGACGGTCGGCTGCAGCCAGGCGGGCTTGCGCACGGCCTGTATCAGCAAGGTCTTCCCGACCCGCTCGCACACGGTGGCGGCGCAGGGCGGCATTTCCGCCTCGCTCGGCAATATGGGCGAGGATGACTGGCGCTGGCACATGTACGACACGGTCAAGGGCGCCGACTGGCTCGGCGACCAGGACGCGATCGAATATCTTGTGCGCGAGGCGCCTGCGGCGGTCTACGAGCTCGAACATTGGGGCGTGCCCTTCTCGCGCACCGAAGCCGGCAAGATCTATCAGCGTCCCTTCGGCGGCATGACCACGCATTTCGGTGAAGGCACGGCCCAGCGCACCTGCGCAGCCGCCGACCGCACCGGCCATGCCATCCTGCACACGCTCTATGGCGCGGCGCTCAAGCACAATACCGAGTTCTTCATCGAGTATTTCGGCATCGACCTGATCATGGACGAGGATGGGCGCTGCCGCGGTATCGTCGCCCTCGACATGACCACGGGCACGATCCATCGCTTCCGCGCGCAGATGGTGATCCTCGCCACGGGCGGCTACGGGCGCGCCTATTTCTCGGCGACCTCGGCACATACCTGCACGGGCGACGGCAACGCCATGGTGCTGCGCGCCGGCCTGCCGCTGCAGGATATGGAATTCGTGCAATTCCATCCCACCGGCATCTACGGTGCCGGCTGCCTGATCACCGAAGGTGCGCGCGGCGAGGGTGGATACCTGACCAATTCCGAGGGCGAACGCTTCATGGAGCGCTATGCGCCGTCGGCCAAGGATCTCGCCTCGCGCGACGTCGTGTCGCGCTCCATGACCATGGAGATCCGCGACGGGCGCGGCGTCGGCAAGAACGGCGACCACATCTATCTGCACCTCGACCACCTCGATCCCAAGATCCTTCACGAGCGCCTGCCGGGCATCTCCGAGAGCGCGCGGATCTTCGCAGGTGTCGACGTCACCAAGGAGCCGATCCCGGTCCTTCCGACGGTCCACTACAACATGGGCGGCATTCCGACGAACTTCCACGGCGAAGTGCTCACCCTCAAGGACGGCAATCCCGACCATGTCGTGCCCGGCCTGATGGCCATCGGCGAGGCGGCTTGCGTCTCGGTGCACGGCGCCAACCGCCTGGGTTCGAACTCGCTGATCGATCTCGTGGTGTTCGGGCGTGCGGCGGGTCTTCGCTGCGCCGAAATCGTCACCGCCGGCGAGAAGCAGTCGGACCTGCCGGCCAATTCCGCCGAGATGGCACTGTCGCGTCTCGACAAGCTGCGCAACGCCAACGGCTCGACGCCGACGGCCGAGCTGCGTCTCGACATGCAGCGCACCATGCAGAACAATTGCGCGGTGTTCCGCACCGGCGAGGTCCTCGAGGAAGGGCGCACTCTCATCAACAAGGTCTGGAAGTCGAGCGACGACGTGCGCGTCACCGACCGCTCGCTGATCTGGAATACGGATCTGATTGAGACGCTCGAATACGAGAACCTGATCGAGCAGGCCGTTGTCACCATGGAATCGGCTGCCAACCGCACCGAGAGCCGTGGCGCCCATGCCCGCGAGGATTTCCCCGATCGCGACGACAAGGAATGGATGAAGCACACCCTGTGCTGGGCGGACGTGTCGAACAAGGCGGTCAATATCGATTACCGCCCGGTTCACGCCTATACCCTGTCGAATGAGATCGAGTATATCGCGCCCAAGGCGCGCGTGTATTGAGGTGTGTTAACTTACTCCCGAACGGAAGGGAGAAGCATAATGGCTGGAATCGGTCACAATTCAACAAGGCGAGGGACGATGTATGCGATTGTGTTCGACCTTGATCAGGAAACGTTGGGAAACCTGTATCACGGCAACAGCGCAAACAATGCCTATGCGGACATTCGGCGGTTTCTTACCCAGCGAGGCTTCGAGTGGAAGCAGGGAAGCACGTATTTTGGGGATGAGACGGTCGACGCGGTCCGCTGCGTTACCGTCGTCCAAAAGCTCGCCAGAAAATACGACTGGTTCACGCCTTCACTCAAAGACATACGCATGTTGCGCATCGAAGAGAACAACGATCTCAAGATAGCCCTCGAAGACGAGGAACTGGATTAACACAATGGCCAAATTCTCCCTTCCGAAGAACTCGCAATACACCGAGGGCAAGGCGTGGCCGAAGCCCGAGGGGGCGAAGAATCTCCAGGAATTCCGGATCTATCGCTGGAATCCGGATGACGGCGCCAATCCGCGTATCGACACCTATCACATCGATCGTGACGATTGCGGGCCGATGGTTCTCGATGCGCTGATCTGGATCAAGAGCAACATCGATTCCACGCTGACCTTCCGCCGCTCGTGCCGTGAGGGCATTTGCGGCTCCTGCGCGATGAATATCGACGGGCAGAACACCATCGCCTGCACCATGGGCATCGACGAATGCACGTCGAGCGGCGCGGTCAAGATCTATCCGCTGCCGCATATGCCGGTGCTCAAGGATCTGGTGCCGGATCTGACCACGTTCTTCGCGCAACACGCAGCGGTCGAGCCCTGGCTCCAGACCGATTCGCCGACGCCGGAGCACGAATGGCGGCAATCGCCGGAGGATCGCGTCGAACTCGACGGGCTCTATGAGTGCATCCTGTGTGCCTGCTGCACCACCGCCTGCCCCTCCTATTGGTGGAACGGCGACCGCTTCCTCGGCCCGGCAGCGCTGCTGCACGCCTATCGCTGGCTGGCCGACAGCCGCGACGAGCGCACGGGCGACCGGCTCGACAATCTGGAAGATCCGTTCCGGCTGTATCGCTGCCATACCATCATGAACTGCGCCAATGCCTGCCCCAAGGGTCTGAACCCGGCCAAGGCGATCGCCAAGATCAAGAAGATGATGGTCGAGCGGCACGTCTGAGCCGCATGCCGCAGCGTCGCCTGCGGCGCAAGGTTCGCGCGGTACGTCGAGTGCGACATTCTCGTAACAGGCGCGGCTCTCTTGCAGAGCCGCGCTTGCGTTTTCGTCCGCAAGCGGCCATTTCTTGGTCAGGTCCGGAACGTGCGTCGCTTGCAAACGTTACGGTACGGACACAATGCGGCATGCCTTTCGGCCCGTTCGAACCAGTCGGAACCATGATGTCCGGTATCGCCGGGCGGAGTGTAGCGAGACTGCGGCGGTCGTGCGGGCACCGGGTACGCACCCGGTCGGGCAAATCGGGACCAAAAACCATGAATACGATGTTGATCGCAGATAGCACGGGGAATTCAGCGCCCCTCGGCGCCGTTTCGACGCGGCGCTCCGGCATGGGCGCATTTTCGATGCCGATGAAGATGGCCACGCGTGTAACGCTCATTCTCGGGCTCGCCGGCGTCATGGCCGCTTGCCAGACCGCCCGCTTCGGTGGACCCGCCCCGCAGCAGCGCGAAGTGGTGCGCGATCTCGAGCCGGGCCCCTCGGCACCATCGGGAATCGTCATGGCCGAGCCGCTCGGCGCGCCGGGCGGTCGCATTGATGATTTCCCGCAACTGGAGCCGCGCACGGCGTCCAGTGACGACCGCCAGCAGACGGCGGCGCTCAGCGAGCCCGCTCCCCAGCGCAGCCGCATCACCCGCACCAGCTTGGTCGGTTCCTGGAATGCGAGCGAGCCCGGCGGCGGCAGCTGCCGTGTGACCTTGTCCTCGACGCCTGCGCTCGACCTGTATCGCGCTTCGGCCTCGGGCTGCAGCAACCAGGAGGTCGCGAGCGTCAATGCCTGGGACCTGCGCGGCAACGAGGTCTATCTCTACAAGCAGGGCGGCGCGGTCGCCGCGCGCATGCAGGCGGGACCCGGCTCGATGAGCGGCGCCATTGCGCAGTCCGGCGCCCCCTTGACGATGTCGCGCTGAACTGGCGCAATCACTCCGGCCCCGCCATTTCGGCGGGGCAGGGGGATTGTCATGCCGAGCGTGAAACTGCTTTCCGACGACGAGCTGAGCCCGGCTGCCCGGGCCGTGTTCGACGATATCCGCGCAACGCGCAAAAACGACTTCGTCAACAATTTCTGGCGCGCGCTCGCGCATGATCCGGTTCAGCTCGAGAGGGTATGGGGACAGGTCAAGCAGGTCATGGGCCCCGGCGCCCTCGATCCGCTGACCAAGGAGCTTCTTTACGTTGCGGTGTCGGTGATCAACAATTGCGAGTACTGCATCGGATCGCACACCGCCGCAGCGCGCGCCAAGGGAATGAGCGAGGCGCAATACCACGAATTGCTCAATGTCATCGCCCTTGCATCCCAGACCAACAAGCTGGCCACGGCCCTGCGCGTGCCGCTCGACGAGCGGTTCGAGAATCCGCCCGAAGGCTGAAGGCTGCATTCAGCGTTGCGCGTCGGGTCCGCCCGGCTCGAGCCCCGCGATGATCTGAAGCAGGCGGGCGATGTCCTCTTCGCGCGAGAGACGGTGATCGCCGTCCTTGATCAGCGTCATCGCCACCGAATCGGCGGGCATGCGCTCCATGGCGGCGAGGGCATGCTGCCAGGGCACATCCGCATCCAGCATGCCCTGCAGGATGTGGACCGGGCAGCCGGTCAGGATCGGCGCATCCATGATGAGATTGTTGCGACCGTCCTCGATCAGGCCACGGGTAATCGGATAGCCGGATTCGTCGTATTCGGAGGGAATGACGACCTTGCCCTCGTTCAGGATGGCGCTGCGGGTTGCCTCGTCGAAGGAGGGCCACATCAGACGCTCGGTGAAATCGGGAGCCGGGGCGATCAGGACGAGGCCGGACGGCGCGCGAGCGCGGTCATGCACGCGCAAATGCCGTGTGACCAGAAGCGCGATCCAGCCGCCCATGGAGGAGCCTATCAGAACCGGCGCCTTGCCTGCATGGACGTCGATCACGGCGAGTGCCTCCTCGCACCAGCGCGAAATCGTGCCGTCTTCGAAATTGCCTTCCGATTCGCCGTGACCGGAATAGTCGAATCGCAGGCAGGCGCGGCCATGTTCAGCCGCGAAGGCATCGACCGCCTCTGCCTTGGAGCCACGCATGTCGGACATGAAGCCGCCGAGCCAGACGAGGCAGGGCCCTCGGCCCGGGCGGTATTCGACGGCAATGTTTCGGGCCTGCGGCCCCTTCCCCACGGTGATGAATTCCGGCATTGCTTAACGTATCCTCAACGATCGCTCGTGAATTTGACGGGTGGCATGCTCTCGACAAGGTTCATACACCGGTGACGAATTCCGCGCGACCATCTGATGCCGATTTGTTTCCCCCGACACCGCATCATCCGCTTTCGGGCAAGACAGTTCTGCAGATCATTCCGGAACTGGATGCCGGCGGAGCCGAGCGCACCGCCGTGGATGTCGCGGTCGCTCTGGCGGCCTGCGGGGCGCGTGCGCTGGTGGCGACGCGCGGGGGGCGTCTCGTCGGTGAGTTGCAGGCCGAGGGCGGCAACTGGGTGCGCTTTCCGGCTGATACGAAGAATCCCTTCGCCATGCTCTGGAACGTCCGCCGCCTGGCCCGGATCTGCCTGCATGAGGGTGTCGACCTGATCCATGCCCGCTCACGCGCGCCGGCCTGGTCGGGGCTGGGTGCCGCACGGGCGCTCTCGCTGCCCTTCGTGACGACCTATCACGGCTCCTACACCGCCCGGACCGGGGTGAAGAATTTCTACAATTCGGTGATGGCGCGCGGCGATGTCGTCATTGCCAATTCCTATTATACGGCGGGCCTTATCACGGCGATGCATCCCCAGGCGGAGGGGCGGCTGCGGGTGATCTATCGCGGTACGGATTTCGCCGCGTTCGCCCCGTCGGCGGTGGCGCCGGAGCGGATCGAGAACCTGCGCCGGGAATGGGGCGTGGCGCCACACGAGCGCGTCGTCCTGCTGGCTGCGCGGCTCACGGGCTGGAAAGGCCAGAAGGTCTTGATCGAGGCGGCGGCTTTGCTCAAGAGCTGGGGCCTGAGCGATGTCACTTTCGTGCTTGCCGGCGATGCACAGGGGCGTGACGGCTATGTCGCGGAACTCGACCGGATGATCGCGTCGCGCGATCTCGCGGGCATGGTGCGTCGCGTCGGCCATTGCACCGACATGCCGGCGGCATTTCTCGGCGCATCGGTCGTGACGGTGCCCTCGACCGAGCCGGAGGCCTTCGGGCGCTCGGCGGTGGAGGCGCAGGCCATGGGTACGCCCGTCGTCGTCTCCGATCTCGGCGCGGTGCCGGAAACGGTCCTCGCCCCCCCCGAGGTGATGGCGGAGGAGCGCACCGGCTGGCGCGTGCCTGCCGGTGATGCCGAAGCGCTCGCCGATGCGATCGCGGAAGCGCTGACGCTGGGGGCAAGTGCGCGCGAATCGCTGGCCCTGCGCGCGCGGCTGCATGTAGAGCGCAATTTCTCGCTCGACCGCATGGTCGCCGACACGCTCGATACCTACGCCGCACTGCTGCAGCGCTGAGGCCTGGAGGCCTCAGCCGGAGAGTTTGGCCAGCGCCTCGTCGGTCATCTCGAAATTGGCGAAGACGTTTTGCACGTCGTCGTGGTTGTCGAGGGATTCGAGCAGGCGCATCAGCTTCTCGGCGGTTTCGTCATCCACTGCGATGGTGTTTTGCGGCTTCCAGACCAGGGCCGATTTGCGCGCCTCGCCGAAATGCTCCTCGAGCGCCTTGGTGACCTCGTTGAGGGCGCTCTGCTCGCAATAGACCTCGTGACCGCTCTCGGAGGAGACGACATCGTCGGCGCCGGCCTCGATCGCGGCTTCGAGCATGCCATCCGCATCGGCGCGATCAGCCTCGTATTCGACGACGCCGACGCGGTCGAACATGAAGGAGACGGCGCCGGTCTCGGCGAGGTTGCCCCCGGATTTGGTGAAATAGGAGCGCACGTCCGAGGCGGTGCGGTTGCGGTTGTCGGTCATCGCCTCGACGATCACGGCGACGCCGCCCGGCCCGTAACCCTCGTAGCGGATCTCTTCGTAATTATCGGCATCGCCACCCTGCGACTTCTTGATCGCACGTTCGATATTGTCCTTGGGCATGTTCTCGGCCTTGGCCGCGAGAATCGCGGCGCGCAGGCGGGGATTCATCGCGGGATCGGGCATGCCGAGCTTGGCGGCGACGGTGATTTCCTTGGCGAGCTTCGAGAACAGCTTGGAGCGCTGCGCATCGGCGCGCCCCTTGCGGTGCATGATGTTCTTGAACTGTGAATGTCCAGCCATGGTGCTCTCGTCGATGCGCGTGAAGGGCGCCCCGGCAGCCGGGGTCGACCGGTAGAAAAGCCTGACGGCTTATAAGCTTGGCGAAGCGGTCTCGGCAAGCCCCGGCAATCGGGCGGCGCGGCGGGTGGCGCCGGCATGGCGAACAGGATTTCAATTATAGGAATAAAAGCATTGACATCGCATCGGTCTTGTGCAATTAATCCTGAACGTTGACGAATTGCGCCGCTGCGGCAGCCATCGCCCGCGACTCCCGGAGATCGAGCATGACTGCACCCGCCGCACCTGCAGATGCGCCATCGCGCGTGCTTGCGCGTTTCGCTTACGAGAACGGGATCGGCAGCATGCGCCGCATCGCGGCGTTTCTGGGGATGGAGGTCTCGGCTTTCACGCGGTGGTGCAGCGATGCGGGCTGGGGCGGGCGCGGCAAGGCGCCGACGGCGCGTGCGCTGGCCTTGTTTCTCGCTTCATATGATGCGCCCGCGACATCCTTATGCGCAGACGGCGAGCGGGTGGATTGCGGAGCCGGGGCTCTGGCGGGCGAGTTGCGGGCTTTCGTCGCGAGCCGTCTGTCAGTGCTCGCATCGCAGCCGGAGACGAGTGCTGCGCGCGACATCGTCGATCTCACCCGCTGCCTCAAGGAATTGACCATGCTCGAGGACAAGCTCGCACGCAGCCTTCGTCACGGGGAGGGGGGCGAGGAAGGGGAATCGCGCGATGCGGCGATCATGGGCACCGGAACGGCATCTGATCTGGCTGAGATCGTTGCGCTCCAGGTGGAATGCCTGCACGAGCGACACGGAGCGGGAGGCGCTCTGGATGCTCTGTACCCCGCAGATGCGGCGGATGCTGGAGACGAGCTGGGCTCTGGAGGCGCGTGATGACCAATTGCCGCCGATTCATGCGCGCAACGGTACGCCATGGACGATCTGGCTGGTGCTGGGCGGGCGTGGCGCAGGCAAGACGCGCACCGGCGCGGAATGGATCCGGGGTATGGTGCATGGCCTGCCCTGGCTGACGCGCCATCCGATCGGCAAGATCGCGCTGGTCGGCGAGACCTTCGCGGATGTGCGCGACGTGATGATCGACGGCCCCTCGGGTCTGCTGGCCATCCATGCCCGGCACGAGCGCCCGGTCTGGACGGCGACGCGGCGGCGGCTAGAATGGCCCAACGGGGCCGTTGCGCTGGCATTTTCGGCCGATGATCCGGAGAGCCTGCGCGGCCCGCAATTCGAGGCGGCCTGGGCGGATGAGCTGGGCAAATGGCGCTATGCGGATGCAGCCTGGGACCAGCTCCAATTCGGCCTGCGCCTGGGCGCGCAGCCGCGCGAGGTGGTGACGACGACGCCGCGCGCGATACCCTTGCTCAAGCGCATGCTCGCCGATGATCGAATCGCCCTGACTCGGGCGCGCACGCAGGATAATGCAATCAATCTCGCGCCCGCGTTTCTCGATGCGGTGGTGGGCCGCTATGCGGGAACGCGGCTGGGGCGCCAGGAGCTCGACGGCGATCTGATCGAGGATCGTGCCGATGCCTTGTGGACGCGTGATCTGCTCGAACGCGCACGGCGTGAGACGGCGCCGGCATTCCGGCGCATCGTCGTCGCGGTCGACCCGCCGGCTTCCTCGCGGGCGGGAGCCGATGCCTGCGGGATCGTCGCGGTCGGGATCGATGCGGAGGGAATATGCCATGTGGTCGCCGACGAGAGCGCATCGGGGCTCAAGCCCAATGCCTGGGCGGCGAAGGCGACGATGCTGTATCGCCGGCTTGAGGCCGATGCGCTCGTCGTCGAGGTCAATCAGGGTGGCGAGATGGCAACGACGGTCATCCAGGAAATCGACCCGGCCTGCCCGGTCGTGCCGGTGCGCGCCTCGCGCGGCAAGCGTTTGCGGGCCGAGCCTGTATCCGTACTCTACGCTCAGGACCGGGTGCGCCATATCGGGGTGTTTCCCGAGCTCGAGGATGAGATGTGCGACTTCGGGCTCGACGGATTATCCAACGGCCGCTCCCCCGACCGGCTTGATGCGCTCGTCTGGGCCGTGACGCATCTCGCCCTCGGCCCGAAGGGCAGCGACCCGCGTCTGCGGTTGGTTTGAGGCTGGGGATGAAGCGCTCGCCCGGCCTCCCTCCCCAGCGGGGAGGGAAAGAGGGTGGGGAGCGCGTCGATGCAGGTGCCCGGTGTTGCGGCATGGGGAAGCCGGGTTCACCCCACCCTTCATCCCTCCCCTCAGGGGAGGGAGATATGGCGTGCGCGTCAAGCAGGTGATGCGCTACCTGAAAGAGGATATCATGTTCAATCTGCTTCAGAATCTCGGGCGGCTCGCCGCGCCGGGGCACAAGGCGTCGCGGGCCGGGGCGGCGATGGCGTTTTATCATGGCGGGCGACCGATCTGGACGCCGCGCGATTATGCGGCGCTGGCGCGGGAGGGGTTTCAGCGTAATCCCGTGGTGCATCGCGCGGTGCGCCTGGTGGCGGAGGCGGCGGCGTCGATGCCGTTGATCCTGCGCGAGGGGGGAAGCGAGATCGTGGCGCATCCGCTGCTCGATCTGCTGGCGAGGCCCAATCCGCGCGAGGGCGGGACGGGGTTGCTCGAGCGGCTCTACGGGCATCTGATGGTCTCGGGCAACGCCTATATCGAGGCCGCGCTGATCGAGGCGATGCCGCGCGAGCTCTATGCGCTGCGCCCCGACCGGATGCGCATCGTCGCCGGGTCGGATGGCTGGCCGGCGGCTTATGATTACGTGGTGGGCAGCCAGAGCGTGCGCTTTTCGATCCCCGCCGAGGGCGTGGCGCCGATCCTGCATCTGACGCTGTTCCATCCCACCGACGACCATTACGGGCTCTCGCCGATGGAGGCGGCGGCGACGGCGCTCGATATTCACAATGCGGCTGGCTCCTGGAACAAGGCGCTGCTCGACAATGCCGCGCGGCCCTCCGGCGCCCTGGTTTTCGCCGGCGCGACGGGCCTCAGCGACAACCAGTTCGACCGGCTGCGCCGCGAGCTCGAACAGACCTATCAGGGCGCGCAGAATGCCGGGCGACCGCTGTTGCTCGAAGGCGGGCTCGACTGGAAGCCGCTCTCGCTCTCGCCGCAGGAGATGGATTTCGTCCAGGCCAAGCACATGGCCGCGCGGGAAATCGCGCTCGCCTTCGGCGTGCCGCCGCTGCTGCTCGGCCTGCCGGGCGACGCGACGCACGCCAATTACGCGGAGGCCAACCGTGCCTTCTATCGCCAGACGGTGATCCCGCTGGTCAAGCGCACGGCGCAGGCGATGGCGCATTGGCTGGCGCCGGCATTCTCGAAGGATCTGGTGCTGGAGCCCGATCTCGATGCGATCGAGGCGCTGGCGCAGGAGCGTGAATCGCTGTGGCGCCGGGTCAATGCCGCCGGCTTCCTCGACGATGACGAGAAACGCGAGGCCGTCGGATACGGGCGACGCGCAAGCGCTGCCGGTCCGGCAAGAGGTTCACCAAGGGATTCCGGCGACGAGACGCGGCCATGACCGGTGCGATCGAGGCGCTGGCGGGCAGCATGATCGAGCGCGGGGATCTTGCGCATATCGCCCTTTTCGCCTGGGCGAGCGTGGCCAGCCTGTTCGCCGCCGCGCAGCACCGCGAAGCCGCCGCAGCGAGCCGGCGTTTCGACGATTTCGTACGTGAACTCGCCATCTTCAACCGCCGCCATTCGGGAGATTGTGAATGATGCAGAAACGACGCGCGACACCGGCCCGGCGCCCCGCAAGGCCACGGCCGTCGAAGCCGCCGGGGGAGACCTTCCGGGATTTCATCAGGACATTGGAGAAGCTCGATCGGGGCGCGTCGCACAAGCAACGCGCCCCGCATCTTTCCGGGGAGGGGGCACGATGAAACCGGAATTTCCGCCGGCTCCCGAGATCAAGCTCAACCCGCATGCACCGGCGAGCATCACCGAGGAAGGGACTTTCGAGGGCTATGCCAGCCTGTTCGATCAGCCCGATCTCTCGCAAGACGTGGTGCGCAAGGGTGCCTTCGCCGAAAGCCTGGCGCGTCGGGGGGCGGGTAGCATCCGCATGCTCTGGCAGCATGATCCGGCACAGCCGATCGGCAGCTGGACGACGATCCGCGAGGATGCGCGCGGGCTGTACGTGCGCGGACGGCTCAATCTGGCCGTGGCGCGCGCCCGCGAGGTGCATGCGCTCATGCGCGACGGCGCAATCGACGGGCTCTCCATCGGTTACCGCGTGCAGCGTGCGGGCAAGGACCGTCGGCGCGGGCAGCGCATCCTGGAGAAGCTCGATCTGTGGGAGATCTCCGTCGTCACCTTCCCGATGCTGCTGGCTGCACGCGTCTCGCAGATCAAGGGTGGTTCCGACCGCCTCGCCGCCGCGATCCGCCGGGCGGCGGACCGGCTGTTTCCGTGCCCGGCATTCTGACCGGGCGCTCTCCCTTCGCGACAACCAACCATGAAAGTGAGCATCATGAGCGAGCCGATCGAAACCAAATCCACGGAGGCCGTCGAGGCTTTCGACGCGTTCAGCCGCGCCTTCGAGGCGTTCAAGGAGACGAATGACGCGCGCATCGCCGCGCTGGAGCGCAAAGGACATGCCGATCCGCTGACCGAGGAGAAGCTGGCGCGCATCGATGCCGGGCTCGATGAGACACGCGCGCGCATCGATGCGCTGACGCTCGGGCGCACTCGCCCGCCGCTCGGAGGTGTCGGGCACGGCGCGGGGGGCGATCATGATCCGCTGCTGCGCGAGCACAAATCCGCCTTCGACAGCTATATCCGCAGCGGCGAGGCGGGCGGGCTGAAGCAGCTGGAGAGCAAAGCGCTCTCGGCGGGATCAGGGCCCGATGGCGGCTATCTCGCGCCGCCCCAGGTGGAGAGCGAAGTGCTGCGCCGGCTCTCGGCGCTTTCGCCGATCCGCGCGATCGCCGGCAACCGGGTGATCTCGGGCGGGCTCTACAAGGTGGCGCATTCGATCTCGGGGCCGGCTTCGGGCTGGGTGTCGGAGACGGCGGCGCGACCGGAAACGGACAGCCCGACGCTGGCCGAGCTGAGCTTTCCGGCCATGGAGCTCTATGCCATGCCGGCCGCGACGCAGACGCTTCTCGATGATGCGATTGTCGATATCGACCAGTGGATCGCCGACGAGGTCGAGACCGCCTTCGCCGAGCAGGAGGGCGCGGCCTTCGTCAACGGCGACGGCGATGCCAAGCCGCGTGGCTTTCTCGATTACACGGCGGTTGCGGATGCGAGCTGGAGCTGGGGCAATCTCGGCTTCATCGGCACCGGCGTCACCGATGATTTCCCGGCCTCCGATCCCTCTGACGTGCTGGTCGATCTGATCTATGCGCTCAAGGCGGGCTATCGCCAGAACGCGACCTTCGTGATGAACCGCAAGACCCAGAGCGCGATCCGCAAGTTCAAGGATCAGCAAGGGAATTACCTGTGGCAGCCGCCGGCTGGTATGGGCCGCAACGCCACGCTGATGAACTTCCCCGTGATCGAGGCCGAGGACATGCCCGATATCGGCGCCGGCGCCACGCCGATCGCCTTCGGGGATTTCCGGCGCGGCTATCTCGTCGTCGATCGCGCGGGGATCCGCATCCTGCGCGATCCGTATTCGGCCAAGCCGTATGTACTCTTCTATACGACCAAGCGCGTAGGCGGCGGCGTGCAGGATTTCGCGGCGATCAAGCTGATGAAATGCGCTGCCTGAGGTATGCGCCGAGCCCGTCCCGGCAAGCCGCCGGGGCGGGATCAATCAGCCCATTCCAGCCATTCGTTGCGGCTGTCGCGCCCGAGCGGCGGCAGGCGCACGGAGGTCGAGACGCTGGAATCGATGGCGCGCAATTCGCGCATGCGCGCTTCGATCCAGCCGAGATGGGGCGTGAGCGGTGTAATCGCCGTGGAGCCGCCGCAGGCTGCGCCGGAGCGTTCATTCGTCGCACCGCTCGACCAGCTGACGAGGCCGAGCAGGATGAAAGATCCCGGATCGCCGCGCAGGATCGGGCCTCCCGAATCGCCCTGGCATGCGCCGGCACCGGTGCGTTGGGATTCGCGCTCGCTGTCGGAGGCCATCAGCATGGTGTTGCCGATCTGCATTTCCCCGCGGATCCGCAGGTAGGTGAAGCGCAGCTTGCGTGCCGTCTCGCGCCTGCCGAAGGCGGTGGTGCCGAATCCGGCGAGGGTAACGTCTTCACCCACCGCAGGTGTCGAGACGGCGCGCAGCGGCAAGGGGGCAAAATCGTCGCCGAGCGGCGCATCGAGCCTGATCACGGCAAGGTCGATCCCGGGCTGGCTGCGTGGCGGGGCCGATCCGTCGAAACTGGGATGCAGGGCCTTGGCCAGGACACCGCGCGTGGTGCTGCGGAAGCGCCTGTCGAGGGCGTAGACGTCATAATCCGTATCGGCGAGCAGGCAATGCGCCGCCGTCACGACGAGATCGGGGGAGACGAGCACGCCCGTGCACATTTCGCCCTGATCGCTCTCGATTCGCACCACGAAGCTGCGCAGCCCGTCCCGGTTGGTCGCCTCGACGCCACGGACGATGGCCTGCGCGGGAGCAGTGGCGGCCACTGCGAGACCAAAGAGAATCAGGGCCGGGATCAGACGTTTCATCATGGCGGCAATCTTGACCGCTTCGCGCATGAAGACAAGCGCTTATCGCCACGAAGCTGAGCGATTCCAATCCGCGAGAACGGCGTCGATCCAGCTTTGCTGCGGACCGAGCAGGACCCCCTGGCTCATGGCGCCGCAGGACGCATTGCCTTCGCCGGTGGTCCAGGTCGTGATCGCGAAGACCTCGCCCGAGCGGCTGATCGGCCCGCCCGAATCTCCGTGGCAGCCCCCGCGCGGCGTGGCATCGGGGCCCGCCAGCCAGATCAAAATACTGCTCGGGCCATAGGGCTCGATCACGGCCAGCTCGACACTTTGGAAGCTACCGCTCGTCGCGCCGCTGCTGTCGTTTTCCTCGCGCAGGCCGAAACCGGCAAGGCGCACGCGGGCATCTTCTCGCGGTACCGCCCGTGACAGGGTGGCCGGCGAAAAGCTCATGGGCAGAGGCTGCGCCACGCGCACGAGGGCCAGGTCGACCGAGCGCCGGCGGCTGCGGATGGCATCCGCATCGAATTGCGGATGCACGGCCTTGTCCGCGATTTCGAGCAGGATCGGCGTGTCGTCCTCATCGCGGAAATGGACGCGATGCTCGGATGCGCCCGTTACGCAATGAGCGGCGGTGAGCACGACGTCATCGTCGAGCATGACGGCGGAGCAGACCGAGCCGCCCGAGCCCAGAACCATCACGCTCGCTCGCGAAAGCGGGCTCGTGTCGGCAGCCCCGCCGATAACCGCGCGCGCCGGCGCATTCGCCGAAGTCAGGCTCAGGCACAGGGTGAGAGCGGCAAGGCAAGCGCGCAGCATCCGATATCCTTCGAAAACGAGGTTTCCATCATGATCCCGATACGCGTCGACGGGCCCGCCGTCGAGCCCGTTTCGCTCGCCGAGGCGCGCGCATATCTGCGTCTCGACGACGCGCATGAGGACGATCTGGTCACCGCCCTGATCGAGGCGGGCCGGTTGCTGCTCGAATCCGCGACGCGGCTGGTCTTCATCAATCAGAGCTGGCGGCTGATCCTGGAAGAGGCGCCGCGCGGTGCGAACCTGCGCCTGCCGCTCGCCCCGATCATCGCGATCACGGAAATACGCGCCATCGACGCAGCCGGCGAGGCGAGTGTCGTCGATCCGCAGCAATACCGCCTGCGTGCTGGCGCACAGCCGCCCGGGCTGGTGCTCGAGGAGGGGTTTCCGCGACCGGAAGGCGGTCTCGAGATCGATCTCGAGGCGGGTTTCGGGCCCGCGCCCGGGAACGTGCCGGCGCCGCTGCGGCAGGCCCTGCGCATGCTCGTCGCGCGCTGGTTCGAGGAGCGCGGGGACGGGGCCGGCGAGCCCGAGACGGGGGTGTTGCCACCCGACGTGGCGCTGATGATCGCGCCCTACCGGCATGTGCGGCTGAGCTGAGCGCGGGAGGGCGATCCATGTCCGTGAACACGAGGCGCAGGCGCATCGGCGCACGCCGCATGCTCTTCGTCATCGAAACGCCTCTCCATGCGCCTGACGGCTTCGGAGGCTTCACCCGATCCTGGCAGGCCGGCCCGGCAGTCTGGGGGGCGCTGGAAACACTGCGCTTCGACGAGCGACGTATTGCCGATCGCATCGAGGAGGTGGCGACGCATCGGCTGCATCTGCGCCGGCGCGACCCGCCGCAAGCAGGCGCGCGCTTCAGGTTGGGAGCACGGGTCTTCGACCTGCGCGCCAGCGAAGCGGCGGACCGGCCCGGGCGCGACGTCATTTGCCTGGTGGAGGAGATCAAGGCAGTGGAGATCAAGGCATGAGCGGACCGATACTCGCGCTGCGTCAGGCCCTGCTGACGCGTCTCACGCAAGATGATGATCTCGCGCAGGCAATGGGCGGGACCGTGCATCTCTACGACGAGCCGCCGCGCGCCGCACCGGCGATCTACGCAGTGTTCGGGGATGCGCGGGTGCGCGACTGGCCGGGCGATCTGCAGGAGGCGCATGAGCACGAGGCGAGCATCGTGATCTGGGCGCGCCCGGGTTCGCGCGCGAGCGCCCTGATCGTCGCCGACCAGATGGCGGAAGCCTTGCACGATGCGGCACTGACGCTGGTCGATCATCGCCTCGTCAATCTGCGCGTCGTCTCCTGCGAAATCGGTCGCGACGAACGCTCGGGGCTTGGGCGCGCGGTCTTGCGGCTGCGTGCGGTGACCGAACGCCTGTGAGGCCCATAGTCGATTTCAGCATGCGAGGAGACAAGTGATGGCAGCCCAGAAAGGCAAGGATCTTCTGGTGAAGATCGCGGATGGCGGCGGGTTCACCACCGTGGCGGGATTGCGCGCGCGACAGATCAGTTTCAACGCCGAGCCGGTGGACGTCACCCATGCGGATTCCGCCGGGCGCTGGCGCGAGCTGCTTGCGGGTGCGGGCATGCGCCGGGCCTCGATCGCGGGATCGGGCGTGTTCCGCGATGCGCAATCGGACGCGCTGATGCGAGCCTTGTTCTTCGATGCCGGCATCGGCGATTTCGAGATCGTGATCCCGGATTTCGGCGTGATCACCGGCGCCTTCCAGATCGTCGCGCTGGAATATCGGGGCGAACACGCGGCGGAGGTGACCTTCGACATGGCGCTCGAATCGGCGGGCGCGCTGGCATTCCAGGCGGATTGAGGAGGCGGATATGGTCAATCGCAGACGCGGCGAGACCGAACTGGTGCTCGGCGAGCGCCGCTACCGGCTGTGCCTGACACTCGGCGCGCTGGCGGAGCTGGAGGCGGCGTTCGGCTTGGACGATCTCGCGAGCCTCGCCGAGCGCTTCAATACCGGGCGGCTCGCGGCGCAGGACGTGATCACGATTCTCGGCTGCGCCCTGCGCGGTGGCGGGCATGATCTGAGCGAGGCGGAAGTGGCGGCATTGCACGGCCCCGAGGGTGTTGGTCCGCTGGTCGAGGCCGCGCTCGCCGCGCTGGAGGCAGCCTTCGGGGTCGATGCGCCAAACCCTCCGCGGGCGCAGACGGGCTGACGCGCGCACGGGCGCCGTTCCCCTGGGACGAAGTGCTCGGCCTTTGCCTCAACCGTCTGCGCTGGCCCCCCGAAAGCTTCTGGCGCGCGACCCCGCGCGAACTCGCTGCTGCGCTCACGGGTCTTGCCGGTGCATCCGCACCGACGCGCGCCGATCTCAGCGCGCTGATGCAGGCCCATCCGGATGTGGCGGGCGCAGCGCAGCCCCGATGATGGAGATAGGATCATGGACCCGACCTTGCGGCCCGGCGACGAGCGGCTCGAGCTGCGCCGGCAGATCGACGAGACCGAGCGCTTGCGCGACATTGCCGAGCGCCTCGGCACGACGCTGGAGCAAAGCTTTGCGCGCGGCAATGCCGAGGGCGGACGTTTCGATCGGACCCTGCAGCGGATGCAGCGCTCGATGACGGGCTTCGTCACGCGCATGGCGCAGGCGCCATTGCGCAGCCTTATCCAGCGCGGTGTCGGGGCGCTGTTCAGCGGGGTTGGGCAGGGGGGTACGCGCGCCTTCGCCGATGGCGGCGTGATCGCCCAGGGAAGGGTGATGCCCTTCGCGCAGGGCGGGATCGTGGCGGCGCCGACCTATTTTCCGATGCGTGGCGGCACGGGGCTGATGGGCGAGGCGGGGCCGGAGGCGATCATGCCGCTGGCGCGGGGGCCCGACGGGCGCCTCGGCGTGGCCGCCGGCGGTCGCGACAGGCCGGTTTCGGTGACCGTGAATATCGCGACGCCCGATGCGGCCTCGTTCCGGCGCTCGGAGAGCCAGGTCTCGGCGACGCTCGCCCGGGCCGTGGCCCGGGGGCGCCGTGCGACATGAATGCTCAGGCCGCCTTTTCGAGCATGGCTGCGATCTCGTCCTTGAGCTGCAGGCGCTTGCGCCGCATCTCCTGCTCGACCTCTTCACTCGTCGGTTCGATGCGCGTCTCGACGCGGTGAATCGCCCGATTCACCTCGTGATACTCGTCCGCGAGCCTGGCGAAATGGGCGTCCGATGTCTTGAGATCATGGATCTGCTGCACCTTGTCCGGGAATTCTTCGGCGAGTTCATGCGGGACGTGGCTCATCGTGTTTTCTCCTTCTTCGACAGCCTTCCCGGTCAACCAACCGGATTCGGCGCGCCGGCGCCTTGAGAATTGTCAATGAGCGGCACGGGTCGCATGAATCGAGGATTGAAACATGCTCCAGAGCTTCCATGAAATTTCGTTTCCCTTTTCCGTCGCGCTCGGCGCGCGGGGCGCGCGGGGCGGGCCGGTGCGGCGTACGGATGTGGTGGCGCTGGCATCGGGGGCGGAGAGCCGCAATGCCCGCTGGGCGCGATCGCGGCGACGCTACGACGCGGGTCTGGGCGTGCGCAGCCTCGACGACCTGCATGCGGTGATCGCGTTCTTCGAGGAGCGGCGCGGGCGGTTGATCGGATTTCGCCTGCATGACCGCATGGATTGCCGCTCCGGCCCGCCCGGTACCGCACCGGGCCCGCTGGACCAGCCCCTCGGCACCGGCGACGGCGAGACGCAGGTGTTCCAGCTAACCAAGACCTACGGCGCAGCATTTGCCCCCTATTCACGCACCATCGTCAAGCCGGTCGCGGGCAGTGTGCGCGTCGCGCGCGATGAAGCCGAGCTGATGCCGGATGTAGACTTCGTCGCCGATACGACCACGGGCCGGGTGACGCTGCTCGAGCCCGCCCCGGAGGGCAGCGTGCTGACGGCGGGTTTCGCCTTCGATGTGCCGGTGCGCTTCGATACGGATGCGCTCGACATCGATCTATCCGCCTTCGAGGCCGGCGGCGTGCCACATGTGCCGATGATGGAAATCGTTACCTGATAACGCTTTCGCCGCCCCAACTCCCTTTCGGAGGCCAGCCTTCATGCGAGAGATAGATGCAGATCTCGCCGCGCATATCGCGGCGGGGGTAACCAGCCTGTGCCGCTGCTGGCGGCTGATCCGCCGGGACGGCGTAATCATGGGCTTTACCGATCATGATGGCGACCTCGCCTTCGGCGGAACCGTCTTTCAGGCGGGGACGGGCCTCGATGCCGCCGAGGCGACGCAGGAGCTCGGCTTTGCCGTCTCGGGCGGCGACGTCGCCGGCGCGCTGATCTCGGGCGGGATCACCGAGGACGATGTCGAGGCGGGCCTCTTCGACGATGCCGCGATCGAGTTCTGGCTCGTCAACTGGCAGGAAGCCGGCCAGCGCCTGCTCATCGATCTGTATCATGTCGGCGAGATCCGGCGCGCCGACGGTGCCTTCGTGATGGAGCTGCGCGGGCTCACGCATCGCCTCGACGAGGAACGCGGGCGGCTGTATCGCGCCGCCTGTTCGGCCGATCTCGGCGATGCGGCCTGCGGGCTGACCATCACCCCGGTCAATGCGACGGTCGTCGAAGCCGGCGACGCGCTGCATCTGACGCTGGCAGGGCTCGGCGATCAGCTCGAAGGGTGGTTCAGCGGCGGCAAGCTTATATTCACGAGCGGCGCGAATGTCGGATTCGAAGTGGAGATCCGCAGCCATGCCGCAGACGGCACAATCGCTCTCTGGCAACGCGCACCGAGACCTGTCGCGCCGGGCGATGCAGTGACCCTGACGCCGGGCTGCGACAAGACTTTCGCGACATGCCGCAACAAATTCGCCAATGTCGTGAACTTTCGCGGCTTCCCGCATATGCCGGGCAACGATTTCATCCTGCGCGTGCAGCGCCAGGGCGAGCCGGGGCTTGATGGCCGGAGCCTGTTCAAGTGAGCCCGCACGAAGCCGCCATCGTCGCCGCCGCCCGCAGCTGGATCGGCACGCCCTACCGGCATCAGGCTTCGCTGCGCGGGATCGGCTGCGATTGCCTCGGCCTCCTGCGGGGTGTCTGGCGCGAGATCGTCGGAGCCGAGCCCGAACATCCGGGACCGTATCGTCCCGACTGGGCCGAGGCCGGCGGGCGCGAAAGGTTGCTGGCTGCCGCCGCCCGCCATCTCGTCCCGGTGGCCGGACCGGAGCCGGGGCCGGGGCGCGTGCTGATCTTCCGCTGGCGCGACGGGCTCCCCGCCAAGCATTGCGCTATCGCGACGGATGCCGGGCACATGGTTCACGCCCATGACGGCGCCAGCGTCGCCGAGGTCGCGCTGAGCGGCTGGTGGCGGCGTCATCTGGCCGCGAGCTTCGATTTTCCCGCGCCGTTGCAGCCGGTCGCTCCGAAGGAGGGCTTTCGCCGATGACCACGATGATCCTGCAAACCGCCGGTCAGGCGATCGGCGGTGCCGTCGCCGGCCCGGTCGGCGCCATGCTCGGGCAGACGCTGGGATCGATGGCCGGATCGGCCATCGACGGCGCCCTGTTCGGCACGCATGAATACCGCACCGTGGAAGGTCCCCGCCTGAGCGAAATGCAGGGGCTGGCTTCCAGCGAGGGCGCGCCGATCCCGCGTGTCTACGGGCGCGCACGCATCGGCGGGCAGGTGATCTGGGCTACGCGATTCGAGGAGCAGGTGGACGTCACCGTCGAGCGCACGGGCCGCCAGGGCGGCAAGGGATTCTTTCGCAATTCCGGCGGTGGCGGCGGCTCGAGCGTGACAACGCGCGAGGTGCAATATTCCTACTATGCCAATCTGGCGATCGGGCTCTGCGAGGGACCGATCGCCTTCGTGCGGCGGGTCTGGGCGGACGGGCGCGAGGTGGATCTCACGCAGATCACCATGCGCGTGCATCGCGGCGGTGCCAGCCAGCAGCCAGATGCGCTGATCGTCGCCAAGGAGGGCGCGGCGCATGCACCCGCGTATCGCGGTCTCGCCTATGTTGTTTTCGAGCGCCTGCCTCTGGCCGATTTCGGCAACCGCGTGCCGCAATTCTCCTTCGAGGTGGTGCGCCCCGGAGAGGGGATCGCGACGATGATCCGCGCGGTCTGCCTGATCCCGGCGGCGACGGAATTCGGCTATGACCCGACCCCAGTCATGCAGGTGATCGGCCCCGGCGAGACGCGTCCCGACAACCGGCAGCAGTTTCAGGCGCGCTCGGATGTGCGGGCCTCGCTGGATGCGCTGCAGCGGTTATGTCCCAATCTGGAGAGCGTCTCGCTGGTCGTATCGTGGTTCGGCGATGATCTGCGCGTAGGCCATTGCACCATCGCGCCGCGTGTCGATATCGCCGACAAGCAGACAAAGGGGCGGGTCTGGTCCGTGGCCGGGCTGGAGCGATCCACGGCGCGCCGCGCCTCGACGCATGACGGCCTGCCTGCCTATGGCGGCACGCCGGCGGATGCGAGCGTGGTCGCGTTGATCCAGCATCTCAAGGCGCGCGGCCTGAAGGTGACGCTCTATCCCTTCATCATGATGGATATCCCCCACGGCAATGCTCTGCCCGATCCGCGCACCGGGGCGTCCGGCCAGCCGGCCTATCCCTGGCGCGGGCGCATCACCTGCGATCCCGCACCGGATGCGCCGGGCAGTGTCGACGGCACCGGCACGGCGGCGGCGCAGGTCGCGAGCTTCTTCGGATCGGGCAATCCCGGCGCATCCGAATGGAGCCTGCGGCGTCAGATCCTGCATTATGCCGGCCTCGCCGTGGAGGCAGGCGGGGTGGACGCCTTCGTCATCGGCTCCGAGATGGTATCGCTTACCCGTATCCGCTCCGGCCCGGGGCACTATCCCGCCGTCGACGCCTTCATGACGCTCGCAGAGGATGTGCGCGCTATCCTGGGACAAGTGACCCGCATCACCTATGCCGCCGACTGGACCGAATATGGCGCGCATGTCCGCGATGGTGGGGACGAGCTGCGCTTTCCGCTGGATCCGCTCTGGGCCCATCCCGCCATCGATGCGATCGGCATCGACTACTACCCCCCGATCTCGGATTGGCGTGACGGCGGCGCGCATCTCGATGCCGCGCAGGCGCGCAGCCTCTACGACATTGACTACCTGTGCGAGCGGCTGGGCTCCGGCGAGGGGTTCGACTGGTACTACGCCGACGATGCGGGCCGCGCGGCCCAGGAGCGGCTGCCGATCACGGATGGCGCCCACGGCAAGCCGTGGGTGTTTCGCTCCAAGGACCTGGTTTCCTGGTGGAGCGAGCCGCATGTCGAGCGCGCCGGCGGCGTCGAGATCGGCGCCACGCCCTATACGCCGATGGCCAAGCCGATCTGGCTGACCGAGATCGGCCTTCCCGCCGTCGACAAGGGGCCGAACGGTCCCAATGTCTTCCCCGACATGAAATCCTCCGAGGGCGCCTATCCCCCGTTTTCCCGCCGTACTCGCGACGACCTCGCCCAGGCAGCCGGAATCGAGGCGATCATCCGGCGCTTCGATCCCGCACACCCGAAACACGATCCCGCGCATAATCCGCAATCGCCGCTCTATGGCGGGCCGATGGTGGAGCCCGACAGCCTCGCCGTCTGGGCCTGGGATGCGCGGCCCTTTCCAGCCTTTCCGGAATTCGAATCCGTCTGGGCCGACGGGGCGAATTATGAGACCGGGCACTGGGTCACCGGGCGGCTCGAGGGGCTCGATCTCGCCACGCTGATCCGCAAGGTGCTTGACGATTACCGCATCGACATGCCGCTCGACATCGCCGCCGACGGCTTCGTCGAGGGTTTCGTCATCGACCGCCCGATGTCCGTGCGCGCCGCGCTCGAGCCGCTGTTGCGGATCTTCGGCGTCGATCTCGCCGCGACGGGCGGTGTCCTGCGCTGGCGCGGTCGCGGCGGGCGGATCGTCGCGAGCATCGCTGCCGATATGCTCGTCGACGACGAAGAGGCGCCGTTGATGCGCCATGTGCGGGCGCAGGAGACCGAGCTGCCGCGCGAGATCGTGCTGGGCTTCACCGATTCTCATGGCGAGATGCGCCGCGCCGCCAGCGCTTCCCGGCGTCTGGCCGGGGCAAGCCGCCGGGAAGTGCGGCTGGATCTGGCGGCGATCATGAGCCGGGGGCAGGCCGGCCGGCTGGCCGATATCCTGCTGCAGGATGCCTGGGCGGCGCGCGACGGGGCGCAATTCGCCCTCGGGCCGAAGGCGATCGCGCACGAGGTGGGGGATGTCGTGGAGATCCCCGGCCTCAACGGGCCGCGCCTGCACCGCATCAGCCGGATCGTCGACGGTGCCGAACGCCGGATCGAAACGCGCGCGGTCGAGCCCGCCCTGTTCGAGACGCCCGGCGCGCGGATCGCGCCGCAGCGCCGGCAACCGCCCTCGTCACCGGGCCAGCCCTATGTCGTGGTGCTCGACCTGCCCCTGAGCCAGGGCGATCCGGTGGCCCTGCAATATCTCGCGGCCTATGCCGATCCCTGGCCCGGCGCGCTGGCCCTGTGGCGCTCGGTCGATGGCGAGGGGTTCGCGCAGTCGGGATTCGTCTCGGCTGCGGCCCAGATCGGTTTTACGGAGGCGATTTTCGCTCCGGGGCCGCTCTGGTGCTGGGACCGGGGGAACACGCTCGAAGTGACCCTGCGCGCCGGGGCGATCGCCTCGGTCGGCGAGAGCGCGGTTCTGGGCGGCGCCAACAGCTTTGCGCTGGTCGGGCCCGATGGCCTGTGCGAAATCATCGCCGCAGCCGAGGCCGAGTTGATCGGCGAGAACCGCTATCGCCTCTCGCATCTCCTGCGCGGACTGGCCGGCAGCGAAGCCGTTGCAGGTCGCAATCTCGCGCCGGGCGCCACTCTGGTACGGCTCGACGAGACGGTGGTGCCGCTCGCATCGGGGCTCTCGGAGCTGGGGCGGGAATGGCAATACCGCATCGCCCCGGTGGGGCGCGATCACGCCGATGACGCGGCGCTCGCCTTCGAGGCACAGGCCTCGCGGCTCGCCCTGAAGCCGCTTTCGCCGGTGCATCCGCGCCTGCGCCGCGTCGCCGGCGGAATCGAGATCCGCTGGATCCGGCGCGGGCGCGTCGAGGCGGATGCCTGGGAGCCGGTGGAGATTCCCCTCGGCGAAGACGGCGAGCATTACGCCGTCGAGATCATGGACGGCGCCACGCCCAAGCGCCGCATCCCGGTGACCGCGCCGCTGTGCCTCTACGCGCAAGCCGACGAGATCGCCGATTTCGGCGCCCCGCGCACAAGCCTCGATCTGCGCATCATGCAGATCAGCGCCAGTGTCGGCGACGGCTTTCCCTTCACCGGGACGCTTCCGATCGCACCCGGCTGAACCCGCTCTCTTCCCTTACAGCCCTGACACGAGGAACCCGCCATGAGCCTCACCCCTCATCTGGCGCTGCCGCTGCTCGCGGCGGCTCAGGCGCAAAAGCACGTCACCCATAACGAGGCGCTGCTCCTGATCGACGCGCTAGCCCAGATCGCCATCGATGCGCGCGACCTCGACGCGCCGCCGACGGAGCCGGATGAGGGCATGCGCGTTATCGTCGGGCCGGAGGCAAGCGGGGATTTCACCGGGCAGGAGGGCATGATCGCCTTGTTCGATGCCGGATCCTGGCGCTTCCTTGCCCCGCATGCGGGTTGGCTCGCCTATGATGCGGGCGAAGCGGCGCTGCTGATGCATGACGGGAGCGTCTGGCGCGATCTCGAGGAGCTGATCACCTTTCCCGAAACCTACGACCAGCTCGGTATCGGCACCGCGCCCGATGCGCAAAATCCCTTTGCCGCCAAGCTCAACGCGGCCTTGTTTGCCGCGCGCGAGGCGGGGGAGGGCGGCAGCGGCGATCTGCGGCTTGTCGTCAACAAGGAAACGGCCGGCAATACCGGCGGATTTCTGTTCCAGCGCGACTGGTCGGCGCGGGCGGAGTTCGGGCTTCTGGGCGACGATGATTTCACCCTCAAGGTCAGCCCGGACGGGTCCGTGTGGCAGGATGCGCTCAGCGTCGATGCCGCGACCGGAACTGTGAGCTTCCCACGTGGTGCGGCGCGGGCCAAGATCGCGATCTTCACTGCCGACGGCACATGGACCAAGCCGGCCTGGGCGAAGCGCGTTACCATCGAAGCGATCGGCGCCGGCGGCGGTGGTGGCTCTGGGGCGGTGGGCGACGATTCCGCACCGCGCTATGGCGGCGGCGGCGGTGGCGCCGGCGGTGTCGCGCGCATGACGCTTCTCGCAAACGAGATCGGCGACACGCTCGCGATCACGATCGGGCAGGGCGGCGCCGGCGCCGATGGCGTGTTCGACAACGGTGACGCCGTAGGGCTCGACGGGGATGGCGGGGGCGAAACCATGCTCAGCGACGGCGGCATGACGCTTCTCGTGGCCGAAGGTGGACATGGCGGGCGCGGCGGCAAGACCGGCGCGCAGGCGCCGTCACGCGGCGGGCTCGGGCACGCGCAATACGGCAATGACGGCGCCGCCGCGGCGCACGATCACGGCGCTCCCGGTGCTAAGGGGCCTTGCGGCGAGGGTCCCGGCGGCGGCGGTGCCGGCGGTGCGATCGACACCGACGACAACCGCTCACCGGGTGGCGATGGCGGCCTCGGCCAGGCCATCGGCGGAACCGATCGCGCAGCGCCCGGCGGCGACGGTGCGGGACCCGGCAACGGCGCCGGCGGCGGCTGGGGCAAGAGCTGGGATCGAGGCGCAGGTGGCGGTGGCGGCGGCGGTGCCGGCGCATCAGCCGCGAATGGCGGGAATGGCGGCCCGGGCGGCGGCCCCGGTGGCGGCGGAGGCGGAGGCGGCGGCACCCGTCACGACACCACCTCCGGCGCCGGCGGTGACGGCGCCGACGGCGAGGTGCGGGTGCTGGTCATGGGATGAGTGGTGTGGGCTGCATGCAGCTGGTCTCCCCTCTCCCTGCGTGGAGCGGGGTGGGGGTAGGCGCGTTGATGAAGCGCCGCGCCCGGTCCCCTCGAGCCGCGCCTTTCCCACCCTCACCCCTGTCCCGTGTAGAGTAAGGAGGTCGCGCAAACTCAATTCTTCTTGCGAAACGAATCCAGGCTGACGACTTCCGCTCCGGGGGTCTTGTCGGTGGTGTCGTCGGAATCGGCGATCTCTCCGGCCGCATCCGCGCCCGCCTTATCGGCGGATTTGGCGCCCGCCTTCTCACCCGTCTTTTTGCCGGGCTTCGACTTCGACGTGGATTTCGTCGCCTTCTTCGGGGCGGCGTCATCCTGTTCCATCTCAGCCGAATCGTCGGCGGGCTCGGCCGTGTCGGGCTCGGAAGCGGCGCCGCGCGGGGAGCGCACGGGGGCAGGGGTCGGACGCAGTGTGGCGACGGCGTTGTCGGTGCCCGGGTCCGAATCGCCCGAATCTGCGAGCGCCGGGGGCTGCTGCAGCTCGAATTTCAGGCCGAACTGGACGGACGGGTCGAAGAATCCGGTCAGCGCGTCGAAGGGAATCAAAAGCCGCTCGGGGACGCCGGAGAAGGAGAGCCCGACTTCCAGCGCATGCTCGGTCACCGAGAGATCCCAGAACTGGTGCTGCAGCACGATCGTCATGTCCTGCGGGTATTTCTCGCGCATGCGCGTCGACAGGCGTACGCCGGGGAAATCGGTGCGGAACGAGACGTAGAAATGATGCTCGCCGGGCAGCCCGTCGCGGGCGGCATCCCCCAGAACCTTGCGCACCACGCCCTTTAGGGCGTCCTGTACGAGGAGATCATAGCGGATCAGGTCTTGCGTCATGGTTGGGTCCGGCGCTCGGCTGGTTCGTGCTGAATACGTGTGGTGATCAGATCCATTGATGCAATATGTGGCACGAAAGCGCCATAGGAAAGTGTGATGGAAAGTGGAGGCTTCTGTTGCCAGGTGCCTCCGAACCCCGCCTGACGACGCTAACCGCCAGGACTTGGATCGGAATCCTTAAGCCGCATTACGCGGCCGCACGGACTTCCATAGCAGAGTTGTCATTGGCAACTACTGATTTGGCCCGATAACGGCGGAACCATGCCGAGCGAAAAACTGCCTTTTACGCCCCCGTCGATCCTGTTTCGCCCCCACCGAAACCCAGCAAGCCATGCTCTGGGCTTCGGTGGAGGCGCCGGGTACCGCCCCCGGGTCCGAAGGGTTTATTCTGACAATCGTTTATCGCCATAGTCGTCTTGCGACGACGCTCCCAATATAGGCGCTCTCCGCGTCCCGCGAAAGGGGGCGCGACGGGTTTTCGTGGATCATCGCCGCAGCCCGTGCCGGATCGCTTGCGGGGCGCGGGATTCACCGCTATGGCGTTGTTTCACGATGACAGATGCACAGCCCTATTTCCCGCACCGCCACCTGCTCGGCATCGAGGGCCTCTCGCCGCTCGATATCAAGGCGCTGCTCGATCTCGCCGATGCGGCGGTCGACGTCTCGCGCCAGGTCGAGAAGAAGAAGGCGACCCTGCGCGGGCGCACGCAGATCAACCTGTTCTTCGAGCCCTCCACCCGCACCCAGGCTTCCTTCGAACTCGCCGGCAAGCGGCTCGGCGCGGACGTGATGAACATGTCGGTCGCCTCCTCCTCGGTGAAGAAGGGCGAGACCCTGATCGACACCGCCGCCACGCTCAACGCCATGCGGCCCGATCTGATTGTCGTGCGCCATGATGCGGCGGGCGCCGTCAACCTGCTCGCGCGCAAGGTCGATTGCTCGGTCATCAATGCCGGCGACGGTTCCCACGAACACCCCACCCAGGCACTGCTCGACGCGCTCACCATCCGCCGTAACAAGGGCACCATCGCCGGGCTCACCGTGGCGATCTGCGGCGATATCCTGCATTCGCGTGTGGCGCGCTCCAACATGATCCTGCTCGCCGCGATGGGCGCGCGGGTGCGCCTCGTCGCGCCCTCGACGCTCCTGCCCGCCGGGATCGCGCAACTTGGCTTCGAGACGTTCTCGCGCATGGAAGAGGGGCTGGCCGGCGCCGATATCGTGATGATGCTGCGCCTCCAGCGCGAGCGCATGAACGGCTCCTTCGTGCCTTCCGTGAAGGAATATTTCCGCTATTACGGGCTCGACCGCGAGAAGCTCGCCCTCGCCGCGCCGGATGCGCTGGTGATGCATCCCGGCCCGATGAATCGCGGCGTCGAGATCGCCTCGGATGTCGCCGACGGACCGCAATCGCTGATCCGCGAACAGGTCGAGATGGGGGTGGCGGTGCGCATGGCCGTGCTCGAGGCGCTCGCGATGCATCTGCCCGTCAAAGCCTGATCCCGCCGGCCCGATCGTCCACAGCCCAGCGAGGCGCATATGTCAAAGCCCCCCACCATCCTCACCAATGCCCGCATGATCGACCCCGCCTCGGGCCGTGACGATCTCGGCGCGCTGCGGATCGCGGAGGGGGGCATCGACGACATCGCCTGGGGGAGCTTTCCGCAGGCGCCGGAGGGGGCGGAGGTGGTCGATTGCGGCGGGGCATTGCTCGCTCCGGGTCTGATCGACATGCGCGCCTTCGTCGGCGAGCCGGGCGCGGAGCATCGCGAGACCTTCGCCTCGCTCAGCGCGGCGGCGGCGGCGGGCGGTGTCACCACCATCCTGACCATGCCCGACACCAGCCCCGTGGTGGATGATCCCGCGCTGGTCGACTACGTCTTGCGCCGCGCCCGCGACACAGCCCGCGTGCGCATCCATCCCGCAGCGGCGCTGACCAAGGGGCTCGCCGGCCAGGAAATGACCGAGTTCGGGCTGCTCGGCGAAGCCGGCGCAATCGCCTTCACGGACGGCGCGAAGAGCGTCTCCAACCCCCGCGTCCTGCGCCGGGCGCTGCTCTATGCCCGCGATGCGGGGGCGCTCCTGATCAACCATTGCGAGGATGCCGATCTCGTCGGCGACGGGGTCATGAACGAAGGCGAGTTCGCCACCCGGCTCGGCCTGCTCGGCATTCCCTGCGAGGCGGAGACGATCCCCCTCGAGCGCGACATGCGGCTCGTGCGCCTCACGAGCGGGCGCTATCACGCGGCCCTGATCTCCTGCGCGGATTCCGTGGAGATCATCGCGCGCGCCAAACAGGGCGGCCTCGCCGTGACCTGCGGCGTCTCGATCAATCACCTTACGCTGAACGAGAACGATATCGGCGATTACCGCACCTTCTGCAAGCTCTCGCCGCCCCTGCGCCACGAGGACGAGCGGCAGGCCGTGATCGCCGCGCTCGCCGCCGGCACGATCGACGTCATCGTCTCCGATCACAATCCCCAGGATGTCGAGACCAAGCGGCTGCCCTTTTCCGAAGCGGCGAACGGGGCGGTGGGGATCGAGACGATGCTCTCGGCGGCCCTGCGCCTGCATCACGGCGAGATGGTTTCGCTGGTACGCCTGCTGCATGCGATGTCGACGCGGCCCGCCGAGATTCTCGGGATCCCGGGCGGACGGCTGGAGAAGGGCGTCCCGGCTGATCTGATGCTGTTCGATCCCGACATGCCCTATGTGCTCGACAAGACCGATCTGCAGTCGCGTTCGAAGAACACGCCTTTCGACGAGGCGCGACTCGAGGGGCGGGTGTTGCGCAGCTATGTCGGCGGCACTTGCGTGCACAGGCTCGAAAGCTGATGCTGAGAATGCGGGACGGCGCAAGTCCGTTGCGGGGGAGGAATCATGCCTGAGACCATGAGCTGGGCGCTCGCCTGGCCGTATTTCCTGGCGGCGGGCCTGTTCGGCTATCTGCTCGGATCGATCCCGTTCGGCCTCGTGCTGACACGGCTCGCGGGCCTCGGCGACGTGCGCAAGATCGGCTCCGGCAATATCGGCACCACCAACGTCCTGCGCACCGGCCGCAAGGATCTCGCGGCCGCGACGCTGTTGCTCGATGCGCTCAAGGGCACGGTCGTGGTGTGGATTGCGTGGCAATGGGGGCCGAATACGGCGATTCTCGCGGGGCTCGGTGCCTTCGTGGGACATTGCTACCCGGTCTGGCTCGGCTTTCGCGGCGGCAAGGGCGTGGCCACCTATATCGGCGTGCTGATCGGCCTCAACCTGTGGGCCGCCCTCGTCTTCTGCGGCCTGTGGCTGCTCGTTGCCGTGACCACGCGGTATTCCTCGCTCTCCGCGCTCATCGCCTCGCTTTCGGCCCCGGCCATGCTCTGGTGGCTCGGAGAAGGACAGATGGCGGAACTTGCCATCTTGCTTACAATCCTGCTTTGGTGGAAACATAGAGAAAACATCTCCAGATTGGTATCTGGCACCGAGAGCAGGATCGGCAAGAAGCGGAATGACGACGGCACGCCTGACGGATGAGCAGAGGATCGACTGGCTGCGGCTGATTCGCAGCGAGAATGTAGGCCCGCGTACCTTTCGCGCGCTGATCAACCGCTATGGCGGTGCAGCCAAAGCCCTCGAAGCCTTGCCCGAGCTCGCCCGCAAGGGTGGCCGCAACGCGATACGCATCGCCCCGCGCAGCCAGATCCTGCGCGAGATGGAAGCCGCGGAGCGGGTCGGCGGGCGCTTTCTCGCCATGGGCGAGCCGGAATATCCCAAGCCTCTCCACGCAGCCGATACGGCACCGCCGATGATCTGCGTGCGCGGCGACCCGGCGATTCTGCAGCGCCCGGCGGTGGGAATCGTAGGCTCGCGCAATGCCTCTGCTGCGGGGCTGACCTTCACCGGGCGCCTCGCGGGAGAGCTGGGGGAGGCGGGTTTCAGCATCGTCTCGGGGCTCGCGCGCGGCATCGACACTGCCGCGCACAAGGCGGTGCCGGCCCATACCATCGCGATCCTCGCCGGCGGGCACGATCGGATCTATCCCGCCCAGAACAAGGCGCTTCTCGAGCGCATTCTGGCCGAAGGCGGCGCGGCCGTCTCCGAGATGCCGCTCGGCTGGGAGCCGCGCGCCCGCGATTTTCCCCGCCGCAACCGCATCGTCTCCGCCCTGTCGCTGGGGGTGGTGGTGATCGAGGCGGCGCGGCGATCCGGTTCGCTGATCACCGCGCGCTTTGCCATGGAACAGGGGCGCGAGGTCTTCGCCGTCCCCGGTTCGCCGCTCGATCCGCGCGCCGAGGGCACCAATGATCTCATCCGCCAGGGCGCCAATCTGTGCGGCAGTGCCGAGCATGTGATCGAGACCCTGATGCCGCTGATCGATACCGACTGGGAAAGCCGGATCGAGGCGCGCGAGGATCTCGCCGGCGACAGCATCGAGGATCTGTGGGACGAGCTCGACTTCCTCGATTTCGCCGAGCCGCTCCTCGCACCGATGCGGGCGCCGGTGCCGCAGGAGGTGGATGGCGATTGCGAACCCCTGTTCGCCGAAGATGCGGATCATCCGCAGGCGCTGGAAGCGGCGCCGGATGCCGATCCACGCCGCGTCATGCTCGAACTGCTCGGCCCCAGTCCGGTTTCCGTGGATGATCTGTCACGGCAGTCGGGTTTGCCGGTGCGCGTGGTCCACAGCGTGCTGATGGAGCTCGAGATCAGCGGTCGGCTGGAACGTCACGGCGGAAATGCGGTGTCGCTTCTGACCTGATGATGCGGCTTGGGGAAGCCGGATTCGGGAGCGGGAGGCGGGCACGACACGACGCCCTTGGGACCTTCAGGTCTTCTCGGGTGGCGGCTGGCGCTCGCGGGTTGCCTTGCCGGCGCGGCGTACGGGCTGCGCCGCATTGGCTGCTTCCATACGTGCCATCTCGAGAAAATAACTCAACAATGGGAGCTCTGCCCGCCGCGCCATGAGGCTCAGTTCCGCCGTCAATGCCGCGACGTAGCGGGCCGTTTCGAGTTGATCGGGCCCATCGGACTGGGCGTCACGCGCATGCCCCTGCGGCTCCTGATTGTTACGCTTTTGCAACGGCATGACATACCCCGAGGCTTGAACCGCCGGTTTCGCTGACTGCGTGTATCCGGTAGTTCTACAACCTATACAAGATCAATCGACGTTTACATCAAAAAGTTGCATGCTGTCGACGGTTTTTCCCGCGCAGTTATAAATTATAGATTGTGATATGGGGATTGTCATGCAATCAGAAGCGTTATCATCACCGGCATCGTGAGAATCGCCAGAAGCGTTTGCAGGGTGATGATCTCGGCCATCAGGGGCGCGTCTCCGCCCATCTGCTTGGCGAGAATATAGCCGCCGCTCGCGGTCGGGACCGTCGTGGCGATGGCGACAATGGCGAGATCATCGCCCGTGACGCCGGCCAGCCGCGCGATGGTGATGGCGATGATCGGCAGCAGGAAGAGTTTGAGGCCGATCGAGAGCCAGTGCGCTGCGCGCGGGCGTGCCAGCCGCCGCATGTCGAGCCCGGCCCCGACGACCAGCAGCCCCGCCGCGAGGGCGGCATCGCCGAGTATGCCGATCGTGCTGCCGATGAAGGTGGGTATCGGCGCTCCGGTGACATTGAGCACGATCCCCGTCACCGAGGACCAGATGAACGGGTTGGTCACGATGGTGCGCGCGATCATGGCGGGGCTCTGCGCCGTCCCGGAGGCATATCGCACGAGAATTCCGATCGCGAGCAGGTTCAGGAGCGGGATCATCGCTGCAACGGCCACGGCCATCAGGGCGAGCCCGAGCTCGCCATACATCGCCCCCGCGACCGCGAGCCCGACGAAGGTGTTCCAGCGCGTGCAACCCTGGAACAGCGAGGTAAAGGCCGGGCCGTCGATGTGCAGGCGTGCGAGCAGGACGCTGCGCATGGCCAGCAGCAGCGATGCGATCAGCAGGATCGCCGCGATCATCGCCCCGCCCATTCCGAGAACCGGCACTTCCGAGAGATCCGCCCGTGCCAGCGTGTGGATGATGATGGCGGGGAAGAAGACCACATAGGTGACCTTCTCGATTCCCGGCCAGTGGCGCTCCTCGACGAAGCCGCTCACGCGCGCGCCCCATCCGGCGATGATCACCAGAAACACCGGGACGAGCGAAGCGAGGACAGAGCCCATGGTTGCGTTTGCCTTGCAGGTTTAGCGCGCGAAGCGGGCATGATGGCGGGTTGCGCGCGCACAGTTCGCCGCAGCCATGTGCCCTGTCAATGCGCGTTTGTCGATGCGCGTTTCGGTGATCCTGCGGGTCGGGGCGCCTGATTCCATTCGATTGACCGGATGACGAATTGCGCTTCATCCTGGAAAACGGATTGCAGCCGGTCCTCGGGAGCCCCGCATAATGGAGACGGATTTGCTCGAACGTTTCGTCGCTGCGCAGGAAGACGTTTACGATCGGGCCTGCGGCGAACTGCAAGCGGGGCGCAAGCGCTCGCATTGGATGTGGTTCATCTTTCCCCAAATGCGTGGCCTCGGTCGTAGCCCGACGGCGCATTTCTACGGCATTGCCGATGCCGGCGAGGCGCGCGCCTACCTCGCGCATCCGGTGCTGGGTGCGCGTCTGCGCCATTGCGTGCAGCTGCTTCTGGCGCATGCCGACATCCCGCTCCGAATGGTTCTCGGTCCGCCCGATGATCTCAAGTCACGCTCCTGCCTGACATTGTTCGAGGCGGTTGCCGATGAGGATACCGACCGAGCCCTGTTCGCGCAGGCACTGGATGCCTTTCACGACGGCCGGCGCGATGCGAAGACGCTGGAGTTGCTG
>JAFIEI010000029.1 GCA_020832565.1 Salinarimonas sp. | reverse complement strand
GCGTCGTGGGGGGCTGGTCTTTGCCCGCCACGCCTTGCCCGCCACGCCTTGCCCGCCACGCCTTGCCCGTCAAACTTTGCCCTTGTCGCCCAATAGCGTCGAGAGCACGATGAATATCCCTACCGTGATCAGGATGACGGGCCCGAAGCGGATATCGACGCCACTCGAGATCAGCATGCCCCCGATCAGGGCGATTGCGCCGGCGACCACCCAGAACAGATCGTAGCGCAGGCCCGAATGCCGGCGCGCGAGTTGCTCGAAGAGCAGGATCACGCCGATCCCGGCGAGTGCGACGCCCCAGCCGAGTCCGGCCCACAGGGCGATGCCGAGCCAGATCGCGATGGCGCCGCCCGCCAGCGTCGAGAGTTTCGCGAGAATGCGTTTCTTCTGCCGCCGCGCGCGCCGCGCCTCGGCCTCTTCCTGATCGAGGGGCGTCGCATGCTGCGCGCTGTGATGCGATTGTTGATCCTGCGACATGGCTGCCTCCTCAAGGGCGACAGCCTGCAACGCCACGGCTCATGATTCAAGGCGCGATTAACCCGCTGTTAGGGTTAATCAAATATTGCAAAAGGGAGTTTGCTTATCCGGGATGGAGACCGACATGGCCACCTTTTTCTCCCGCATGACGGGTCGGCCCGCGACGCGCCTGTGTGCCGTCGCGCTGATCGCATTGGCCACCGCCGCCTGCTTCAACCGGAGCCCGACGACGACCGGATCGATCAACCCCCAGGCAACGGCGCAGATGAGCCAGGGCGACCTGCGCTCTCACGCGGAAGCCCTTGCCGAGCGGCATGCGCGCAATCCCGACGATGTACGCGTCGCCGTCGCCTATGCCGGCGTGCTGCGCCGGCTCGATCAGCGCGCCCAGGCGGTGGCGGTTCTGCAATCCGCCTCGATCCGCACCCCGGACAATATGGAGCTGCTCGGCGCCTATGGCCGGGCGCTCGCCGATGTCGGGCGATTCGAGGAAGCCGACAAGGTGCTCGGACGGGCGCATCTTCCCGAACGTCCGGACTGGCGCATTCTCTCCGCGCAGGGCACCGTCGCCGACCAGCTCGGCGATCATGAACGCGCGCGCGGCTATTACCAGGCGGCGTTGCGCATCCAGCCCGACGAGCCGTCCATCCTGTCGAATTACGGGCTCTCGCTGGCTCTGGGCAACGAATTGCCCCGCGCCGAGAGCAAGCTGCGCCGCGCGGCGGCGCATCCACAGGCGGATCAGCGCGTGCGCCAGAATCTCGCCCTCGTGCTCGGCCTCAGCGGCAAGTTCGACGAGGCGGAGAAGGTGCTCGCGCAGGATCTGTCTCGCGACGAGATCGCAGAATCGATGGAATCGATTCGTGCCATGATGAGCGAACGCAACAGCTGGGCAGCGATTCGCGACGCGGACAAGGACAGCTGAGGCCGGGCCGGCGTCGCGCCCGGCGCCCGCGCCGTCAGGGCGTCGTGATCATGCCCGCCGCTTCGAGCTCGCCATGGTCGGGATACCACATCGGCGATCGCGGCAGATCCGCGAGTTTGGCGACGAATTCCTCCGAGACCGATTGTCCGCGATAGATCGCAAGATCGCGCTGCATCTCGACCTGCGGATCGATCATGCCGAAATTGCGGTCGTTGCGCATGGCGTAACCGTGCAGGCCGAGCCGTGCTTTCGAAGCGAGCGAACGCTTGGCGCCGCCGGCGAAGATCAGTGCGCAGGCCGAGGCGCAATGCCCGTCGACATGGGTCGCGATGTCATGCGCGCGCAAGACGGTCACCACCCCGCGCGCCTCCGCGATGTAGCCGCCGGTGCTCTCCAGCGTCATGCGCTTGATCGTGGGATGCGCCGCGACCAGCTCGCGCAGGGCGGCGGTCAGGCCGAAATCGACTGTGCCGGAAAATTGGAAGGCGCGCGCGTCGTCACTGACGTCCAGCGTGAATTGCGGCGGTGGCGGTATGCGCATCGGCGGCGGGATCACCTCGGTGCGCGCCATCGTGATGCCCACGAGCCCGAGCGCGCCGAGAGCGAGGCCCAGCAGGCTGCGCAAGACATAGACGTCGACGGGACGATCCTTCATGCGTGCAGGATGAGCAAAAACCGGCGCGCCCGCCAGTGACCGATAGTAGCAGCTTCCCGTTCGGGCGCGTGCTGCGTCCGAAAAAGAAACGGCGCCACGATGTCGTCGTGGCGCCGTCCGAATCCGCTGCGTTAGCGGCAATCATGTGGTCGGGCTATCCCCGCGTGGTTCGCTCATCAGGCCTCTGATCAGCGCGTAGCACGCGAGCAGCAGCACGACGGCGAATGGCAGGCCCGTCGAAACCGAGGCCGCCTGGAGTGCCGCGAGACCGCCGCCGATGAGCAGAACCGCTGCCACCAGACCCTCGAAGATCACCCAGAAGACGCGCTGGCTGACCGGCGCGTTGATCTTGCCGCCGGCGGTGATCGTGTCGATCACGAGGCTGCCGGAATCCGACGAGGTGACGAAGAACACGATCACGAGGATGATCGCGAGCGTCGAGGTGATCGCCGCCAGCGGCAGATCCGCCAGCATGCCGAACAGCGACAGTTCGGGCACGTAAGCCGCGACGACGTAGTTGTAGACGCCGCTCTCGGTGGCCAATTCGATGATCTGGTTGATGCCGGTACCACCGAAGGCGGTCATCCAGATCGCGGAGACGATCGTCGGGATCACCAGCACGCAGGTGATGAACTCACGCACCGTACGCCCACGGCTGACGCGCGCGATGAACATGCCGACGAAGGGCGACCAGCTGATCCACCAGGCCCAGTAGAAGGCCGTCCAGCCCTGCCGGAAACCGTCATCCTCGCGCCCGACCGGGTTGGACAGGGCGAAGATCTCGGTGGCATAGGCTCCCAGATTGCTGAAGAACTGTGTCACCAGCAGCATCGTCGGGCCGACCAGCACGACGAAGAGCAGGAGTACGCCCGCGAGCACCATGTTGATCTCGGAGAGCTTCTTCACGCCGCCATCGAGGCCGCGCAGCACCGAGATCAGCGCCAGCATGGTGATCACCGCGATCAGCACGACCGCTGCGGTGACACTGCCTCCCATGCCTTCGATGCCGAAGACGAAGCCGATGCCGGAAGCCGCCTGTCCGGCGCCGAGGCCGAGCGAGGTTGCCAAACCGAACAGGGTGGCGAACACGGCCAGAATGTCGATGACATGGCCGGGCCAGCCCCAGATGCGCTCGCCGAGGATCGGGTAGAAGATCGAACGGACGGTCAGCGGCAGGCCCTTGTTATAGGCAAACAGCGCCAGCGAGAGCGCCACGATGGCATAGATCGCCCAGGGGTGGAGGCCCCAATGGTAGATCGTCGCGGCCATGGCGGTCAGCCGTGCGGCTTCCATTGTCGCCGGATCGACGAGTTCACCGTCGACGATGCCGATATCGCGGCTGAGTGGCTGGTCACCCCAGGGGGTGGCGAAATAATAGACCGGCTCGAGCACGCCGAAGAACATGAGACCGATGCCCATGCCGGCGGCAAACAGCATCGCGAACCAGCCCGCATAGCTGTAATCGGGTGTCGCTTCCGCGCCGCCGATACGGACCTTGCCGAGGGGCGAGACCAGAATACCGAGGCACACCAGCACGAAGATGTTGCCCGCAATGATGAAGAACCAGTCGAATGTGCTGGTCAGATATCCGCGCAGGTCTCCGAAAAACGCTGCCGAGGTCTCACCGCCGACGGCGAGCACCGCCACCACGAAGACGATGACGACAGCTGCCGAAATACCGAAGACCGGGTTGTGGATGTCGAGACCCAGCGGGCCGATCTGCGGCGTGATGTTGTCCTGACCGACTTCGTAATCGGTCTCGATTATGTCGGATGCACCTTCTGGTTCAGGCAGGGCTTCCGTATCGACCTCGGGATCTGCCCCCGGATCGGGTTTATTCTCGTTTTCGTTCGTCATTGTCTTCAAGTCCCGTTCATTGTTCGGCTATCGGCGGTGGCCTCAGCGCACCACGAAAACCGACGAGCTGGAATGCTCGGCAACCCAACCACCATGCGAAGGCCAGATGTAATCGGTCACGCTCGGCGGATGGCTGGCCATGACGACGAGATCCGCACCGGATTCCTCGACGGCCTTCCTGAGAATCTTGTTGATATCGATCGCCGGATCCGTCGCGCTGTAGGATCGCGTGGTCGCAGTGATGTCGTGGGCGCTCGCCTGCTGCTTGCCGAAGGCTTCGAGCTTATCCGCGAATTCCTTGGGATTATGCGCCACCGGCGATGGAGCTTCCGGTGTAACGCCGACATAACAGACGGGCGCGCCGTAATGGCGCGAGAGATCCGCAGCCGTCTGCAGCGCTTTTCCGAGCCGATCAACATGCGTCAGATCGACAGGGACGAGTATCTGTTTATACATCGCTTCCCTCCTGATGAAGTGCCTGCGTTAGCGGACTCTTAACGTCCATGGCCGGGATTGTCACGGTTTTGACCAAATTCTGCCTGTAGCTTGTGCATAAATGGCGAGAATCGGGCGTAGAAACTTGCCGTAGCGCGGGTTTCTGCCGCGACGGGAGAGTGCTGGAATGTCCGCGGATTCAATTCCGGGGCGGCGCCGTTTCGACCGCTTCCGGCGCCCGCCGCCGTCCGGCGCTGCGTCCGGTGATCAGCCAGTAGACGAAGCCCGCCACGGCGCCCGTGACGAAGAGCAGGGCGGTGATGCGCCATTCCGCTTCGAGCGCCGGCGTCTCCACAAAGCCGCCGCGCATCAGCCAGGGAATGGCGGCGGTGATCAGGCCGGTGACGAGGCCGTAATAGATCAGCGAGCGCGTTCCCGTCACCTCGCCGCAAATGGCGACGAAGCCGATCGGCGCCACCAGCAGCACCAGCGAGACGAAGGCGAAGCCGATGGCGAATTCCGCGATGACGATGTCGGGTGCGCCGTTCTGCATGGCTTCCGCGAAGAGCAGATCGAACACGGCAGTGCCGATCATCACCACGAGATCCTGCGCCGCCGGCTCGCTGAAGATGCCCAGCCCCAGCGTCAGCGCACCGGCCGGGATGGCGAAGATCAGGCCGAGCAAAAGCAGGATGAATCGACCAAGAAACCGCAAGAGACCTCCAAAGCGCTGAAATTCCGCGTCATTCCGCTTCGCGCCCGAGCGCGTAGACGCCCTCGGCGCCGATCCCCGCTTCGAGCATCATCCGGGTGCGCGCGCGCAGCTTCTCAGTCTCGCTCTTGAGCTGGCCGCAGGCGGCGAGGATGTCGCGGCCGCGCGGCGTGCGCACAGGCGAAGCATATCCCGCGCGGTAGACGATCTCGGAGAATTCCTCGATCCGCTCCCAGTCGGAGCAATCATATTGCGAGCCCGGCCAGGGGTTGAACGGGATCAGGTTGATCTTGGACGGGATGCCCTTGAGCAGGCGCACCAGCTCGCGTGCATCGGCATTGGAATCGTTCACACCCTTGAGCATGACGTATTCGAAGGTGATACGCCTTGCATTCGACAGGCCAGGATAATCGCGGCAGGCCTGGAGCAGATCGGCGATCGGATATTTTTTATTGATCGGCACCAGCGTGTTGCGCAGATCGTCGCGCACGGCGTGCAGCGAGATTGCGAGCATCGTGTTGGCTTCCTCCCCGAGCCGGGAGATCTGCGGCACCACGCCCGAGGTCGAGACGGTGATGCGCCGGCGCGAGAGGCCAAGCCCTTCATTGTCGCTCAGGATCTTGATCGAGGCGATGACGTTGTCGGTGTTATAGAGTGGCTCGCCCATGCCCATATAGACGATATTGGTGACATAGCGCCCGCCCTCCTTCGGCACGAAGGCGCCTTCCGGCGGATCGCGGTCGGGCCAGTCGCCGAGACGATCACGCGCGACCACGAGCTGGGCGGCGATCTCGGCGGAGGTGAGGTTGCGCACCAGTTTCTGCGTGCCGGTATGGCAGAAGGTGCAGGTCAGCGTGCAGCCGACCTGGCTCGAGACACAGAGCGTGCCGCGATCGGTCTCGGGGATGTAGACGCATTCGATCTCCGCGCCCTTGTCGAAGGGGCCGGTCGAGGGCATGCGCATCAGCCATTTGCGGGTGCCGTCCTGCGAGACCTGCTCGGAGATCACCTCCGGGCGCGACAGGGTGTAATGCGCGGCGAGATTTTCGCGCAAGGCCTTGCCGACATTGGTCATCTGCGAGAAATCGTCGATCCCGCGAAAATAGATCCAGTGCCACAGCTGCGCCACGCGCATGCGTTGCTCGCGTGCGCTCACACCGATCGCCGCGAGGCGCTCGGCAAGTTCCTCGCGGGTGAGACCGACGAGGGAAGGCTGCGTCGGCTGAGCGCCGGGCGCCATGGGGACCTGCGCGGTCTTTTCGATCGCCCCGGCAGCGGGGGACGCGACCTTGCGATTGGCGATGTCGAGCACCGTCGCCATGATGATGAAACCTCGTCTCGTATGAATTCGGTCCCTCGTATAACCGAATTCGGGCACAAACGTGAGCCCCAATTTCAATCCGGTGCCGGGTCGGGCGGGATCAGTCGTTCTCCGCGAGAGCGAGATCGTCGCGGTGGATCATCGTATCGCGCCCGCTATAGCCGAGCAGATCCGCGATCTCGGCGCTGCGCCGCCCGGCCACGCGCGCAGCATCGCCGTGATCGAATGCGACCAGCCCGCGCCCCAGCAGGCGCCCTTGCGGATCGAGGATCCGGACAGCGTCGCCGCGCGCGAATGCGCCCTCGACACGGGTTACCCCGACCGGGAGCAGGCTCGCGCCCTTGCTCAGGGCCTGTGCCGCGCCTTCATCCACATGCAGCGTCCCGCGCGATTCGAGGCTGCCGCCGATCCAGGCCTTGCGCGCCGATGTCGGCGTGGCGGCGGTCAGGAACCACGAGCAGCGCGCGCCCTCCGCGATGAGCGCCAGCGGATTCTTCACACGCCCGTCGGCGATGACCATATGCGCCCCGGCCTGGGTGGCGATCTTGGCGGCTTCGATCTTGGTGCGCATGCCACCGCGCGAGAGCTCCGAGGCGGCGCCGCCGGCCATCGCCTCGATCTCGGGGGTGATCCGCGCGATCACCGGCAGGTGCTGCGCCTGCGGATCGCGCGCCGGCGGCGCGGTGTAGAGCCCGTCGACATCGGAGAAGAGCACCAGCAGATCCGCGCCGATCATCGCCGCGACGCGGGCGGCGAGGCGGTCATTGTCGCCGTAGCGGATTTCGTTGGTGGCGACCGTATCATTCTCGTTGACGACGGGGACGGCGCGCAGTTCCAGAAGTTTCGCGATGGTCGCGCGCGCATTGAGATAGCGCCGTCGCTCCTCGGTATCGGAGAAGGTGACGAGGATCTGCCCCGCGCGCACGTCGTGATGGCCGAGCATCTCCGCCCAGACGCGCGCCAGCGCGATCTGCCCCGCCGCCGCCGCCGCCTGGCTCTCCTCCAGACGCAGGGCGCCGGCGGGCAGGTCGAGCACGGTACGCCCCAGCGCGATCGCGCCGGAGGAGACGACCAGAACCTCGATGCCGCGGGCATGCAGATCGGCGATATCCTCCGCGAGCGATGCCAGCCAGGCCGCATTCAGCCGCCCGCGTGCACGGTCGACCAGCAGGGCGGAGCCGACCTTGATGACGACGCGGCGAAACTGGTCGAGGGAAGGTGTCATCGCGGGTTTCCGGGCGGGTGATGCAATCACGCAGGCTTTGCCACCATTGTGTGGTTGGTGGCAAGGGTTACCTCGTCAAGGGCTCGCTGATGCGGACTTCCTGCCCCGTGGGCCTGCGGAAAGCCCGTTGCACATTCTCGCGAGAAGCATATAATGTTACTACAATAATTGACGCGGCAACTTTTTTGTAGTAACGGTAATGATGAAGATTGCCTTCGATGCATCCAAGCGGCTGACCACGCTCGAGGAACGTGGTCTCGATATGGCCGACGCCGCCGAGGTGTTCGAGGGCGTCCACCTGACAGTGGAGGATGATCGCTTCGAGTATGGCGAGTCGCGCTACATCACTGTCGGGTTTCTGGCAGGCCGGATGGTCGTTCTCGTCTGGACGCCACGCGGCGAGGCATGCCGGATCATCAGCATGAGGAAGGCCAATGACCGAGAACAGAAAGCCTATGCCCCCCGATTTCGATGACGACGCACCGGACCTGTCGGCACCCGAATGGCAGGAGAAGTTCGCGAAAGCAAAGGTGCAGCGGGGCCGACCGAAAGCCGCCAGGACCAAGGTGAGCACGACGATCCGGCTCAGCCCGGAAGTGCTGGAACACTTCCGCGCCGGTGGTCCAGGCTGGCAGAGCCGCATTGATGAGGCGCTGCGCAAAGCTGTCGGTCTCGAGCGTTGAGAGTGGCGCTCTAGAAGAAACTCTGCGGGTCGATATCCACCTGCACGCGGATATCGCCACGCGGCTTGGGACCCTGCGCCAGCCAGTCGCGGATGAAGCTCTGGAGATCGAATTCGCGGGCGCTCTTCAAGAGCAGCCGGTAGCGATACCGCCCCCGGATCAGGATGATCGGCGCCTCGGCCGGGCCGAGCAGGGTGAGGCGGGGATCACGCAGATCCATGGCATGGGCGGCGCGGGCAAGCGCACGGGCATGGGCCTCGGCCTCCTCGCGCTTGCGTGACGAGATGATCAGGGAGGCGAGGCGCCCGAAGGGCGGCAGGCCGGCGAGGCGGCGGTTATCGGTCTCCTGCGCATAGAAGCGCTCGGCATCGCCGGAGATCAGCGCCGCGATCACGGGATGGTTCGGCTGATAGGTCTGGACCAGCGCGCGGCCGGCCCTGTCACCACGACCGGCGCGGCCCGTAACCTGCTGCAGGAGCTGGAAGGTGCGCTCCGCCGCGCGGGGATCGCCGGAGGAGAGGCCGATATCGGCATCGATCACGCCGACCAGCGTCATGCCGGGGAAGTTGTGGCCCTTGGCCACGAGCTGCGTGCCGATGACGATGTCGCATTTGCCTTCGGCGATATCGGCGAGTTCGCGGCGCATGCGCTCGGTGCCGCCCGGGAAATCGCTCGACAGGGTGATGGCGCGCTTGCCGGGAAAACGCGTTGCGACCTCTTCCGCGATGCGCTCGACGCCCGGCCCGCAGGCGGCCAGCGCATCCACCGTGCCGCAGGCCTCGCAGACGCTGGGGCGGCGTGCGACATGGCCGCAATGGTGGCAGACGAGCGCGCGGCGGAAACGGTGATCGACGAGCCAGGCCGAGCAATTGGGACATTCATAGCGATGTCCGCAGGCGCGGCACAGGGTCAGCGGAGCATAGCCGCGCCGGTTGAGGAAGATCAGCGCCTGCTCGCCGCGCGCCAGCGTTTCCTCGATCGCTGTGGCGAGGGGTGGCGAGATCCAGCTCTCACCCTGGGGTTTGGCGCCGCGCAGATCGACCGCCTCGATCGCGGGAAGCGTGCGCCCGCCAAAGCGTTCGGGCAGGACGAGATGGCGGTAGCGCTCCTGCGCGGCGTTGACGCGCGTCTCGATGGTCGGCGTCGCCGAGGCGAGAACGACCGGGCAGCCTTCGATACGCCCGCGTACCACGGCCATGTCGCGGGCATGGTAATGCACGCCGTCTTCCTGTTTGTAGGCCGCTTCGTGCTCCTCATCGACGACGATCAGACCGAGATCGGCATAGGGCAGGAACAGGGCCGAGCGGGCGCCCGCGACGGCGCGCACCTCCCCGGATGCGAGCCCGGCATAGAGCTTCTCGCGCTTGCGCCCGGTGACCCCGGAATGCCAGACGGCGGGGCGCACGCCGAAGCGCATCGCGAAACGATCGAGGAATTGTGCGGTGAGCGCGATTTCCGGTACCAGGATCAGGCTCTGCCGGCCCGCACGCAGGCTCTCGGCCACCGCCTCGAAATAGACCTCGGTCTTGCCCGAGCCGGTGACGCCTTCGAGCAGAAAGGCGCTGTTCGTCTGCGCCGCAACCGCCTCGCGCAGGCTGCGCGCCGCTGCATCCTGGTCGGGTCCGAGCTGCGTTGTCGCGTTATCGGGGTCGGGTGGCGGAAACAGGTTTTCCGGCGGCATCACGCAGGATTCGAGCGTACCCTCGTCCACGAGCCCGTCGATCACGCCGGCGCTGACCCCCGCCGTGCGGGCGAGATCGCTTTTTGAAAACAGCAGCCCGCCCTCGGCGGCGGTGATGACGCGGGTGCGTGCCGGGGTCATGCGTTTCGGCGGTGGCCCGATCAGCCGCACGCCGACGCGAATCGCCTCGCCGCGCTCCTCGTCCGGGCGCTTGAGCGCCATGGCGAGCACCGAGCCGCGCGGCGCAAGGGTCCAGCGGGCGACCCAGTCCAGGAAGCTGCGCAGGTCATCGGAAAAGACCGGCCCGCCGGCAGGTTCGATCACCTGCTTGAGATTGCCAGGATCGCCCGCACGCAGGGCCCAGACCACGCCGATCGCCTCGCGGCGCGGGCCGAAGGGCACGCGGACCTGCTCGCCCGGCACCAGCGCCATGCCGGCGGGCACGGCGTAGCTGTAGGCGGTGTCGAGGGCCAGCGGGATGATCACGTCGGCGACGCGCCGCGCAGATATCGCGGCCACGCCTGATCCGATCTGATCTGTCCCGGTCGTCGAAGCGGTGGTCATCGATGCAGTGATGCCACCGCCACGCGCGCAGGCCAACAGGGTTTATCGATCGCCCTGCGGCTTTTCGGGCATATACCTCAGCATGTGGCACGCCCGCAGGAGCGGACATTCGCCACGGCCTCGCCGAGCCGCTCTGGGCCGACGGCGCCGGAAATCACCGTGTCGCCGATCACCCAGGCGGGTGTGCCGGTAAGGTTGAGGTTGTCGGCGAGATCGAAATTCTCGGTGAGAATTTCCCGCACGCGTTCGCTGTTGGCGTCGGCTTCGAGCCGATCGGGATCGGCACCGAGTTCGACGGCGAGCCGTGCGGCGTTCTCGCCATTGGCCTGGCCGCGGATACGCATCAGGCGCACGTGGAATTCGGTCGCGGTCTCATTGTCGAACTGCTCCATAGCCGCAAGGCCGATCCGGGCGGCATCGAGCGAGCCCTGGCCGAGGACGGGGAAGTCCTTGAGCACGATGCGCAGATCCGGGTCGAAGGCGATCATCGCCTCGACATGCTCCAGCGCGCGTTCGCAGAAGCCGCAATTGTAGTCGAAGAATTCCACCAGGGTGACGTCGCCGTCGGGATTGCCCATGACGATGTCGTCGCCGGCATAAAGCGCGTCATGCGCCTCGGCCAGCGTGCGTTCACGCTGGATCTCCTGCTCCGCCGTCTCGCGACGCTCCAGCTCCGCGACCATGTCGCGCATGATTTCGGGGTTATCCAAGAGATATTCGCGCATGATCTCGATGATCGCATCGCGCTCCGTATCCGAGAAGGCGGCCTGCGCCTCGGCGCGCGGTAGCGGGATCAGCAGCAGGGTGGCGAGGGAGAGCGTGGCGAAGCCGCGCAGGAAACGGGTCATGGTTCATCCTTGTTTCGTATCGCCGGCCGCTCTCGGCGCGCGCCGGTCGCCGTCGTGCCTCAACGCATATGACGGGGTGGGACGTAATCGAAGATATCCTTGGCACGCAACCATTCGGGCGTGCCTTCGACGAGCGAGTTCATGGCGCGATGCGCCTGGTTCTGGGCGTTGCGGATGTCGCCCGAGTAGAAATAATGCTGCGCGATGGCGAGTTCGGCGCGCCCGACCTGTCCGGTGCGGCCGAGCGCCATGGCCAGCGGCCTGTAGGCATCGGGTGATTCGGGTTCGATGCGCGTAACCCGGCGCAGCTGTTCGATCGCCTCTTCGAGGCTCGACGGGTCACCGGCGGCGAGCAGCGCCTGGCCGAAGAGCGTGCGCATCGGCGCCGCATCAGGGGCGAGATTGACCGCGCGTCGCAATGAGGCAACGGCTTCCTGCGGGCGTGCACTCTCCAGCAGGATCTGTCCGCGCAGCTCGTGGAAATGAGCATTGTTCGGTTGCGCGCCGATCAGCTCGTCCATGAGCCCGACCGCATCGCGCATCCGCCCGGATCGGTGCGCCACGATGGCCCGGGCATAGCGTGAAGCGAGGGAATTGTCGCTCGGCGGATAGCGGCGCAATACCGTGTCGGGACGCTCGACGAAGCCGGATATCTTGGCGCGGGCAAGGTCATGGCGGCGCTGCAGGGCCGGCGGGTCGGTGCGGTTGCGGTAGGGGCTCTCGGCGGCCAGGCGCTCGAGTTGGGCGATGCGCTCGCGGGGCAGGGGGTGGCTGACCTGATAGGGATCGAGGTTGGAGCGGAACAAGGCTTCGTTGGAAAAGCGCTCGAATATATTGATCATGCCCATCGGTGACTGGCCCGTGGCGTGCAGGAATCGTACGGCGGCCTGGTCGGCGGCCATCTCCTCCGAGCGTTGATAGGCCAGCAGCGAGCGCCGTGCGACTTCGCTCCCGCCCATGGCGATACCCGCGCCACCCATGCCCGGATCGCCCACGCCACCCCGTGCGCTTCCGATGGCGGCGGCGCCGCCGAGCAGCATCGAGGCGATCGAGAGCACCTGCGCGTTCTGGATTTCCTGACGCAGGCGCGTGAGATGCCCGCCATGGATATGGCCGGCCTCATGCGCGATCACGCCGATCAGTTCGTTCGGGGTTTCCGTCTGCAGAATGGCGCCGAGATTGATGAAGATGCGCTGGCCGTCAGCCACGAAGGCGTTGAAGGAGGTGTCGTTGACCAGAACGATCTCGCCGGCCCCGCCGGGAATCTCCGCAGCCGAGAGGATCGGACGGGCGTAATCGCGCATCAGGCCTTCGAGTTCGGCATCGCGCACGATGGTGAAGGAGCCCTGCGCCAAAGCCGCGCGCGGCACGGCGAGACTCGCCACGATCAGCGCAAGCCCGAGCGCCAGCATGGTTTGCACCATGCGGCTTGAACGCTGTGTCGCGATTACGGGAAGGGCGAGGGAACGGGGTATCGTTGGATACGTCACCGGTTTCATTCCAGAAAAGGGGCACGCGCCCGGCTGCTCGATGCATCAGTAAAGCTTGCGCGTGAGTGTGGTCGAATCCGGGCGCTGCGGTCAAATCACACAGGCGTGCGCGTCGTCCAGCGGATCTCTCCTTCGCTATGACGGCACGTTGATCCCGCGTGCAGCATCATCAACGTCGATTGTTGCACAAAAGCCGCTCTCCCCACCCTCGTTCCCTCCCCGCCGGGAAGGGAGGCGCCTGCATGAAGCGCTCGCCCTGTCTCCCTCCCCTCAGGGTGGGCAGGAGGCTGGCCCCCACTTGCGCGGCAGGTATGCGAAGTCTAGGCAGGAGTCCAGAACGCCCGCTTCAGCCTGCGGGTGCCGTCATCGTGGTGGAGCCCAGTATGTCGGTCGATTCGTCCCGGAAATCTCCCGCTATCGCCTCACGCATCGCGCGGGTGGCGCCCTTTCTCGCCATGGATGTGCTCTCGCGCGCTGCCGAGAAGGAGCGGCGGGGGGATTCGGTGGTGCATATGGAGGTCGGTCAGCCCGGCGCTCCGGCCCCGTTTGCCGTGCGCGAAGCCGCAAAGGCGGCGATCGATGCGGGCCGGATCGGTTACACCGAAGCACTCGGCCTATCCGCCCTGCGCGAGCGGATCGCACGCCATTACCGCGATGCCTATGGCGTCACGGTCGGGCCGGAGCGCATCGCGGTGACGACCGGATCATCGGCGGGGTTCGTGCTCGCCTTCCTCGCGATGTTCGAGCCGGGCGACCGCGTCGCGATCACGGCGCCGGGTTATCCCGCCTATCGCAACATTTTCGAGGCGCTCGGCGTCGAGGTGGTCACGATCCCGCTGGAAAAAGCGGATGGCTACGTGATGACGGCGCGAGCCGTGCGCGCGGCGCATGCGCACAAGCCCCTCAAGGGCGTGCTCGCCATGAGTCCCGCCAACCCGTCGGGCACCATGATCGGGCGCGCCGCGCTTGCCGATCTCGGTGCAGCCTGCCGGGAGGAGGGGATCTGGTTCATCTCCGACGAGATCTATCACGGCCTGACCTATGACGCCCCGGCCGAGACGGCGCTCGCCGGCCACCCGGATGCGGTGATCGTCAACAGCTTCTCGAAATATTATTGCATGACCGGCTGGCGCATCGGCTGGCTGGTACTACCGCCGGCGCTGGTGCGCCCGGTCGAGGTTCTGGCGCAGAGCCTTTATATTTCCGCGCCCTATATCTCGCAGGTCGCGGCCATCGCCGCCTTCGACGCGACAGCGGAGCTCGAGGTGATCAAGGCGGGCTATGCGCGCAACCGCGCGATCCTGCTGGAAGCATTGCCGGGAATTGGCATCACCGAGATGCACCCGGTCGACGGCGCCTTCTACGTCTATGCCGATATTGCCCGCTTCACCAACGATTCCCTCGATTTCTGCAAGCGCATGCTCGACGAGGCCGGAATCGCGGCGACGCCGGGGCTCGATTTCGATCCGGTGGAGGGTGCGCACCACATGCGGCTCTCCTTTGCCGGAACCGAAGCGGATTGCCGCGAGGGAATGCGACGGCTGAAAGCCTGGCTTGGGTAAATTGCGAGCGTGAAACGAAAAACCCCTCGCCGAAGCGAGGGGTTCGTAGCTCGGTCCGTCAGTCCTGACCGGTGATCATGGTCTTGGCCTTGGACCACCAGCCGGCACGCTTGGGACGGTCGGGATCGGGGGGCGTGAGCACCACGGTGACAGGCTCGGGCGGCGGCGTGGCGGCTTCCTCTTCGGAGGCCTCACCGTTGGCAGTCCGTGCCTGTTCGGGCGTCTCGGCGCTATCCGGCGCTGCCTGTGCTTCGATAGGCTGATCTGCGGGCTCCGGGCTCGGTTCGGGAGCCGCCGAAGCGACAGTCTCAGCCTCGGTTGCTGGCTCGGCCTTTGCTGCAGCCTCGGTTTCCGCAACTGCCTTGGAAGCCGTCCGCTTGGAGGTTCCACGCTTGGTCGCGGCACGCTTGCGCGGGGCCTTCGTGCCCGGAGCCTTCTCTTCGGAAGCCTCCGCTCCGTCAGCCTGAGCGGCGGCTTCACCGTCCTCGGCGGATGCATCGGCCGGGGCCGCATCCTCCGCCGCCGGCTTGGCGGTCTTGCGGCGTGTGCGGCGGCGCGGTGCGGGTTTTTCTTCTGCCGCGACTTCATCAGCAGAGCCCTCGGCCGCGACGGGCCGCGAAGCACTATCCGCGTCGGCTTCACCTTCCGTGATCGGGATCGTCACCGGCGTGTCGCTTGCGCCTTCACCACGGTCCGTATCGTCGTTCGCGGCATCGTCGCTGCGGCTTTCGTCGGCGCTGACGACGCTGCCATCGGCGGGGCCGCGCTTGTTGCGGCGACCGCCACGGCGGCCACGCCGGCGCCTGCCGTCGCTTTCACCCTGATCCTGCGCATCGCCGTTGCGTTCTTGTGTGTCGGAATCCGCGTCGTCGTCCGAGTCGAGGAGTGCCGCGTCGCGTGCATCTTCCTCGTCTTCGCGGCGCTCTTCGTCGCTGCGATCATCATCACTGCGCGATTCGCCGTCGGCCATGCTGCCGTCCCCGCTGCGACCGCGCCGACGCCGACGCCGACGCCGGCGCTTGCCGCCATTCTCGCCGCCATCATCCTCGGCACGCGTTTCACGCTCGCCGGAGGTCGTTTCGGCTTCCTCCGATTCCTCGGCATCCGCCTCCTCGATCGTCCCGGCTGCCGTCACGGGCTCGCCTGCGACACCGTCGCGGGCACGCACGGTGCCCGGTCGGTTCGCCGGTGCGCCGCGATCGACCGCGAAGGGTGTGGATGACGGGAGGGTGCCATCGGCGATCACCGCGATCTCGACGCCGAAGCGCTCTTCGAGTTCGCGCAGCGAGGCGCGCTTCTGGTTGAGGATGTAGAACGCCACCGCGAAATCGGTGCGCACGCTGAGATCGTGCGATGCATTCTTGATCAGCATCTCCTCGACCGAACGCAATACGTGCAGCGCGATCGACGGCGTGGCGCGTACATGCCCCGAACCACCGCAGGTCGGGCAGATCACCGAGGAGCTCTCCAGCACGCCGGTGCGCATGCGCTGGCGCGACATCTCCATGAGGCCGAAGGGCGAGATCCGGCCGATCTGGATACGCGCCCGGTCGCTCTTGAGCGCATCCTTGAGGCGCTTCTCGACCGAACGGTTGTTGCGCTTTTCGTCCATGTCGATGAAATCGATGACGATCAGCCCGGCGAGATCGCGCAGACGCAGCTGGCGCGCGACCTCGTCGGCCGCCTCCAGGTTGGTCTTGAGCGCCGTATCCTCGATATTGTGCTCGCGGGTTGAGCGTCCGGAATTGACGTCGATCGAAACGAGCGCCTCGGTCGGATTGATGACGAGATAGCCGCCCGATTTCAGGGAGACCTGGCTCGAGAACATGGCATCGAGCTGGGCTTCGACGCCGAATGCCGCAAAGAGCGGGGTGGGCTCCTTGTAGGCCTTCACCGCCTTGGCGTGGCTGGGCATCAGCATGCGCATGAAGTCCTTGGCCTCGCGATAACCTTCATCGCCGGAGACCAGAACCTCGTCGATATCTTTGTTGTACAGATCGCGGATGGCGCGCTTGATCAGCGAGCCCTCCTCGTAGACGAGCGCGGGCGCGGAAGACGACATCGTCGCCTCGCGCACATTCTCCCAGGCGCGCATCAGATAGTCGAAATCGCGCCGGATCTCGGCCTTGGTGCGCGAGGCGCCGGCCGTGCGCAGGATCACGCCCATGCCGTCGGGCACTTCGAGTTCCTGGGCGACCGACTTCAGGCGCTTGCGGTCGTCGGCATTGGTGATCTTGCGCGAAATGCCACCGCCACGCGCGGTATTGGGCATCAGAACCGAATAACGGCCCGCGAGCGACAGATAGGTGGTCAGCGCCGCACCCTTGGTGCCGCGCTCTTCCTTGACGACCTGCACGAGCAGGATCTGCCGGCGCTTGATCACTTCCTGGATCTTGTATTGACGGCGCGGGCCTCGGCGCTCGGGCATCTCCTCGAGCGCGTCGCCGCCGAGCTGCTCGACGGAATCCTCGTCGTCGTTATCATTCTGGGAATCGCCCTGAGCGTCACCGTTGTCGGAATCCTCGGAAACGGACTCGTCGTCGTTCTCGGCGGCCTTGACCTTGACCCGTCGGCGGTTGGGCCGCTTCTCTTCTTCCTTGTCCTTTTCCTTTTCCCGCGCCGCCTCGTCCTCGAGCAGAGCCTGCCGGTCGGCGGTGGGGATCTGGTAATAATCCGGGTGGATCTCGCTGAAGGCGAGGAAGCCGTGGCGATTGCCCCCGTAATCGACGAAGGCCGCCTGGAGCGAGGGCTCCACGCGGGTCACTTTCGCCAGGTAGATATTACCTCTGAGCTGCTTGCGATTGGCGGCTTCGAAGTCGAATTCCTCGACCCTTTGTCCGCGGACGACCACGACCCGGGTTTCCTCCGGGTGTGATGCGTCGATCAACATCTTGTTTGCCATGGAAAACTCTCGACATGGCGTCGACCGTCACGGTGGCATCTGGCAAGGGGGATGGCGAGCTTGGGGCGCATGGCGCTCCCGCCCGGATCGGTCTGGCCTTTGCGCTGACTGGGCCGAACGCCTTGAAACGCCGCGCTGCGCCGCGTTTCGGGTTGACCTTGGGAGCCGGAAGACCGCGACGCGCGTCCTGGAGGACGGTAGGCGATCCGAGCGCTTGAGAAGAAGCGACAACGAGCAGGGTTGCTGATGTCCTTCCTGCGCTCATCTCCGAACATTCCCTTCGAATTCGATGGGCCGGCGAGCCGGCCATCGGCAAATCACGCGGGCGGTTGCGCCGCATGCGTGACACCGTTCCGGTCGACTTTCGGGCTTTTCGCCGACGAGGGGCGCGCGGGTCGGCAATGCATCAGGGCCGCTCTCCCGTAATCAAGGCGCCCTCGTCGGAATCGGCTGAGCCGGACGGGGTCTTTTTCATTACAGACCATTGATGGGATTTGGCAAGTGTCGTTTGCCCGTTGCGTAAAAAACACGCTTGTCGGTTCGCGCTGCCACGGCGTTCAGATTCTGTTAACCATCCCGGCCTAATGCGGTAGGGCGTGCGCGACGCCGGGAGCATCTGATGAGGCCTGCGCCGATTCCATATCGTGATCGAGAGCGGCATGCGAGCCGCCCGACGGCGAAGCTTCGGCTGATTGCAGCGGTGCTGGCTATCGTGTCCTGCATTCTCCTGCTCACGCTCTACCCGGCCCGTATTGCGCTTGCGGATGAAGCGGATGCGTCTGGCAGCATCGTCGCGATCGATGTCGAGATCGAAGCGGATGCGCAAGAGACGCGCCTCGTCTTCAAGCTCAACGGCCCGCTAGAGGGCAGGGCGCTGCACACGGGCTCGCCGGAGCGAGTCATCATCGATCTGCCGCGCGTGAACTTCCAGCTGCCCGCCGATCAGGCGCGCACCGGCGGGTTGATATCACATTTTCGTTACGGACTTTTCGCACGCGACCGCTCGCGGATCGTAATCGATCTCGCCGAGCCGGCGCTTGCCGGGTCCTTGTCCTCCCAGGCGCGGGAAACGGACGGCGCCCATTTCTTCACGATCACCCTGCGCCCGGTCGATCCGGAGGGTTTCGCCGAGGCGGTCGCGCGTGATTCGCAGGATCTGGCGGAAACCGCCGCGCGCAACGGCGCCGTCGCGGCGCAGATCGGCGAGCTCGACGATCGCCCGGTGATCGTCGTCGATCCCGGCCATGGCGGCGTCGATCCCGGGGCCGTGGCCAGCGGCGGCGTGACCGAGAAGGAGATCGTGCTCGCCTTCGGCCTGCGCCTGCGCGAACGGCTGGAGGAGAAGGGGCGCTATCAGGTGATCATGACCCGCGAGGAGGACGTCTTCGTCTCGCTGGCCGATCGGGTGCGGATCGCGCGGGAAGCGCAGGCGGATCTGTTCATTTCGATCCACGCCGATTCGATCTCCTCGGCACCGCAGGTCAGCGGGCTCACCGTCTATACCGGCTCCGAACAGGCTTCCGATGCCGAATCGGCGCGCCTTGCGGAGCGCGAGAACCGCGCGGATGCGGCTGCCGGCATCGAGGAAGAGCGTATCGATACGGGGGTCGGTGATATCCTCATGGACCTCACCCGGCGCGAGACGCGGGGGTTCTCCCACGGTTTCGCGCGCTATCTCGTCGAAGAGATGGAAAGCGTCGCGCGCCTGAACCGCAATCCGTTGCGCCAGGCGGGTTTCCGGGTCCTGCGCGCTCCGGACGTGCCCTCCGTTCTCGTCGAACTCGGCTATCTCTCCAGCCGGCGCGACATCGACCTGTTGCGCTCGCCGGAATGGCGCGACAAGACCACGCAATCCATGGCAGAGGCGATCGGTGTCTATTTTACCACCCGCTTCGCGAATCGGGGTCTCGCCCCAGTTTCACCATAGATGCCGTGTGTGTATCGGCCTCGCGGAGGCCCGGGCTGAATGCGGGGCGATTCACCCGCGCGGTACGATGCGTTAGAGTGTGGCGCCGGTGGACGTGGCCGGTGCCTGGCGGGGCCGGCGTTTCGGGCAGGCGACTTTTGGATACGATATAAGGGGCTGATCACGTGATCATGCGGCTCATATTGCGGTTTTTCGGCATTCTCTTCAGCGCCGGATTCATGCTGTTCCTGATCGGCTCGGCGGTGGCTGCCGTAGCCTTCATTCATTTCTCGCAGGATCTGCCCGATCACGCGCAGCTCGCCGAATACGAGCCGCCGGTCATGAGTCGCGTCCATGCAGCCGATGGCAGCCTCGTCGCCGAATATGCCCGCGAACGCCGGCTGCATCTGCCGATCGGCGCGATCCCGGACATGCTCAAGGCGGCGTTTCTCTCGGCCGAAGACAAGAATTTCTATCGCCATAACGGCGTCGACCCGGAAGGCATCGTGCGCGCGGCGGTGGCCAATCTCGCCAGCGGCGGGCGCATCCAGCAGGGCGCTTCGACAATCACGCAGCAGGTGGCGAAGAACTTCCTGCTCTCCGCAGAACAGACCTTCGACCGCAAGATCCGCGAGGCGCTCGTCGCCTTTCGCATGGAATCCGCCTATACCAAGGACCAGATCCTCGAACTCTATCTCAACGAGATCTTCCTCGGCACGCTGACGCCGGGGCGCAATCTGCATGGCGTCGCCGCCGCCGCGCTCGATTATTTCGGCAAGTCGGTGCACGAGCTGACGCTTGCGGAGATGGCCTATCTCGCCGCCCTGCCCAAGGCGCCCAACAACTACCACCCCTTCCGCCGCGAAGCGCAGGCGATCGGGCGGCGCAACTGGGTGCTCGATCGCATGGTCGACAATGGCTACATCACCGAGGAGGAAGCCGAGGAGGCCAAGGCCGAGCCGCTTGCGGTAAATCCGCGCACAGTCTCGCCCAACACGCTCGCTGCCGGTTACTTCGTCGAGGAGGTCCGCCGCGAGATCACGAATTTCTACGGCGAGGAAAAGCTCTACGAGGGCGGCCTGTCGGTTCGCTCCTCTCTCGATCCGCGCATGCAGGCCATGGCCCGCAAGGCGCTCGTCGATGGTCTCGTGCGCTATGATGAAAGCCGCGGCGGCTGGCGCGGTGCGCAGGAAGAGATCGATCTTAATGAAGGTGAATGGGGCGAGCTGCTCGCGGCGATCCGCCCGCTCGGCGATGTCGATCCCTGGCGGCTCGCCGTGGTGCTCGAGGTCGCCAATGGCGAGGCGCGCATCGGCCTTCGCCCCGATCGTCTGTCGGGCGGCGATGTCGCGCCCGAACGCGATACGGGTGTCATCCGTGCGGCGGGTGTCGAATGGACCGGACGCTCCGTTGCGCAGGCGCTCGATCCGGGCGATGTGATCTATGTCGAGCCGCTTTCCGGCAACAGCGAATACCGCCTGCGGCAGGTCCCGGAGGTCTCCGGCGGGCTCGTGGCGATGGATCCCCATAGCGGGCGCGTGCATGCGATCGTGGGCGGCTTCTCCTTCGACCAGAGCCAGTTCAACCGCGCCACCCAGGCACGCCGCCAGCCTGGCTCGGCCTACAAGCCCTTCGTCTATGCAGCCGCAATCGACAACGGCTATACGCCCTCCACGATCGTGCTCGACGGCCCGATCACCGTGCACAATCCCGGTTCGGAGCCGTGGTCACCGACGAACTACGACAACAGCTTCGCGGGTCCGCGCACGCTGCGCTACGGCATCGAATTTTCCAAGAACCTGATGACGGTGCGGCTGGCTCAGAATGTCGGCATGCCGATGATTGCGGAATATTCGCGCCGCTTCGGCATCTATGACGACATGGCGCCGCTGCTTTCCATGTCGCTAGGTGCGGGTGAGACCACCGTGATGCGGCTGACGGCGGCTTATGCGATGCTCGTCAATGGCGGCAAGCGTATTCGCCCGACGCTCGTGGACCGCATCCAGGACCGCACCGGCCAGACCATCTTCCGGCACGATCGGCGTGAGTGCCATGGCTGCCTCGCCGAGGGCTGGGAAGGGCAGAACGAGCCGATGCTGATCGACGAACGCGAGCAGGTCATCGACCCGCATACCGCCTACCAGATGACCTCGATGCTCGAGGGTGTCGTCCAGCGCGGCACGGCCCGTACCGTACAGCAGGTCGGCAAGCCGCTCGCAGGCAAGACCGGCACCACCAACGATGCCCGCGACGTCTGGTTCGTCGGATTCTCCCCGGATCTCGCAGTCGGCGTTTATATCGGTTTCGACCAGCCGCGTTCATTGGGGCGCCGGGTGGCCGCCGGTACCTATGCCGCGCCGATCTTCCGCGACTTCATGGCGATGGCGCTGGAAAACGAGCCGGCAACGCCGTTCCGCGTGCCGCCGGGGATCAAGCTCGTGCATGTCAATGCCGGTGACGGCACACGCACCGGCCAGGGTGCTCCGGGCACCATTCTCGAAGCTTTCAAGCCGGGCACCGCGCCACCGTCCAATCTCGCCGGAACCGGCTTGGATGCGGATTGGGGCTTCGATGGCGTCAGCCAGTTCGATGGTGGTGCCGATGCTCCCGGTTTCGATGATCAGGGGCCGTCGAACGAGTGGAATCCCTGGGATGACGTGGCGCCTCTCGACGATTGGGGTGTTGCCGAGGACGGGCCCGGGCGTTCCATAGGGGCGAGCGGATTGTACTGAGTGAGCACGCGCGAAAGCGCGCGTCGCCGGGCATGCGGTGTCATTGCCTTTCAAATTTGCCCATCCGGCTGGCGGCTATTCCGCACCAACGCGCCTGTCGCATGCGATAGACTGGAACGATCCGTCCAACCGCATGCGAGCGACACCGTGACCACAGCCATCGCCAATCTCGATACCGCAAGCCTGGGAACCTATCTGGCCGGGCAGATTCCCGGCTTCGGCACGCTGCAGAGTGCGGAGAAATTCGCCGGCGGGCAGTCCAATCCCACCTTCCTGCTGACCACCGATACGGGCCGCTACGTCCTGCGCCGCAAGCCGCCGGGCCAGCTTCTCAAATCGGCGCATGCGGTCGACCGCGAGTATCGCGTGATGAAGGCGCTGCAGGATACGCCGGTGCCGGTGCCGCGCATGCATCATCTGTGCGAAGACGAGGACGTAATCGGCTCGGTCTTCTTCGTGATGGATTACCTGGAGGGGCGGATCTTCTGGGAGGCGCTCCTGCCCGATTGCGATCGCGACGAGCGGGTCGCCATCTACGACGCGATGAACGCTGCGCTCGCGGCCTTGCATGATGTGGATCCTGCCCGGGTCGGGCTGGCCGATTTCGGCAAGCCGGGAAGCTATTACCAGCGCCAGATCGGTCGCTGGGGCCAGCAATACCGCGCTTCCGAGACCGCATCGATCCCCGATATGGATGCGCTGATCGCCTGGCTCGAAGCCAACCAGCCGGCGGATGACGGCATGGTCTCGCTGGTGCATGGCGATTTCCGCCACGACAATATGATCTTCGATCCGCAAGAGCCGCGCATCCTCGCGATTCTCGACTGGGAACTCTCGACGCTCGGGCATCCCTATGCGGATCTGGCCTATCAGTGCATGCAATGGCGGCTGCCCTCGCAGGGCGCTTTCCGCGGCATGGGGGATGCCGACCGCGCGGCGCTGGGGCTTCCCACCGAGGCCGAATATGTGGCGCGCTATTGCGCCCGGCGCGGGATCGACGGGATTCCGGATTGGTCCTTCTACATCGCCTTCGCCTTCTTCCGCCTCGCCGCCATCCTGCAGGGCGTCTACAAACGTGCGCTCGACGGCAACGCCTCCAATCCCGAGCGCGGTATCCGCATGGGCGAGACCGTACCGCTGCTCGCGCGCATGGCCATGGACGAGATCGCCGGAGACGCCTCGTGAGCATGGATTTCACCGACAGGGTGGTGCTGATTACCGGGGCCGGCGGCGGCTTCGGGCGCGAGGCCGCGCAGCGCTTTGCGCAGGCCGGGGCGCGCCTCGTCCTCACCGATCGTGACGCCGATGCGCTGGCCGAGAGCGTGGCCGCCCTGCCTGCATCCGCCGACGGGACGCCGGCTCGCCCCGTGGTGCAGATCGGGGATATCGCGCAGGCGGCAACGATGGATGCGGTCGTCGATGCGGGTATCGCGGAATTCGGACGCATCGACGTCGCCATCAACAATGCCGGCATCGCCCCGGACCTGATGCGCCTGTCGGACACGCCGGCTTCGGTGATGGAGCAGGTGATGCAGGTGAATGTGCTCGGCACCTTCCACGGCATGCGCCGTCAGATCGCGGTGATGCAGGAGCAGTTCCGCAGCGACGGGCGAGGCGGTGTCATTCTCAACGTCGCTTCCGTGGCGGGCCTCGTCGGCGCGCCGTTGCTTGCCGCCTATGCGGCCTCGAAACATGCCGTCGTTGGGCTGACCCGCTCGGCGGCGCTCGAGACGGCGAAGCGCGGCGTGCGCATCAACGCCCTGTGCCCGTCATTCGCGGCGACGCCGATGGTCGATGCCATGGTCGAGAGCATGCAGCATGAGCCCGACGAGGCGCTGGCGCGACTGGTCTCCTCCGTGCCGATGGGGCGCACGGCCACCGCAGCGGAGGTGGTCGAGGCCATGCTCTGGATCTGCTCGGATGCCAACAGCTTCATGACCGGCCAGACCGTGACCCTTGATGGCGGGCTCTCGGCGGGTTGACGCCGGGTTTCACACCCTTTCTTGCAGCCGCAGCAGCGCGATCTGGCCGATCTCGCGCATGGCAGTGTCGAACTCGGCTTCCGGGTCATTCTCCAGCCGCGCCTCGAAGGCTGCGAGGATCTCGCCCTTGGACCGCCCCTTCACCGCCATGATGAAGGGGAAATCGAACTTGGCCTTGTAGGAATCGTTGAGGGTCAGGAACCGGTCGCGCTCTTCTTCCGTGAGCGTGGTGAGGCCGGCGGAGGCCTGTTCGACCTGCGAATCGGGCGCCATCTCGGCCACCTGCAGGCGCCCGGCGAGGTCGGGATGGGCACGGATCAGATCGTGCTTCGCCTCGCGCGTGGCGCCCTCTAGAACCGCCATCATCGCCTGATGCAGCCCCTCCGCCGTGTCGGCTTCCGGCCCGATCCCGGATTCATGGGCGCGCTCGGCGATCCAGGGGGAATGCTCGAACACGTCGCCGAAAAGCCCGGTAAACAGGCCGCGCGGCATCGTCGAGGGCGTGAGATGCGCAGGCCGATGCAGGCGTGCCCAATGCCTTGCGATATCAACGCGTCGCGCCACCCAGACCTGCTCGTGGCTCGCCACGTAATTGATGAAACGCGCCAGCGCCGCCGCACGGCCCGGACGCCCGGCAAGGCGGCAATGCAGCCCCACCGACATCATCTTCGGGCTCTCCTCGCCCTCGGCATAGAGCGTGTCGAACGTGTCCTTGAGATAGGTGAAGAACTGGTCACCCGCATTGAAGCCCTGGGCGGTGGCAAAGCGCATGTCGTTGGCGTCGAGGGTATAGGGCACGACGAGCTGGGTGGCGCCGTACTTCTCGATCCAGTAGGGCAGGTCGTCGGCATAACTGTCGGCGCTGTAGAGAAAGCCGCCTTCCTCCATGACGAGATCGAGCGTGTTGGGCGAGGTGCGGCCCTGATAGAAGCCGAGCGGGCGCGCGCCGGTCATCTCCTCCTGGATGCGGATCGCCTCGCGGATATGGGCGCGCTCCTCGTCTGCGCCGAAATCCTTGTAGTCGATCCATTTCAGCCCGTGGCTCGCGATCTCCCAGCCGGCCTCGCGCATGGCGGCGACGGCGTCGGGATGGCGTTGCATGGCGCTCGCCACGCCGAACACGGTGACGGGCATGTCGCGCGCGGTAAACAGCCTGTGCAGCCGCCAGAACCCGGCGCGCGAGCCGTATTCATAAAGCGATTCCATATTGGGATGGCGCTGGCCGAGCCAGGGCTGGGCGCCGACAATGTCGGAGAGGAAGGCCTCGGAGGCGCGGTCGCCGTGCAGAATGGAGTTCTCGCCGCCTTCCTCGTAATTGATCACGAATTGCACGCAGATGCGCGCATCCCCCGGCCAGCGCGGATGCGGCGGGTTGGCGCCGTAGCCGACCATGTCACGCGGATAATCCGACATCGAGCTCAACTCCCGCGATAGGTGGTGCAGCCCCAGGGCGAGGCGAGCAGCGGCACGTGGTAATGCCCGTCGGGCTCGGCGATGCCGAAGCGGATCGGCACCACGTCGAGAAAGGCGGGATCGGGCAGGGCGACACCCTGCGCGCGGAAATAATCGCCGATGGCGAAGACGAGCTCGTAGCGCCCGCAGACGAAGGTATCGCCGGACAGAAGCGGCCCGTCCGTGCGCCCGTCGGCATTGGTGCGCGTCTCGACGAGAATGGTGCGGCTGCCGTCACTCTCCATACGGCAGAGCGCGATGGCGACACCGCCGGCCGGCTTGCCGTGGGCGGTGTCGAGCACATGGGTGGAAAGGCGGCCCATTCCTTCAGCCTCCATCTGGCATGATCCGGATTCGGTTGCGCATAGTGAAGCAGCTTGCGCGCCGGCTTTCCAGCCCCGCGATGCCATTGCCTGCTTCTCCTTCGCGGTTGCAAGGGATGTCTTGCATCCGAGGCCGCAAAAGGTCAGGCTTGTTACATTGTTGCGTGAACGTGCCGATTCGTCGCCCGCATGCGAGCCAGTTCATGAATTTCGACATCATCCTCGCCGCATCTCCGGCGATTCAGATCCACACTTTCGCGGCCCTGGGCGCGCTGTTTCTGGGGCTCGCCCAGTTCACCACGCCTGTCGGATCGCCGATCCACCGGGTATTCGGCTATGGCTGGGTCAGCCTGATGCTGGTGACGACGCTGTCTTCGTTTCTGATCAGCGTCAATCCGATCGTCGGGCGGTTCAGCTGGATCCACGGCTTGTCGGTTTTCACCACGGTGATGATCGTCGTGGCCATCGTGAAGGCGCGCCGGCACGAGGTGCAGGCGCATCGTGTGATCATGATCAACCTGTTCATCTTCGCGCTGATTCTGACCGGCGCTTTCACGCTGCTGCCCGGGCGCGTGATGCATGCCGTGGTGTTCGGGTGAACTATCCCCGGTTCAATTGCCCGTAACGCTTGAAAATGAGGGCGAAAGCGGCCATCACAAAGCCGGATTGTCCGCTAGATTCGGATAGTTGGTGCGATCGCGCCGTCCCGTGCCGCGTCCTTTGCCGTTTCCACGTTTCGACGAGAAAGAAAAACCTTGGCCGATAACGATCAGACCCGCCCCGAGGGGCCGCCTCCCGGCGGCGACGTGAAGAGCATCTCCATCGTCGAGGAGATGAAGAAATCCTATCTCGACTACGCCATGAGCGTGATCGTCTCGCGCGCCCTGCCGGATGTGCGCGACGGGCTCAAGCCGGTGCATCGGCGCATCCTCTTCGCCATGCACGAAAACGGCTACATGCCGGAGAAGCCGTATGTGAAATGCGCCCGCGTCGTCGGTGACGTGATGGGCAAGTATCACCCGCATGGCGACTCGGCGATCTATGACGCGCTGGTGCGCATGGCGCAGAATTTCTCCATGCGCCTGCCGCTGATCGACGGGCAGGGCAATTTCGGCTCGGTCGACGGCGATCCGGCGGCGGCGATGCGCTATACCGAGTGCCGGCTGGCAAAGCCGGCCGTGGCGCTGCTCGACGATATCGACAAGAACACCGTCGATTTCGACGAGAACTACGACGGCAAGGAGATGGAGCCGGTCGTCCTGCCGGCGCGCTATCCCAATCTTCTGGTCAACGGCGCCGGCGGCATCGCGGTGGGCATGGCCACCAATATCCCGCCGCATAATCTGGGCGAGGTGATCGATGCCTGCTTCGCCTATATCGAGGATCCTGCGGTTTCCATCGACGATCTGATCGAGATCGTCCCGGGTCCGGATTTCCCGACGGGCGGGCTGATCCTCGGCCGCAGCGGCGCCCGCTCGGCCTACAATACCGGGCGCGGCTCGGTGATCATGCGCGCGAAGGCGGAAGTCGAGCAGATCCGCAAGGATCGCGAGGCGATCATCATCACCGAGATTCCGTATCAGGTGAACAAGTCCACCCTGATCGAGCGGATCGCGGATCTGGTGCGCGAGAAGCGGGTCGAGGGGATTTCCGATCTGCGCGACGAGTCCGATCGCGACGGCATGCGTATCGTCATCGAGCTCAAGCGCGATGCGGTCGGCGATGTGGTGCTCAACCAGCTCTACCGCTTCACGGCGCTGCAATCCTCCTTCGGCTGCAACTTCGTTGCGCTCAACGGCGGACGTCCGGAGACGATGAACCTCAAGGACATGATCCGCGCCTTCGTCGATTTCCGCGAGAGCGTGGTCAGCCGGCGCACGAAGTTCCTGCTCGGCAAGGCCCGCGACCGGGCGCATGTCCTTTGCGGTCTCGCCATTGCGGTGGCCAATATCGACGAGGTCATCCAACTTATCCGCTCGGCGCCCGATCCGAACGCGGCACGCGCGTCGCTGATGGATCGCGACTGGCCGGCCTACGACATCGCTCCCCTGATCGCGCTCGTCGACGATCCGATGCATCGCGTCGCCGAGGACGGCACGTATCGCCTGTCGGAGACGCAGGCGCGCGCCATCCTCGACCTGCGCCTGCAGCGCCTCACAGCGCTCGGCCGTGACGAGATCGGCGACGAGCTGAAGAAGCTCGCCGACGAGATCCGCGATTATCTCGAGATCCTGAGCTCGCGCACGCGGATCATGAAGATCATCACCGACGAATTCGCCGAAATCCGTGAAGCCTATGCGACGCCGCGCAAGACGCTGATCGTCGAGCATGACGCGGATTTCGACGACGAGGACCTGATCCAGCGCGAAGACATGGTCGTCACCGTCTCGCATGCCGGCTATGTCAAGCGCGTGCCGCTGTCGACCTATCGGGCGCAGCGTCGCGGCGGCAAGGGCCGCTCCGGCATGGCCACGCGCGAGGAGGATTTCGTCACGCGGCTGTTCGTGGCCAATACCCACACGCCGGTGCTGTTCTTCTCCTCACGCGGCCAGGTTTACAAGATGAAGGTCTGGCGCCTGCCGCTCTCGGCACCCAATGCCAAGGGCAAGGCGCTGGTGAACATGCTCCCGATCCATCAGGACGAGCGCATCACCACCATCATGCCGCTGCCCGAGGATGAGGATTCCTGGGACAATTACGACGTGATGTTCGCCACGGCGCGTGGCAATGTCCGCCGCAACAAGCTGTCGGATTTCGTCAACGTCAACCGCGCCGGGAAGATCGCCATGAAGCTCGACGAGGGCGATGCGATCGTCGACGTGCAGGTCTGCTCCGTCGATGACGACGTGCTGCTGACGACCTCGCGCGGGCAGTGCATCCGCTTCGCGGTGCCCGAGGTGCGCGTCTTCAAGGGGCGTGATTCAACGGGTGTGCGCGGCATTGCGCTGGCCAAGGGCGACAAGATCATCTCGCTTGCGATCCTGCGCCATGTCGATGCCACGGCGGAAGAGCGCCAGGCTTATCTCAAGCACGCTTCCGCCATGCGCCGTGCAACCGGTGCGGAACTGGAAGAAGGCGGTGCCGGAAACGGCAACGGCAACGGGGCGCCCGCCGACGGCGAGGAAGCCGCTGATATCGATCTCGGCCAGGAGCGTTATGTCGAGATGGGCGCCGCCGAGCAATTCGTGCTGACCCTGTCCGAAAACGGCTACGGCAAGCGCTCATCGGCCTACGAATACCGCGTCACCGGGCGCGGCGGGAAGGGCATCACCGCCATGGTCACCAACGACCGCAACGGCGAGCTGATCTCCGCTTTCCCCGTGGAGCAGCACGATCAGCTCATGCTGATCACCGATCGCGGCCAGACCATCCGCGTCCCCGTGGAAGGCATCCGCATTGCCGGGCGCTCGACGCAGGGCGTGATCGTCTTCAACACCGCCGCGGACGAGCGGGTGGTTTCCGTCGAGCATATTGCAGGCGAGACGGAAGCCGCCGTGGTCGATGATTCGATCGATGACGACGCATTGCCCGATATGGATGACGATGCTTCCCCCAGCGACGATTCCGGTGCAGGTGATGCGGGTGAGGGGGATCCCGGTGAGGGTGGACCCGGCGAGGACGAGCCGAATTCGTAAACAGCCCCGCGCCTGACCCGTTTGAAGGGTGAAGCATCCAGAACCGGCGGTCGGCTCCAGGGCCCGACCGCCGGTTTCTTTTGGAAAAGCGGCCATTCTCCGAAAACGCGGTTGGCGATCGCCATGCGGCTTGCTAATCAGGGTCGCGATGGTGCCCGACAAAGGTCGGGAGAATAGGGAAACCGGTGCGTGGTGCGGCCTGGTAGCAGGTCGTGTCGCAATTCCGGTGCTGCCCCCGCAACTGTGAGCGGAGAGCGCCCCCTTCATGCCACTGGTTCCGGAAACGGGATCGGGAAGGCGGAGAGGCGCGACGACCCGCGAGCCAGGAGACCTGCCATCACCGATGCAACACCAGACCGGCGGGGTGTCCGGAGGAGGCCAAATGATCAAGACGCGCTCATGCGTGGCATGTGTCAGGCAACCTGTGCCCCCTGCTTTAACGGGCAGAGGGCGGCATGGATCACGCAAATTCAAATACTGACATCGCATCGTGCGAGGATTGCCCGCTGCGCGGCGGGCCCTGTCGGGCGGGAATGCCCTTCATGACCCGGCTCGATGCGGGTGTGCAGCTTGCGCAAGGTCTAACCGGTGCGGCTCCCGCCATGGCCGGTGAACTCGTGATCGAGACCTGTCCGGCCTGCACGCCATGCCGTCTGCAATGGCGGGTCGCGCAGGGTAGCGCCACCCTGACCGATGGAACGCGGGTCCTCCTGCAAAGCCGCCCCGGCACTTCGGCGCAACACGCGGTGCGGTCATGAGTTGTCCGCCACCCGCCGCAGCACGGCTCGCTCTCGACGGTATATCCTGGGGCGACGGGATTCTGCACCCGGTCAGTCTCGATCTCGCGCCCGGTCGCGTGCTCGGCGTGCTCGGGGCGAACGGGGCGGGGAAATCGACGCTGCTGCGGCTAATCTACCGCTTCCACAAGCCGAAAACCGGTCGCGTCCTGCTCGACGGGCAGGATATCCATGCCATGCCGGCACGGCGTGTGGCGCAGCGCGTGGCGGCTGTGCTGCAGGAGCAGCCGACGGATTTTGCCCTGACCGTGGCGGAGATCGTCGCGCTCGGGCGCGCGCCGCATCGCCGTGCGCTGGCAGGCCTCTCGGCGCAGGATCTGCATATCGTCGATCACGCGCTCGACCGGCTCGACCTGCATGATTTCGCGCCCCGCCCCTTCGGGACGCTGTCGGGCGGCGAGCGCCAGCGCGTCATGGTGGCGCGTGCGCTGGCGCAGGAGCCGGGGCTGATCGTGCTCGACGAGCCGACCAACCATCTCGACATTCGCCACCAGCTCGAAGTCCTGCGGCTGGTGCGCGATCTCGGCGCCACGGTCGTGGCCTCGCTGCACGATCTCAACCTCGTCCATGGCTTCGCCGATGACCTGCTCATCCTGGCCGATGGTCACCCGCTGGCCTTCGGCCCGGTGGGGGAGGTCCTCACACCCGAACTGATCGCGCGCGCCTTTCGCGTCGTGGCCACGCCACGCGCATCGGCGGGTTTCGACTTCGCGCTGCCCACCGAGGCGCATTTCCAGACGAGCACACAAAACATTCCGCAAAGGGAGACATCTTCATGAACCGCGCTCGCCCGGCTCTCGCCGGCCTGCTCCTCGCCAATCTCGTTCTCGCCCTGCCGGCCACGGCGGCAAATGCGCATCCCGTCACGGTGCAGAGCTGCGACCGCGAGGTCACCTTCGATGCGCCGCCGCAGCGCGCCGTCTCGAATGACGTCAATCTCACGGAAATGATGCTGGTGCTCGGCCTGACCGACACGATGGTCGGCTATACCGGGATTTCCGGCTGGAACAAACTTGATGAAACCATGCGCGCGGGCGTGGCGGAATTGCCGGAACTTTCCGAGCGCTATCCCACCCGCGAGGTGCTGATCGGGGCGGATGCCGATTTCTGGTTCGCCGGCTGGAATTACGGCATGCGCGTGGGCGGCGAAGTCACGCCGGAGACGCTCGCACCCTTCGGCGTCGCGGTCTACGAGATCACCGAGAGCTGCATCCACATCATGGAGCGCGACGGCATCGCCATCGACGACATGTTCAACGACATCCGCAATCTCGGCACCATTTTCGGCGTGGATGATCGCGCCGAGACGCTGATCGCCGGCTGGCAGGAGGATCTGGATGCGATCGCGCAGGAAATCCCGGAGGGCGAGCCCCTGCGCGTCTTCGTCTATGACAGCGGCGAGGACACCCCCTTCACCGCCGGGCGCTACGCCATGCCTACGGCGATGATCGAGGCCGCCGGCGGGCGCAATATCCTGGACGATGTGGACACTTCCTGGACGCGTGTCGCATGGGAGCCCGTGGTCGAGCGTGATCCGCAGATGATCATCATCGTCGATTACGGCGAGGTGACCGCCGAGGAAAAGATCGCATTCCTGCGCGCCAACCCCGCCTTCGCGGAGATGGATGCGGTGGTCAATGATCGCTTCGTGGTGCTCGATTATGTCGAGGCGACGCCCGGCCCGCGAAATATTGCGGCGATCCGCGCCCTCGCCGAGGCCTTCCACGGCATCGATCCTTCGGTGGAGTGAGGCGGATGCGCAGCATGCCCGGCCCCGATATCGCGGCTCCCGTGATCGTCGCGAAAGCCGCCGCGCCCCATCCGGGCCGGTCGCTGCGCATGGGAATATGGGGGATCGGCATCGGGCTGTTGCTGCTCTCGATCTCCGCCGCCGTCAGTCTCGGGGCCGTGCCGGTGCCGCTGCCGACGGTCTGGGGCGTCATTCTCGATCGGATCGCGCCGGGTCTCGTCATGCCGGACTGGTCTGCCGGGCGTGCGGCGATCGTCTGGGAGATCCGCCTGCCGCGCGCGCTGCTCGCGGCGCTGGTGGGGGCCGGGCTCGCGCTGGTCGGTGCTGTTTTGCAGGCCGTGACGCGTAATCCGCTGGCGGATCCGCACCTGCTGGGGATCTCCTCCGGCGGCGCCTTCGGGGCAATCCTCGCGCTTTTGCATACGGGAATGTTTCTCGGGCTCGCGACGGTGCCGGTCTTCGCCTTCATCGGTGCGCTCGCGGCGACGCTGCTGGTGCTGGCGCTCGCCACATTCGCGCGGGCGACGAGTGCCGACCGGCTGGTCCTGACCGGCGTCGCCGTCTCCTTCATCGTCATGGCGCTGGCCAACCTCCTGATCTTCATGGGCGATCCACGCGCTGCGCATACGGTCGTCTTCTGGATGCTCGGGGGGTTGGGGCTCGCGCAATGGGGCCATCTGATCTGGCCGGCTGCAATCCTCGTCGGTGCCGCGCTCTGGTTTCGCATGGTGGCCGGTTCGCTCAACGCCATGACCATCGGCGACGAGACGGCGGCGACGCTCGGCATCCCGGTCGCGCCCTTCCGTCTCGCCGTCTTCGTCGTCGCGGCGCTGGTGACAGGGGTGATGGTGGCATTCTCCGGCGTGATCGGCTTCGTCGGGCTGATGATCCCGCATATCGTGCGGCTGATCGTCGGCGGCGACAATGCCCGCGTCCTGCCCGCCGCCATGCTCACCGGCGCGATCTTCCTGATCTGGGCCGATATCATCGCGCGCACGATCATGCGCCCCGAAGACATGCCCATCGGCATCGTCACCGGCCTGATCGGCGGAGCATTTTTCGTCTGGCTGCTGCGCCGACGGGCACGGGAGGGTTGAGATTTCGGAGAGGTTGTCAGGAGAATGCGAAGGTCGCCCGTCCAGGAATTAGGGATAATTACTTCGCATTCGGGCGGATTGCAGTTTATGAATTCGCCGAAAAGGCTAGAAAATTCCATTGCGATTTCTATGAATACAGGATCCAGACCTAAATTATTCGAGTAGAATTCTGATTTGAAACTTGATTTCATCCAATCGCTTGTCGCGCCCGGGCAGGAAATCCTGTATGCTCATGGGAAAGCATTGGAGAAAAAATATGGCATTGCGCCCAAATGACGTAACGTTGAACAGCCTGCAGGAGACCCTGCCGGTCGAGTATGTTCGCATGGTGCTCAGTCGGCTTCGCGATTGTGAGCAATCGCTGGGAGACGCATATGTCCGCGTTTGCCTGAATACGGATATCGAGCCACCCCACTATTGCATCGATGCCATGATGGACCCGGAGACGGGCGAGACGACCAATCGGGAATCTTTCCACGGCAAAACGCACAAGCCGCTAACCGTGCGCCAGGCATCCGATGTCGTGTGGGCGGCTGAACGCATGACCTATAGTCAGGTTTCCGATCTGATCGGCGCAATGAGAAACTTCTCGAAGAAGAAGACCGCTGTCCGCCGAAACTGAAGGCGAAGCCCCGCACCCCGATGCTTGACTTTCGCCGCCTGCACCCGTAACCAGCAGGCTCGATTTCGTCGCAGAGCCGAAATGCGAGACGCCGACCGGTCCGAGAGGCCGGAGGTCCACGCCCGACAGCGCGTAGCGCCCTCGGGCGTGTTTTGCGTTATCGCATCGACGCTGTGCAACCATTCAGGCGGGAAGGAAGCATCATGTTCGAAGGATTATCCGAACGCCTTTCCGGCATTCTCGGGGGGCTGACCCGTCGGGGCAAGCTGTCCGATCAGGACGTGCAGAACGCCCTGCGCGAAGTGCGTCGCGCCCTGCTCGAGGCGGATGTCGCGCTCGAAGTGGTGCGCTCCTTCACCGATCGCGTGCGCGAGCGCGCCGTCGGTGCGGAAGTCGTCAAGTCGGTGACGCCGGGGCAGATGGTCGTCAAGATCGTCAATGACGCCCTCGTCGAGATGCTCGGCGCCGAAGCCGAGACGATCAATCTCAATGCCACGCCCCCGGTACCGATCCTGATGGTCGGTCTCCAGGGCTCGGGCAAGACCACCACCACCGCCAAGATCGCGCGCCGCCTCAAGGAGCGCGACAAGAAGCGCGTGCTGATGGCCTCCCTCGATACCCGCCGCCCGGCTGCGATGGAGCAGCTCGCCGTGCTCGGCGGGCAGGTTGGGGTGGATACGCTGCCCATCGTCACCGGCCAGAGCGCGCCGCAGATCGCGCGCCGCGCCATGGAGGCGGGGCGGCTCGGCGGTTATGACGTGGTCATGCTGGATACGGCGGGTCGCGTCACCGTCGACGAGGCGCTGATGGACGAGGCGGCTGAGGTCGCGCGTGCCGTCGACGCCCACGAAGTGCTGCTCGTCGCCGATGCGCTCACCGGCCAGGACGCGGTCAACACCGCCCGCGCCTTCGACGAGCGCATGGGGCTGACCGGCATCGTCCTCACCCGTATGGACGGCGATGCGCGCGGCGGCGCGGCGCTCTCCATGCGCGCGGTGACGGGCAAGCCGATCAAGCTGATCGGGACCGGCGAGAAGGTTGATGCGCTGGAGGAGTTCCACCCCTCGCGTGTCGCCAACCGCATTCTCGGCATGGGCGACATCGTCTCGCTGGTCGAGAAGGCGTCGGAATCCATCGACCAGGAAGAAGCCGTCCGCATCGCCGAGAAGATGCGCAAGGGCAAGTTCGACCTGGCCGATCTGCGCAACCAGCTCGCCCAGATGGAGAAGCTCGGCGGCGTCGGCGGGCTGATGGGGATGATGCCCGGCATGGGCGCCATGAAGAAGCAGCTCGAAGGCGCCAATGTCGACGACAAGGTGATCAAGCGCCAATGCGCCATCATCGATTCGATGACACCGAAGGAGCGCCGCAGCCCCGATATCCTCAAGGCCTCACGCAAGAAGCGCATCGCCTCCGGCGCCGGCATGAAGGTCGAGGACGTCAACAAACTTCTGAAGATGCACCGCCAGATGGCGGACATGATGAAGCAGATGGGCAAGAACAAGCGCGGCGGCATTGCCGGGGCGCTCGGCTCGATGTTCGGCCTCGGCGGTGGCGGCATGCAGGGGGGGATGCCCGGAGGGATGCCCAATCCGAGCCCGGAAATGCTCGAACAGGTCAAGAAGCAGATGGGCGGGCAATTGCCGCCGGGCATGGGTGGCGGCGGTATCCCGCCGATGCCGCCTGATCTCGCCGGCAAGAAGAATAGCCCGGCACTGCCCGGCCTCGGCGGCGGCAAGCCGACGGCCCCCAAACTGCCCGGTCTCGGCCTGCCCTTCGGCGGGGACAAGAAGAAATGAGTTTCGCCGTTCCAGTCCTGAAGACGCCGCGCCTCATCCTGCGCGAATGGCGCGAGACCGACTTTCCCGGTTTCGCGGCATTCTGCGCGGACGAGGCGACGCAGCGCTTCATTCCGGGCGCTGAGACCGAACCGAAGGCCTGGCAGCGCATGTGCAGCTTTGCCGGGCAATGGGCCTTGCGGGGTTACGGCTTCTGGGCGGTCGAGCGAAAGGATGACGGCGCCTTCGTCGGCTATAGCGGCATCTTCCACCCGCCCGACTGGCCCGAGCGTGAACTCGGCTGGGGGCTGGTACCCGCCTTTCGCGGCGCGGGCTATGTCACCGAAGCGGCACGGCGCGTCCGCGCTTTCGTCTATGAAAATCTGGGATGGACGGCGCTGGTCAGCTTCGTCGATTCCCAAAACCATCCCTCCCTCGCAGTCGCCGCCCGTCTCGGCGCGACCCATGAGCGGGATCATGAATTGCGGGGTGTGCGCCTCGGCGCCTATCGCCACCCGGCCCCCGCAGAGTCTCACGACTGAACCAACCGGAGAAAAAGACAATGGCCCTCAAGATTCGTCTCACCCGTGGTGGCGCCAAGAAGCGCCCGTATTACCGCATCGTCGTCGCCGATTCGCGCTTCCCGCGCGATGGCCGCTTCATCGACCGGATCGGCGCCTATGACCCGATGAAGCCGAAGGACGCCGCCGACCGCGTCGTGCTCGACGTCGAGAAGGCGAAGGAATGGATCGCCAAGGGTGCGCAGCCGACCGACCGCGTCGCCCGCTTCCTCGACCAGGCCGGCGTGATGAAGCGAGAAGCGCGTAACAATCCGGAAAAGGCCAAGCCCGGCAAGAAGGCTGAAGAGCGCGCCGCCGAGCGGGCCGAGAAGGCCGCTGCCGCCGAGGCGCCTGCCGAGGCACCCGCCGAAGCGCCGGCCGAGGCCGAAGGCGCTGCCGCCGAGTGATCGGTGCGCATTCTGACAGGGAGGCGGCTGCCTGATGGGTGCCGGATCGAAACGGCGCGGATCGCGTCCCCCGGCGGGCCTGTCCCGCCGGGCACAGGATGGGCGCAGCTCTGCACCTGCGCCCGCCGCCCCTGTCTCCGCGCTGCCCGAAGACGCCGTGCGCATCGGCGAATGCGGGCGCGCGCATGGCCTGCATGGCGAGGTACGCCTGAAATCCTTCACCGAGGATCCGGCGATGCTGGCGGAATACCTGCCGCTCTTCGACGAGGGCGGCGTGGCCCGGGTGATCACCGCCATGCGTCCGGCGCCGGGGGGCGCGAGCGACCTGTTCATCGCGCGCATCGAGGGCGTCGATGATCGCAACGCGGCGGAAGCGCTCAACCGGCGCGGGCTCTACACCACCCGCGCTGCGCTCGCGACGATCGATCCGCCCGAGGAGGACGAGTTCCTGCTCGCGGATCTGATCGGCCTCGAGGCCGTGACGCCCGATGGCGAGATACGCGGCACGGTCGTCGAGGTGCCCGATTACGGCGCCGGCACGCTGATCGGCATCGCGCCGGTCACGGATGGACAAGGCCAGGTGCGGGCGGGCGCGCGCGGCGAGACCGTGCTCCTGCCCTTTACGAAAGTTTTCTTCCCCGAGATCGATATTGCCGGCGGGCGTATCATCGTCGATGCGCCAGACGATGTATTCACGCCGTCGACCGATGATGCGCCGCCCCCCGAGGAGGCGTGAGCGGATGTGGCGCGCCGATATCCTCACGCTCTATCCCGACATGTTTCCCGGCCCGCTGGGCGCTTCGCTTTCGGGCGATGCGCTGGAGCGCGGGATCTGGTCGCTCGCGACGCATCAGATCCGCGATCACGGGCGCGGGCGCCATCGCGCCGTCGATGACACCCCCGCCGGCGGCGGCCCCGGCATGGTGCTGCGGGCCGATGTTCTGGGTGAGGCGATCGATGCGGTGAGCGTCGCGGACGATCCGCGCCCGCGTCTCTACATGAGCCCGCGCGGGCGCCGCCTCGATCAGGCATTCGTGCGCGAACTCGCCGGCGGCCCGGGTGCGATCATCCTGTGCGGGCGCTTTGAGGGAATAGACGAGCGGGTGATTGCCGGGCGTGATCTGATTGAGGTCTCGATCGGCGATTACGTGCTCTCGGGCGGCGAACTTGCCGCGATGGTGATGCTCGATGCCTGCGTGCGACTCTTGCCCGGTGTGATGGGCGCGAGCGCGTCGGGCGAGGAGGAGAGCTTCGAATCCGGGCTGCTCGAATATCCCCACTATACCCGCCCGCGCGACTGGGAGGGGCGGATGATCCCCGACATCCTGCTCTCCGGCGATCACGGCGCGATCGCCCGCTGGCGGCGCGAACAGGCGCTGAAGCTCACGCGCGAGCGGCGCCCGGATCTCCTGGATCCGCGGGACGATTTGCCGGAATGAGGCGCTTTGCGCCCGAATTTTGATCTGCCGCAAGGCGTTTCGTGGCCCGGCCCGGCAGACTGGCCCCTGAACATGTCATCAGGCTACAGGGGCGCATCGTGGGCAAGCTCGCCATTCTCGTCTTCATCTTCACCGCACCAACCCTTGCCGGGATCTTTGTCATCGGGGTGCTGACGGCGGATATGGCGCTCGCCAGCGCGATGCCGATCGTTCTCGCCGCACTGGCCGGCGTGCTCCTCGCCGCGCCGGCGAGCTGGTTCATCGCGAAGGCGATCTTGAATTCGACCCGCCCGCGCGAGAACGAGAACGCCTGAGGGCTCAATCGCCGAAGACGGGCTCGGGCGGGATCGCCGCGCCGTAGAAGATGACGCTGGCGCCGAGTTGCGGGCGGCCGGCGAGGTAATCCGCGATGTCTCTCAGCGTGCCGAAACGCGCGCTTGCATCCGGCAGGCTCGCCTGCGCAGCCACGACGCAGGGGGTTTCGGCGCAGAGGCCTCGGGCGATGAGCGCCTCGACGAGGAGCGCGAAGGTCGCCTTGCCCATGAAGACGCAGGTCGTGGCGCCGGGATCGGCGAGCGCGGCGATGTCGAGATCGCTCGGGAGCTGCCCGTCGACATCGTGCCCGGTGACGAATTGCAGGCGCCGCGCCACGCCGCGCTTGGTCAGCGAGAAGCCGAGTTCGGCAGCTGCCGCCGTCGCGGCGGTGACGCCGGGGACGATCTCGAAGGGAATGCCGGCCTCGCGGGCTGCGACGATTTCCTCGTCGAGCCGGCCGAAAATCGTCGGATCGCCCGATTTCAGCCGCACCACACGCTGCCCCATCTTCGCATGCGCCACCATCAGCCGGCTCACCTGGGACTGCTTGGGCGAGACGCGCCCCGCGCGCTTGCCCACCGCGATCAGCTCGGTCTGGGCGCGGGCATGCTTGAGGAGCGGGCCGGCGCCGAGATCGTCGAACAGGATCACGTCGGCGGCTTCGATGCGTTTGACCGCGCGGATGGTCAGGAGATCGGGATCGCCGGGGCCGGCGCCGATCATGGTGATGTGACCGCCCGTTGCGGGTGTCGCGCTCATCGTTTCAAGCTCCATTGCCGCCGTGCGGGCCGACGGCGCTGATCAGGTGGAAGAAGGAGCCGCTGACATGGCCGCGCCGCGAACCGGTCTCGGGCACTTCCTTGCCATTGGCATCGACGACCCGCGCCAGCGGCGCATCAGGCTCGGCGAGGATCGTGGTATAATGGAATTCGTGGCCGCGCAGGAGCGCGCCGGCCGCATGGCCGGGTGCCGCCTCATGCAGGGTGGCGAGGCGGTAGCCCAGATGCATGGAGCGTTTGGCGAAAGACGTCTCCAGTCCGAGCAACCCCACCATCTCGTGACGCGCGCCCTCGGCATCGACCAGACCGGCGCCGAGCGTCATATAGCCTCCGCACTCCCCGTGAACCGGGCGCGTGCGCGCGAAATCGCGCAAGGCGGCGCGGAACTTCGCGGCGACAGCGAGGCGCCCGGCATGCAGCTCCGGATAGCCGCCCGGCAGCCAGGCGACATCGCAGGCCGGGTCGGGCCCTTCATCGGTGAGGGGCGAGAACGGGATGATCTCGGCCCCCGCCGCACGCCAGCCGGCGAGAAGATGCGGATAGACGAAGCTGAAGGCGGCGTCACGCGCGAGCGCGATGCGCTGGCCGGGCGGGACGATCGGCGCGGTGGCGGTATCGGTGATGATGGCGTGGGCGGGCATGTCCAGCCGCGAGGGTGTCGCCAGCGCCGTGAGCGCGTCGAGATCGAGATGTGCCTCGGCGAAATCCGCGAGCGCGTCGAGGCGGGCGGCGAGATCGGCGGTATCGCCGGCCTGGACGAGGCCGAGATGGCGTTCGGGCAGGATGAGATCGGCACGTTTGGGCATGGCGCCGAGCACCGGAATGCCGGCTTTCTCCATGCCCTTGCGCAGGAGCATGTCGTGGCGCGGGCTCGCGACGCGGTTGAGGATGACGCCTGCCAGCGTGATATCATCGCGGAAAAGCCGGCAGCCGAGGGCGATGGCGGCAGCCGATTGCGCCTGACCCGAGACATCGATGACGAGCACGACCGGCCAGCCGGTGGCGGCGGCGATATCGGCATTCGAACCGTCTCCGGAAGCGCCCGGCTGCGCGACGCCGTCGAACAGGCCCATCGAACCCTCGGCGACGGCGATATCCGCGTCGCTCCCGCGCGCGAGCAGTTCCGCGAGCTGCGCATCGGTGAAGGCCCAGCTGTCGAGATTGAAGGATTCGCGCCCCGCCGCCGCCGCGTGGAAGGCCGGGTCGATGTAGTCGGGACCGCATTTGAAGGGCTGGACGCCGAACCCGCGCCGGCTGAGCGCGCGCTGGATGCCGAGCGTCACCGTGGTCTTGCCCGAGCCGGAGCGCGGTGCGGCGATGATCAGCCCGCGCCGGGAAGGGGTCATGTTTGCCGGTGCCGGCATCTGCATTTCTCCTGACAGAACTCCCGCACGGTCCTATAACGCTTTTGATGGAGAAAACAGGCCCCAAGACCGAATTGCGTCGTGGATGGACCACGGGCAGCTGCGCCACCGCCGCCGCCCGCGCGGCCTTCCACGCACTGCATCGCGGGGAATTCCCCGATCCGGTCGAAATCGCGCTGCCGAGCGGCGACAGGGTGGCGTTCTCGCTCGCCATGCATGATCTTGGCGATGGCTTCGCGCGGGCAGGTATCGTCAAGGATGCCGGTGATGACCCCGATGTCACCCACGGGGCGCTGATCATCGCGAAGGTCACGCGCAACGCGCCGGGCGCGGGTATTGCTTATCGCGCAGGCGAGGGCGTCGGCACGGTTACGCTGCCCGGCCTGCCGCTCTCGCCGGGCGAGCCGGCGATCAACCCGGTGCCGCGCGCCATGATCGCGCAGGCGATCGCGGAAGAAGCGCGGGCGCTTGGCCTGCCCGCCGATGCGGTGGTCGAGATCGCCATTCCCGACGGCGAGGCGATCGCGCGCAAGACCATGAATCCGCGTCTGGGCATCGTCGGCGGGCTCTCGATTCTCGGCACGCGCGGCATCGTCATTCCGTTTTCCTGCGCCTCCTGGATCCACTCGATCCATCGCGGCGTCGATGTCGCCCGCGCCGCCGGGCTCGACCATGTGGCGGGTTCCACCGGCAACACCTCCGAGCGCGCCATCGCGGCGCTGGATGATCTGCCCGAGATCGCGCTGATGGATATGGGCGATTTCGTCGGCGGAATGCTGAAATATATCCGCAAGCACCCGATCCCCCGCGTCACCATTGCCGGGGGATTTGCCAAGATGGTCAAGCTCTCGCAGGGGCTGATCGATCTGCATTCGCGCTCCGGCAGCGTCGATCTCGCGCATCTCGCGCGCCTCGCCGGGGAGGCGGGGGCCTCAGATGATCTCGTCGCGGCCATCCCGCAGATGAATTCCGCCCTCGAAGCGCTCCAGCGCGCGGATGCGGAAGGCGTCGACATTGCCGGCATCGTGGCTTCGCATGCCGTGAAGACCGCCGCGCGGCTGGTGCGCGATACCGATATCGGCATCGATGTCGCGATCTTCGACCGCGAAGGAAAGCTACGCGCCCGCACCCCCGTCGTCACTGCCGCTGCCGCCACCGCCTGAGCGGTAGCGCCGGTGATAGCCGGCATCGTAGAGGGCGCTGTCGCGGAAATCCGATGCACCGAGGACGCGCCCGACCACGATCAGCGCGGTGCGCTCGACCGGATCCTTGGCATGGATCGCGCTGATCGTTTCCAGCGTGCCGCGCAGGATGCGCTCGTCGGGCCAGGAGGCACGGTAGACGATGGCGACGGGGCAATCGGCGCCGTAATGCGGGATCAGGCGTTCGACCACATCGTCGAGCACATGGATCGAGAGATGTATGGCGAGCGTCGCGCCGGTTGCGGCGAAGGCCTCCAGCTTCTCGCCCTCGGGCATGGCCGAGGCGCGCCCGGAGGTGCGGGTGAGGACGAGGCTCTGGGCGACTTCCGGCAGGGTGAATTCGCGTCCCAAAGCCGCCGCAGCGGCGGAAAACGCGGGCACGCCCGGGGTGATCGTATAGGCAATGCCGCGCGCCTCCAGCCGGCGCAGCTGCTCGCCCATGGCGCTCCAGACCGACATGTCGCCCGAATGCAGCCGCGCGACGTCGAGCCCGGCTTCATGCGCGCGGACATATTCCGCCTCGATCGCATCGAGATCCATCGGTGCGGTGTTGATGACGCGCGCATCGGGTGGACAGAGAGCGATGATCTCGCGCGGTACCAGCGAGCCGGCATAGAGGCAGACCGGGCAGCTTGCCACGAGATCGCGCCCGCGCACGGTGATGAGATCGGGCGCGCCCGGCCCGGCGCCGATGAAATGCACGCTCATGGGACATCCTTCTGCGTTGTCTTTGCGATTGCGACCGCCGCTGTCGCCATCCGGTCGGCGCCGATCATGCGCGCGACGATGAGCTCTGCCTCCCCCGAGGGCGAGAGCGTCGCCGCGCCGGCCAGAGCCGCCGCCTCGCACAGGCTCGCGCCGGCGGGCAGGCGGGTGACGCGGGTTTCGCGGGCGGTGACGTTGTCTGCCTGCGCAGCGAGGGCGGGTTCGTCGAGGGCGAGGATGGGGAGGCCGTGAGCGGCGGCGAGAGCTTGCATGGCGGGGCTCTCGGCCTTGTCGCGCGCGCTGGCGAGAAGTGGCGAGGCACTCCCTGCCGGCGCTTTCGCCTTTTCCACCGCCTTGGCTGCCGCAATGGCCGCGCCGAGCACGGCATCGAGGCTCTCGCGCTTCGCTTCCCCGCGAAAGCCGAGGCCGATCACGTAACGCTCCGGATCGCCTGTCATGAGCGGTAGCACCATTGCGTCACCGGCATCGCCGCGCGCCAGCCGCGCATCTCGCCGACAGATGTGGCGCGCGAAAGCGCGATGCGGATGAGATCACCGCCCAGCCGTGCATGCAGCGCGATGAGCAGCGCCTCGGTCTCCAGCGTCACCGCGTTGATCACGAGCCGCCCGCCGGGTTTCAGCGCGGCGAGGGCCGCGTCGACCACTCCCTCGCGCGAGGCGCCACCGCCGATGAAGATCGCATCGGGTGGCTCCAGCCCGGTGAGCGCATCAGGCGCGCGCCCGGCGCGGAAATCGATATGCGGCACGCCCAGCGCCAGCGCATTCTGCGCCGCGCGCTCCAGCCGGTCCGGGCGCGCCTCGATGCCGATGGCGCGGTTCTGCGGATGGGCAAGGCACCATTCGATGGCGATCGAACCCGCCCCGGCGCCGATATCCCACAGCAATTCACCGGGGCAGGGCGCCAGCGCCGCGAGGGTCATGGCGCGGATCTCGCGCTTGGTGAGCTGGCCGTCATTGGCGAAGCAATCATCGGGCAGGCCCGGCGCGCGGGGGATCAGGGCTGCATCGGGGGCGGCCTCGACATGGATGGCGAGGGCGACGGGGGCGGCGATATCGTCGGGCAAAGCCGCATCCGCGCGCAGGCTGCGGATACGCTCATGCGGGCCGCCGAGGCGTTCGAGCAGGGTGAGGCGGGAAGCGCCGCAGCCGGTCTCGCGAAGGAGCGCTGCGGCCTCGGCAATGGCGGCTGCGTCGCGCACCAGTACGATCAGCCGTGCGCCGTGATGCAGGTGAGGGCGCATCAGCCGGATCGGGCGCGCATGCAGACCCAACGTCACGGATTCTTCCAGCCGCCAGCCGAGCCGGGCGCAGGCGAGCGCGAAGGTCGAGGGGGCGGGATGGATGGTGAGCGCGTCGATCGGCAGATGCTGCATCAGACTACCGCCGGCGCCGTGCCAGAACGGATCGCCGGAGGCCAGGATTGCGATGCGCAGGGCGGGCTCCGCTTCACGCCGCGCGACCAGCGCCTTCAGCGATTCGGCGAAAGGCGCGCCCCAGGGCAGGCGCTCCTTGCCTGCAAGAGCGGGATCGGCGTCGAGAAAGGCGAGATGACGCTCACCGCCGGCGACGACATCGGCAATGTCGAGGGCGGCGCGGGCGCCGGCGCCAAGCCCCGCGAGACCATCCTCGCCGATCCCGACCACGCTGATACGCGGTTGCGACGATGACGCTTGATCCGCAGCGTGATTGTCGGGCAAGTGATCAGGCATGATTGCCTCCGAAAACCGATCCGCGAAAACCCGCAACATCCTCCTGCTCGGCGGCACGGGGGAGGCGAGCGCGCTGGCGCAGGCGCTGGCCGGGCGCGATGATCTTGCCGTCACGCTCTCCTATGCCGGAAGGGTGGCGCAGCCCAAGGCCCAGCCGGTGGCGATCCGCATCGGCGGGTTCGGCGGCGTCGCGGGGCTGCGCGATTATCTGCGCGCGCAGGCGATTGATGCCGTGATCGACGCGACGCATCCTTTCGCCGCGCAGATGAGCGCGAACGCCGTCGCGGCTTGCGCAGAAGAGGGCGTGCCGCTCGTCGCGCTGGAGCGTCCGGCATGGCAGGCGATGCCGGCCGATCGCTGGATCGACGTCACGGATCTCGACGCGGCAGCCGCGCATCTCGCGCAAGCCGAGCCCGCGCCGCGCAATGTGTTTTTGGCGATCGGCCGGCTGCACCTGCATCATTTTGCCCGCGCGCCGCAGCATCGCTATACGGTGCGGCTGATCGATGAGCCGGGCGAGGCGCTGCCGCTGCCGCAGGTCGAGGCGATCATCGCGCGCGGGCCCTTCACCATGGAGGGCGATGCGGCGCTGCTCGCAGAGCGCGGGATCGATCTGATTGTGGCCAAGAATTCCGGCGGCGCCGGGGCCTTTGCCAAGATTGCGGCAGCGCGCAGCCTCGGCCTGCCCGTGATCATGATCGCGCGCCCCGCCATCCCCGAGCGCGCGCACTGCGAGAGCGTCGCGCAGGTGATCGCATGGCTCGATCATTCCGCACCCTCCGGCGGCGTCCCGGACCAGCGCGGCGTGTAGACGATCGGGCGATCATCGCCGCGCGGGATCAGCCGCGTCAGGGAGGAGCCGACGATCACCACCGTGCGCATATCCGCCTGTTCGGGCTTTGCCTCGCCAAGCGTGGTGATGGCGAAGCTCTCGTCATCGCGGGTGACGTTGCGGGCGAAGACGATGACGGTATCGGGCCCGCATTCCTCGCGCAGGATGGCGAGCGTGCGCGCGAATTGCCACGGGCGCGAGCGGGAGGAGGGGTTGTAGAAGGCCATGGCGAAATCGCCGCGCGCGGCATGGCGCAGGCGCTTCTCGACGATCTCCCAGGGTTTGAGATTGTCCGACAGGTTGATGGCGCAGAAATCATGCCCGAGCGGCGCGCCGAGCCGCGCGGCGGCGGCGAGCATGGCGGTGATGCCGGGCACGACAGTGATCGCCACGCCCGCCCAGCGCGCCGGATCCGCTTCCAGCGCTTCATAGACTGCCGCCGCCATGGCGAAGACGCCAGGATCGCCGGATGAAACCACGGCGACGCGCCGGCCTCCTGATGCGAGATCGAGCGCATGGCGGGCGCGTTCGATCTCGACGCGGTTATCGGAAGCGTGGCGCTCCTGATCGGGCCGCAGCGGCACGCGCGCCACATAGGGGCCGTAGCCGATGATATCCTGCGCAGCCGAGAGCGCCGCCTGCGCATCGGGCGTGACGGCCCCCTCCGCGCCGGGGCCGAGCCCGATGATGCTGACGCGCCCCTTCACGCTCTCGCTCATGGCCGCCGTCCTTTCATGGTCGCCGCCCTTTCATGGCCGCCGTCCCTGGCCGTGGACGATGATCATCGAGAAATACGGCGCGTCGTCGGTTTCCTTTTGCGATAGCGGCATCACCTGCTGCTGTGGCATCGCGCCATAGGCGACGTAGAAGGCGCGTTCATTGAGCCCCGCGCGCTCCAGGGCGCGGCGCACCTTGGGGAGGTTGCGCCCGAGTTTCATCACCACCAGCGCATCCGCGTTTTGCATCCGCGCGACCAGCGCTTCCTCGTCGAGGGTGCCGGCCAGCACGCTGAGCACGTCGTCGCCATAGGTGATCGGCTGGCCCGTCGCCGTCCAGCAGGCGGACATGCCGGTAATGCCGGGCACGACTTCGACCGGGCAATGCCCGACGAGGCGCGAATGCAGGTGCATGAAGGAGCCGTAGAAGAACGGGTCGCCCTCGCACAGAACCACAATGTCTCGTCCCGCGCGCGCCATTGCGAGGAGCTTTTCGACGCATTCCTCGTAGAACGCCTTCAGCGTCGCGGCGTAGGCGGGGTCGTCGAGGGGGATTTCGGTGGTGATGGGGTATTCCATGGCGAATTCGCGGATATCCGCCCGCAGCAGCCCGTCGACGCTGGTGCGCGCGCGGCCCCTGCGCCCGCTCTTGCGAAAATAGGCGATATCCGTGGCGTTCGTGACGAGGCGATGGGCCTTGACGCTCATCAGTTCCGGATCGCCCGGGCCGAGGCCGACGCCGTATATGGTGCCTGTTTCGCTCATTCGCGCTCGCTCGCCAGCGCGTTGATCGCCGCGACCGTCACCGCCGAGCCGCCCCGGCGCCCGCGCACGATCAGGCCGGGCACGCGGCCATCCGCCATCAGCGCTTCCTTCGATTCGACCGCGCCGACGAAACCGACCGGGATGCCGATGACCGCGGCGGGGCGGGGCGTTGCCGGGTCGTCGAGCATTTCGAGCAGGCGGAAAAGCGATGTCGGCGCATTGCCGATGGCGATGACCGCACCTTCGAGATGCGGGCGCCACAATTCCATTGCCGCCGCCGAGCGGGTCGTGCCCATCTGCGCCGCGAGATCATGCACGCGCGGATCCTGCAAGGTGCAGATCACCGGGTTGTCGGCGGGAAGCCGGGCGCGGGTGATGCCTTCCGAGACCATGCGCGCATCGCACAGGATCGGCGCGCCGGCTCTCAGGGCGCCCTTGGCGGCTTTGGCAAAGCCGGGGGCGAAGATGATGTCTTCCGCGAGATCGACCATGCCGCTGGCATGAATCATCCGCACGGCGACTTTCTCCTCATCCGGATCGAAGCGCGACAGATCCGCCTCGGCGCGGATGATGGCGAAGGAGCGCTCGTAGATCGCGGCGCCGTTCTTTTCGTATTGATAGCCCATGCTCGTTCCTGTCATGGCCGCATTGCAGCGGCAGAATAATGCGCGATCACGGCTGCGCGCGAGAGGCCGCGCTGGTCCGGCTTATCGCCGACCCGGCCCTCATGCACCAGATCATGGCCTTCAGCGGTGCCGATCACCGTGATTGCCGCCGGCGCGGAGCGCGCGCAACCCTTGCCGCAGCCGGAGATGTGCAGGCCCGCCGCGAGGCGTTCGCGCGGCAAGAGCGCGGCGAGGTCACGCGCGAGAGCGCGTGTTTCGATCAAGCCGGATTCGCAAGCCGGGGC
>JAFIEI010000090.1 GCA_020832565.1 Salinarimonas sp. | reverse complement strand
TCGCGGCGGCGGCGCAGAATCAGGGCACGCATGGCGCCGCGCAGGGTGCGCACATCCTGCTCGGTGAGATCGCGGCGCAGGAAGACGTCGCGCAGGTTGCGCATCATTGAGGGGCGCTTGTCGGGCGGGAAGAATTCCACGCGGTCGAGCTCTTCTTCGAGATAATCGAAGAACGAGGCGGCCATGGCGCGGGGTGCGCGCGGCGAGCGAATCTCGCCGTCGAAGGGCAGGGCATCGCCATGGGCGGTGCGAAACCATTCATACCCCGTCAGCAGCACCGCCTGGGCGATGTTGAGCGAGGCGAAGGCGGGATTGACCGGGAAGGTCATGATGGCGTCGCAGAGCGAGATCTCGTCATTATAGAGACCCGAGCGCTCCCGTCCGAACAGGATGGCGACGCGCCCGCCGGCGGAGAATTCCACGACGGATTCTTGCATGCTCTCCTGCGGCGAGAGCACGCGCTTCATCTGCCCGCGCTCGCGCGCCGTGGTGGCGAAGGCGAGGGTGACATCGTGAAGCGCGGCGGTAACGTCGTCGAAGACCTGCGCGCGGTCGACGATTTCAAGCGCACCGGAGGAGGTGGCGCGCGCCTTCTCGCTCGGCCAGCCGTCGCGCGGAGCGACGAGGCGCATTTCGGTGAGGCCGAAATTCGCCATGGCCCGCGCGGCCATGCCGATATTCTCGCCCATCTGCGGCTCGACCAGCACCACGATCGGGCCGTGCCCCGATTCGAATTTGATGCTGCGATTCGTTCCCGACATCCCGATTCCCTCTCCCGCTGCGCGATTGCGGCGCCGGCCAACCGCTGCCCCAACGTCATTGATCCGCATATCCGCGCGCGAATTTGTTTAGACGAGCCGCGCGGCCCTGCCTAGCGCCGAACGCGGAGGATTTCCTGTGGAGAAGCCGTCGCGCCGCAAGCGCCACGGCGCCTTGCCGGGAGACCGGAAATGTCGTTTGCTTGCTGCGCTAAGGCTATGATTTTCCGTGTTAATATCCAAAATGTTGGACGAATGTTCTTTTTTGTTGCCAGATGGAACATAGATGGTACATTCAATTGAAGCGCGCGTTGAGTTCGATGGCCCACCCATGCAATAAGGAATTCCCGTCATGGTTCAGTCCGCATTGAGACTGGTGGAAGGTTCTTCCATGGATAAAGATAAAACGAAGGCGCTCGACGCGGCGCTTTCCCAGATCGAACGCGCATTCGGCAAGGGCTCGATCATGCGCCTGGGCAAGGGCCAGCAGCCCGTGGAGATCGATACGGTCTCGACCGGGTCGCTGGGGCTCGACATCGCGCTCGGCGTCGGTGGTCTGCCGCGCGGGCGTGTCATCGAGATCTACGGGCCGGAATCCTCGGGCAAGACGACGCTTGCCCTGCATACGATCGCAGAGGCCCAGAAGAAAGGCGGCGTCTGCGCCTTCGTCGATGCCGAGCATGCTCTGGATCCGATCTATGCCCGCAAGCTCGGCGTGCACCTGGACGATCTTCTGATCTCTCAGCCCGATACCGGCGAGCAGGCGCTGGAGATCGCCGATACGCTGGTGCGATCCGGTGCCGTCGACATTCTCGTCGTCGATTCGGTCGCCGCTTTGACGCCGCGTGCGGAAATCGAGGGCGACATGGGCGACGTCCAGCCCGGCCTGCAGGCGCGGCTGATGTCGCAGGCCCTGCGCAAGCTGACGGGCTCGATCAACCGCTCGAAGACCATGGTGATCTTCATCAACCAGATCCGCATGAAGATCGGTGTGATGTATGGCAGCCCGGAGACGACGACGGGCGGTAACGCCTTGAAGTTCTACGCCTCCGTGCGCCTCGACATCCGCCGCATCGCGACCCTGAAGGATCGCGATGAGGCGATCGGCAACAATGTGCGGGTCAAGGTGGTGAAGAACAAGGTTGCCCCGCCCTTCAAGCAGGTCGAGTTCGACATCATGTATGGCGAAGGGATTTCGAAGGTCGGCGAGCTGGTCGATCTCGGGGTCAAGGGCGGCATCGTCGACAAGTCCGGCTCCTGGTTTTCCTATGACAGCCAGCGGCTCGGGCAGGGGCGCGAGAACGCCAAGACCTTCCTGAAGGAAAATCCTGAGATCGCGGCGAAGATCGAGGCGACGATCCGTCAGAATTCAGGCGTGCTGGCTGAGCGCATCCTCGACGAGGCCGTGCCGAGCGCCGAGGATCTCGACGAAGGCGAAGGCTGACCGGCGCAGCCGGTCCCGCCGCCTTCGCGGATCGCCGCTCGCTCCGGCGGGCGGGGGCGCGCGAAGCGCATCGAGCAGATTGCGTATGATTGGCTTCATACGATTGATCACGCCGGGCTCCCGGCGTCGCGGGTAACGCGTCGCTGCCGCTACGGCCTGGGATGCGCAACGGCTCCATGGCATGGCCGCTGGCTTCGCCGCTGGCGCTGCTGCTCGGGAAGATCAGCGCATCGCCGCGCGGGTGCAGGCGATCAGGCCGTCGATATGGTCCTTGTGTATCCAGCGTGCGACCAGGACAAGATCGTTGGACCGGTCGATCCAGATCACGTTGTTGCCCGCTCCAAGCGCGAAGACCGAATCGTGCGGCGCTGAGGGAAACAGCGCACCATTGGTGTTGAGCCACCACATGAATCCGTAGACCGGATGGACCGGGCAGGGCGCGAGCATCTGCGTGATCCATGAAGCCGGGATCAGTTCCTCCCCGTTCCAGCGTCCGTTCCGGGAGACGAGCAGGCCGAAACGTGCAAGCGCGGTCGTCGGAATCTGGAAGCCGCCGCCCCAATGGCTACCGCCGGAGACCGATTCCATCGCCCGCCCGTCGATCTCGACGGTGGAATTGAAATAGCCGTGCCAGACCCAGTTCTGCGCCCCGATCGGCGTCATGATCGCCGCGTCGAGAACCTCGGGAAGCGGCTGCCGGAAGACCTGCATCAGCGAGAGGCTGAGCCGGTTCACGCGCACGTCGTTGTATTCCCAATGCGTCCCCGGTTCGCGCAGCGTCCGGGCATCTCCCTTCGCCGCATTGGTCGCGCCGGGGCCGGCCTGGCGGTTGTGATCGACGGAATCGGGTTTGTCCCAGAGGGTGCCCTCCCATTCACTCGTCTGCTGCAGGAGGTGGCGCCAGGTGATCGCCCCATTGTGCGGGCCGTCGAATCCGTCATCGCGCGCGTAATCGGCGACCCGATCATCAAGCGAGCGGATCAGGCCGCGTTCGACCGCCAATCCGGCGAGAACGCCGAGGAAGCTCTTGGCGATGGAAAAGGTCATGTCGGGGCGGGCGACATCACCCCATTGCTGCACGATCCGCCCGCCCTTCAGGACCATGCCCGCAGGCGGTCCGCGCTCTTTTACGGGTCCGATCACTGTGTTGTAGGGCGGCTTCTCGTCGATATAGGCCGTTCCGACATATTCGCCGTTCGGGTGGTACATGCTGCGCGGCCATTCCGATTCGTGGTCGCGGTGAAACGCGGCAACGGCTTCGAGCGCAGCGGCGTCGAAGCCGGCATCCTGTGGCGCGGTGCATGCCCAGTTCTTGTCCTCGGCCGGGTGATAGAGCGACATGTCGTTGAAACCTCGTGACGGGAAACGGATACGGGATCGTCGTGCCCATCATCCCCCGCCGCGCGTGGAAGGCCAGCATCGCCGATGCAAAGGGCGCGTTGGCGCTTTCACACCCGCGCTCGTCTCCGTACGCCGCAGCGTGCCGGGCTAGAGCCGTTCGCCACGCATCAGCCTGGGCGCTTTCGCGCTCAGCCCCGATGCTTCGCGGATGAAGAAGCGCTTGAGCGGCGGCAGGCGTTCGACCAGTCCGAGGCCGAAATCGCGCAGCATGCGCACAGGCTCGATATCGTTCGAGAACAGCCGGTTCAGCCCGTCCGTTACGGCGGCCATCGCCACCGTGTCGAACCGGCGCGCGCGTGTATAGTCGCGCAGAATGTCCCCCTCGCCGGGATCCATGCCCAGTCGCGTCGCATCGACGATGCATTCGGCCAGGGCCGCGACGTTCTTCAGGCCGAGATTGAGCCCCTGTCCCGCGATCGGGTGGATGACATGGGCGGCATCGCCGATCAGCGCGAGCCGCGTCGCGGCGAATTCGCGAGCGATGCCGAAGGAAAGCGGAAAGGCGCGCAAGGGGGTCTCCAGCGCGATCGCGCCGAGCTCGAGCCCGAAACGGCGCTCGACCTCCTCCAGCACCTCCCCGGGATCGCGCGCGAGCAGCGTCGAGGCCGTCGCGCGGCGCTCGGTCCAGACGATCGAGGAGCGGTGCCCGAGCGATCCGCCCGGCGTCAGCGGCAAAAGGGCGAAGGGGCCCGAGGGCAGGAAATGTTCGATGGCGCGGCCCATATGGTCGCGCTCATGGCCGATGGTCGCGACGATGCCGACCTGCGGATAGGACCAGCCGACCCAGCCGATTCCCGCCGCCTCGCGCAGCCGCGATCTTGCGCCGTCGGCAGCGACGCAGAGCGTAACGGGAAGGCGCTCGCCGTCCGACAGATGCGCCGTGCCGCCATCGGCATCGGCCTCGAATCGGCGCACGGCGACCCGGCGCAGATCAACGCCGGCTTCGCGGCAGGCCGGGAGCAGGGCCGCCAGCAGGTCGTGTGCCGGCACCATATGCGCGAAGGCTTCGCCTGGCTCGACCTCGCCGTCGAAATTCAGGAAGCTCGGACGCACCGGATCGGCGAGATGGCTGTCGGTGATCACCATGTCGCGCATCGGCTGCGCCATTCCGGCGACCTTCGGCCAGATCCCGAGTGATTCGAACATGCGTCGCCCCGCCGCCGCGATGGCATAGGCACGCGCATCATCCGCGCGCGCATCGGGCAGGTCCTGCGCGGGGAGGGTGGGGTCACAGACCGTGATGGTGAGCTGCGCGGGGCAGGCGCGCGCAAGGGCAAGCGCGAGGGTCAGCCCGGCAATGCCGCTGCCGGCGATCAGGATATGACGGGGCGCGGGCGCGGCGCGGCGCGTTCCCCCCCGCGCTTTGCTCTTTGAACTGTTTTTGAAATCGTCTCTCGCACCCTTGCGACTTGCCTTGCCTGCCGCCATCCCGCTCACTCCAGCTCGCTGCGGCGCAATGCGCGATCCGCATGCGGATCTTGCGCCCTTTGTGTGCGCCTTTGCATGCATCTCTGCATGCGTCCGGCGCTTGACCTTTCCGGCCGCGCGTTACCCTATGCCTGCCGCGCCGAAGCGAAGCAATCCTCGGCACCCCGGCCCATTTCGCGAAGAGGTCCTGCCATGTCCGGCCAGAAGCAAACGCCAGCCCACGCCAAATCCGCAGCCCTCGCCGATCTCGTCTCGATACTCGACCTCGAACAGCTGGAGCGCAATCTGTTTCGGGGTCGCAGTCCCCAGACCGGTTGGCAGCGCGTCTTCGGCGGGCAGGTGATCGGCCAGGCGCTGGTCGCCGCCTGCCGGACTGTCGAGGACCGCCAGCCGCATTCGCTGCACGCGTATTTCCTGCTCCCCGGCTCGCCCGAGACCCCGATCATCTACGAGGTCGACCGGATGCGCGATGGCCGCTCCTTCACCACGCGCCGGGTCACCGCGATCCAGAACGGCCAGCCGATCTTCACCATGGCCGCATCGTTCCAGATTGCGGAGCCCGGTTTCGAGCATGCCGCCGAGATGCCCGATGTGCCCATGCCGGAAGAGCTCGCCGGTACCGGCGGATTCGCGCCGGAAACCCTCGCCAAGATGCCGGAGACCGTGCGGCGCTATTTCGAGCGCGAGCGCCCGATCGACCTGCGGCCCGTCGAATTCGAGCGTTATGACGGCACCCCGCGTCCGCCGCGCTTCCACGTCTGGATCAAGGCGAAGGAGCCTCTGCCGGATGATCCGGTCATCCATAATTGCGTGCTGGCCTATGCCTCGGATCTGACGCTTCTGGATTCGGCGTTGATCGCCCATGGCCGCACCGTGTTCGATCGCGCGATCCGCGCCGCGAGCCTCGACCATGCGCTGTGGCTGCATCGCCCCTTCCGCGCCGACGAATGGCTGCTCTATGCGCAGGACAGCCCCAATGCCGGCGGCGCACGCGGCTTCTCACGCGGCGCGATCTACACGCGCGACGGACGCCTCGTGGCATCGGTGGCGCAGGAAGGGCTCATTCGCGATACGGGGGCGTGAGGGGTAGGGGCGGCGCGCACCCGGTGGATTGGCGCGCCCGCCCGGCGCTCAACGCCGGAACAGACCGCCGCCTGCGCTCGCCTGGCGCTGGACGCGTTGCAGACCTTCCGTGGCCACGCTGTTGCCGCGATCGATGCCGATGGCGCGCTGGTAGCTGATCTGGGCTTCCTGGGAGTCGCCGGAGCGCTCCAGCGCGACGCCGCGCCAGGCCCAGGCATCGGCATTGTTGTTGTTGACGTTGAGCGAGGCGTTGAAATCCTCGATCGCGCGATCATACTCGCCGCGGGCCACGAGGCTCTGGCCGCGGGCGTTGTACGGGGCGGCGACGTAAGGATTGCGGTCGATCGCGGCATCGAAATCGAGCACCGCTTCGCGGTGATTGTTCATGCGTTGATAGACCAGCCCGCGCGAATGCAGCGCCTGCGCCGATTCCGGATTGAGGCGAAGCGCCCGGTTGAGATCGGCCAGCGCGCGATCGCTCTGGCCTTTCACACGAAGGAGATTGGCGCGTGCGATCAGGGCCGGCACGTAATCCTCGTCCGCCGAGAGTGCGCGGTTGAAATCGGAAAGTGCACGTTCTTCTTCGCCGATCTGGCGGTTGGCGAGGCCGCGATTGGTATGGGCCGGAGCATAGCCCGGATCGAGTTCGACGGCACGGCCGAAATCGGCCATGGCCTCGCGGAACTGGCCGGTGCGGGCATAGGCGGCGCCGCGCGTATTAAAGGCGGACGGGTCGTTCGGATTGCGCTCGATGACCTCGGTGAGCGAGGAGATATTGGCGCGCGACGTTTCCGCATCGCTGGTATCGAGTACGGCGACCGATTGCACCGCGCTCATCCGGTTGACCGTTTCACAGGCGGCGAGGGTAAGACCGATCGCCGCGAGCAGGAGAAGACGCGGTGCCCCGCGTTTCACACCCTTCATCGCTCCGCTATGCGCGAAGCCTGTGCTCTTTTCAAACATCCCATCGAACTCCGTCATCGCCGTCCATCCGCATGCGCGCGCCCTGCCCATTGCCTGACGTATCGCATTAACCCATTGCGTAAACCTTACACAGCCTGAGCGCGATCGGCCACCCTGCAGGCCGTTTCCCGGCATTTCCGGCGCTCGCCGCCCCGGACGCTGGCACTGCGAATCGGGCGATTTTAAGGGCGCGCATCGTCGCCTGGTGCATTGCCCGTCGCATTTGTGCGCGCAGGCGTGTATGAGCGACGTGAAGGATCAGTATCAGGAGGAAGGCCGTGTTCGCCTCGATCGCCAATCTGCCGGTTTTTCTGCTCTTTTTCGCGATATCGGTCGCTTTGACCGCGCTTTATCTGGTGCTCTACACATTTGCGACGTCGCACAACGAGTTCGCGCTGATTCGCCAGAACGTGGTCTCCGCTGCCGTCGCGCTGGGCCTGAGCCTGATCGGTTTCGCGCTGCCGCTCTCGAGCGCGGTAGTCTATGCGATGACGGTGGTCGATCTGGTGATCTGGGGACTGATCGCGATGATCGTGCAGATTGCCGTCTACGTGATGGTGCGGCTGATCATTCCCAACCTGTCCCAGCGCATCGCGGCGGGAGAGATGTCCGCGGCGCTCTTCCTCGGGGCGATTTCCCTGGCAGCGGGTATTCTCAACGCCTCGGCCATGACGTTTTGAAAGCGCCTTCCGAGGGCCCACTTTGCGACGACGTTTCGAGGCAACATGCCGCCGCAGATGATCGTCCTGCCGTGAAGAACCTGCCGTGAACGATTTGCCGTGAA
>JAFIEI010000089.1 GCA_020832565.1 Salinarimonas sp. | reverse complement strand
GATCACTTCCGCCGCGCGGGCGGTTTTGGTATCGCTGATTGCAGCCATTGGAAAACGTCCTTTTTCTGATGGTCAGAGCCGGGTGGGAGGGGGCATCCTCCTGCTCGGCTCGGTTGTGATTCTAGCGGCAATACGTGAGGGTTCAAGGGGTGGGTGTTGCCGGAATTGCAACCAAAGACATGTTTTCTGCAGACAGGATCAAGAGTGGCCAGTTTATTTTTTATCTTATTAACTAAGCCAAACTGTGGAAATAAAGAATACTTCGAACTTGACATAAGTTTATTTCCAGCAGATTTTACGCAGTATGACCTCGCAAAATCGTGACAAGCTCAACCTACTCCTGAGGTCCCTGCCGGATGGGCTCGTCGTCGATTCCCGGTGGATGGAAGCAAAAGATTATTCGAGCAGTTTGCGCAGCCAATATGTTGCAGCAGGTTGGCTGGTCCAGCCGGCGCGGGGCGTTTACATGCGCCCAGGCGGACGGCTCAGCTGGCAAAACGTGGTGATTTCCATGCAGACACTGTTGGAAATGCCAGTGATCGTCGGCGGGCGCACTGCGCTCGAACTGCATGGGTTTGCCCATTACCTCGCCGCGGGCCGGCGGGACACTGTCCATCTTTACGGCCTCACGCCGCCGCCCGGATGGCTGGCGCGGCTACCCCTTAATGCCGATTTCGTTTTCCACCGGATCGGGCCGCTGTTCGGCGGAGGAACATCAGCGCAAGGATCGACCGCCTTCGCATGGAACACCGAAACGGATAGCGGGTTTCTGCCGGGTGCTTTCGGGGGTTCGCCCAAGCATGAACCTTTTACAGGCCCGGAATGGCCACTCACGGTATCGCGTCCGGAGCGGGCATTTCTGGAGTTGCTCGACGAGCTACCTACTCGCGAAAGCTTCGACAATGCCGACATGATCGCGCAAGGCCTGCAAAACCTGCGACCAGGCGTGATGCAGCGTCTCCTCGAAAGCTGCCGCAGCATCAAGGTGAAGCGCCTATGTTTCTGGCTGGCCGAGCGCCACGGCCATGGCTGGCTGCGCCATATCGACAGGAGCAGGATCTCCCTCGGCAGCGGCAAACGCGTGCTCGCTAAAGGCGGAAGGCTCGATCCGACATACCTGATTACCGTCCCGGAGGGTATGGATGAGCCCGTCTGAGGCGTATCGGGCGCAGGTGGCGCTTCTGGTCGCCGCGTTGCCTTTCGTGGCGCGCGAGGAGGTATTCGCCCTCAAGGGGGGCACCGCGATCAACCTGTTCGTCCGCAACATGCCCCGCCTGTCGGTGGATATCGACCTTACATATCTCCCGATTGAGCCGCGTGAGCACTCACTTGCAGCGATCGATGCCGGCATGCGCCGCATCGGGCGGTCTATCGAAACGGGTTTGGCCGGTGCGCGCGTCACACCTACACGAACAGGCGACCATCAGCCCGTGACCCGGCTCCTCGTGAGACGCGGTCGGGCCCAGGTCAAGATTGAGGTGACGCCGGTACTTCGCGGATGTGTCTATGCACATGAATGGCGCAGGGTATCACCGATGGTAGAAGAGGCCTTCGGTTTTGCTGAAATCCAACTCGTCTCCTTCGCCGACCTCTACGCCGGAAAGGCCATTGCGGCACTTGATCGACAACATCCACGCGATCTTTTCGATATCCGCGATCTGCTCGCAAACGAAGGCATCGATGATGTGCTGCGCAGCGCATTCCTGATCTACCTGATCAGCCATGACCGCCCAATCTCGGAAATCGTTGCGCCGCGCAGAAAAGACCTCACGGGTGAATTCACCACAGGGTTCGTCGGCATGTCCGACCCTTCCGTTTCGCTGGACGAACTGTTGGCCGCGCGCGAAAAGCTCATCGAACACATGATCGGAGCAATGCCGCAAGAGCACCGCCGCTTCCTCGTCGATTTCAAGAGAGGAAGTCCGGACTGGGAGGCGATCAATCTTTCCGCCGCTGCAAGCCTGCCGGCAGTCAAATGGAAGCAGACCAACTTAGACAGGCTGGCGCATGATGCACGTAAGAAGCAGATATCGCGTCTGGAGCAGATTCTATTCCCCCCTTCCCCCACCCCTAAAAACCCCCTAAACCCCTGACGGGGCAATCCTCTCCGGGGTGGTTGGATGAAGCGTGGCGGGGTTCGGGCTATTGGGGCGGTGCGGCAGGATTTTGCGCCTTGGGCGGATCCTGACGCGGTGCCGTTCATTCGCTTCGATGACGTGACCAAGAGATTCGGGGATCAGGCCGCGGTGGCGGATCTGTCGCTCGATATCTATCAGGGCGAGTTCTTCTGCCTGCTGGGGCCCTCGGGCTGCGGCAAGTCCACCCTGATGCGCATGCTCGCCGGGTTCGAGGCGCCGACGCGGGGGCGGGTTCTGCTCGACGGGGCGGATCTTGCGGGCGTGGCGCCCAACCGCCGCCCGGTCAACATGATGTTTCAAAGCTATGCGCTGTTTCCGCATATGAGTGTCGAGAAGAACATCGCCTACGGCCTGCGGCAGGAGGGGATGGCGCGGGACGCGATTGCGGCGCGGGTCGCGGAGATGCTCAAGCTCGTGCAGATGGAGCGCTTCGCCGGGCGGCGGCCCGATCAGCTCTCCGGCGGCCAGAAACAGCGCGTCGCACTCGCCCGGGCGCTGGCCAAACGCCCGCGCGTGCTGCTGCTCGACGAGCCGCTCGGCGCGCTCGACCGCAAGCTGCGCGAGGAGACGCAGTTCGAGTTGATGGATATCCAGATCGAGCTCGGCACCACCTTCATCGTCGTCACCCACGACCAGGAAGAGGCCATGACCATGGCCGACCGCATCGCCGTGATGGATGCCGGGCGCGTCGTGCAGGTGGCGACGCCCGGCGAGATCTACGAGCAGCCGGCTTCGCGGTTCGTCGCGGATTTCGTGGGCGAGATCAACCTGTTCGAGGCACGCGTCAGCGGCGGCGGCAATGATGCGGGTTGGGAGCTTGCAGCGGCTTCCGGCGAGACGCGGTTTCGCGTTGCGGATCCCGACGCGCGGCTCGGCGCCGGCGATCACGTCGCGGTGGCGGTGCGCCCGGAGAAGATGCGCGTCACCCGCGAGGCGCCGGGCGAAGCGTTCAACAGCCTTGCCGGCGAGATCTGGGATATCGGCTATCTCGGCGACTGGACGGTGTATCGCATCAAGCTCGATACCGGCCAGATCATCCGCGTCACCCGCGCCAACGCGACGCGCTACACCGAAAACCCGCTCGATATGGAAGAGCGGGTGCATGTCTCCTTCGCGCCCGATGCGGCCGTGATCCTGAGCGATTGAGGCGGGTGGCCATGCGAAATCTCGCCCGCCGGCTCGTCATCATCATCCCGTATCTGTGGCTCGCGGCGTTCTTCCTCTGGCCGATGGTGATCGTTTTCAAGATCGCACTTTCCGAGCCGCGCCTGGCGCAGCCGCCCTATTGGCCGCTGCTCGATTTCACTGCGGGCTGGGAGGGGCTGGTCGCGTTCCTGCGCGATCTCAGCTTCGAGAATTTCATCTTCCTCGCGCAGGATGATCTCTACATCGCCTCGCTCATATCCTCGCTGCGAATCTCGCTGATCTCGACGGCGATGCTGCTCGCGATCGGCTTTCCCATTGCCTATGCGATGGCGCGCGCGCCGCGCTCCTGGCGGCCGATCCTCGTTGCGGCGATGATCCTGCCGTTCTGGACGAGCTTCCTGATCCGCGTCTATGCCTGGATCGGGATCCTGCGCCCGGAGGGTTTCCTCAACCATTACCTGCTGGGCGCGGGGCTGATCTCGCAGCCGCTGACCATCCTGAATACCGAATATGCGGTGTTCATCGCGCTGGTTTATACCTACCTGCCCTTCATGGTGCTGCCGCTCTATGCCACGCTGGAGCGGATGGACCATACGCTGATCGAGGCCGCGCGCGATCTCGGCGCGTCGCGCGCCAAGGCGTTCTGGACCGTGACGGTGCCGCTGGCCAAACCCGGCATCATCGCGGGATGCCTGCTCTGCTTCATCCCGATCACCGGCGAGTTCGTGGTGCCGGATCTGCTCGGCGGCTCGCAGACGCTGATGATCGGGCGGACCTTGTGGATCGAGTTCTTCTCCAACCGCGACTGGCCCGTCGCCGCCGCCGTGGCGATGGTGCTGCTCGTGGTGCTGGTGGTGCCGATCGTGATCTTCCGCGAGGCGGAATCGCGGCGCATGGAAGCGGAAGCCGCAGGCGAGAAGGAGGGACGGCCATGAGGGGCTTCTCCTTCTTCAACGTGCTGGCGCTGACGCTCGGGCTCGCCTTTCTTTATATCCCGATCCTGCTGCTCGTGATCTACTCGTTCAACGAGTCGCGGCTCGTCACCGTCTGGGGCGGGTTCTCGACGCGCTGGTATGGCGAGCTGTTTCGCAACGAACCACTGATGCGCGCGGCCTGGGTCACGATCCGCATCGCCTTCGTCACCGCGCTCTTCGCCACGGTGCTGGGCACGCTCGCCGCGCTTGCGCTGACACGCCACGGGCGCTTTCGCGGGCGGGCGTTGTTTACGGGGCTGATCTACGCGCCGATGGTGATGCCGGAGGTGATCACCGGGTTGTCGCTGCTTCTGCTCTTCGTGGCGATCAATCTCGATCGCGGTTTCTGGACCATCGCGATTGCCCACACCACCTTCGCCATGTGCTTCGTCACGGTGATCGTGCAATCGCGGCTGATGGCCTTCGACCGGACACTGGAGGAAGCCGCCCTCGATCTCGGCGCCCCGCCCTGGAAGGTGTTCTTCACGATCACCCTGCCGATCATCGCGCCGGCAATCCTCGCCGGGTTCCTGCTGGCCTTCACGCTCTCGATGGATGATCTCGTTATCGCGAGCTTCACCTCCGGCCCCGGCGCGACGACGCTGCCGATGCGCATCTACAGCCAGGTGCGGCTGGGGGTGACGCCGGAGATCAATGCGCTCTCGGCCATCCTGATCGGCCTCGTGACCACGGCGGTGGTGATTGCCACGCTGGTGATGCGCCGCTCGGCGCGGATGCGGGCGGCGCAGGCACGGTAGGGGGCAGAGTCCCGAGCGCCCTGCCCTTCCTCATCGCGCAAGATATTTCGCCTGGCGCCTATTCCTCGCGAAAGGCGCGGGCGAGATGGTCGGTCAGCGGTTTGACCAGATAGGATAATGGCGTGCGCATGCCGGTCTGGATGAAGGCCTCGACCGGCATGCCCGGCACGAGGAAGCGATCGCCGACACGCTCCCATTCGCCCTCCGGGATGCCGATCCGGGCGCGATACCAGCCGCCTTCGGAATGCGGATCGTATGACAGATCGGCGGAGATGGTGAGGATCACACCGGCGATTTCTGGGGTGGTGCGCTGGTTGAAGGCGCTGAGCCGCAAGACGACATCGCGCGCAGCCAGCGCCTGATCGATATCCTCCGGCGCGATCCGCGCCTCGATCACGCGCTGCTCGTCATCGGGCACGATCGCCATGATCGTTTCTTCGGCACTGATTACCCCCTCCACGGTATGCACCGCCAGCTCATGCACGATGCCGTTTTGCGGCGCGCGGATGTCGATGCGCGCGAGTTCGTCATGGGCCGCGATGCGCCGCTCGCGCAATTCGCGCAGCTGGGCATCGCTCTCGCGCAGCCCCGTGAGCACTTCCGAGAGCAGCTCCTGCTCGTATTGCAGCCATTCGAGCCGCGTCTCGACGATGCGCGTCTGCGCCTGGGCGATCGCCGCCTCGATCTGCCCGTCCTCACCGGCGAGCTGGGCGCGTGCGCGGCGCAGTTCCGCGATCCTTGGGAACGGGATCAGGCCCTTGGCGTAGAGCATCTCGATCCCGTCGAGCTCCTGCACGATGAGCGCGCGCTCCTCGTCGAGGGCGCGGCGGCGCGCAGCAAGCCCCTCGACCTCCTGTCCGATCTGCACGACACGCTCGTCGAGCTGCTCCTTGCGGCGTTCACGCATATCGCGCCTCGCCTTGAACAAAGCCCGCTCGGCTGTCACCAGCTCGGAAATCTCCACCTCCCCCAGTCGCGCGGCGAGGCTTTCGGGAATGGCCACTTCGAGCGCCGCGTCCCGCTCGGCCACCAGCCGCGCGCGGCTGGCATGGAGCTGGTCGATCTGGTTTTCGATGATGGCCAGATTGGCCCGCGTCACGGTGGCATCGAGGGTGACGACGACATCGCCGGCCTCGACGCGGTCGCCGTCGCGCACATGGATTTCCCCGACGATGCCGCCGGTGCGGTGCTGGACGCGGCGGATATTGCCCTCGACCACGACGACCCCCGGCGCAACGACGGCGCCGGCAATGCTGGCAAACGCGCCCCAGCCGCCGATTCCGGCAAACAGCGTCACGATGGCGATGAGGGCGATGACGATATGCCGGCGGATTCCGCGCGCGGGATCGGCGGAGTTTGCGCGGGCCGGACCGGAGAAGGGGGATGACATGGATGCGAACTCCGGATCAGGCACTGGCCGGGACGGGGCGGATCGTGGTGCGGCGCAGGACCTCGTCGCGCGGGCCGATCGCCGCCTGACGCCCGCCCTGCATCACGAGCACCTGATCCACATTGGCGAGCGCGCTCGGGCGGTGCGCGATGACGATGACGATGGCCTGATCGGCCCGCGCCGCAGCAATCGCGTCGCTGAGCGCCTTCTCGCCCTCGGAATCGAGATTGGCATTGGGCTCGTCGAGCACGATCAGGAAGGGCTGTCCGTAGAGCGCGCGGGCGAGGCCGATACGCTGGCGCTGACCGGCGGAGAGAATGGCGCCGTATTCGCCGATGCGGGTGTCATAGCCCTCGGAGAATTGCAGGATCAGGTCGTGCACGCCCGCGCGCTGCGCTGCTGCGACGATTCCCTGCGGATCGGCGTCGGGGTCGAAGCGGGCGATGTTCTCCGCCACCGTCCCGTCGAAGAGCTCGACACCCTGCGGAAGGTAGCCGATGGCCGGGCCGAGTGCTTCGGGGGCCCATTGATCGAGGGTCGCGCCGTCGAGGCGAATGGCGCCGCGCATGGCGGGCCAGATTCCCACGAGAGACCGCGCCAGCGTCGATTTCCCCGAGCCGCTCGGCCCGATCACACCCAGCGCATCGCCAGCCTTCAGGGAGAGCTTGATATCCTGGATCAGGGCCTGTTTGTCGCCGGGCGCGGCGACGGCGATGTTCTCGACGTCGAGGCGCTGGACCGGGCGCGGCAGCTGCATGTCCGGATCCGCGTCGAGCCCGTGACCGAGCATCTCGCCGAGACGCCGGCGCGCCTGCCGGCAGGCGACGAAGTGGCGCCATTGGCCGATCGCCGCCTCGATCGGCGCAAGCGCCCGTGCGGTCAGGATCGACGCCGCGATCATCACGCCCGGCGTGATCGCCTGCATGATGGCGAGCCACGCGCCCAGCGCGAGCACCGCCGATTGCAGGCCGAGGCGGAAGACCTTCGTGCCGGCGGCGTAGCCCCCGGTCATGTCCCCTACCCGCGCCTGCACGGCCTGATACGGCGCATCCATCTGCTCGAACCGTGCACGGTAACGCGGCCCCATCCCCATCGCCCGCAGGACCTCCGCATTGCGCCGGCCCGCCTCGGAGAAGGCGTTGCGGCTGCGGGTCATGGCGGCGAGGCGCTCGACGGGTTTGCGCAGGGTGTACTCGTTGATCAGCGTGATCACGATGAGAATGGCGGCGCCGGCGGTGCCGAGCCAACCGAGATAAGGGTGGAAGAGGAAGATGATGGCCAGATAGATCGGCAGCCATGGCAGGTCACAGATCGCGACCGGCCCCTGCCCGCTCATGAACTGGCGGATGCGATCGAGATCGCGCATCGGATGCGCCGCAGCTTCGCTGTTGCGGGTCTTGAGCGGCAGCGCGAGCCCTGCATCAAAGGCATGGCCGGACAGGTCCCGGTCGATCCGCTGCCCGATGCGGGTAAGCACACGCGCGCGGATGATCTCCAGAACCCCTAGAAAGAGATAAAGCCCGGCCACGAGCCCCGCGAGCACCAGCAGCGTCGGGACGCTGCGGCTCGACAGGACCCTGTCGTAGATCTGCAGCATGAAGAGCGGGCCGGTGAGCATCAAGAGATTGGTCACGGCACTGACGAGCGCGACGCCGGTAAAGGCGCCGCGCGTCCGCGACAATGCGGCAGCCACGAGTGGCTGCCGCTGTCTTTCGGTGAATTTGGTCATG
>JAFIEI010000028.1 GCA_020832565.1 Salinarimonas sp. | reverse complement strand
GGAGATCGGGCGCGGACTTCATGGAGGGGCGGGGGCGGAAAGGGTGCGTCGGGCTTCGGCGGGTTCGCGGCGCTCACGGGATCGACCGATCAGCAGGACGACCTGGGTGCGGTTCGTGACCTTGAGTTTCTGCATGATATGGGTGAGATGCATCTTCACCGTGTTGTCGGACAGGCCCATCTCGTAGGCGATCAGCTTGTTGCCCTTGCCTTCCAGGAGCCCGGCCGTGACCTCGCGCTCACGCCGCGTGAGCTCGGGCCAGTCATCGACGGGCTCCGGCGGCGGCGGGGCGCCCTCTGGCAGGATGTCGTGTCTTGCGGGCTGCGCCCGGATCCCTGCAGGCTGAACCCCGAGCGCGGCGCCGACGAGAAACAGCAAGGCATCGTAGGTGGGAGGCAGGTTGACCGTCTCGGCAATGCCGAGATTGGTGATGCGATCCGCCATCAGAAGGATGATCAGGGCCTCGGGGAAGGCGGCCCGCAGGAAGAGCGGGGCAATATGGGAATCGGCGTGGCTCGCATCGACGATGAGCAGGTCGCCCGGCGCGTGCGGCAGGGCCGCCGCCGCCTCGATCGTCGCGGCATGCAGGACCTCCATCGGCCCGTAGCGGCGCGTGATCTCGAAGGCGATGCACTCGCGCACGATCTGCAGGCGACCCACCAGAACGAGGCGTCCGCCGGCGCGGCCACGGCTGCCCCGGGGCGGTTGCGCCGTGAGGGGATCCCGGTTCGGGTATTCACTCATGCGCCTGCCGCGCTGCCATCGCGCAAGGATCGTCGCGCAGGGGCTTGTGAACACCCTTGATCGACAAGGTGTTGCCCGAGCCGCCGACCGTCGTGGAGGCTTCGAACTCGCCGCCGATCTGCCTGACGAGCACCGCGACGATGGTCTTGCCGAGGCCGGTCTCGTGCCTGATCTGATCGGAAACCTGCATGCCGTTGCCATTGTCGGAAACGCTCAGCTGCCAGCGATAGCCCTGTACCCGGTAGCGTATGGTGATCCTGCCCTCGGTATCGGCCAGAAAGGCATGCTTGAGCGCGTTGATCACCAGCTCGGTGACGATAAGCCCGAGATTCATCGCGGTTTCGGGAGCCACGTTATTCATATCGGACTGCACATCGATCACGATCCGCGCAGGATCGGTGACGACCGACCCGGCAAGCGTCTCGGCGAGATGATCGAGATAGGCGGCGATCTCGACATTGCAGTCATCGCGCGGCATCTGCAGTTGTCGCTGCATGGTCGCCACGGCCAGAATGCGCCGATGGGCATTCTGCAGATGACGGCGGGCCTCGGCGGATTGCACCTGCCGCGCATCCATCGCCAGCACGCTGGCAATGATCTGCAGGCTGTTCCCGACACGGTGATGCACTTCCCGCAGGAGGGTATCCTTAGTAGTGAACGAGTTCCGCCATCTGGTCGGTGAGACTTGACCGGGGCTCCGTCCGGGGCTCGGCCACGGGACGTGATTGCGCGAGCAAGTGCGAAAACCGCTCGGCGGCCTCATGTTCTGTCTTTTGCGCCAGCATGTTAAACCTCCGATAGTGATGCGCCCGAGCCGAATCGTTCCCGCAATAGCGGGGTGCGAACGCCGGGGCGTTCCCGACAGCTTCTGGGGGATCTGCGTTTTTGCGGGAACCTGTCCCCACAACAAAATGTTAATGCCTGTGGCGGAGCTGTGCTGTTCCGTATTGATCACGGCCCATAAATTTATCAATCAGAGTCTATTTGTGGTTGATCGTGCAGAACAGCATTCAATAGAGATTTATGGACCTCGATCCTGCCGTTGTACGAAATGAAGCCGAGTTTGCGGAACTTGTTCATGAAGTGGCTGACGCGCGGGCGTGTCGTTCCGATCATCTGGGCGAGTGTTTCCTGGCTGATTTCCGCGATGATCGGCTCGGGTTCGCTGTCCTTGCCGAAATTGGCGAGAAGCAGCAGCAGACGCGCAAGCCGTTTTTCGCTGGAATTGAACAGCTGATCTATCAGATCAGCCTCGACACGCACGGCACGCCCCAGAAGATGGGCGATGAAGACTTCGGAGAAGGCGGGGTCACTTGCAATCAGTCCGAGGATCTTGCGCCGATCGATCCGCACGACCCCCGAATTCGCCATGGACACGGCCGTCGAGATCCGCTTCGACTGGCCCGCAAGGCAGCCCTCCCCGAAGAAGTGCCCGGGGCCGAGCAGCGCGATCACGGCTTCCTTGCCCTGCTCGGACAGAACGGTGAGCTTCACCTTGCCCGTCTGGATGAAATAAACGGCGTCGGCAGGGTCTCCCTGCGCGAAGACCTCCTCTTCGGTGGCATATTCGGCAACGCTTCTGTCGTCGCCGAGGCGCGCGAGGAATGCCTTGGCATCAAATGTCGATTGAGGTTCTTTTGCCACTATAGCCAATCCAATCTGTTTCGAATGAGCGGCCTGGCCAGACGTCCAGAACGAAAAGGCCCGATAGGACGGGCCCGCACGACGAGGTTATGGAAAGCGCAAGGTATCGCGTGGCACCGCCTCTGCGCCGATCCGGCGGGATCGTGCCCGGCAGCCTGAAAGCAACTGGTCTCAACGCGAACCGATGCCCGCTCTTCGCAGCGTTTTCCACTTGATCAGATTAACGCCCGTGGCACGAAGGCGCTGTCCCGTATTGATCACCCCGCGCGAGTTTTTCACTCGTGATCGGTATAGGGCTGATCACGCAGGACCGCATTCAAGAGGGAGCGGTGAACCTCGATCCTGCCGTTGTATGAAATGAAGCCGAGCTTGCGGAACTTGTTCATGAAATGGCTGACACGCGGGCGCGTGGTACCGATCATCTGGGCGAGTGTTTCCTGGCTGATCTCCGCGAGGATCGGTTCGGGCTCGCCGTCCTTGCCGAAATTGGCGAGTATGAGCAGCAGGCGCGCGAGCCGCTTCTCGCTGGAATTGAACAGCTGGTCGATCAGGTCGGCTTCGACACGCACGGCACGTTCAAGAAGATGCGCGACGAAGACCTCCGAAAAGGCGGGATCATCCGCGATCAGTTTCTGGATCGTCCGCTTGTCGATCCGGATGACTTGCGTATCCGCCATGGCGACAGCCGACGAGATGCACATGGTTTGGCCGGCAAGGCAGCCCTCGCCGAAGAAGTCTCCGGGGCCGAGCAGCGCGATGACGGCACCCTTGCCCTGCTCGGACAGGACGGAGAGCTTCACCTTCCCGGTCTGTACGTAGTAGACCGCATCCGCAGCGTCGCCCTGCTCGAAGACCGCCTGGTCGGTAACAAAGTCGGCAATGCGCGCGTCGTTGCCGAGGCGCGCGAGGAAGGTCCTGGCATCGAATGCCGATTGAGGTTCCTTAGCCATTGCAGCCATCCCATCTGGTTCGGTCTCCCGATCTGGTCTGGCCTCAAGAGCGACGAGGCCCCGATCTGGGAGGCCGGCGCGGCAAGGTCCGTGCAACAGTAATAGACGAAGTGGAACCGAGTCTACGTTGATCTGTTATCGACCGGATAGGTTCTTGTGTCGGGTATCATAGCGTCAGGCGGCACCGCAGACGGCTAAATTGATATTCTAAACAAAGATTTAGAGTGCCCAGCCTGACCTTGTCAGATCGGATAGCATTCGGGGCTGCCACCTGCAACCGGCCTTTGTCGCAACCGACAGGGTTCCGGGACCGCGCCCGGTCGGATTTCGCATTCCGCACAGGCGGACACGGCACATTCCCGCCCGGCGCTGTCGGGCGGATCGACTGTATCCCGGCTGACCGCAATGGCCCGCGCCACGGTTTCCGATACCCTGAGGATGAACTCGATGAAGCGCGTTTTCGCCAATGCGATGCGCCGGACGGCGCGACTGATGCGCCCTTACAAGCTGTCGCGATCGACGCGCGTGATGCAGAAGGCGGTGGCGGGGTTCATGGTCGGCTCGGCACGCACCCCCATGCGCGCCCTCAGGCAGATGGCGAAGGCGCAATCGCCGGTGAGCAAGGCCCTGACCCGTCCGACTCTGGGAAGCGTCACCGCCGGGATGACGGAAGGCGCGCAATATCTCTCGCGGACACATAGCAGCAGCGCAGGCGTGCGCAGCTACAAGCTCTACCTCCCCTCGCGCCACCCGGAACAGCCGAAGGGGCTGATCCTCATGCTGCATGGCTGCTCGCAAGGCCCCGACGATTTCGCCGTCGGGACCCACATGAACGCGCTGGCCGAAAAGCATGACTTCGCGGTGGCCTATCCCTCGCAGGTCCGCAGGAACAATCCGGCCTCGTGCTGGAACTGGTACAATCCACGCCATCAGGTTCGTGGCAAAGGCGAGCCTGCCATCCTGGCCTCGCTGACCCGCAAGTTGATGAAGCAATACGACCTCGGCCGCGAGAACGTCTTCGTGGCCGGCCTGTCCGCCGGTGGTGCCATGGCGGATATCCTGGCCGATATCTATCCTGAAATCTATTCGGCGGCGGGTATCCATTCCGGCCTTGCGCGCGGTTCGGCGCGCAGCGTGACTTCGGCGATGTCGGTCATGCGCAGCGGTGCGCTATCGCGCGGCATCGTGCCGGTCGCCGTCGCGCGGACGCTTCCGGTCCGGCGGATCATCTTCCAGGGCGATGCCGACGGCACGGTCCACCCCGATAATGCAGACCGGATCCTCGCAGCGGCGGTGGGCGGTGATGCGGTACCGCTGCGGGTCGGCAAGCGCTCGGTCCGCGGGCGCGGCTATACCCGCAGCGACTTTGCCGGAAGCGACGGGGCCGTTCTCGTGGAATTCTGGACGATTGCGGGTGGAGGCCACGCCTGGTCGGGTGGGCAGGCACCTGGAACCTATACCGACGACAAGGGACCGGACGCCTCGCGCCAGATGCTCCGCTTCTTTATGACGCAGCCCGCCACTGCGGCATCGCCTCGTGGCGTGGCTTCGTAAAAGCCTGTTCCGCATGGAAATTACACCCGCATGACCGGGCTTCAGCCCTGCCTGTACTCGCCCTTCCCCGCATTCCGGATCGATCGGCAGATCGTCTCCACCTGCGCAGCAATTCCCGCCTCGCCTTCGCCGGCGGGCGGGAGGCGCTGCCAGTCGAGGGGGCCGGTGCCTTTTGCGAGCTGTGCTTCGAGCACGGAGCGTGTCGCATCCGAGGCGCTGCGGGGGCGCGCCGCGAGGCGTTTCTGCAGGGCGTCGGGGTCGACTTCGAGCCAGAAGCCGTGGAAGGGCACCCCGGCTTCGGAGGCGACGCGGGCTGCATCGGCGCGCGCCTGGGGATCGGCATGCACCGCTTCGAGAATGACGCTGCCACCGCCAGCCAGGACCCGGGCGGCACGTTCGCGCATATGCGCATAGACCGCCTGTGAGGCCTGCGCCGTATAGGCCTGCGAATCGAGTGGCGTTTCCGGCGCCACGCCGTGGAGGTGCTTGCGCAGCCGGTCGCTCTCCAGGATGCGCGCGCCGGGTGGTATGCCCAGATGAGCCGCAAGCGCCTCGGAGATCGTGGTCTTGCCCGAGCCGCTGAAACCACCGATGGCCACGAGCTGCGCGGGCGCGGGCTCCAACAGCTCGAGCGCGAGATCGAGATAGGCCCGCATGCGCGGCGCGAGTTCCGGATCATCGTCGCCCTCGTCGGCCTCGTCGATCTGGGTGGCGGTGACGATGGCGCGAATGCCGGCACGCAGGCTCATGAACAAGGGCAAGAGCGCGTAGCCGGCATCGTCTTCGCTGCGATCGACATAGCGGTTGGCGACATGCGCCGCCGCCTCGGCCAGACGTGGGTCGTCGCCTGAGCGCGCACGCAGGTCCATTAAGAGGAAGGCGAGATCGTAGAGCGTGTCGATGCTGGCGATTGTCTCGTTGAACTCGATGCAGTCGAAGAGCTGCGGGCGACCGTCATGCAGGCAGATATTGCGCAGATGCAGATCACCATGGCAGCGGCGCACCCGGCCCGCGCGGGCACGCGCATCGAGTGCCGCCGCATGGATTTCGAGCGCCTTTTCCTGGCGCTGCTGCAGCGCGGTCGCCTGCGCGCGCGGCATGGCGGACAGCCCGGCCATGCTCTTCGCGTTGAGCGCGATGACGTCGGCGACGCGCCGCGCGCCTTGCAGATCCGCGATCACGTCTGCCGTTTCGTGGAAACCGGCAATGCTGTCGGCCAGCGCATCGAGATATGCCGTCGTCAGGGCCCCCTTCGCGGCGAGCCGGTCGAACAGCCCGTCTTCGTCGAAGCGCTGCATCTCCACCATGGCGTCGACGAGGACTCCCTCGCCGTCGATGGCGAAGCCGCCATCCGCGTCACGGGTGATGCCGCGCACCGCGCGATAGAGCTGCGGCGCGGTGCGGCTGTTGAGCCGCAGCTCGGCTTCACAGGCGGCAAGGCGCAGTTCCGGCGTCGAGAAATCGGCATAGGGCAGATGCACCGGGCGCTTGAGCTTGAAGGCGCGCGCGCCGCTGAGCAGGATCGTGGAGATATGCGTCTCACGCGTTTCCGGGCGCGCACCGTCTTCGGCCTCGAACCGGGCGATCAGGAAATCGAGGGTATCCGCCTGCATTGTGAGGGCTTCGCGCCCGTGGTTGCCGCCATTTGCCGGGTTCCCGGAATCGGCCATTTTCGAAACTCCCGTTCCTTGATCGTTTCGTGCTTATCCCATGTCGCCGGGACACTGGCCATCCGGGGAGACCCGGCATGCGTATCCGGCAACGCGAAGCAATGCGGCGGCTGCGCGCGTTTGACGCAGCCGCAGCTTTCGGCCCAGTCGCTACTTGCAAATGATTTGCAACTGCAGTAAGAGACACTCGTGAACCGACGATGCCGTCAGGCGCCACCTTGCCACCCACCCCGTCAATGCGGAGAAAAAGCCCAATGATCCGGCGCGCCCCGAAAATGTCGCTCTCAGCCCTGTTACCGGGAAGGAAAGGTGCTCTTCCGGCATTTCTTGCCCTCGGCCTGCTGGCCACGCCGGTCGTCTCCGAGCGCGCCATGGCTCAGGACGCGCCCGTGCGGGTTCTGGCCACGGTCGAGATGATCGCCGATGTGGCGCGCAATGTCGGGGGGGATTGCGTGCAGGTGGAAGCGCTGCTCGGGCCGGGCATCGACCCGCATTACTATTCTGCCACGGCTTCCGACGTGACGCGCCTTTCGGAGGCCGATCTCATTCTCTATGTCGATTTCGCCCTCGAAGAGCAGCTCGCCGCCGTGCTGGAACGGCTCTCCGCGCGCCGCCCGACGATCGGCGTGCTCGCCGCCTCCCTCGATCCCGAGGATCTGCGCGAGGACCCGGACGAGCCTGGCCAGGTCGATCCGCATATCTGGATGGATGCGAGCCTTTGGGCCAGGACGGCGCCGGTGATCGGCGATGCGCTGGCCGAGCAGCGGCCTGATTGCGCCGACGCGATCGCCGCGCGTGTCGATGCCTATACCGTGCAGTTGCAGGCGCTCTACGACTGGGCCGGGGAGAGCATCGCCACGATCCCGCAGGACCAGCGCCGGCTCGTCACCGCGCATGATGCTTTCGAATATTACGCAGCCGCCTACGGCATGGAAGCGAGCGAGGCGATCGAGGGGATCTCGACCGCATCCGAAGCCAGTATCGGCGATATCCGCGAAGTCGCCGATTACGTCATCACGCATGGCGTCGCCGCCGTCTTCGTCGAGACCACGGTCAGCCCGCGCACGATCGAGGCGCTGGTGCAGGAGGTGCGCGCACGCGGGACCGGGATCGAGATCGGCGGCGAGCTCTATTCCGACGCGATGGGCGAAGCCGGCACGCCGGGCGGCACCTATATCGGCATGATCTACGAGAATACCGTGACGATCGTCGAGGCGCTCGGCGGCACCCCGGCCCCGCTGCCCGAGGCGCTCGCGGACTGGGCGCAGGAATGGGATGTCGCGCCGTGATGCCGGGCATCGGGCCGTCGCCGCAGCTTGTCAGGGCCGCAGCGGAGGCCTAACAGTTTCATCAATCGACGCAAACGGCCGGGCGCCAGGCAGCCCGGTCGCAAGCCGTGTCAGGTCAGGCATGACGCCCCTTTTCGAGCTCCTGCAGAGCAGCATCGTCCAGACCGTGGCACTCGGCGCCGCGATCCTCGGCGTGGTCAGCGGGGTTCTGGGATGCTTTGCTGTGCTGCGCCGGCAGAGCCTCGTCGGCGATACGCTCAGCCATGCGGCACTCCCGGGGGTCTGTCTCGGCTTCATTATCGCCGGCACCCGCGATCTCGGCTGGATCCTCACCGGCGCCTTCATCTCCGGCGCGCTGGCAGCGCTCACGGTGATGCTGATCATCCGCCGGACCAGGTTGAAGACCGATGCGGCGCTGGGCGTGGTGCTCAGCGTCTATTTCGCCGTCGGCATCGTCATGCTGACCTGGCTGCAGGGCCAGGCGGGAGCCGCGCAGGCGGGGCTTTCGACCTTCCTGTTCGGCCAGGCGGCGGCGATCCTGCGTGGCGATCTCTGGCTGATGGGGGGCATTACCCTCGCTGCTCTGGGGCTGGTGGCGTCGCTCTGGAAGGAGTTCAAGCTCGTCGCCTTCGATCCCGATTATGCCCGGGCGCAGGGTTTTCCGGTGGTGGCGCTCGAAGCGGCGCTGACGGTGATGGTCGCCGTCGCGATCGTGGTGGGGCTGCAGCTCGTCGGCGTCATCCTGATGGTGGCGATGCTGATCGCGCCTGCCGCCGCAGCGCGGCAATGGGTGCGCAGCCTCGGCGGCATGGTCGTGCTCGCGGCCGTGTTCGGCGTGATCGCCGGCGTCGGCGGTGCTCTCGTCAGCGCTTCCGCGCGTGGTCTCGCCACCGGGCCGGTGGTCGTGCTGATAGCGAGCGCCATCATGCTTATCTCGATCGTCTTCGCCCCCCGGCGCGGATTGCTGCGGCGCTGGTTCGATACCCGGATCCAGCGCCGCAATCTCGCGGCACGGCGCGTCCTCGCCTCGGTGCACGGGCTCGCGCAGGCCCATGACGATCCGGATTACAAAGCCGAAGCGGGCATGCTCGACACCCTGCACGGCGCCTCGACCGCCGGCGCCCTCGCCCAGCTCGAGCGCGAGGGGCTGGTACGGCCCGTCACGCATGCACCGGAGACCAGCCCGCACTGGCAGCTCACCGATGCCGGCCACGCCCGTGCGCGGCAGCAGCAGGCGCGCGATGACGGGGAGGGCAAGGCATGATCGCCGCCTTCTTCGAGAGCATCCCGGCCATGATCCTGCTCACCGGCATCCTCGTCGGCGCCTCCTCGGCCCTGATCGGGGTGTTCCTGGTTCTGCGCGGCTCGGCCATGCTCACCGATGCGATCAGCCACGCCATCGTCTTCGGCATCGTCGTGGTCTGGCTGCTCACCAACCAGCTCTCCGGCCCGGTCCAGCTGATCGGCGCGGGGCTTGCCGGGCTGCTCACCGTGGTGCTGTCGGAGGCGCTGGCGCGCTCGCGGCTGGTGAAGATGGATGCGGCGATCGGGCTCGTCTTTCCTGCGCTCTTCGCAGCCGGCGTGCTGCTCATCAGCGTCTATGCCCGCGATGTGCATATCGACACCCATACCGTGCTGCTCGGCGAGATCGGTTTCGTGTGGATGCACACGACGGAGATCTTCGGCATCGCGGTCCCGGTGACGGTGCTGTCGCTCACGGTGATCCTCGTGGTCAACCTCGCCTTCGTGCTGCTGCTGTGGAAGGAGCTCAAGATCGCGATCTTCGATCCGGCGCTCGCTGCCGCCCTCGGTTTCGCGCCGGGCGTGATCTTCTACGCGCTTCTCGGCCTGACCAGCGTCACCGCCGTCGCGTCCTTCGATGCGGTGGGCGCCATCCTTTTCATCGCCTTCGTCATCACCCCGCCCGCCACGGCGGTGCTGCTGACGCGGCGGCTCGCGCGCATGGTGGTGCTGGCCGTCGCGATCGCGATCGCTTCATGCGTTTTCGGCTACCTCTTCGCCATGCGCCTCGATGTCTCGATCGGCGGCTCGATGGCGGCGATGACCGGGGTTTTCTTCGCCCTCGCCATGCTGTTCTCGCCGCATCAGGGCCTGATCGCCCAGGAATTCCGGCGCAGGCAACAGAAGCTCGACCACGATTGCGTCGCGCTGGTGGTGCATCTGCACAGCCATGAGGGCACACCAGCCATGGCGCAGGAGAACACGGCACGAGCCCTGACGGAGCATCTGCGCTGGCGCCGGAAGCGGGCGCGCGCGGTGATCCTGCGCGCCCTCGACCGGGAACTGATCGCCCGCGAGGGCAGCCTCCTGCGGCTCACCCCGAAAGGCGCCGCCATGGGCGTCTCGCTGGTTTCCGCGACCGCGCGCGGGGCGCGGGCCCGGGCGCCTCAAAGCGACTGATTATAGGCGCCCACCTGCGGGTTCTCGCGCAGAATCGCATCGACGCCCTTGAACATGGCCCGCATGCGCTCTTCCGAGACCGGGCTTTCGACTACCACGACGAGTTCCGGCTTGTTGGAGGAGGCGCGCACCAGGCCCCAGGTCCCGTCCTGTGCCACCACACGCACGCCGTTCACCGTGACGAGCTCGCGGATCGGCTGGCCGGCCACCTCTTCACCAGCCTCGAACATCGCCTTGAAGCGGGCCGTGACGCGATCGACCACCTCGTACTTCTCCTCGTCGGCGCATTTCGGCGACATGGTCGGCGAGCCCCAGGTCTGCGGAATGGCGCGGTAGAGCTCGGCCATGGTCTTTTGCGGATTGCGGTCGAGCATCTGCGCCACGTGGATGGCGGTGAGGATGCCGTCATCATAGCCGCGCCCGATCGGCTCGTTGAAGAAGAAATGGCCGGATTTCTCGAAGCCGGCGAGCGCACCGAGTTCGTTGACGCGGCGCTTGATATAGGAATGCCCCGTCTTCCAGTAATCCGCCGTGACGCCGTTCTCGATCAGCATCGGATCATCCTTGAAGAGACCCGTGGATTTCACGTCCACCACGAAAGTGGCATTGGGATAGAGCTTCGAGAGGTCGCGCGCGAGCATGACGCCGATTTTATCGGCAAAGATCTCCTTGCCCTCATTATCGACGACGCCGCAGCGATCACCATCCCCGTCGAAGCCGAGCCCGACATCCGCCCCGGTCTCGCGCACCTTGTCGGCGAGCGCGTGCAGCATCTTCATGTCTTCCGGATTGGGATTGTAACGCGGGAAAGTGTGGTCGAGCTCGCAATCAAGCGGGATCACCTCGCAACCGATCGCTTCCAGCGCGCGCGGTGCGAAAGCTCCCGCCGTGCCGTTGCCGCAGGCTGCCACCACCTTGAGCTTGCGCTTGATCGTCACGTTCTGCGTGAGATCCTCGAGATAACGCTCGGCGAAGCCCTCGATGAAGGCGTAGGCGCCGCCCTCGCGCAGGACGAACGAGCCCGAGAGCACGATCTCCTTGAGGCGCCCCATTTCGTCGGGGCCGAAGGTCATCGGGCGGTTGGCGCCCATCTTCACCCCGGTCCAGCCATTGTCGTTATGCGAGGCGGTGACCATGGCCACGCAGGGGCAATCCAGCGCGAACTGGCCGTAATAGGCCATCGGCGACAGGGCGAGCCCCACATCCTTCACCCGCACGCCAGCGGCCATCAGACCGGAGATCAGCGCATATTTGATCGCCGAGGAATAGCCCCGGAAATCATGGCCGGTGACGAGATCGGGGCGCACGCCCATCTCATGGATCAGCGTACCCAGCCCCGCGCCCAGCGCCTGGACGCCCATGAGGTTGATCTCTTTCTCGAAGAGCCAGCGCGCATCATATTCACGAAACCCGGTCGGCTTCACGAGCGGCAGGGATTCGTAGTCATAGGTGTTGGGCGAAAGCGCGGAATGCGGCCTGGGGATCATGGAGACAACCTCGTCATCGAGCTGGTTCACTCTTCTCGCATCGAGAAATAGCCCATTCGCGGGCGCTTGTGAAACGCTGCGCGCGCCGGCAGCATCCGTATATCCGGTCACACGCCGGGGCCGATGACGCCAAAGCGCAGAATCCCGCGCGCCCGCTATTCTCTTATGGGGCGAAAACGCGTAAACAGGGGCGAAATCCCGGCATTGCCGGATCCATTCATCACGGAGCGAGCGGTAGCAGCGCGTGAAAAAAGTATTCGTCAAATCCTATGGCTGTCAGATGAACGTCTACGATTCCGAGCGCATGGCCGATGCGCTCGCCGTGGACGGCTATGAGCAGACCGATTCCGCCGAGAATGCCGATCTCGTCGTGCTCAATACCTGCCATATCCGCGAGAAGGCGGCGGAGAAGGTGTATTCCGAGCTCGGGCGCATGCGTTCGCTCAAGCAGCGCCGGGCCGAGGAGGGGCGCGAGACGAAAGTCGTCGTCGCCGGCTGCGTCGCCCAGGCCGAGGGCGCGGAGATCCTGCGCCGGGAGAAGGCGGTTGATGTCGTCGTCGGCCCGCAGGCCTATCACCGCCTGCCCGCCATGGTGCGCGCGGCGCAGAACGGCCGCGTGGTCGATACCGATTTTCCGGAAGACGACAAGTTCGCGCATCTGCCGAAGCTCGAGCGCAAGCGCGTGCGCAGCCGGGGCGTCTCCGCCTTCCTCACCATCCAGGAAGGCTGCGACAAGTTCTGCGCCTTCTGCGTCGTGCCCTATACGCGCGGCGCGGAGGTCTCGCGGCCTGTCGTGAAAGTGCTCGACGAGGCCCGCGCGCTCGCCGATGCAGGCGTGCGCGAGATCACGCTGATCGGCCAGAACGTCAACGCCTATCACGGGGAAGGTCCGGACGGGCGCGAATGGGGGCTCGGGCAATTGCTTCATGCGGTGGCCGAAATCGAGGGCGTGGCGCGCATCCGCTATACGACAAGCCATCCCAACGACATGGACGATGCGCTGATCGAAGCCCATCGCGACCTGCCTCAGCTGATGCCCTATCTGCACCTGCCCGTGCAGGCCGGCTCAGACCGTATCCTCAAGGCGATGAACCGCAAGCATACGGGCGACGCCTATCGCCGCATCATCGAGAAGGTGCGCAACGCCCGCCCCGATATCGCGCTGTCATCGGATTTCATCGTGGGCTTTCCCGGCGAGAGCGATGCGGATTTCGAGGAGACGATGCGCATCGTATCCGATATCGGCTTCGCCTCCGCCTTCTCCTTCAAATATTCCACCCGCCCCGGTACCCCGGCAGCGGACGATACCGCGCAGATCGCGGAGGCCGTGAAGGCCGAGCGGCTGGCGCGGCTGCAGGCGCTTCTGGAAGAGCAGCGCCAGGCCTTCAATCGTTCGACGGTTGGCAAGGTCGTCGAGGTGCTGCTCGAAAAGCCCGGTCGTCATCCCGGCCAGCTCGGCGGCAAATCGCCCTATCTCCAGGCCGTTCATCTCGATGGCGCCGGCCTTGCCGTCGGTGATATCGTGCCGGTGCTGATCACGGATCAATCAAGCAATTCGCTCCAGGGTGAAAAGGTGTCGGCAACGGCAACCGAGGCAGACAGGGCGGCAGCGAATGTGGCATGATGGGTCGTGCCGATCGGTATTGCGAACAGGAGTAACGCGCATTGCCCGACAGTGATGGTCGCCGCAAGGACAAGCCGCCCCGCGCGGCTGCAGGCGCAGAGGTTCCGGCGGAAGCCGGCCAGCATCCCGGTGTCGACGAAACGGCGCAGATCACGCTGACCTTCGAGGATAACCGTCTGGCGAGCCTCGTCTTCGGCCATTATGATCAGAACCTCGCCCATATGGAGCGCCGGCTCGACATCCTGGCCAATGCCAACGGCAATTGCGTCGTCGTGCGCGGCAGCCCCGAGGCTTCCGAACAGGCCCGGCGTGTGCTCGAAGCGCTCTACGAACGCGTCTCGCGCGGCGATGCGGTGACGCTCGGCGATGTCGACGGCGCGATCCAGGAAACCGCCTTTCAGGGCACCCTGTTTCCTGCACCCGATGCGCGCAGCGCCCCTGCGGGCAATGGCAGCTTCGAGGGGATCAGCACCCGCCGGCGCGGCTTCGTCAAGGCCCGCAACGCGGCGCAGAACGCCTATCTGCGGGCGCTGCGCAAGAACGAACTCGTCTTTGCCGACGGACCTGCGGGCACCGGCAAGACCTGGCTCGCCGTCGGCTGGGCCGTCTCGCTTCTGGAGAGCGGCCAGGTCGACAAGCTGATCATCACCCGCCCCGCCGTCGAGGCCGGCGAGCGCCTCGGCTTTCTGCCCGGTGACATGCGCGAGAAGGTCGACCCTTACCTGCGCCCGATCTACGACGCGCTCTACGATTTCATGGAGGCGCGCCATGTCGAGCGCAGCCTCACCACCGGCATGATCGAGATCGCCCCGCTCGCCTTCATGCGCGGGCGCACGCTGACGAGCGCGGTGGTGCTGCTCGACGAGGCGCAGAATACCACCTCCATGCAGATGAAAATGTTCCTCACCCGCCTCGGCGAGGGCTCGCGCATGATCATCAACGGCGATCCCACCCAGATCGACCTGCCGCCGGGCCAGCGTTCGGGGCTGATCGAATCCTTGCGCGTTCTCACCGACGTGGAAGGAATCGGGCGCGTGACCTTCGCCGAGGGCGATGTCGTGCGCCACGATCTGGTGCGCCGGATCGTCGCGGCCTATGATGCGGCATCGGCCCGCGACGGTGTCACTGCGGGCCGTATCAGGAAAGAGGACGAGACGCCGTGATCGCGCTCGATATCAGCGTGGAGGCCAAGGGCTGGCAGGCGCTCGCCGATCTGGAAGCGCTCTGCCGCGAAGCGGTCACCGCCGCGCTCGCCGAAGCCGGCGAGGATGTCGATTCGCAAGAAGGCGTCATGCTCAGCCTGCTCTTTACCGACGACGCCTCGATCACTGTCCTCAACCGCGACTGGCGCGGGCAGGACAAGCCGACCAACGTCCTCTCCTTTCCCGCAGCACCGGGTATCAACCCGCTCGGGCCCGACCCGCTCGGCGATGTCGCGCTCGCCTTCGAGACCTGCGCGCGCGAGGCTGCGGAAGAAGGCAAGACCCTGGCGGCCCATGTGGCGCATCTCGTGATCCACGGCACTCTGCATTGCCTGGGCGACGACCACGAAGACGATACCGAGGCCGAGGCGATGGAGGCGCGCGAGATCGCGGCCCTTGCCAGCATGGGCATCGCCGATCCCTATCTGGAGCGCGCCGAGAGGCGCGAAGACTGACGAGCCATGAACGAAGACGGACGCAGCAACGAAGACGGACGAAGTCGCGCGGCGGGTCGGCCCGCTGAACCTCCCGAAGACGCTACGGCCCGGGCCGGCGAGAATCCGCCCGAGAGCGCGCACAAGATCCCGGTCGACCCGTCGCCGGCCCCCTCTCCCCCACCGCCTTCCGATGCGGGAAGCGCGAACGAGTCGGGCACGCCCGAAGCCGACCACGATGAGCGCGAACCCTGGTTCGAGCGTGTGCTCGGGCGCCTCGGGCTGCGCTCGCGCGAATCGATCCGCACGGATCTCGAAGACGTGCTTTCCTCGACGGCGGAAAACGAGGGCTTTTCCGCCCAGGAACGCGCCATGCTGCGCAATGTTCTGGGTTTTCATTCCACCCGCGTGCGCGATGCGATGGTCCCGCGTGCCGACATTATCGCGGTGCCCGCGGATACGCCCTTGGGTGAGCTCTTGCGGATATTCCGCAGCGCCGGGCATTCGCGCCTGCCGGTTTATGGCGAGACGCTGGATGACCCCAAGGGGATGATCCATATCCGCGATTTCCTCGAATACCTGGTCGCGAAGGCCGAGAACGGCACCGGGCGCCGGCGGCGGACCAAGACGCAGCCCGCGCTGTCGCTCGACAATATCGATCTCACCACGACGCTTTCGACGGCCCGCATCCTGCGTCCGGTGCTGTTCGTCCCTCCTTCCATGCCGGCGGTGGAGCTCCTGGTGCGCATGCAGACGACGCGCACGCACATGGCACTCGTCATCGACGAATACGGCGGCACGGACGGGCTGGTCTCGATCGAGGATCTGGTCGAGCTGATCGTGGGCGATATCGAGGACGAGCATGATCTCGCCTCCTCCGCGATGATCGAGCAGGACGGGGCGCATACCTATCTCGCCGATGCGCGCACGGATCTCGAAGAGGCTTCCCAGATGCTCGGTGTGGATCTGACATCGGATGATCTCGCCGAGGATGTCGACACGCTGGGCGGGCTGATCGTGACGCTGGCGGGGCGTGTGCCCGCGCGCAGCGAGCTGATCGCGGGGCCGGCGGGGCTCGAATTCGAGATTCTCGACGCCGATCCGCGCCGGCTCAAGCGGGTGCGGGTGCACCGGCGCGATCCGCGCGCCAAAATCGCGGCTTCACGCGTGACGCAACGCAGTGGCGATGATAAGCAACCCGAAGACGCAGCCGGATCGGGTGATTCGCCCGCTCCCGTGCCCGGAGATGGCGCCATGGCGACGGGTTCGACGACGAGCGAAGCGGGTGATCCGCGCCTGTCCGCAACGGCGCAGGAAAGCTTGATGAAGGCCGCGCAGAAGCGTCCGCAGGATGCTGCGCGCGCGGGCGAGATCGCGACGGGAACTGCGAGCGAAGCGCGCGCGAAAGCCGCCGGCGGCACGGGCAAACGGTGAGCTCTCGCGGCATGATCATCACGAGACTGCAGGCGCTGGCCCATGGCATCATTCTGAGTTGGGGCTTGCGGCGGGCGCTCCTCGCCATGGCGGCGGGTGCCGTCGGTGCGCTGGCCATGCCGCCCTACGGCTTCTTTCCCGCCTTGATCCTCTCCCTCGGCATCGCCGTCTGGCTGATCGACGGCGCGGGCGGCGCCGGCGCCGGCAAGCGGCTCGGCACGTTGCGCGCGGCTGCGGTTGCCGGCTGGTTCTGGGGATTCGGCTATGGCCTTGCGGGCCTGTGGTGGCTGGGCGCGGCCTTCCTGGTCGAGGCGGATCGCTTCGCCTGGGCGATGCCGCTCGGCGTGATCGGCCTGCCCGCCGCACTCGCCTTCTTCTACGCTTTCGGTTTCCTCGCGGCGCGGCTGGTCTGGAGCGCGGGCCCCTGGCGCGTTCTCGCGCTTGCCTTCGGGCTCGGCCTCGCCGAATGGCTGCGCGGGTATCTGTTCACGGGCTTCCCCTGGAACAGCCTGGGCATGGCGCTCGGCCAGCAGCTCTGGCCCATGCAGATCGCGGCCGTGATCGGCCTGTGGGGCATGACCGTGCTGACCGTCGCGATTGCCGCGGCGCCAGCGACGATCGCGACGGCGGCTCGCCCGGCGGGACGCTGGGTCCCGACCTGCGTCGCATTTCTGGTGCTGGTCGCCGTGGTCGGCCATGGCGCCATGCGGGTGCCTGCAGCGCCCTCGGCGCTGGTTCCGGACGTGCGGCTGCGCATCATGCAGCCGAACCTGCCGCAGGACGAGAAGTTCAACCCGGCCAATCGCGAGGACATCATGCAGCTTTACCTGCGTCTCAGCGACCGGGCGACATCCCCACAAACCTCCGGTGTCGCCGACGCCACCCATCTGATCTGGCCCGAATCGGCATTTCCCTTCCTGCTCCACAATGATCGCCGGGCGCTGGCACAGATCGCGGGGCTGCTGCCGTCGGATGTGACGCTGATCACGGGCGCGGCGCGCGCCGAGGAGCGGTTGCGCGGCGAGGGGCACGACTTCTTCAATTCGATCCACGTCATCGCGGGCGACGGCAGCATCCGTGCCACCTACGACAAGGTGCATCTCGTTCCCTTCGGCGAATATCTGCCCGCGATCTTCGACGGCACGCTCCGGGCGCTGGGCCTGCGCGAATTCATCCAGGTGCCCGGTGGCTTCACGGCGGCGAACCGCCGGCGCATGCTGGAGGCGCCGGGCCTGCCTCCGATCGCCGCAGGTATCTGCTATGAAGCGATATTTCCCGGCGCGGTGCGCCCGGACGACGAATCCGACGCGCGGCAAGCGGGCCTGATTCTCAACGTCACCAACGATGCCTGGTTCGGCGACACACCCGGCCCGCGCCAGCATTTCGCGCAGGCGAGGCTGCGTGCCGTGGAAGAAGGCCTGCCGCTGGTGCGTGCAGCCAACAGTGGTATTTCGGCGGTGGTCGACCCATACGGGCGAATACTGGCCTCACTCGACATGAATATCGAGGGCGTAATCGATTCCGGATTGCCCGAACGTCAGGAGCGCACGTTTTTTGCACGATTCGGCAATGGCATTTTTTGGTTGCAGTTACTATTGTGCCTTCTCGCATCACTGACCGCGCGTCGCATCGCGGGCACTTGAGTCTGGGGGACAGGCAAGTGAAGAAGAATCCGAATCCGATCGACATCCATGTCGGCAGCCGCGTGCGCATGCGGCGGATGATGGTCGGGATGAGCCAGGAAAAGCTGGGCGAAGCACTGGGCCTGACATTCCAGCAGATCCAGAAATACGAGAAGGGCGCCAACCGCATCGGCGCGAGCCGGTTGCATCAGATCGCATCCGCGCTCGGCGTCCAGATCGAGTTCTTCTATGAAGGCGCGCCGACGCCGGAAGGGGAGTCGCCCGGCGGCTTCGCCGAGGATCCCAACCCGCCCTACATGACCGATTTCCTCTCGACTTCGGACGGATTGCAGTTGATGCGCGCATTCGTTCGGGTGCGCGACAGTCGTGTGCGCAAGAGAATTGTCGATCTCGTCGAAGCGCTGGCAGAAGCGGATGACCAGACCGCGCAAGCCCCTGTCGATCAAGCGGTCTGAGCCTGTTTTCGCACACCCGCCTCGTTCTTTATTCCGAACGAATTCGGTCTGTCGCCTTGACCTTCCGCTAAAGCGATGGCAAAAGCCGTTCGTTCTCAGGAATTCGACGGGCGCATTTTCGTGCGCCCAAGGTACATACCAATCAGAAAGGGTGGGTTGATCGTGGCTCGTTCCAGCTATCTCTTCACCAGTGAATCCGTTTCCGAAGGCCATCCGGACAAGGTCTGTGACCGCATTTCCGACACCGTCGTCGATGCTTATCTCTCCGTGATGCCGGAAGCGCGCGTTGCGTGCGAAACCCTGACCACGACCAACAAGGTCGTGATCGCGGGCGAGGTGCGCGGCCCCGAGGAAATCACCGCCGATTACGTGTCGCATCTCGCGCGCATGGCCATCAAGGATATCGGCTACGAGCAGGACGGCTTCCACTGGGCCAATTGCGATATCGACGTGCTGCTGCATGCGCAGTCGGCGCATATCGCCCAGGGCGTCGATTCCGGCGGCGGCAAGGAAGAAGGTGCCGGCGACCAGGGCATCATGTTCGGCTATGCCTGCGACGAGACCGAGGAGTTGATGCCGGCTCCGATCGCCTTCTCGCACAAGATCCTCAAGGCCATGGCCGATGCGCGCAAGAGCGGCGAATCCAAGCTTCTCGGCCCGGATTCGAAGAGCCAGGTCACGGTGCGCTATGAAAACGGCAAGCCGATCGGCGTCACGCAGATCGTCGTGTCCACCCAGCATCTCGACGAGAAGCTGACCTCGCACGACATCCGCTCCATCGTGGAGCCCTACGTGCACCAGTCGCTTCCGGAAGGCTGGATCGGCAAGGACTGCATCTGGCACGTCAATCCGACCGGTGCCTTCGTGATCGGCGGCCCGGACGGCGATGCCGGCCTCACCGGTCGCAAGATCATCGTCGACACCTATGGCGGTGCGGCTCCCCATGGCGGCGGCGCCTTCTCGGGCAAGGATCCCACGAAGGTCGACCGTTCGGCGGCCTATGCTGCGCGCTACCTCGCCAAGAACGTCGTCGCGGCGGGTCTGGCCAAGCGCTGCACCATCCAGCTCTCCTACGCCATCGGCGTGGCCAAGCCGCTCTCGATCTATGCCGATCTGCACGGCACGGGTCAGGTCGACGAAGCCAAGCTCGAGGCGGTGCTGATGGAGGCGGTCGATCTGTCGCCGCGCGGCATCCGCACCAAGCTGGAGCTGAACCGTCCGATCTATGCCCGCACTGCAGCCTATGGCCATTTCGGTCGCGCCCCTGAAGCCGATGGCGGCTTCTCCTGGGAGCGTACGGATCTGGTCGACACGCTGAAGTCGGCATTCTGATCGCCCGGACATGAGCGCTTCCTCCTCCGCGCAGGCCCCTGCTTCCGCCTTCTTCGGTCGCCGCAAGGGCAAGAAACTGCGTCAGGGACAGGAGGAACGCCTCGAAAACGCGTTGCCGCGCCTGATGTTGCCGCGCGGCGACGCCCCCTTGTCCCGCGAGGATCTCGCGGGACTTTTCGGTTTCGAACCCGAAGAGCTGGTGCTGGAGATCGGCTTCGGCGGCGGCGAGCATCTCGCCCATCGCGCGCAGGAGAACCCGCGCACGGGTTTCATCGGCTGCGAACCCTTCATCAACGGCATGGTAAAGCTTCTGGGCGAAGTGGAAGCGCGCGCGCTGTCCAATATCCGGCTCTGGGACGAGGATGCGAGCCTGCTGCTACCGCGCCTGCCCGAGGCGGCCTTCGGGCGGATCTATCTGCTCTATCCCGATCCCTGGCCGAAGCGGCGTAACCGCAAGCGCCGGTTCGTTTCACCGGACAACCTCGCCGCGATCGCCCGCCTTCTCGAGCCGGGCGGCACGTTCCATTTCGCTTCCGATATCGATGATTACGTCGGCTGGACGCTGGCGCGCGTCGCAAACGAGCCGCGCCTGCGCTGGCAGGTGAACGGGCCCGATGACTGGCGCCGGCCCTATCCGGGCTGGCCCGGAACGCGCTACGAAGCCAAGGCGATCCGGGAGGGGCGCCGCCCCTCCTACCTCACAATTGCAAGGGTTTGATATTGCCGCCGGTGCGGAAGGCGGCCTTGCGGCTCGCGCGCTGCTGGCTCGCCTCGCGTGCCTTGAGGAAATGCAGGACGCGCTCGGCGGTCTTCGGCTTGAGTTTCTCGAAGGTCTCCTTGGCCTTGCGCATCAGATGCGGCGCGGCAGCCTCGTCACCGCGCAGCTTCAGCATCAGCCGCAGGGTCGCCCAGGACCAGTCCTGCGCCCGCGCGACAACGAGGAGCAGCTCCGCATCCCCTTCGTCGAACAGCCGCTCGGCGGCCTGAATCGAGAGATCGGCCATGCGCGCGACGGCGCAGACGCATTCCTCGAACTTCTTCGCCCCTGCAAAATCCATCAGATCCTGCTCGACGAGCGGGCGCTCGGCTTCGAGCGCGTCGATGACGGCGACAGCCGGGCGGTAATCCCGCGCACCGGGAACGATCTCGGCCTCGAGGCCGAGGGTGCCGATTTCGAGGGCGTGGTCGAGAACACCCTGCGGTGTCTCATCCTGCAGGCGGTTGCGCACCGTCTCCTTGGCGATCGCCATGAGCTGGCGCAGGCGCTCGGGATCGACATCGTCGCGCTCGGCCAGCACGCTGCGAAGCGCATCATCGGCACGGGCACGCTCTGCCAATGTCGCGATCCCGTCATCGGAAAAGCGCGCGCCGGGATTGCCGGCAACCGCGTGCACAACGATGCGGTCACCCCGCTTGACCAGAACGTCGGTGACCGGTTCCGTCAATGCCGACCGCTCCGAAATGGCCAGCATGTGCTCGCGCCCCTTGGCGAGGGCGACGGCGACGAGATCGTCGTCGGAGAGCCGCTCCGAGCGCGTCAGGATCGGGCGGGCGATGCCGATCTCGTCATGGGCGAGCGAACGCACGACCCCGCGCGGCGCGTTCGGCACCTCCGCCAGACGCTCTGACAGATCCATGCGAGCGCGTGCCTCGATGGCATTGGCCAGCCGGGCGATGACCACGTCGAACAGATCGACCTGCTCTTCGCTCAGCGCCGGCGCATCGCGCAGGAACAGATCGGTGACCCGGCGCAGATGGTCGGAACGGCGCGACTGCGAGGAGCGCGCGATTGCGGATTCGAGATCGTCGATCAAGCCATGCACCATTGTTTCGATACGAGCTGCGCCCTGCGGCACCGGCCCGGTTCCCTCGTGAGGGCCGCGTGTGGCGCGGCCTCGGCTGTGATGACGTCACGTTACGTCGCGGGCCGTATGCGCCGGGTCAAACCGGTCGTTAAAATTGTCTGCAATCATATGAAGCGCTGGCACGATCCCCGTAATCCACTGCCGATTTTCGGCCGAACAGGCGTGTTTCGGAGGCGCTCAGGCCTGATTTTCGCCGAATCGCGCGGAAAAAGTCATTTCCTGAGCACGGCAACGCATTCGAGATGAGCCGTCATGGCGAATTGATCGATCGGGATCACGGTTTCGAGATGGTAACCCGCCGCCGTCAACAAAGCCGCATCCCGCGCCAGACTCACGGGATCACAGGATACATAGACGACGAGCGGCACCTGGGCCCTGGCAAGCTGACGCGCCTGCGCCTCGCATCCGGCACGCGGCGGATCGAGCACGACGGCATCGTAGGCAGAGAGTTCGGGTACGAGCAGCGGGCGTCGGAACAGATCGCGGCATTCGTGGGTGACCGCCTTGAGGCCGCGCGTCTCGCGGGCACCGCGATCGAGAGCGGCAAGCGCGGCTTCATCGGCCTCGACCGCATGCACCGCGAAATCCTCGGCGATGCGCAGCGTGAAGGCACCGCTGCCGGCAAACAGCTCCGCCACGCGGCGTATCGGTTTGCGGGATTTGCGTTTTCCTGCGCCGCCGGGTGCGGGACGCGCATGCAGCGCTTCGCGCACATGCTTGGCGAGGATCTCCTCACCCATGGCACTGGCCTGCAGGAATCCGCCAGCGGGCGGCAGTACCGTGGCCGGGCCCATCCGCTGCAGGGGCGGCCGGCGCATCACGAGTGTCTCCCCCGCGACCGAGAGCCGCGCGAGATCGCACGATTCGGCCAGGGCGATCAGCCTCGCGCGCAGGGTCTCAGGAAGCTTAGGCTGCGTTGCCGCAGCGCCTTGCCCGGGACGAGCAGCGCCTTGGGCGGATCGCAGATCGACATCGAGGCCGTTGAGGCTCGCCGTCACGTGGATATCGCAGGCAGGCTCGGTCGGGCGCGCGGATCTGGAGGATCGCGGGCGATCCCGGGATGTGGAGACGAATACCTCCGCGAGACGCGCCGCGATCGCCGGCGCATCCGCCAGGGCCGGCTCGGCGACGGGGCAATGATCGATCGCCACGAGATCATGGCTGCGCGCGGCCATGAAGCCGACCCGCAGGTTAGCATCGTCACCGCGCACGGCATGAAATGTCAGGCGCCGGCGGCCTTCCCCTGCCGCCGGGACCAGCTGCGCGATCGTGGTTTCGAGACCCGCGCGCCCGAGAGCATGTTCGAGCAGGCCGCGCTTCCAGGCCGCGTAGAGCCCGGATCCTATATGCTGCGCGACGCAACCGCCGCATTCCCCGTAAACCGGGCAGAACGGCGCGACACGCTCCGGCGAGGCCTCGATGATGGCGTCATCGCCGTCGCACAGGGCGCGGCTACCCTCCTCGCGAAACACCCGTACGGTCTCGCCCGGCAAGGTGCCCGGTACATGCAGGACGTTAGCGCCGTGGTGCGCAATGCCGTCGCCACGCGCACCGAGGCGCTCGATCGTGACCGTAAACGGTGCGAGTTCCCGAAGAGATTCAGCCAAGGCGTGCTCCGATCAGGAATTCGCGGTTGCCGTCGCCACCGCGGATCGGCGATTCAATCAAGCCCACGATATGGCTGCCCGCATCGGCCAGCATCCGCGCGATGCCGTCACAGACATCGCGTTGCACGGCTTCGTCGCGCACGATACCGCCCTTGCCCAGCGCATCACGACCGGCTTCGAATTGCGGCTTGATCAGAAGAACGATCTCGGCTTGCGGCGCAAGCAGCGGCAGGACGGGCGGGATCACCAGTTTCAGGGAGATGAAGCTGACATCGGCGACGAGCAGCGTCGGCGGCTCGGGCAAACGGGTCTGATCGAGACTGCGCGCGTCGCAGCCCTCCATGGCGACCACGCGGGGATCGTCCGCAATGCGTGGATGGAGCTGGCCGCGCCCGACATCGACGGCATGGACGAGGCGGGCGCCGCGCTGCAGCAGGACATCGGTGAACCCGCCCGTGGAAGCGCCGAGATCACAGGCAACGCGCTCACGTGGATCGAATCCGAAGGCATCGAGGGCGGCCGCGAGCTTCAGACCGCCGCGAGAGACGTAAGGATGCGGCTGGGTTGCCTCGATTTCCGCATCCTCGGCCACGCTCTCGGAGGCCTTGCGCAGCATGATTCCATCGACGCGCACCAGCCCGGCGCGAATCGCCTCCTGGGCTCTCGCGCGACTCTCGAAATAGCCCCGCGCCACGAGCAGGGTATCAGCGCGGCTGCGTGTCATGTTCCTGCCGTTCGGTCAGCTGAACTGCTCGCGAACCATGCGCAGCCCCTCCATCAGGTCGTCCATGGTCAGGCCGAACAGCGCCAGCCCGCCGAGAAGCGCGAAATAAAGGGCGACGAGGATAACCGGCACGAGTATCCAGCCGACGATTTCCTCGACCACATGCCGGCGACGCCGGCGCTGCCAGCGCTTTTCCTTCGCGGTAAGTTTCTGTGCCGGCATGCGCCTGCGCGGCGCGCGCATGCCGGCGGGATCGGTACCCGCATCGGCATCGAGCGCATCAGCAGCGAGCGCCGCCTCTTCCCGTGCCCGCTCGCGCGCGGCATGTGCCGCCTTCTCGGCCCGCCTTGCCCGGAGCGTGGCGATTCCCGCCATCAGCGCGCCTGCGGCAGCACGCGCACCATTCGCAACACTCTGCCCGGCCTGCTGCAGCCATGGCGGGATGCGCGATTCGTCATCGATGCCGCCCGGGGGATGCCCCGGGCCTGCCTGAAGGTTCGGATCGCGCGGCATCCGTGGCGGCGCCTCGGGCATCGGCAGGGGGGCACCGGGATGAGATGCCTGCGGATATTGCGGCGGCTGCCCGTATTGCGGCGGATACTGCGTCGGGGCGGGTTGCGGCTGCGCCCAGCCATGGGCCGGCTGCGGCCCGCGCGGATCCTGATAGCCCCGGCTGACCGGGTCGACGGGCACGTAATCCGGGCCGGGACTCGGACGGTGCGGCACGTCAACCGCCTGATCCAGGGCGCTATAGGCCGGATCATAGGCGGGATGCTGGGTGCCGGCATGCGGATCATGCCAGCGCGCCTGCGGATCGGGCGCGGCACGCGGCGCCGATTGCGGGGCCGCCTGTTGCGGCGGCATCCGTTGCGGCTGCTGTGGTTGAGGCTGCGGCCCGGGACGGGGCGCATGGCGCGGATCTCGACGCGGATCAAATTGCGGATCTTGTCGCGGATCTTGCCGCGGATCCTGGTGCAGATTCTGGCCGGAAAAGCCCGGCTCCTGCCGCATGGACATGCGGGGATCGCCCCGCCGGGGGTCATCCGGCGGAACGGGTCGCGGCGGCCTGTTGGGCCCGCCGCTCATGCGCGCACCAGCGGCACCTTGGGCACGGTGCGCACGCCGCCGGGTCCGTCACCGCCCCGATCACCGCCATCGCCGTCGGGCCCGGGCTTGCCCCCGGAGCCGGTCGGCTTGCGGCGTGTCGATTTGCCGGGCGAAGCCCGCTTGCGGCGCGGCTTCTTCGGCTTGGGAGCGATCTCCTTGCGCGGCTTGATCGGCCCCTCGGGAAATTCGAAATCGAGCTTCGTTTGACCGTTTTCGTCCTCCGCGACGACGACGCGCACAGCCCCGCCGCCCTTGAGCTTGCCGAACAGGACGATATCGGCCAGCGGCGTCTTGATCGCCTGCTGGATGACGCGCCCCATCGGACGCGCACCCATGGTCGGATCATAGCCGCGCTCCACCAGCCAGTCGCGCGCCTCGTCGGTGAGCTCGATCACGATGTTGCGGTCGGCGAGTTGCGCCTCGAGCTGCATCACGAACTTGTCCACGACGCGGTAGATCGTATCCCTCGGCAGCGCACCGAAGGAAATCACCGCATCGAGGCGGTTGCGGAATTCCGGCGTGAACAGCTTGTTGATTGCGTCGGTATCGTCGCCCTCGCGCCGGGTGCGGGTGAAGCCATAGGCCTGCTTGGCCATATCGGCGGCACCGGCATTCGAGGTCATGATCAGAATGACGTTACGGAAATCGATCTGCTTGCCGTTGTGATCCGTCAGCTTGCCGTGATCCATCACCTGCAGGAGGATGTTGAACAGGTCGGGATGCGCTTTCTCGATCTCGTCGAGCAGCAGCACGCAATGCGGATGCTGGTCGACGCCATCGGTGAGCAGCCCGCCCTGGTCGAATCCGACATAGCCCGGAGGCGCGCCGATCAGCCGGCTGACCGTGTGGCGCTCCATGTATTCCGACATGTCGAAACGCAGCAATTCCACGCCGAGCGACGATGCCAGCTGGCGCGCCACCTCGGTCTTGCCGACACCGGTCGGGCCGGCGAAGAGATAGGAGCCGATCGGCTTGTCGGGCTCGCGCAGGCCCGCCCGGGCCAGCTTGATCGCCGAGGACAGGGCGCCGATGGCGGCATCCTGGCCGTAGACCACGGAGCGCAGCTCGGTTTCGAGATTCTCGAGCACCGCCGCATCGTCCTTGGAGACGGATTTCGGCGGGATCCGGGCCATCGAGGCGATCGTCGTCTCGATCTCCTTGACGCTGATGGTCTTCTTGCGGCGGCTTTCCGGCAGCAACATCTGCGACGCGCCGGTCTCGTCGAGCACGTCGATCGCCTTGTCCGGCAGCTTGCGGTCGTTGATATAGCGCGCGGAGAGCTCCACTGCGGCCTTCACGGCATCGTTGGAATAGCGCAGCCCATGGAACTCTTCGTAATAGGGCTTGAGGCCCTTCATGATCTCGATCGTATCCTCGATCGACGGCTCGTTCACGTCGATCTTCTGGAAACGCCGCACCAGGGCGCGGTCCTTCTCGAAATGCTGGCGGTATTCCTTGTAGGTGGTCGAGCCGATGCAGCGCAGCGTGCCCTGCGCCAGAGCCGGCTTGAGCAGGTTCGAGGCATCCATGGCACCGCCCGAGGTGGCACCGGCGCCGATCACCGTATGGATCTCGTCGATGAACATGATCGCCTTGGGATGGGCCTCGATCTCCTTGACGACCTGCTTGAGGCGCTCCTCGAAATCACCGCGATAGCGCGTGCCCGCGAGCAGGGCGCCCATGTCGAGGGAGTAGACCGTGGTCCCGTTGAGGACGTCGGGAACATCGCCCTCGTTGATCTTGCGGGCCAGACCTTCGGCGATGGCGGTCTTGCCGACACCGGGATCGCCGACGAGGAGCGGATTGTTCTTCTGGCGGCGGCAAAGCACCTGGATCGTGCGTCTCACTTCCGATTCGCGCCCGATCAGCGGGTCGATCCGGCCCTGGCGGGCCTTGGCGTTGAGATCGATGCAATAGGCCTCGAGCGCATCCGCCTTCTTCTTCTGCCGCTCGCCTTCCTCGCCGGAACGCCTCTCGGGCGCCTCTTCCTCGCTCGCGCCACGCGGCGTGCGGGAATCCGAGGCGCCGGGACGTTTGGCGATGCCGTGGGAGATGTAGTTGACCGCGTCGTAGCGCGTCATGTCCTGCTCCTGCAGGAAATACGCCGCATGGCTTTCGCGCTCGGCGAAGAGCGAGACCAGCACATTGGCGCCCGTCACCTCCTCGCGCCCGGAGGATTGCACATGAATCACCGCGCGCTGGATCACGCGCTGGAAGCCGGCGGTCGGTTTCGCATCCTGCCCGACACCGGTGGCGAGATTGGCCAGTTCGTTATCGACATATTCGAGCAGATTCGTTTTCAGCGTCGCCATGTCCACATTGCAGGCGCGCATGACGGCTGCCGCGTCCTGATCATCGATCAGAGCGAGAAGGAGATGCTCCAGCGTGGCGTATTCATGCCGTCTCTCGCCGGCGAGGGCGAGAGCCCGGTGGAGCGCTTGTTCTAGGGAGCGGGAAAAGCTCGGCAAGGCTGGCCTCTGATCGGTTGGCGATAAATCGGATGGACGCTTTCACGCTACGGATTGACGATGTTTACCTGCGACGCGGTCTTCGTTTTTCCATCTCAGTTCTTTTCCATGACGCATTGCAGCGGATGCTGGTGCTTGCGGGCGTAATCCATAACCTGCGTCACCTTGGTCTCCGCCACCTCGAAGGTGAACACCCCGCATTCCCCCACACCGTTGTGGTGGACGTGCAGCATGATCCGGGTGGCATCCTCGCGCGACTTGTTGAAGAAGCGCTCGAGGACGGCGATCACGAATTCCATCGGCGTGTAGTCATCGTTCAGAATCAACACGCGATAGAGGCTCGGGCGCTTCGTCTGCGGCTTGGTCTTGGTGATGATCCCGGTCGCATCACGCCCGTCGTCATCACCGCCCGGTCCGCCCGGATCGTTGGCACCTGTGGCCATCGGCCCGCTGAACACCCGATATGCAAAGGCCCGATTTGACAGAAACGACCGCATCATTTTCGACGGTTCGAACCCCGCTGTTGGAACTGACACCAAGCCACGATGATGAAGCCATCGGCGCGCGGGATCAATCCCGTATATCCATAATGTAGAGACGCCGACTGCGCTTCGCCAGTCCCCGGGGCGCGGCGAAGCGTCCGCATGCAGCGCGATGCTTGGCCGCCAACCGGTCAGGGCCTGCGCGAAGCCTGCAGATCGAAGAAGATTTCGACGCCGAACCCGACCGCACTTTCGTCAGGATGCCCTTCTCCGATGGCGAAATCACGGCGGTCGACGCGCACCAGGCCTTCGGCCTGCGCCTCGTCACCGTCACGCACCAGGGTGAAGGAGAGCGTGACGGGGACCGATTCGCCGGCGAGCTCGAGACGGCCTTCAGCGAGATAGGCGCCCGGCGCGGCATCGTCGGGCTGCGCGATCGTCGCGACGAAGCGCGATTGCGGGTGATCGTCGACGTTGAGGAAGTCCTCACCCTTCGCCTGGCGCGTGACCGATCCCAGGGTGAGACTGTCGATGGCGATCACGACCTCGACCTCGCCGCGCTCGGACGCAGGCGCATCGGGATCATAATGGATCCGGGCATTCCATTCCGCGAATGTCCCGGTCACGGGTGAACCCATCTGAGTGACGGTGAAACCGAGCATGCCGTCGGCGACCTCCCAGACCCGCGCATCATCGGCTCCCGTGGCAGGCGAATCGCCGATGGCATCGGCTTGCGCGCCGGCGGTATCGGACACCACGCTTGCCGGCGGCGTACCGGCGGAAAGCATCGGCGCGGCAACCAGTAGGGCGAGGGCGAGCACGGCCCCCGCGAAGGCCGTTGCCAGGATCGGGCCACACGCGCCGTGCCCGCCTGTGGGCATGCCCGCATCGTTCGGGGCCCGGCCTGCAGCGATACGGGCGGGAAGCATCCGCCGCAATGTGTCGTCGCGATCCACGAAGTGATGCTTGAGCGCGCCGGCCACATGCAGGAGGATGCTCGCGGCAAGCACTTTCGTGAAGACCCAGTGCACCGCCGCCGCGTTATCGGCGAAGCGCACCGATTCGGGCACGAGCGGCAGGCCCTGGCCGAAGGGCCACCAGATCGGCGCGAATCCCGTGGTCGCCGCATGATGCAGCCAGCCGCTGAGGGGCACGATCACCATGGCGAGATAGAGCGACCAGTGCACGCATTCCGCCATCAGAGTCTCGCCGCGCCGGCCGGGATGAAGCGGTGCCGGGCGCGTCTGGGTGAAGGCCCAGACGATACGCAGGATCGCCGCGCCGAACGCGGCGATGCCGAGCGTCTTGTGAACGGAAAACAGGTCCGCCTTCACGGCAAACTGAGCCGCCGTGTCATAGGGCCAGGCATTGGCGATCATGCCCAGCGGGAAGGCGACGAGGATGAGCAACGCCGTCAGCCAATGCAGGACCATCGCGACCCGCCCGTAGCGGGCACGGGTGTTGTGCCAGGACACGGCCTCGGGCCTTTCCTTTGCATTCTGGTCACCGGCATGGATCGTTGGTACGCTCATGGTGCGATTCCTCGTATCAACCCGACGGATTCCCTTGCGGCAGGGCCCTCACCCTGCCGCATGAACCGGATCAATCGGCCTTCATGGCCTCGACGGAAATCGTGACCTCGACGGCGTCGCTGATGAAGGGCGCGAACAGGCCGAGATCGTAATCGCTGCGCAGAAGCGTCGTGGTGGCATCGAAGCCGGCCCATTCACGCTCTTCCATCGGATGCATGCCGGCGGCATTGAGGCGCGCATCGAGAACGACCTCGCGGGTGACCTCGTTGAGGGTGAGATCGCCGGTAATCAGCGCGGTATCGTCGCCGGTGACTTCGATGCCGGTGGAGACGAAGCTGACCAGTTCGTCTTCCGCTGCGCCGAAGAAATCATCCGACATGAAATGCTCGAAACGCGCTTCCCAGCCGGTCAGCATGGAGCGCACGGGAAAGCTCACCGTGACCGAAGAGGCGGCCGGATCGTCCTGATCGAAATGGATCTCGCCCTCGAAGCCGGAGAACATGCCGTAGGTCGTGGAATAGCCCAGGTGATCATAGCTGAAGACGATCTGGCTGTGGCTGGCATCGAGCACGTAGCGATCGGCAGCATCGGCGGTCGCCGGGGCAAGAGCGATGGCGAGCGGAAGGGCGAGCGAGGTGGCGGCGAGGCGCAGGGCGGTTCTCATCGATATAAACTCCATTGCTGCATGGCGAAACGGCGCGGCATTTTGCGCTGACGCACACTGTAGACGGAAAAATCCGGATTTATACCCGATGACTGCGCAAGTATGTTTGCATCAACGCAAGAAAGAGGGCGAATCGCTTCGTTAACCGATTTCGCTTACCATTCGTCACACGGATTGCATGAACCGGGGCAGGGGGCGTCCAATGGTGGGGATATCACGGTTGTCGGGCCGAAGCGCACTTCTGGGGGGCCTCATGGCCCTGATTCTGGGCCTCGGCGCCTGTACCCAGCATGCCGCCGACGAGCTGGTGCGTGGCGGGGTCAGTGCCAGCACCCATGATCTCGACCGGCATATCACCAGCTATGTCTCCGCACCGGCTGCACGCCGCGTCGTTGCGTACGAGACGAACGAACCGCCGGGCTCGATCATCGTCAGCAATTCCGACCGGGCGCTCTATCTCGTGCTCGAGGAGGGCAAGGCCTATCGCTACGGGGTCGGGGTCGGGCGCGAAGGCTTTTCCTGGACCGGACGCAACCGCGTCAGCATGAAGCGGGAATGGCCCGACTGGCGCCCGCCCCCGGCCATGCGCCGCCGCCAGCCCGATCTCCCGGTGCATATGCGCGGCGGGCCTGCCAATCCGCTGGGCGCCCGCGCGCTGTATATCGGCAGCACGCTCTACCGGATCCACGGCTCCAATGAACCGCATACGATCGGCCAGGCCGTCTCGTCGGGCTGCATCCGCATGACCAATGCCGATGTGCAGCACCTGTATGACCGCGTCAGGGTCGGCGCGCGTGTGGTCGTGCGCAATTGATCGCCTGAACGCTCCGGGCGACCGCTCGCCGCCCCGGTCTCAAAGGCCGTGGCGGCGGTCATAACCACTCGCCGACGGCGGCTGCCAGCCAGCGGGCGGGCCCGCCTCCGGGGCGAGGATTTCCACCTCCAGAGGATGGCAGCGCGCCGAATCGCTGGAATGGGTCGCGCCGCAATCGCCGCCCGGGCAGGCCGAGAGCACGCCGAGCAGATCGATCTCGGCGAAGCATTCGAAATAGTCACCCGGACGCACCGGGCTCGCCTTCATGAAATACTGCCCGGTATCGCGGGTGAAGCCCGTACACATGAATACGTTGAGCACGTCGTGGATCTCGGGCTCGACGATCTCGGCGGGCCGGGCGGTATGGCGCGCGAGGGCACGGGTGAGATTGGAATGGCAGCAATGGTGGTAACTGCCGCCATCGCTGAGCAGATGATGGGTATAGGGGTCGCAACGCGTGCCGATCACGTCGTGCACGCCGCCGCCATCGGCATCGATGCCGTACCAGTCGAGCGTATCATGCGTGATCGTCGCCATCGGACGCAGATGCGGAAAGTTCGACCAGAGCCGGTCCCCCACCCCCACATGGGTCCCGTGCAGGGCGCGGGTCTTGCCGGAATAAAAGCGCTCCGCGCGGTTTCCGGCGTTGAACAGGTTGAGATCGCCGACCTGCGGGCCCTCGACGGAATGAATGCGGAAAAAGCATCCCGCCGGGACTTCGAAACAGGCGGCATCGCGCGGCGGCACGATCACGCGCTCGCTTGATACCAGCGTTTCGCGCGCCGCCCGGTAAGCGGCCATATCGGGTGCGGGCAACGTATCGACCGGATAGCAGATCACCGCCGGCGCGGCACGGCGCGCATCGGCATCGGCGGGCGGGCGCGCATTCATGGGGCTTGCCTTTCCTGACAGGGCGCGAATCGGGGCCGCAACGGCACGTCAGCCGGCAATCGCATCGATCTCCTCGTCGGTCAGACCGCCGGGGACGATCACGACCGGGACCGGATAGGTCGATGCAGCCTTGCCGGCGAGGCTCGTCACCAGCGGGCCGGGGCCCTCTGATGCCGTGCCGGCGGCGAGGACGAGGAAGGAGATATCTTCGTCTTCCTCGATCAGCTTGAGGATCTCGTCGGTCTTGGCACCCATGCGGATGGCCTGCTCGGATTGCACGCCTGCGGCTTCGCGCGCGATCTCCGCGGCCTGTTCGAGGCGCTCCTGCGCCTCCTCCTCCGCTTCGGCGCGCATCACGTCACCGACACCGAGCCATTCGAATCCGTCGGGCGGCTCGGAGACCGAGAGCAGCACCAGTTTGGCACCCAGCCGCGCCACGCGTCGGGCGGCAAAGCGCACGGCACGGGCGCATTCCTGCGTGTCGTCAACGATAACCAGGAATTTGGGGCGGTGGCCGGGTTCATAGGAGCGTCGTCGGGAATAGGCCATGAACGGTCTCCGGGTGGATTGCACGGGGCGACGCGCGCCGCCATGCCGGAATCGCGATGCTGCACGGCGCACGGGGGATCGGCAAGACCAAAGGATGGGCAGGAAAAGATTGCCACCAGATCAAGGATTTAGTCGAGGCGGTCAGCCGGATCACCGGCTCTTCCGGCATGCAAAGGGCGGCTCGCGCCGCCCTGAAACATGCCGATTCTGCCAAGCCTGAGGCCTCGATACTTCAGGCCCGAAGCGTCGCCTTGGCTTCCTCGAGCTTGTGGATTGCGGCCTTGAGGGCCTCCTTCTCGGGGCCTTCATCCTTCGCATCCGCGGTGGTGCGCACGCGCAGGATCTCTTCCTCGAGGGATTGCGCGGTCAGCTCCTCCAGCGGCGTGGCTCGCTCGGCGAGGATCGTGGCGCCCTTGGGGCCGATATCGGCGAAGCCGCCCTGGATCAGGATGCGCTTGCCCTTGCCGCTGCCCTCGCCGACCACGAGGAAGCCGGTCTGCAGGGTGGTCATCGCCGGGGCGTGACCTGCGAGAACCGTCATGTCGCCTTCGGTGGCGGGGAGTTCCACGGCCTCGACTTCACCGGAATAGAGGATACGCTCCGGGGCGACGAGTTCGAAGTGGAAGGTGGCCATGGCTTCATTCCTGATGCGCTTGCGATGATACCCGCCTGCGGCGGGTTACGGCCCGGTCGCGGGAACCGGGCCGATCAATAGTCGAGGCTTACGCCGCTTCGGCGGCCAGCTTCTGGGCCTTCTCGACGGCTTCCTCGATCGTGCCGACCATGTAGAAGGCGGCCTCGGGAAGGTGATCGTACTCGCCCTCGACCAGCCCCTTGAAGCCCTTCACGGTGTCTTCGAGGGAGACGAACTTGCCGGGTGCGCCGGTGAAGACTTCCGCCACGAAGAAGGGCTGCGACAGGAAGCGCTCGATCTTGCGGGCGCGGGCCACGGTGAGCTTGTCCTCTTCGGAGAGCTCGTCCATGCCGAGAATGGCGATGATGTCCTGGAGTGCCTTGTAGCGCTGCAGCGTCTGCTGGACGTTACGCGCGACATCGTAGTGCTCCTGGCCGATCACCAGCGGGTCGAGCATGCGCGAGGTCGAATCCAGCGGATCCACAGCCGGGTAGATGCCCTTCTCGGCGATGGAACGGTTGAGCACCGTCGTGGCGTCGAGGTGGGCGAAGGACGTGGCCGGGGCCGGGTCGGTGAGATCGTCCGCCGGGACGTAGATCGCCTGGACCGAGGTGATCGAGCCCTTGGTGGTGGTGGTGATGCGCTCCTGCAGGCCGCCCATGTCGGTGGCCAGCGTCGGCTGGTAGCCCACCGCCGAGGGGATGCGGCCGAGCAGGGCCGACACTTCCGAACCCGCCTGGGTGAAGCGGAAGATGTTGTCGACGAAGAACAGCACGTCCTGGCCCTGATCGCGGAAATGCTCGGCGATGGTCAGGCCGGACAGGGCGACGCGGGCGCGGGCACCGGGAGGCTCGTTCATCTGGCCGTAGACGAGGGCGCATTTGGAGCCTTCTCCGCCGCCCTGCTTGTTCACGCCGGAATCGATGAACTCGTGATAGAGATCGTTGCCCTCGCGGGTGCGCTCACCGACGCCGGCAAAGACCGAGTAACCACCATGCGCCTTGGCGATGTTGTTGATAAGCTCCTGGATCAGCACGGTCTTGCCGACGCCGGCGCCGCCGAACAGGCCGATCTTGCCGCCCTTGGCATAGGGTGCGAGCAGGTCGACGACCTTGATGCCCGTGACCAGGATCTGTGCATCCGTGGACTGCTCCGAATAGCTCGGGGCCTCCTGGTGGATGGCGCGCAGGCCTTCCATCTCGATATCGCCGGCCTCGTCGATCGGCTCGCCGACCACGTTCATGATGCGGCCGAGCGTGCCGATGCCGACGGGAACCTTGATCGGCTCGCCGGTATCGCTGACGCCCTGCCCGCGCACGAGGCCTTCGGTGGTGTCCATCGCGATGCAGCGCACGGTGCTCTCGCCGAGCTGCTGGGCGACCTCAAGCACGAGGCGCGCGCCCTGGTTCTCGGTTTCGAGCGCGTTGAGGATCTCCGGCAGGTGGCCATCGAACTGCACGTCGACGACGGCGCCGATGACCTGGGTGATGCGTCCGGTCGATTTGGCCATGGTATCTCGTCCTCTTGGAAACTCAGAGCGCCTCGGCGCCCGAGATGATTTCGATCAGTTCCTTCGTGATCTGTGCCTGACGCGTGCGGTTGTAGATCAGCGTCTGCTTCTTGATCATCTCGCCGGCATTGCGGGTGGCGCTGTCCATGGCGGACATGCGCGCGCCCTGCTCCGAAGCGGCGTTCTCGAGAAGCGCGGTGAAGACCTGCACGGACAGGTTCTTCGGCAGCAGCGTGCCGAGAATGGCTTGTTGCGAAGGCTCGTATTCATAAAGCGATTCGCCACCGTCTCCCGCAGCGGCCTCGGTGCCCTCCTCCGGCGCGACCTGCGCCGGGATGATCTTGAGGGCTGTCGGGACCTGCGCGATCACGGACTTGAAGCGCGAATAGAACAGGGTGGCGACGTCGAACTCGCCCTCGTCGAAGAGCTGGATCACCTTGCGACCGATCATGTCGGCCTGCTCATAGCCGACATAGCGGAATTCGCGCAGGTCCACGAATTCGATGATCTGCTTGGAGAACTGCCGGCGCAGGATGTCGTGACCCTTCTTGCCGACGCAGATGATCTTGACCGTCTTGCCCTCGGCGAGAAGCTTGTTGGCATGTTCGCGGGCCAGGCGCGCGATCGACGAGTTGAAGGCGCCGCACAGGCCGCGTTCGGCGGTGCACACGACCATCAGATGCGTCTTGTCGTCACCGGTCCCGGTGAGCATGCGCGGCAACTCCGCATCGCCCTGGCTGACGCCGGCGGCGAGATTGGAGAGCACCACCGCCATGCGCTCGGCATAGGGGCGCGCGGCTTCCGCCGCAGACTGGGCCCGGCGCAGCTTCGCCGCAGCCACCATCTGCATGGCCTTGGTGATTTTCTGCGTCGCCTTCACGGAGGCGATGCGGTTTCGCAGATCCTTGAGTGACGCCATGGGACGTGCGGACCTTTCAAGACTGGCGAATGGTCAGCCGGGCACATGCGAGCGCCCGGCGCGAAACGGAACCGGCCTCAGGCCGAGAAGGTCTTGGAGAAATCCTCGACCACGCCCTTGAGCTTCTCGGCGACGTCGTCCTTGAGATCGCCGGAGGTGCGGATCGCCTCGAGGATATCCTCGTGCTTGGAGCGCAGCACCCCGAGCAGCCCTTCCTCGAAGGGGCGCACCTTGGCGACCGGGAGCTTGTCCAGATAGCCGTTGGTGCCGGCCCAGATCACGCAGACCTGTTCTTCCATCTTCAGCGGCGAGAATTGCGGCTGCTTCAGGAGCTCGGTCAGGCGCGCGCCGCGATTGAGCAGGCGCTGGGTGGTGGCGTCGAGATCGGAGCCGAACTGGGCGAAGGCCGCCATCTCGCGATACTGGGCGAGCTCGCCCTTGATCTTGCCCGCGACCTTCTTCGTCGCCTTGGTCTGGGCCGAGGAGCCGACGCGCGACACCGACAGACCGACATTCACCGCCGGGCGGACGCCCTGATAGAACAGATCCGTCTCGAGAAAGATCTGGCCGTCGGTGATCGAGATCACGTTGGTGGGGATATAGGCGGAGACGTCGTTGGCCTGGGTCTCGATGATCGGCAGTGCGGTCAGCGAACCGGAACCCTGGTCCTCGTTCATCTTCGCCGCGCGCTCGAGCAGGCGCGAATGCAGGTAGAAGACGTCACCCGGATAGGCTTCGCGGCCGGGCGGACGACGCAGCAGCAGCGACATCTGGCGATAGGCGACGGCCTGCTTGGACAGATCGTCATAGGTGATCACGGCGTGCATGCCGTTATCGCGGAAATACTCGCCCATGGCGCAGCCGGTGAACGGCGCGAGGAACTGCATCGGCGCCGGATCGGAAGCCGTGGCGGCGACGATGATCGAATATTCGAGGGCGCCCTGCTCTTCCAGCACCTTCACGAACTGCGCGACGGTGGAGCGCTTCTGGCCGATGGCGACATAGACGCAGTAGAGCTTCTGGCTCTCCGGCGCGCCTTCGGCGTTCAGCGGCTTCTGGTTGAGCATGGTGTCGAGGGCGATGGCGGTCTTGCCGGTCTGGCGGTCGCCGATGATCAGCTCGCGCTGGCCACGACCGATCGGGATCAGCGCGTCGATCGCCTTCAGACCCGTCGCCATCGGCTCGTGCACCGACTTGCGGGGAATGATGCCCGGCGCCTTCACGTCGACCCGGCGACGCTCGGCGGCCTCGATCGGCCCCTTGCCGTCGATGGGATTGCCGAGCGCGTCGACGACGCGGCCGAGCAGGCCCTTGCCGACGGGGGCGTCCACGATGGCGCCCGTGCGCTTGACCGTCTGGCCTTCCTTGATCTCGCGGTCGGATCCGAAGATCACGATACCGACATTGTCGATTTCGAGGTTCAGGGCCATGCCGCGCACGCCCGATTCGAATTCGACCATCTCGCCGGCCTGGACGTTGTCGAGGCCGTAGCAACGGGCGATGCCGTCACCGACGGACAGGACCTGGCCGACTTCGGTGACCTCGGCCTCCTGGCCGAAGTTCTTGATCTGCTCTTTGAGGATCGTGGAGATCTCAGCGGCTCGAATGTCCATCAGCGGACCTCTTTCATCGCAAGACGGAGGGAATTGAGTTTGGTGCGAAGGCTCGAATCGACCATGCGGCTGCCGACCTTCACGACGATGCCGCCGATCAGTGCAGGGTCGATCTTGACATCGACATCGACCTCGGCGGCGGCGACCTCACGCAAGGTCGTCTTGATTTCTTCGAGCATGGCTGCGGAAGGCTGTTCGGCCAGCCGCACCTCGGCATTGACGATGCCCTTGGCCCGCGCGACGAGCGCACGATAACCCCGGATCATCGGCAGCAGGACGAAAAGACGACGCTTCGACGCCACGAGCTTGACGAAATTGCCCGCGATGCCGGTCACGCCCGCCTTCTCCGCGACTGCGGACATGCCCGCGAGCTGTTCTTCGGAGGTAAAGACGGGGCTGGTGAGCAGGCGGCGCAGATCTTCACTCTCGGCGGCGAGCGCCTCGATGATCGCAAGCTTCTCGGCGACGTCGTCGATCGCGTCGGCTTCCTGTGCAAGCTCGAACAGGGCGGATGCATAGCGCCCGGCAACGCCCGACACGATGGAACCGCTTGAGAGTCTGGACTCGGCCACCGGCTGTTCTCTTCTCGGTTACCGGACCGCACGAACGCAGCGTAACGCAGCATGGCGCGCCCGGTCTGGAATGGATGACGGATCGCCGGCGCGGAACCCACTCGAGAGCCCCACGCCCGGAAAGCGGGGGTGCGATAGCATGGGTTTTCGGGGGGCGCAAGCCGCCCGCGTGCACCAGCATAGCCGAAGTGCGAATCCAATGCCGCACGTCGCCGCCACCCGGGCCTGTTCCGCAGCGTTATCCGCCGATATTATAGGCCGCCAGCGCCGCCATGTTCACGATATCGGAATCGGTCGCGCCCAGCGGCACGATCTGCACCGGCTTGTCGAGCCCGACGATCATCGGCCCCATGACCGTGGCGCCACCGAGTTCCTGCAGCATCTTCGTGGCGATGGAGGCCGAGTGGAACGCCGGCATCACCAGCACGTTCGCGGGACCCTTGAGCCGCGAAAACGGATATTGCGCCTGCAGATCGCGATTGAGCGCCACATCAGCGGCCATCTCGCCGTCATACTCGAAATCCACACGCCGCGAATCGAGAATACGCACGGCCTCCTGAATCTTCTCGGCACGCTCGGCCCGCGGCTGCCCGAAGGTCGAGAACGAAAGCAGCGCCACGCGCGGCTCGTAGCCCATGCGCCGCGCCACGCCGGCGGCTTCGACGGCGATCTCCGCAAGCTCCTGCGCATCCGGCATTTCATGAATCGCCGTATCGGCAACCAGCACAGCGCGGCCGCGCGTCAGGCAAAGCGACATGCCGATGACCCGATGGCCGGGCTTGGCGTCGATGACGCGCTTGACGTCCTCGAGCACGGTGGAGGAGTTGCGGGTGACGCCGGTGACCATGGCATCGGCATCGCCGAGCGCCACCATCGAGGCGCCGAAATAATTGCGGTCCTGATTGATCAGGCGCACGCAATCGCGCAGCAGATAGCCCTTGCGCTGCAGCCGGTCGTAGAGGAATTGCGTATAGGCCGCATTGCGCTTGGAGATGCGGGCATTGTTGATCTGGATGTGCTCGCGGCCCTCGAGATCGATCCCGGCGAAGGTCGCCGTCTCGTAGATGCGGTCCTCGCGGCCCACGAGGATGGCGGTCCCCAGTCCCTGGTTGGCGAAGCTCACCGCCGCGCGGATCACCTGCTCCTCCTCGCCCTCGGCGAAGACGACACGCCTGGGGAATTTGCGCACGCGCTCGAAAATCCGGTTGAGCGTTCCCGCGACCGGATCGCGCCGGGCCGAGAGCTGGGCGCGATAGGCGCGTTCATCCACGATCGGCCGGCGTGCGACGCCCGTCTCCATCGCCGCCTTCGCGACGGCGGGGGGTACGGTGGAGATTAGGCGCGGATCGAAGGGCACGGGGATGATGTATTCGCGCCCGAATCGCGGACGCGAACCCTGATAGGCGGCGGCGACCTCGTCGGGCACGTCCTCGCGCGCGAGTTCCGCCAGCGCCTGTGCGGCAGCGATCTTCATCTCCATGTTGATGGCCGTTGCACGCACGTCGAGCGCACCCCGGAAGATATAGGGAAAGCCCAGGACGTTATTGACCTGGTTGGGGTAATCCGATCGACCGGTGGCGATGATGACGTCGTCGCGGATGGTGGCGACCTCTTCCGGCGTGATCTCGGGATCGGGATTGGCCATGGCGAAGATGATCGGCTGATCGGCCATCGAGCGAATCATCTCGGCGCTGAAGGCACCCTTGACCGAGAGGCCGAACACGGCATCGGCACCCGCCATGGCATCGGCGAGGCTGCGCGCCTCGGTGCGCGCCGCATGGGCCGATTTCCACTGGTTCATGCCCGCTTCGCGGCCCTGATAGATCACGCCCTTGGTGTCGCAAAGGAGCACGTTGTCGGGCTTGAAACCCATTGCCTTGAGCAGTTCCACGCAGGCGATGCCGGCCGCACCGGCGCCGTTCACGACGAGACGGGTCTCGCGGATGTTGCGCCCCGTCAGATGCAGTGCATTGATCAGACCCGCCGCCGCGATGATGGCGGTGCCGTGCTGGTCGTCGTGAAAGACGGGAATGTCCATCAGTTCACGCAGGCGCTCCTCGATGATGAAGCATTCCGGTGCCTTGATATCCTCCAGATTGATGCCGCCGAAGGACGGGCCGAGATGGCGCACCGAATTGATGAAGGCATCGGCATCTTCCGTATCGACCTCGAGATCGATCGAATCGACATCGGCGAAGCGCTTGAACAGCACCGCCTTGCCCTCCATCACGGGCTTGGAGGCGAGCGCTCCGAGATTGCCCATGCCGAGGATCGCAGTGCCGTTGGTGATTACCGCAACCATGTTGCCGCGCGTGGTCAGGTCGAAGGCGCGGGAGGGGTCGTCGGCAATGGCCTGAACCGGAATCGCAACGCCGGGCGAATAAGCCAGCGACAGATCGCGCTGCGTCGCCATCGGCTTGGTCGGCATGACTTCGAGCTTGCCCGGGCGTCCACTGGAATGGAAAAGCAGCGCTTCCTGCTCGGTGAACGAGGGGCGCGCATTGCGTTTCGGGGCATCCTTGGACCGAGGCTGGCCGTCCTTGACCGGGGGCTTGCTGTCTTTGGCCATTGTCTGCGTTTCTCTTTCTCGATTGCGGGCGGGCGGGAAGCGGGCGGTGTGGTCGCGCCGGGCTGCGGACCTTAGGCGAGGCTCGGTGCGCGAACAAGACGCGCCGCACAAGGCGCCGGAGTCGCCGGCGCAGAATTCCGCGTCGGCAGGCCCGGATACGATTGACCGGGAAAGCGAAATCCTGTAGGCACCCCGCAATATCGCGGGCAGGTCTGCTTGCCCGGGGATTTTCTTGTCTTTAAACGGCGCTTTTATCGCGCGCCTTGCGCGGGCGATCAGATGTGTCATGCCGGTCCTGAAGCGACCGCGCGAACGGAGATTGGACCGATGAAGATTCGCAACTCGCTCAAGAGCCTGCGTAGCCGCCATCGCGACTGCCGTCTGGTGCGTCGCCGTGGTCGTGTCTACGTGATCAACAAGACCCAGAAGCGCTTCAAGGCGCGTCAGGGCTGATATCGCGCCGAACCGGGAGACCGGGCGGGGTGCAATACGAATTGACGGGGGCGCCGCGAAACCGGCGCCCCCGTCTTTTTGCTGCGCACTGTCTTTATTGCTGCGCTGATACGTCCCGAATCGGATCCGGGGAAGCGGCGCAGCCGGCAATGCGCATCGCCGTTTCCGGATTCGCCCATTCTGGGGAGGCCCGTTGTTCTCGTAGAATCCGCGCCATCAGAAGTCCCGCCACCCGCCCTTTCCGGCAGGCCCGGTCGGAATGGCGGCGATGGCGCCGACGAAACCAGAAGGGGTCATGCGACATGCCACAGCAGATAACGAAGGGCTACCGCGCCCTCATCGCGCAGGCCGAGGCCGAAATCGAGACCCTGGACGTCGCGGATGCGATCGCCCTGCAGGGGGTCGATGACGTGGTCTTCGTCGATATCCGCGATCCGCGCGAATTGCAGCGCGAGGGCAGGAATCCGCAGGCCTTTCATTGCCCGCGCGGCATGCTCGAATTCTGGATCGATCCGGAGAGCCCTTATCACAAGGATGTCTTCGCCCAGGACAAGCGCTTCGTCTTCTTCTGTGCCGCAGGCTGGCGCTCGGCGCTCGCCGCGAAGACCGCGCAGGATATGGGGCTGAAACCCGTCGCGCATATCGCCGGCGGGTTCGGTGCCTGGAAGGAGGCCGGCGGGCCGGTGGAGATGCCCGAGCCGAAGCCCAAGCCCTGATTGGGCAAGACCTCATCAGGCAAGACCTCATCAGCCCTGCGCCGGTCACGAAGCCGCGCGAGATCCGTATCGGCCTTGACCTCGAAGCCGCAATCGCGCAAGAGGCATTGCAAGGTTTTGCTGCCCCGGCCTTGTGCCGGGGCTTTTCGTGTTGTGACAATCGGGGTCGCGGGAAGAACCAATGGCCAATGTCGTCGTCGTGGGCGCCCAGTGGGGCGATGAGGGGAAGGGCAAGATCGTGGACTGGCTCTCCAGCCAGGCCGATGTGGTCGTGCGTTTTCAGGGCGGGCACAATGCCGGCCATACCCTCGTGATCGGGGAGACCGTCTACAAGCTGTCGCTGTTGCCCTCGGGCGTCGTTCGCAAGAACAAGCTCGGCGTCATCGGCAATGGCGTCGTTCTCGATCCGCATGCGCTCGTCGCCGAAATCGAGCGCCTGGGCGAACAGGGTGTCGAGATCACCCGTGACACCCTGCGCATCGCCGACAATGCCACGCTGATCCTCTCCGTCCACCGCGAGCTCGACGCCCTGCGCGAGAGCGGCGCCTCGGGCGGCACCAAGATCGGCACGACCAAGCGCGGCATCGGCCCCGCATACGAGGACAAGGCCGGGCGCCGGGCGATCCGTGTCGACGATCTCGACGATCTCGACGCGCTGCCGGCGAAGATCGAGCGGCTCCTGACCCATCACAACGCCCTGCGGCGCGGTTTCGGCCTCGCCGAATACGACGCGCAGACGATCTATGACGAGCTCGCCTCCGTCGCGCCGAAGATATTGCCTTTCATGGATGCCACCTGGCGGCTGCTCGACGAACATCGCCGCGCCGGCAAGCGCATTCTCTTCGAGGGTGCACAGGGCGCGCTGCTCGATGTCGATCACGGCACCTATCCCTTCGTCACCTCGTCCAACACCGTTGCCGGCCAGGCCGCGACCGGCTCGGGCATGGGGCCGGGCGCCGTCGGTTTCGTGCTTGGCATCGCCAAGGCCTACACCACCCGCGTCGGAGAGGGGCCGTTCCCGACCGAGCTGCACGACGAGACCGGCCAGCGCATCGGCGAGCGCGGGCGCGAATTCGGCACTGTCACCGGGCGCAAGCGCCGTTGCGGCTGGTTCGATGCCGTGCTCGTGCGCCAGACCGTGCGCACCAGCGGCATCGACGGCATCGCGCTCACCAAGCTCGACGTGCTCGACGGGTTCGACACGATCCGCATCTGCACCGGCTACAAGCTCGACGGCGCGGTGATCGATCATTTCCCCGCCAGCCAGGGCGCACAGGCACGGGTCGAGCCGATCTACGAGGATTTCGAAGGCTGGAGCGGCTCCACAGCCGGGGCGCGCAGCTGGGCCGACCTTCCCGCACAGGCCGTCAAATACGTGCGCCATATCGAGGAACTGATCGGTGCGCCGATCGCTTTGCTCTCCACCAGCCCGGAGCGTGACGATACGATTCTGGTCCAGAATCCGTTCGAGACTTGACCGCGCCGGGGGTACGCAACACAGTGTCCACAAAGTCAGCATAAGCGAATATGGCCGATTATCATCCACTGATCGCCCGGGCCGTCCAGGGCCTTCCGGATCCCGCTCCCGAAATGCGCGCTGCCGTCTATGACCGCGCGCGAACGGCGCTGTTTGCCCAGCTGCGCTCGCTGGACCCGCCGCTTTCCGATGATGAATTCGAGGCCGAGCGCCACGCGCTGGAGACCGCGATCGCCACGGTCGAGGCCGAATATGCCGGGGCCGCGCCTCAGGACGAGGGCGGCGCTGCGCACGACGATGACGGTGGTCACGATCAGGCACCCCACGACGCTGCCGGTGCAGCCGCTGTCGGCTATGGGCAACCACAGACCGAAGCCCCGTCCCCGCCGACGACCCGCCCGACTCCGCATGAGCCGGCGGCACCGCCGGAGAGCGGCTGGAACAACGCCGGCTCTCCTGCTTCCGATGCCGGTCGGACACAGCCGGATTCCCCGCAGGATTACCCGTCCTACGATCCGCAGGAAGCGCCGCTTCCGCCCCTGTCGCCACCGGCTGCAATGCCTGCTTCGGCCCCTGCCGATTCGCAGGCTGCCCCCGCTGCCCCTGCCGCGAAAGCGCGCCCGCGCCTCGACGGACGCAGCCCGCGCAGCAGTTCCGGTGGCGGGATGCGCGCCGTTGTCGTTGCGGTCAGCCTCATTCTCGTGATCGGGGCCATCGCCTTCACCGCCTTCTGGCTGGCCCGCGAGGACGAGACGCCGGTAGCCGAGGTGACACCGCCTGAAATCGAGGCGCCTGCGCCGATCGAGGAGCCGCCGCGCATCGAAGACCGCCTGACGCCGGACACGGCTGATCCCGACGACATCGCGCCCGAGCGCGTCTCACCGGAGCCGCCGACGCCCTTGCCGGATGACGAAGTGGGCGTCGCTCAGCGTGCGATGCTCTATGAAGAGGACCCGGCCAATCCGGCCGGCGAACCCCGCGCAGCCGCCGGTAGCGCCGTCTGGCGCCTCGATACCGAGGATCCCGACGATCCGGGCATCGTCGCGCAGGTGCGCGTACCGGATATGAGCCTCACCATGACCATGACGATCCGGCGCAATCTCGACCCGGATCTGCCGGCTTCACACACGATCGAACTCGATTTCGTCAATGCGGGTGACGAGAACCGCAATGTGCTCGATGCCGGGCTGCCGCATCTCAAGGAAGACGAGGTCGTGCGTGGTGCGCCGCTGGCCGGGCTCACGGTGCCGATTTCAGACAATTTCTTCCTGATCGGATTGTCGAATCTGCGTGCGGACCAGCAGCGCAACCGTAATCTTTTGACCAATCGCAACTGGATCGAACTGCCCATGCGGTTCGCCGGCGGACAGCGCGCCGTCATCGCCTTCGACAAGGGGATGAGCGGGCAGCAGGTCATCGAGCAGGCATTCGCCGCGTGGGAAGAGTGATCGTTCGGCCCAAGGCTGTCGGCGCCGCGCCCTGACAGCCCCCACCGACACGTCGCTCCCGGCTCAGGGAGAGGCGACGCTCACAAAGAGGCGTCGCTCACAAAGAAGCATCGGCACCCTGGTTCTGCGGCCTTTCGATCACAGCCAGGTTGTGCTTGACCGCTTCCTGGACCTTCTCGAAGGCACGCACTTCGATCTGCCTTACGCGTTCGCGCGAGACGCCGAATTCGCCGGACAGATCCTCGAGCGTGATGGGATCCTCGGCGAGACGCCGGGCTTCGAAGATCCGCCGTTCCCGTGCATTGAGAACGCCGAGCGCTTCGCGCAGGGCGCGGGTGCGGTTCTGGCCTTCTTCCTGATTGGCGAGAATGGTTTCCTGGCTGGCGGCACCGTCGACCAGCCAGTCCTGCCATTCGCCCTCACCCTCCTCGCGCAGCGGCGAGTTCAACGAGGCATCGCCGCCCATGCGGCGGTTCATGTCGATCACGTCCTGCTCGGTCACGCCGAGCCGCGTGGCGATCTCCTTCACCTGGTCGGGTCGCAGATCCCCTTCATCGAGGGCGGAAATCTGGCTCTTGGCCTTGCGCAGGTTGAAGAACAGCTTCTTCTGATTGGCCGTGGTCCCCATCTTGACCAAGGACCACGAGCGCAGGATGTATTCCTGGATCGAGGCCTTGATCCACCACATCGCATAGGTGGCAAGCCGGAAGCCCCGATCCGGCTCGAACCGCTTCACGGCCTGCATGAGACCGACATTGCCCTCCGAGACGACTTCCGAGATCGGCAGGCCGTAGCCGCGATAGCCCATGGCGATCTTGGCCACGAGGCGCAGATGCGAGGTGACGAGCCTGTGGGCCGCATCACGATCGCCATGCTCACGCCAGCGCTTGGCGAGCATGTATTCCTCGTCCGGCTCGAGCATGGGAAACTTGCGGATCTCGTCGAGATACCGCGACAGGCCACCTTCCGTGGCGAGTATGGGCAGGCTTGCAGCCGACATGCGTAATCCTCCTGGTGCTCCCCTGATGGGCGAGCCTTCGGCGACCTCCTTTTGGACAATCGCCCGCGATTCGATAATAGAGCCTTGAACCCCGGTCGAAAACTAAACGTTTTGACAGGTTTCCCGAAAGCCCAAAACGCATGCACCGCGTTCACGGTTTCCGGAGCATCTGTGATTTCATAAGAATACCATATATTGCAGCGTTTTCGTGGTCCGTTCAAGACGGTGGCGCGTCACCCGGGCGGGGCCGCGCGCAAGGCCGCGATCAGCGCGGCGAGATCGGGCGGCTCGGGGCTTTCGAACCGCATCGGCTCCCCGGTTCTGGGATGGGCAAAACCGAGCAGCATCGCGTGCAGGGCCTGGCGGTCGAGCGTTGCGAGGGCTTTGCGCGCTTCCGGCGGCAAGAGGCTCGCCTTGGTGCGAAAGCCCGCCCCGTAAAGCGCATCGCCGAGGAGCGGATAGCCGCAATGGGCCAGATGCACGCGGATCTGGTGTGTGCGACCGGTTTCGAGGGTGCATAGCAGAGCAGCCGCGACGGGTGCTTCCGGCGGACCGAACCGCTCGTCGATACCGACATGGGTGATCGCCTGCCGCCCCTCGCCTGAATTCGGGCGCTCGTCATCCCCGGTCGTGCGGCGCGGCGTGACAACGATCATCTTCTCGCGGTTGTGGCGGGCGCGGGCGATCGGCGCGTCGACGGTGAAACGCGGTCGCTCGGGAGCGCCCCAGACGACGGCGCGATAGGCGCGCTCGAGGGGGCCCGTGCGCCCGTGATCGGCGAATTGGGCGGCCAGCCCGCGATGGGCAATATCATTCTTGGCCACGACGAGCAGCCCGCTGGTATCCTTGTCGAGGCGATGCACGATACCCGGCCGGGCGACACCGCCGATCCCCGAAAGCGAATCACCGCAATGGGCGATCAGGGCATTGACCAGCGTCCCGGTCTCGTGGCCGCCGGCGGGATGCACCACCAGCCCTGCCGGCTTGTCGATCACGATCAGGTCGTCATCCTCGTAGACGATGGTGAGCGGAATATCCTCGCCGGAGGGGGCTGCCGGCTCGGGGGGCGGGACGGTGAGCCGGATCTGCGCGCCGGCAACGAGCTTGCGCGAGGGCTGCGTCACGGGCACGCCCTCGACCATGGCATGCCCCTCGCGGATCAGACCCTGGATGCGCACGCGCGAGAATTCCGGAAACGCCTCGGCGAGGACGCGGTCGAGCCGGTCGGCCTGCCCCGCGATACAGGTCACGGCCTCCTCCTGCACGGCCTCCTCCTGCACGTCCCGCTCCGTCTGCTCGCCTGTACCCGTCACGATCCGTCTCCTCTACGCCAAATATCCGCTGCCCGTCACGTTCCGGGATCAGGTCGCGCCGGCATATCCGCGAGAAGAATCTCCCGATGCGATCCAGAATCCCCTTGCGGCAGGCGTGCTGCATCGATATACGAACCGTTCCTCCGAGGCCAGCAGCTTCGGCGCTGCTCCCTTCGTCTAGTGGCCTAGGACGTCGCCCTCTCACGGCGAAAACAGGGGTTCGAGTCCCCTAGGGAGCGCCAAAATCTTCGAAAAGCCTTAAGAATAAACGGTTTTTACGCTGTCTGCGGCTTGAAACCATGCAGAATGCATAACATTCTGCATAACATGATGCAGAACATGCGCCTACCAACACACATCACGCATCGAGACGGTATCTACCAATACGTGCGTCGCGTTCCCGATGACGTCGCAGGTCATCTGGGCCTGAAACGTATCCAAAAATCCCTCAAAACCCGTAACGCCACAGTTGCAAAAATGAGGGCCCTCGTCCTTGATGAAGAATGGACGCGTCGGTTCGACGAGGCCCGGGTTGCCATTGGCAGAATACCCCGCAACGGAGCCGACGATCCCTTGATCGGGACAACCGCATGGGATCGCGAAAGCTGGATGAAACTGGCGGAATGGGTGGGCTACACCCTTCTGCAGGATGATTGGGTCAAGCGGGTCGATAGGGCGCCGGGAAGACTGCTGCGTTCCAATCCGTCACCAGCCGATATCCCTGTTGATGACGACGAGGCTTTCGCTTCTGGTCTCAAGCTCAAGCGGCTTTTGGACGCATGTTGCTCCTCTGCCTATATCAAGGAAAGGCATGATTTCATCGCTTCGCTTGTGCGGCGCCTTGGTATCAGTCTCGATCCGAGAATGGGTTTCTATCGGGATTTCATGCGCGAATGCCATTCTGCCGAATTGCGGTACTTTGAAACGTGGCTTTTGCGAAACCAGCAACGCGGTGGGATCGGCAATCGCCATCCCGACGAGGTGAACGGTCCGTGGAGATCACAATCAAAGCAGGAGCCAGCCAAGGCTCAGCAAACCGCGATTGCCGATCCGTTGCCTGCACCCCGGAGTACCTCTGGCTACACGCTTGACGATTGCATCGAAAAGTGGCGAGCAAACCGAAAAGCCGCCGGTAGACGGGAAAACAAGGGGTATCTCGTCGAGATGCGCAAAGCCGCGTTTGAGTTTTCGCAGCGATATAGCGTGACCGATGTGGCGCACGTTACCCGGCGTGATCTCGTTGAGTTTCGAGATACGCTCGCGGATACGGGAATGGCGGCCGCAACGGTCAATAAGAAGATCGGCGACCTTACAACGTTGGTGAACACCGCCTATCAGGCGGCCTGGATCGAACAGCGGATCTCTGACAATCTCCGCCTGCTCGTGCCAGCAAGCGAAGGCGAGCGCGACCCTTATCCCGATGACGTGATCGACAGGATTTTCTCGAACAAAATCTTTACTCAGGGCTACAGGCACAAGCTCAAAAAGGCGGGCGCAGAACTCCAGTTCTGGCTCCCGCTGATTTCTTGCCTTCACGGAATGAGTTCGTCAGAAATCTTACAGCTTGGTCCAGACACAGTCGCACCTCACGAAAAAGAAAAAGATATCCTGTGCTTCCACGTGACGAATGCGGGAAGCCGCCGCATGAAGGAAGACGCACGCAAGCGCTATGTCCCTGTCCGGCAGGAGTTGATCGCGTTTGGACTTCTCGATCTGGTCGAGAAAGCACGTCAAAGCGGACGGCGCTTCATCTGGAGCACCGTTGCTACCGACGACGATGTGGGCAAGGCATCGAATTATTTCTCTTCATTCTGGTCCTACATCAGCAAGCGGGAATTCGGCATTGATGACCCCCGTTTGGCGCTGTACTCATTCCGACACGCTTTCCAGGATCGGCTCGAGGATATGGGCTGCGATGAGACGCATGTTAAGGCGCTAATGGGGCATTCCGCATCAGGAATGACCAAAAGCTATGGCAGGAAGCGACAACCAAGGCGCGTCCCGATCAAGAAATTGAGCGAGATCGTCAACGACATCGATTGGCAGTTCCTGAGCGCGATCAAGCCGTGAAGCGGCCGCTGAGCGTCCACGATATCAGTTCACGCAGGAATGCCAGCCTCTCTAACGGACGGCCAGCTGCGCTCAACCGCCGGTGCTGCTCCTCGACATCTCAGCCG
>JAFIEI010000088.1 GCA_020832565.1 Salinarimonas sp. | reverse complement strand
AGGACAACGCCGACCACGTTTCCCTTTCTTCCTTCCCAACAATGTCAAAGAGCACGCAACCACCGAAAATGCGCAACAGACAAGAACCCGGCATAACTAACCGGGACCAAAACCCGCGCAACCTCAAGAGGAAGCAAAGCCGCCGAAAAACGCGTCAAGCGCCGGCGCCGATGAGCAGCGTTCTACGCCCGGCCACCGATCCTGTCAACAACCTTCATGACGAATTTCGTCACAAAAGTACGCAGCCTGCCCAGAACCGTTGCAGCCCCTTGCTTCTGGAACAGGCAAACCCATCGGAATGCCCGCCTCACCACCAGCGGCGGGACGATTCCGGCGCCATATTCGCCGTTGCTGCCTCGGCATGTTGGCGGATCGCCTGCATGATCGGCATCGGCTCGGCGCGCAGCAGAATCAGCTCGAGATCGTAGCGTTCCCCGTTGGTGAGTTTGATCCTGATACCGCGCATGAAGGGGCGCTTCTTGATCTCGGCTTCCGCGATCTGGTCCCAGGGAACGAAATCCGATCCATGCCGCCGGTCGAGCAGGCCGCGCTCCGCGATCACGATGATCGGCCCGCGCAGGCGCATCTCCTGCCCCACCATGACGAAGGCGATGACCGGGAAGGCGAGGAGCACCAGCGTCGGCAGCCAGTTCTCGCCCATGCCGTAGACGGCCACCCGTCCCACGCCGATGGCGATCAGCACCACGAGCATGGCCATGAAGGGCCAGGTCTTGCGGGGGTCGAAGCCATAGGCCTCGATGCAATCGGGGGGCGGGACGAACCCGGCGGAGGGGTCATGCGCCCCCCCGCCGTACTTCGTCTGCACCCCCCGATCGGGCGTGTTTTCTCGCATGATCCCGTTACCCGTAGATCACGCGCGGCAGCCACAGGGCGATGCCGGGGAAGATCAGGATCAGCACGACCGCGAGGTTCTGGATGACGTTGAACTGCAGCATGCCGATATAGATGTCCGATAGCTTCAATATCGGTACCGCCCCTTTCAGATAATAGGCCGCCATGGCCACAGGGGGCGAGAGGAATGCCGATTGCAGGTTCACCGCGACGAGGATACCGAACCAGACCAGATCGATCTGAAGCTCGCGCACGACCGGCGTGAGGATCGGCAGGAAGATCAGCACGATTGCCGGCCATTCGAGAGGCCATGCCAGCAGGAAGATCAGGATCATCATCATCACGACGATCCAGAACGGCTCGAACGGCATGTTCAGGAACCAGTTGACCACCATCGTGCCGCTGCCGAGCCGCGAGAACACGGCAGCGTAGATGTTTGCGGACACCGCGAGGAAGAGGATCATCGACGATGTCTGCACGGTGCTCATGATGCACTCTTTGAACATCTTCCAGGTCATGGTGCCGTAGATCGCAGTCATGACCAGCGCACCGAAAGCGCCAAGCGCGGCAGCCTCCGTCGGCGTCGCGATTCCCATGAGAATCGTTCCCAGCGCACAGAACATCAGGAGCGCTGCGGGGAAGAAGCCGAGGATCAGCTCCTTGACGATCACCCACCAGTTCGCCGCCCGCTCTTCCACGGGCAGGGGCGGGCCGAGCGCCGGATTCTTCAGGGCCCGGAACATCGCGTAGGAGATGTGCATCCCAGCCAGCAGCAGGCCTGGAATGATCGCACCGGCGAACAGGTGCAGGACCGAGACGCCCATCACCGGCGCCATCAGCACCAGCATGATCGATGGTGGTATCAGGATCCCCAATGTCCCGCCGGCACAGACCACACCCGCAGCGAGGCGCGGATAGTAGCCGTATTTCAGCATGACCGGGACGGCGAGCAGGCCGATCACGGTCACCGAGGCGCCGATGATGCCGGTAGCGGTGGCAAAGACCGTGGCCGTGAGCAGGGTCACGAGATAGAGCGAGCCCGGCAATCCGCCCATGGAGAGCTGGAGGGCCCTGAATAATCGCTCCATCAAGCCTGTTCGCTCAAGGAAGAAGCCCATCAGAACGAACAGCGGAATCGCCGCGAGCACCTCCTCCTGCATGATCCCGAATGTCTGGGAGACCATCAGGCGGAAGACACGGTGCTCCATGCCCATATAGCCGAAGACCACGGCCAGGAGCATCAGGGTGAAGGCGATGGGAAAGCCGATGAAGATGGTGACAAGCAACAGACCCAGCATGATCAGGCCGAGATACTGGGTCGGGATCATCTCGAAGATCATGGCCATCTCCCGTAGACGGCAGCGTGCAGAGACTTAAGCAACTCGGAGACTCCCTGAAGAATCATGAAGGCTATCCCTAAGGGAATGGCCGTCTTGAACGGGTAGATCGGGGGTGCCCAGGGCGAGTAGAAGCCGCGCTCGAGCTGTGCCCAGGAGCGTTCGGCATAGGTGTAGCCGGCATCGAAGAACAGAATCATCGCCGGGAAGAACAGCACCACATAGGCGAAGGTATCGACCATACCCTGGGTGCGCGGCGACCAGCGATTGTAGAGAAAGTCCGTGCGGACATGCCCGCCCTTGAGCAGGCAATAGGCCGAGCCGAGCATGAACATCGAGCCATAGAGCATGTAGGTGATGTCATAGGCCCAGATCGTCGGCCTGTTGAAGCCATAGCGCATCATCACGTGGTAGACGATGGCAAGCATCAGAACGACCGCGAACCAGGCGACGATGCGGCCGGTCCAGAGCGTGAAGGTGTCGATCGCCCGTGTCGTGTTTCGGACGATGGTTGGGAAGTTCATCGGCGCGACTCCCGAAAGGGGATCCGAACGGCGGATGGTGACGAGGATGAAAATGCGGCGGCGCCGTTTGATCGCCGGGACATCCCCCGGCGATCATGACGGATCGCGCCGCCGCATCAGGCAATCAGCCTGTCCGGATCATTCCGGCTGGAAGCGCGTGTAGTAGTCGGGCGCGGTGTACTCGATATCGAAAATACCGCTCTCGACCAGACCGCCGGGCGCCCAGTAGACGTCCGCAATGGCTTTCCAGTCCGGCTCCAGGATACGACGGGCGACGACGTTCCGCTCCGCATAGGCAAGCTGATGGTCGGCAATTGCCTTGAAGGCGGGGTTCACGTTGTATTCCGCCTCGAGAATCCGGTGCCACGAGTCGAGCGAACGCTCGAGGATGTCGTCAGGCGTACGGCGGAATTCCACACCGGCTTCCTGGAGACGCTCCATCGCGTTCCGGTTTTCGGTCATCTTGTGGGTTTCCCAGTAGATGTGGTGCGCCTGCGTCGTGACCTTGATGATGTTCTGCAGGTCCTCGGGGATCGAGTCCCAGATTTCCTTGTTGAACAGGATCTCCATCACCGTCACGGTCTCGTGATAGGCCGGTGCGTAGTGAATGCTCCAGACGTCTTCGAAGCCGAGTGCTTCGTCGTGATAGGGGTTCACGAATTCGGCGGCGTCGATCACGCCACGCTCACCGGCGGGCACGATTTCACCACCCGGGAGGGTGATAATCGACATGCCCATATCGCCGTACATCTCACCGGGAATACCGGGGATGCGAAGACGCAGGCCTTCGAGGTCGTCCGCAGAAGAAAGGTCAACGTTGTACCAGCCGAAGCTCTGCGGGCCCGAGCTGCCGGCAGGCATCCAGAAGACATCCGCGCCGAGCACGTTCTGGAAGAAGTCGTTATTTACCTCCAGACCGCCGCCGTTCCATTGCCAGCCCCAGTAATCGATGGCGTCCATGCCGAACGGACCACCCGGACCGGAGGAAACCATCACGGAGGCGCGATCCTTGCCGACCCAGTAACCGGACCAGGCATGGCCACCGTCGATGACCTGGTCGCTCACCGCATCGAGAACCTCGAAGGCGGGCACGACTGCACCGGCGGGAAGCGTCTCGACCACGACGCGACCGTTCGTGTTCTTTTCGACCTCGGCGGCCCAGCGCTCGAAATTATGGTGGTGCGGGTCGGCAGACGGCCAGGTCGACTGGAAGGTAAGGTTGAATTCCTGGGACTGTGCCGTGGTCGGCGTTCCGACGGCGACAATCCCGGCGATGGCGACAATCGCCGTTCCGGCAAGCAGATTCTTCATCAGCGTTTCCTCTCTGGTGGGGCGCCTTCATGGCGCCGCTTTCGCGGGAGCGTTTGCGCCCCTCGTATGGAGTCGTTCAGCGAATAGCCGGTTTGAACCTTCACTATTCGAAGCGTAGTTTGGGAAAATCCGTACGCTACGTCAATCACCTGTAACGGATCCGGCCTTCAAAGTCGATTTTGCGCATTTTTTGATCACTTTCGGAGGGTAATCTGCCCGTTTCATTCAGAATACTATTTAAAATTGCTTTTTCATTCGACGCACCCACCGCGTTGCCCCTTCGCAGACCAGCCCCGGCATGCGCGCAGCGGAGCCTGCCCGGCCAACCGCCCTGGAATCAGGCCGAATCATCGATTATCCGAGCGATGCACCGGCGCAGGGCAGTGCGCACCACGCGCCGGAAGTGGCAGCGATACCGGTTTGTAACTTGCGCGTGCTGCCCTTAAGGAAAACGTGTTTTTCCTCTACGTCAAAGATCATCCGGCCCGGGTTCGGCCGCCTTGTGCGCGGCAAGCGCCGCAAGCCTGCGATCACGCCAGGCGCTCATGGCGGCCTGGCGTTCCGGTACCGGACTCTCACCGGCTGTCCGGGCCCAGTCCGCGAGAGCGCGCGACAACGCCGGGTCCTGCCAGATTTCCGGGCCCGCCTGGCTCGCGGCGAAGCGCTGGAAGAAGGGGCCATAGCGTGCGCAGTAATCCGGGGCACCGCCGGGCGCGTTGAGGGCGATCGTCTGGAACGGGCCCATGAAGGACCACCGCAGCCCCAGCCCCTCGGCGACCGTCGTATCGAGATCCTGTGGCGTCACATATCCCTCGGCCACGAGCCGGAAGGCTTCCGTGAGAAGCGCTGCCTGCAGCCGGTTGAGGATGAAGCCGTCGATCTCCCGCCGGACCTCGACCGGGGCCTGCCCGATCGCGGCGAACATGGCGCGCGCCTTCGCGATCACCTGCGGATCGGTCCAGGGCGCGCCGGAAAGCTCGACCACGGGGATCAGATGCGGCGGATTGACCGGATGCGCCACCAGGCAGCGGCCACGGTGTTCGAGTGTCTCGGTAAAGAGCGAGCACTGGATCGCGGAGGTCGACGAGGCGATCACCGTATCGGGGGCGCACAGGGCATCGAGTTCGGCGAACAGGGCCTGCTTGACCTCCAGGCGTTCGGGTCCGTTCTCCTGAACGTGATCGGCACCCGCAACGGCATCGGCGAGATCGGAAGCGGTCCTGATGCGCGCGGCGGCCCCGGCCGGATCGGCGCATAATCCGTGGCTTTCGAGGATCGCAAGCCCTTCGCTGCACAGGCGGGGCGCGTCCTCGAGTGCCGCTTTGTCGGGATCATGAAGGGCTACTTCCCAGCCGGCGCGGGCGAAGATCATTGCCCAGGCGCGCCCGATCAGCCCCGCACCGATGATCGCGACCTTGCCGGGCCGGCTGCCGGCCACACCATCGCTACCTGCCCCCGCATTCGCATGATTCTCGGCCATCGCACTTCCTCCCCTTTTCGTCATTGTCTCCGGAGCCGACAATCTACGCGAACCCGCCGCGCGACCATGGGCGCAGGCGGGCCTCCCGGATTGGTGCATCGCCCGGTTCGGTCACGGGCTGCGAGCGGTTAGACTGGCGCGAAGCGAGGGCGCCGGACGGCAAGCCGCGCGATCAGGGGACAAGCCCCGATATCAGGGAGGAAGACCATGGATCTGGATATTGCCGGCCTGCGGGTGCTGGTCACGGCGGGCGCCGGGGGAATCGGCCTCGAAATCGCGCGTGCCTTCAACCAGGAGGGCGCCCGCGTTCATGTCTGCGACGTCGATGACGAAGCGCTCGATGCGCTGCAGGCGAGTGATCCGCAGATCAGCGCGAGCCGCACCGACGTGACCGACCGCAAGCAGGTCACGACCCTGTTCGACGAGACGTCGCAGCGTCTCGGGGGGCTCGACGTCCTGGTCAACAATGCCGGCATTGCCGGGCCGACCGGGCGGGTCGAGGAGATCAATCCCGAGGACTGGGACCGCTGCCTCGAAGTCTGCCTGACCAGCCAGTTCAACTGCGCACGCCTTGCCGTACAGCACTTGCGGCGCAGCGAGAATGCCTCGATCGTCAATCTCTCCTCGGCGGCGGGCAAGCTCGGCTTTCCGCTGCGCTCGCCCTATGGTGCGGCGAAATGGGGGGTGATCGGCTTCACCAAGGCACTCGCCATCGAACTCGGCGAGGACGGTATCCGCGTCAACGCCGTCCTGCCGGGCCTCGTCGCGGGGGATCGGATCCGCCGCGTGCTCGAGGGCAAGGCGCAGGCCAAGGGCATGAGTTATGCGGAAGTGGAGGAGCAGGCGCTGGCGGGCGTTTCGCTCAAGACCATGGTGACCGCGCGCCAGATCGCCGACCAGATCCTCTTCGTCTGCTCCCCGCGCGGGCGCACGATTTCGGGCCAGTCGCTCTCGGTCTGCGGCGATACGCGCCTGCTGGTTTGAGCGCGCCGGGCGGATCCGCTCTCCAACCGGCTCGCATGGCCGCGCGCATGGCGCGAAAGCGCGCAGATGATGACGGCGGGGGCGGCGGCGCTCCCCCGTCGAGCGGGGAGCTACACCGACCGCCGCGTCCAGGCCGCCTTATCGAGATCGCGCATCACGAGGGCGGCAACCACGACGACGATGCCGAACCATTGCCAGCCCGTTAGGAATTCTTCCAGCATAACGCCGGCGAAGAGCGTCGCGAAGACCGGCTGCAGGCTGGTGATCATGGTGGCGCGCACGGCGCCGATCATCTTCACGGCATAAAAAAAGCTGAGCAGCCCGATGGTGAAGGTGATCCCGACACCGGCGCTCGCGCTCCAACCGCCGGGCCCGGCCGGCAGGCTGAAGCCTGATCCGGGGACCAGGGCCAGGCTGACGAAGATGAGCGTGGTGACGGCAACCATGAGTGCATTGACGGTGACCGGATCGCTTTTGGGTATCGCCTGCGCATTGATGAGGATCATCCCGCTGACGGCGATCGCGGCGATCAGCGCGAGCACGAGTCCCGCGATCCCTTCCCGCGTTGCGAGGGCGACGGGATCAGCGCCCACACAGATGGCGAGGCCACTGAGGATTATCACGCCGCAAACGAGGTGGCGCAGGCTCATGGCCGTGATCCCGCGCAGATGGGCGATCACCGAAACGATCATGGGGTGGACGAAGTAGAGCACGACCGCGAGACCGACCGGTATGAACTGCACTGCGGAGAAATAGCCGTAGGACATCAGCGTGAAGGCCACGCCGGAGAGCACGCAGAGTACGGCGACGGAGCGCCCGGGCAGAAGCGGCATGCCGCGCATTCGCAGGATCGCCGCGCAGATCGCCACCATGGCGAGGCCGCGCAGGATCATGACGGCCAGGACGTCGGCCCCGTCGTCATAGGCGAGACGCGCGAGATTGGGGCCGATCGCGATCGCCAGCCCCGACAGGGCGGCAAGAAGGCTGCCGGCCAGGACCGTGCGCGTCGACGGGGAGGCGAGGTCAGCCGTCACGATTGCGGCACCCCAGGAGGAGCCAGCCCATCGGCGCCGAACGGCGCAGAATGTGCAGGATTTGCAACCCCATCATGTCGGCAGCCAGCTGATTGGAGATCGCCGCCGTCTGGTCATGATCCGTGAGCGCCGCCTCGGCGGCCGTTTCGTTGCTGTCACACAAGACCGTTTCACCGATCTCGAAAGCGATGCGGGGTCGAAGCGGTATCGTTGCCGGATGCGCAAACAGCTTCCTCAAGGCCTTGTTCAAGACACCGGTCTCTCCCGTGCAAAGGACGAGCGGCGGTATTTCCCGCACATTCACATCGAGGATGCTGATTCGATCATCCATCAGGAAGGCATTGATCTTCGGATAGGCTGTCGGCACCAGGAACGCGTCATGTTCGCGGGACAGGGTACGCTGATAGGCGTCTTCGAATGATTCCGTTCCGTGATGATCCATCTCGGGATAAAGCGCGAGGGCCGCATCCATGGAACAGGTCACGGGATTGGCGGTGTTTCCGAGGGTGGCGACGTTCCTGCAATCTGCGACCTGGCGTTTCCAGGGCGTCGGGTTCCAGACTCGTCCATCGTTTCCTATGGAATCGGGTGTCAACGCGAACCTCCGGTTATATGTCTGAAGAGGGCGACTCTTAGTTGCTTTTCTGCATGCGAGCAACCCGTCAAAAATGCCCCCTGCCGCGCCGCGCTGCGCGCCGGACGACAATTCCGCGCCACGTGATTCGCAAGGCAACGTGATTCGCA
>JAFIEI010000027.1 GCA_020832565.1 Salinarimonas sp. | reverse complement strand
AGGGGAGGGAGATCCGGCGCGAGCTTCATGGGGTGGTTCGTTCCGCCCTTGTTTCGCAAGCGGTTGATATAGCGCGCCTTTCCCTCCCCTCAGGGGAGCGAATCCCGTCGCGGGGTTCTTGGGTACGATCAGGCTCACCCCTCCCGCTCCATGACCGGGACCCCGTCGGCGATGCGGTCGCTGGGATAGAGGATGACCCGCTCGCCGGTTTCGAGCCCGTCTTCGACGATGGCGAAGGCGCCGTCGCGGGTGCCCGGCGTGATGCGGCGCAGGCGCGCGATGCCGTCGTCATCGGCGACAAATACCGCCCAATCGCCCTGATGGCGAAACAGCGCTCCCAGCGGCACGCGCACGATATCCTCGAACTCGTCCAGAATGATGCGGGCCACGATGCGATAGCCGTGGCCGAGCCCGTCCCGGGCATAGGGCGGATCCTCGAGATCGAGCACGACGCGCACGCGCTGCTCCTCGATGCCCAAGGCCGAGACCTTGGTAAAACCTGCCGATTCCACGCGGCGGACACGCGCGGCGAGCACGTTGTCGCCACCCCAGCCGTCGATCTCGGCGCGCAGCCCGGGACGCACCCGCACGGCCTCCGAGGACAGCAGTTCCACTTCGGCTTCGAGCAATTGCGGATCGCCGAATTCGAGCAGCGGCTCGCCCGCACGCACGACCGTTTCGCTGCGGTGATGCACGGCGAGGGTTTCGCCGGTGATCGGCGCATGGAGGCGCAGGCAGCAATCCGTACCGGCTTCCGGGGCCTGTGGATCGACGATCTGCGGTGCGGTCAGCCGGGCGCGGGCGGCTTCGAGCTCTCGCTCGCGCACGGTGAGGGTCGCCTGGGCGCTGGCCATGCGCGCCGAGGCCGCATTCACGGCGGCGCGGGCCCGGTCGAATTCGCGTTGCGAGACGATGTCGCGCCGCGCAAGCTCGGCGATGCGGTTGAGTTCCGATTGCTGGAAGCTCCATTCCGCCGAGGCTTCGAGCTCCTGCGCGCTGGCGAGCTGCACCGCCGCCCGCGCCGCCTCGATCGCGGCCTCCGCTTCGGCGCGAGAGCGTGCATCGAGGAATTCCGGTGTCAGCGGGCGGATATAGGCGACCTCGGTCTCCCCCGCCACGACAGCGTCGCCGACATCCAGCGGCGAGCGCAGCACGCTGCCGGCCATCGGCGACGAAACGACATAGATGTCGCGGATGCGCGTGCGCCCCTCATCCTCGACGCTCATGACGAGATCGCCGCGATCGATCGTGGCGAGATCCACGCCGATCGGCTGCGGGCGCATGGCCCAGAAAGCGAGGGCGCCGATGGCGGCGAGGCTCACGACGATCAGGAGGCGTTTGCGCCAGGTTTTCCGTGTTTGCGTTTTCGAAGTCTGCTCGGCCATCCGGCTACTCCCTGGTCTTGAGAACTTCGATCAGATCGAGGCGATCGATACGCCGGCGCACCACCAGCGCGGAGAAGGTCGCGGCCCCCAGCACCACGGCGCTGGCCGTGGCGAAGGTCGCGTGCGAGATCACGAAGGGCAGGCGAAACAGGTCGCTGGCATATTCCTCGAGCATCACGATGGCGAGGCCGTAGCCGAGCAACCAGCCGAACGGGATCGCGATCAGCGTCAGCACGATCAATTCGCCCAGCAAAATCCAGGAGACTTCCCCGCGCGTGAAACCGAGCACCCGCAGCGAGGCCAGTTCGCGGGCGCGCTCCGAGAGCTGGATGCGGGCGCTGTTGTAGACGACGCCGAAGGCGATCACGACGGCAAGGATCACATAGATGCTCATCGACACCCATAGCAACTCGTCCATCACCTGCCGGAAGTTGGCCAGTGATACGCGCTGGAGGCCGATCGCCCCGATCAGCGGCGATTGCTTCACGCGTTCGTAGAGTTCGTCGACGGCTGTCTCGTCGAAGCTGAAATGCGCGCCGGTGACGATGCGCCCCTCGCGCATGGCGCGGTTGACCGCACCGATCTCGATGAAGGCGCCGAGCCCGATATAGGTGTGGGCGAGATCGGTGACTTCGAGCATGACGGTGCGGCGCCCGCCCTGGAGGAAACTCACCTCGAGCATGTCGCCGCGATCGACGCCGAGCTTCGCGGCCAGCGCGGCGCTCGGCACGATACCCCGGTCGGGCAGGGTGAGCGGGCGGTGATCGGCATCGAGGGCGCGGGCCAGCTCGCCCCGTTCCGGCATGCCCGTGATCTGCGTCAGGTGCTCGCGATGCCCGTTGCGCAGGCGCGCGGCGACGACGCGCTGCCCTTCGACGGTAAAGACGCCGGGCCATCGCGCCAGCGTATACAGCGCGCCTTCGGGCGCCTCGCGGGTGAAGTTGACGGTCGCGTGCTGCCGCTCGGCCTGGAAGTAGTGCACTTCCAGCATCTCGTAGATCGAATCCACCAGAAACAGCGATCCGATCAGGATTGCGACGGAGAGCGCCATGCCCAGCACGGTCATGCCGGCGCGCAGCGGCGCGCGCATCATGTTGCGTCCGATCATGATCGCGGTCTTGGGGACGAGGACGGCAACGTCGAACCAGCCCGGCAGGATGCGCCGGAAGCGCGGCGGCGCGGGGGGCTGCATGGCGACGGCGGGCGCGAGTCCGAGAACGCTCCAGACCGCCTTCAGCGCGCCGATGCTCGCTGCGGCGATCGTGGCGAGGAAGGCGATCAGATAGAGATCGGCGCCCGTGGTGAAGAGCAGGTAGGGAAAGTGGAAGAACTCCACCAGCATCACCGTCATGCCCCGGGCCAGCAGGGTCCCGGCGGCGGCGCCGATCACGACGCCGATCGCGGCGATCGCGGCGGCGAATTTCAGATAATGCGCCGCGATGGCCGCAGAGCCGTAGCCGACTGCCTTGAGCAGGCCGATCTGCTCGCGTTCGAGCGCGATCAGGCGCGTCAGGGTCATGTTGACGAGGAAGGCCGCGATGAAGAGAAAGATTGGTGGCAGCACCCGGCTGAGCGCATCGATCTGTTCGATCTCGGCCTGAACGAAGGCATGGCTCTGCTGCTGGTCGCGCCCATGGGCACCGGTGCCGCCATAGCGGGCGAGTTCGTCATCGACGGCTGCGATGACTTCGGGTTCCGAGGCCCCGCGCAGAAGCCGGATCGAGATCTCCGAGAATGCGCCCTGCAGGTCGAATGCCGCAGCCAGGGCCGAGCGCGACATCCAGACCACCGCGAAACGCCGGTCGTCGGGCACCACGTCCCAGGGGCCGATTGCGTATATGAATTCCGGGCTCTGGGCGATGCCCACGATCGCGAGGTTACGGCTTCGCCCGTTGACGATGGCGCCGAAGTGATCGCCCGGCGCGAAGCCATGGGCATCGGCGAATGCGGCATTGACGACGACCTCGTCGGGGCGGGCCGGATCGGGCAGGCGACCGCGCTCGAGGCTGATGCGGTTGAGGCGCGCGGATTCGCGATCGGGCAGCGAAAGCAGCCGCGCGCTGCCCGGCTCGATCATCCCTTCGATGTCGAGCACCGCATTCTCGCTGATCCGCGTCTCCACGGCGGCAATGCCGGGCAGGGCCGCGATGCGCTGGGCAGCGCCCTCTGGAGCCCGGCGGACACTTGCGAAGATATCCGCGAAATTGTTGCGCTCGTAATAGGCCGAGCGGGTTTCCTCCAGCGAGCGCATAGCGCCGGTCGCGAGAATCAGCGTAGCCGCACCCGCCGCCATCACGAGTGCGATGGCGAGCACCTGCGCCTTCAGGCGCCACAGATCGCGCAGGACCTTGCGGTCGAGAGCGCCGAGCATCAAGCCCTCCAGGGATCCCGGATCGCAAGAATTCGTCGCGATCCGAACTGGGGCAGGCTAGGCCGTTTCGGAAGCCCGCGCATTGCGGATAATCAAGGCCGCACGACGCACATGGGCGCATAATGCCTGATATCGTAGCGCTACGCCCGGTGTGAGTCGGTCCGCGCGAACCTGTAGGGAGACAATCACGATGCCGGGGCTTGAACGCTATCGCAACCGCGACGAGGCGGGGCGGGAGCTCGCGGATGCTGTCAGGGAATACGCCCAATCGCAGCCGTTTCATGATCCGGTCGTTCTGGCGCTGCCGCGCGGCGGCATCCCCGTTGCGCTGCCCGTTGCGCGCGCGCTCGGCGCGCCGCTCGATCTGCTCTTCGTGCGCAAGATCGGTGCGCCGGGACATCCGGAATTCGCCGTCGCTGCGGTGGTGGAGGGCGATGAGGACATCGTCGTGACCAATCCGGATATCGCGGACGGCCTGCGGCTGCCGCAGGGCTGGCTGGAGCAGGGGCGCCTGCGTGGCGTCGAGGAGATCGCCCGCCAGCGCGCCCGCTACAGTGCGGGTCGCGAACGCCTGCCCGTGAAGGGACGCTCGGTGATCGTCGTCGATGACGGGGTGGCAACGGGGACGAGCCTGTTTGCGGCCATTACCGCGTTGCTCCGCGAGCACCCGCGCGACCTCACGGTCGCCGTCCCGGTCGCCCCGCCGGATACGCTCGCGCGTCTCGCCGACACCGTCGATCACGTGATCTGCCTGTTGGCGCCGCGCCACTTCCAGGCCGTCGGTTTCTTCTATGACGATTTCCATCAGGTCGAGGATGACGAGGTCGCCGCGGCTTTGGCGCAGGCGGCTGAGTAGAGCGCTTGCAAAACCCTCGCGCGCAAGCCATTTCAGGCTCATGAGCGAGCCCGGCAAGGATCCGCAACGCCCCGATGACGGGGCAACCCTCGATGCGCTGTTCGACCGAAGCGCCCGGGCGGCGTCGCGCGCGCCCGCCTCGGCGGCACGCGGGCTGATCACGGTTTATCGCTATTCGCTGTCGGGGCTGATCGGGCGGCAATGCCGGCATTTGCCGAGCTGCTCGGAATACACGCACGAGGCGATCGGCCAATACGGGCTGTGGCGCGGCGGCTGGATGGGGCTCGCACGCATCTGCCGCTGTGGCCCCGGGGGCACGCACGGCATCGACAACGTGCCCGACGCATTGCCCGCGCAGGCGCGCTGGTATATGCCGTGGCGCTACGGTCTGTGGCGCTCCACCAACGCGCCGTCGGAGCCGATGCGCGCGCAGTCCACGGATGACGGCTGACGCCGCGTTTTCGCAAAAGGTCATCCCCCCAATGCTTACCTGCTGCGTTTGCAGGAGTGAGCCAGGAGCGTTTCGATCATGATCAACCTGACATTCCCCGATGGCGCGCGCCGTGAATTCCCGGCGGGCACGACCGGTCGCGAGATCGTCGAAGGCATCGCCAAATCACTGGCGAAGAAGACCGTCGCCATGGCGCTCGACGGCACGGTCGTCGATCTCTCCGATCCGATCACGCGCGATGCCCGCATCGAGTTCCTCAACCGCGAGGACCCGCGCGCGCTGGAGCTGATCCGCCATGATTGCGCCCACGTGCTGGCCGAGGCGGTGCAGGAGCTCTATCCGGGGACGCAGGTGACGATCGGGCCGGTGATCGAGAACGGCTTCTATTACGACTTCGCCCGCGACGAGCCGTTCACGCCCGAGGATTTCACTGCTATCGAAAAGAAGATGCGCGAGATCATCGCCCGCGACCAACCCTTCACCAAGGAGGAATGGTCGCGCGAAGAGGCAAAGCGCGTCTTCGAAGAGAAGGGCGAGGCTTACAAGGTCGAGCTCGTCGACGCGATCCCGCCGGACCAATCCCTCAAGATCTATCGCCAGGGCGAATGGTTTGACCTGTGCCGTGGCCCGCACATGACCTCGACGGGCAAGATCGGCAACGCCTTCAAGCTGATGAAGGTGGCCGGCGCCTATTGGCGCGGCGATTCCAATAATCCCATGCTGACGCGCATCTACGGCACCGCCTGGGCCAATGATGCCGATTTGCAGAATTATCTCCACCAGCTCGCCGAGGCCGAGAAGCGCGACCACCGCAAGCTCGGGCGCGAGATGGATCTCTTCCATTTCCAGGAAGAGGGGCCCGGCGTCGTGTTTTGGCACGCCAAGGGCTGGACGCTGTTCCAGCAGCTCACCAACTACATGCGCCGTCGCCTCGCCGAGGATTACGAGGAGGTCAACGCCCCCCAGATACTCGACCGCGCCCTGTGGGAAACCTCCGGGCACTGGGGCTGGTATCGCGAGAACATGTTCATCACCAAGACCGAGGACGAGCGCGTCTTCGCGATCAAGCCGATGAATTGCCCCGGCCACGTCCAGATCTTCAAGCACGGCCTGAAGAGTTACCGCGACCTGCCTCTGCGCATGGCGGAATTCGGCGCGGTCTCGCGCTATGAGCCGTCCGGCGCATTGCACGGGCTGATGCGCGTGCGCGCCTTCACGCAGGACGATGCGCATGTCTTCTGCACCGAGGAGCAGATGGCGTCGGAATGCCTGAAGATCAACGATCTGATCCTCACGACCTACGCCGATTTCGGCTTCGAGGAGATCGTCGTCAAGCTCTCCACGCGCCCGGAGAAACGCGTCGGCACCGACGAGATGTGGGATCACGCCGAAGCGGTGATGGAGGACGTGCTCAAGCAGATCGAGGCGCAATCGGGCGGGCGCATCAAGACGTCGATCAATCCTGGCGAGGGCGCCTTCTACGGGCCGAAATTCGAATATGTCCTGCGCGACGCGATCGGGCGCGACTGGCAATGCGGCACGACGCAGGTCGATTTCAACCTGCCCGAGCGCTTCGGCGCGTTCTATGTCGATGCCGATGGCCAGAAGAAAATGCCGGTGATGATCCACCGCGCCATCTGCGGCTCGATGGAGCGCTTTACGGGCATCCTGATCGAGCATTTCGCCGGCCATTTCCCGCTCTGGCTCGCGCCGCAGCAGGCGGTGGTCTGCACCATCACCTCCGAGGCCGACGATTATGCCGAGGAGGTGATGCGCGCCGCCCGCCGGGCCGGATTGCGGGTCGAGAAGGATATCCGCAATGAGAAGATCAATTACAAGGTGCGCGAGCACTCGATGATGAAGGTCCCGGTGATCATCGTCGTCGGCAAGCGCGAGGCTGCGGAGCGCACGGTGAATATCCGCCGCCTCGGCAGCAAGGACCAGACGTCGATGACACTCATCGACGCGCTCGCCACGCTCACAGCCGAGGCCGTGCCGCCCGATCTCGACCGCAGCCACAGCCACCCGGCCGAGAGCATCGAGACGAGCGACGTCGTCCTCGACGGGCAGCACCAGCACGGGGCCGCCTGAGTTCGGAAGCGCGGGCGTCATGGGGCGATGCCGTCTCGTCGTGGCGCTGTCTCACGCCACGACGAGTTTTGCTGATCACGCCGCGACCAGCTCCGTGCGAATCTGCGCCTCTCCATGCAGGGTGCGATGGACGGGGCATTTGTCGGCAATGGCGAGGAGGCTCTGCCGCGTCTCGTCATCGAGATCGCCGGCGAGCCGGATGCGACGGTGGAACACGTCGATCTTGCCCGGCTTCGCCTCACAGCCTTCGCAATCCGCGATGTGGCTCTTCTCGTGGGTGACGTCGCAGGTGACATGCTCCAGCGCGATCTTCTTGCGGCGCGCATACATGCGGATCGTCATCGTGGTGCAGGCACCGAGCGCGGCGGAGAGCAGCTGATACGGGCTGGGGCCGAGATCGCTGCCGCCCATGGCGCGCGGCTCGTCGGCGACGATCTGGTGACGTCCGTTGATGGTAATGTCCTGACGAAAACCTTTCGGATCGACCTCGGCAACCCGCACGACGCCCTCCGGTGCATCCGCTGGTGCGGGCTCCTCGGAAAGATCGAGATACCGCGCCGACCAGGCCGAGATGACGTCGGCGGCGTATTCGGCATCGCGCTCGGCGCCGATGAGATGATCGGCATCGTCGAGGGTGATGAAGCTCTTGGGGTGGCGCGCCGCCTTGAAGATCTCCGCCGCGTTGTCGATGCCGACTACCGCGTCGCGCGGGGCATGCATCACGAGGAGCGCTGCCCGCAGCCTGCCCAGGACTGAATCGAGCCGGGCGCCGCGGATATCCTCTACGAATGCGCGGCGGATCTCGAATGGGCGACCGGCGAGTTCGACCTGAGCGGCTCCGTCGCGCATGATCGCGTCGAGGGAGCTGCCGAAATTGTGCAGCACGTGGGAGGGGTCGGCGGGGGCACCAATGGTGACGAGCGCCTTCAGCGCCGGCAATTCCGGAGCCGCCGCGATTGCCGCCGCGCCGCCCAGCGAATGGCCGATCAGGATTTGCGGGGCCATGCCTTCACGCGAAAGCCAGCGCGCCGCCGCGACGATATCCTCGACGTTCGAAGAAAAGCCGGTATTGGCGAATTCACCTTCGGAATGACCGAGGCCGGTGAAATCGAATCGCAGCACGGCGATGCCCAGAGCTGCCAGCCGTCCGGCGATTCGCCGTGCGCCGGCAATGTCCTTCGAACAGGTGAAGCAATGGGCAAACAGCGCCGCCGCCCGCACCGGTCCCTCCGGAAGATCGAGCCGCGCGGCGAGCGCGCCGCCGGAATGGCCGGGAAATGTGATCTTGCGGCTCTGCATGGTCATGTCACTCCGGGTGGCTTCTGGGCTTGTTCATCGCCAAGGATTCTTCGCCGAGGGGTCATCGCATGCATTCGCTGCGCGGCGCCATCCGTTACAGCCGCAATCAGAATCGTCCTTCGCCGCGCGGAATTAAGGCGGCGTCGCGCTTGCTCGCGATGGACCGTGACCAAAAAAACACACATTCATCAAAAGTCCCACGGCTTCGTGAGTTGCCACAAAAGGGCCCAAGCGGTCATACTTCTTCGTGATCGCTCATCCTTCGTTAAGGACGATCCTTCATCCTCGCCAGCGTTCCTCTTCCGGAGCGTTGCGTCAATCACGGTAGACGAAGTGCCCTCGATCATGTCCTTTCGCACATTGCTTCTTACAGGCTCTCTCGCGACCGCCTCGCTGGCTTTCGCCGGAGCCGGCCTGACCCAATCCGCTTCTGCCCAGAACCTCGCATTCGGCTCGCAGGCCGAATGGGTGCAGAATTACGAGGCCGTATCGCGAACGCAGGTTTCGCGCTCGGCCACGCCGATCCTTTCTCCCGAAACGCTGTCAGCGACCGAGGCGATGATTGATCGCTATCGCGATATCGTCTCGCGTGGCGGCTGGGGACGCGTGGCCGACGAGCGCCTGCGGATCGGTTCCAGCGGTGATTCGGTCACGCGGCTGCGCCAGCGCCTGATCATGAGCGGCGATCTCGACCAGAGCGCCGGCGGCTCGCAGACCTATGATTCGTTTGTCGAGGCCGCGGTGCGCAGCTTCCAGACCCGCCACGGGCTGACGCCGACGGGCGCGCTCAACGCGTCGACCGTCGCGGCGCTGAACGTGCCAGCCGATGTGCGCCTGCAGCAGCTCGAACTGAACGTGACGCGGTTGCGCTCTTATTCCGGCAATCTCGGCGACCGCTACGTCATCACCAACATTCCTTCGGCAAGCGTCGAGAGCGTCGCCAATGGCGAGGTCGTCGGGCGCCATGCGGCCGGTGTCGGCATGATCGACCGCCAGTCGCCGATTTTCAATTCGCGCATCGTCGAGGTGAATTTCAACCCGTTCTGGACCGTTCCGGTCTCGATCATCCGCCGCGACCTGATCCCGAAGATGCGCGAGGATCCCAACTATCTCACGGATCACAAGATCCGCGTCTTCACCCACCAGGGCGAAGAGCTCGACCCGCGCAATATCGACTGGAGTTCGAACGAGGCGACGCGTTACCTGTTCCGTCAGGATCCGGGCGGCGACCTGAATTCGATGGGCTTCGTGCGCATCAATATCCCCAACCCGCACGGCGTCTACATGCACGACACGCCCTCGCGCGGCATTTTCGGCGAAGATTTCCGCTTCGTCTCCTCGGGCTGCGTGCGCGTGCAGAGCGTGCGTGACTTCGTGGAATTCCTGCTTGCGGAAACCGATGGCTGGGATCGCGGTGCGATCGATGATGCGTTCCGCTCCGGCGAGCGCCTGGACGCGCGCCTGTCGCGCCCGGTGAATGTCTACTGGACCTACATCACCGCCTGGGCGACGCCCGACGGCACCATCAACTTCCGCGATGACATCTACAAGCGCGACGATATCGAGGGCGTGCCTGTGGCAAGCGCCCCCGGCGAGGCGCTGCCCGTTCACTGAGTTCCCGAGGAGAACGGGCCGCGAGGCCCGGATCTGCTCCAATGTCGAAACGAGACCAGACTGGCCCGCCTTGACCGGCGGGCCATTTTTTTGCGTGCAAGACGCATGCGATCAGTGAGAGTCCGGCTCGAGCTCGACCCAGCCGTCACCGGTCAGGACCGGTAGCTCGGGGTGGAAGGCCTGGACGACGAAGGCGAAGGTGATGTCATGCACCAGCGGCGCGTCGTCGGTGGCGTTACGCACGTCGATCGCACCGACTTCGCGGCCATCGGCAATGCTGGCGCTATCGAGGACCGAAGCAACGCCGGCGCGCCAGGTCAGGCGCGTGTCGTCGACGACGATCTCGCCCTCGTTGCGCAGGTGCTCCAGCGTCACCATGGTGCGCACATCCGCGTCATCGCGCACGACGATCACGCGCGCCATCGGCTCCATATTGGCGGGCAGGGCGCCCGTATAGAGCGGGTAGGGCGTGCTGCGCCCGTCATATCCGACGTATGGGTTGCGGCCGTAATTGCGCATGTTCCAGTCATTGGGAACGAGAACATCGCCCTGCGGGTGGCGCTCGCGGAAATCGGCGAAAGAGACAGTGCGCGAGGGAATCATGGTCAGGCGGTCGCCCGCATGGTGACCGACGATGGCCTCGCCGGTGAATTGCTGCCACCAGCTCTCGGTCGCGCGGTCATACATGACGAGATCGGAATTGCGCAGGAGGCCCGTCGTGCCGAACTCCACCGGCTCGCCGTCGATCACGCGATCAAAGACCACGGCTGAATTGCAAAGCGGGCAATAGGTGATCGCCAGCGGGCGCCCGTCGATCGTGTCGTTGACGATCTCGTGCCAGGTCAGAACGCTCAGCGGATAGGCGCGCGGCGGCAATCCGTCCACGACGATCTCGATGACGGGCTCGCGATCGCTGAAGCGATCGGCGTCTTCGGCCGAGACGAAGGCGGGCTCATCGATAGAGGGGATGCCGTCCTTGGGCGGTCCGCCGGGGATGATTTCGTCGAAAGGAACTTCCGTGCGGCTGAAATCCGTCTTCCAGCCGGCTCGTTCCCAGTTGGCGGGATCGGCGGATGCCGACGTGATCGTTGCAGATGCAATGAAGGCGAATGCAGCGAAGACGGCAACGGCACGGCTTGCCTTGCCTCCTGTATCGGGTCGAATGGCCGGTTGGTTCATCGTCACGCTCCCATGCTAAAGACTGGCATGACGAGTTCGACCGCCGCACCCTTTATGTTTCACCGCTCACGAAAACGTGCAGCCTCCGCGCGGTCGATTCACCCGGGCAGTAACGGCTTGACTCGCGCCGCCCCGCCCGGCACCGCTCACAAACTGCAAGCAGTGTCACCATCCGAAAGTCCCGCCCGCCATGAAGTTCGAAAAGCCGCTCGTCAGCGGGCGCCTGGTGCGTCGCTACAAACGCTTCCTCGCCGATATCATTCTCGATGACGGCAGCGAGGTCACGGCGCATGTGGCCAATCCAGGGGCCATGCTCGGGCTGAATGTGCCGGGGGCGCGGGTGTTCGTGTCGCGCAGCGACAATCCCAAGCGCAAGCTGCCGTATTCCTGGGAGATCGTGGAGGCGGGACCGATCAATGGCGGGGCTGCACGGCTCGTCGGAGTCAACACGGCGCAGCCGAACCGGCTCGTCGCCGAGGCGCTCGCAGCCGGGGCGCTGGCGCCGTTTCGCGATTACGCTCATGTGCGCCCGGAAGTGCGTTACGGCGAGGCGAGCCGGGTCGACTTCCTGCTGAGCGGGGAGGGGCGTGCGCCTTGCTATCTCGAGGTCAAGAACGTGCATCTGATGCGCGAGGACGGTCTGGCCGAGTTTCCCGATTGCAAGGCGGCGCGCTCGGCGCGGCACATGCGCGAACTCGCATCCATGTGCGCACAGGGCGCGCGTGCGGCGCTCGTCTATGTGGTGCAGATGGAGGCCGAGCGCTTCTGCGTCGCGGCCGATATCGACCCCGCCTATGCCGCGGCCTGCCGCGATGCACGGGCGGCTGGGGTGGAGGTTCATGCCTGGCGCTGCATCGTGACGCCGGAGGCGATCACCATCGCCGACGCGATACCGCTCGCCGATTAAGCGCTTACAAGGATTCGCGCGGATCGCGTACGAGGCGGATCGCGAGGAGTTCGAGCATGTCGGCAAAGCGCGTCGAGGATAGGTACATGAGTTCGCGCATCCGCCGGTCGACGATCGGATCGCTGCGCTCCAGCATGTCATCGGCATAAGCGGGCCGACAGAAGACCATCGGCGCCGGGCCGGCATACTGGCAGAACCGCTCGAAATCGTGCCAGACCGGATAGGTCTTCGCATCCTGAACGAAGCCGGCATAGCCGTGATTGACGCAATAGCCGTGCTGCGTCGCCATAGTGCCGAAGCCCATCGCCATCGCGGCTGCGCCCAAAGCCTGCCATCGCGCGCGCGAGCGGCGCATGACCGGACGCAAGCGCTCCGCCGGATTGCACAGCCAAAGATCGTTCAGCTGCAGGCGTTCGAGCATGAGAAACAGCGCAGCGCGGCACATCGGCCAGCTATGGAAGCCGAAGCGGCTGGTGATGAAGTCAGGTGCGATACCGGCGACATCGTGAAAGGCAGCGACCTGCCGGGCAAAGTCGCGGGCGATCTCGCTGCGCGGAGTCCGCAGCAGCCAGGCTATGGCGGCGCCCGGATTGCGGCCGTCGCCGGGCTCGAGCATCAGGCCGATCCCGGTCTCCTTGCGCAGTGCCATCAGCGCGGGCCCCTCGGACGTCCAGGCAGCGCCGCGCGCAAGAACCGCTACGGCGCTTACGCGGCTCATGCTGACCAGATCGAGCGCGGCATGGCTGGTGCCGCTGCTCAGACCGAATTCCTGCGCACAGACGATGAGCTTGCGTGCCGACCCGTTGGCCACGGGAACCTCGTGTTTCGAATCATGCCACGACCGACTCACAATAGTTGATTATGGGCTCGATGCCATGCCCGCGTAAAAGTGGTGTTTTCTCTCCGGCTGCCGCTTCCCCTGTGAGACCGCTTGACGCAGGTCAGTGTTCCAAACTAGCTTATGTGAAATTCCACCAAGTGGAACATACGGAGCGATCCAACGCTCCTTCAGGGAGGGTACGGCGTGGCGGAGGCGCAGGTCTCATCCGTCAAGACGATCGGGCGTGCGGCGATGGTGCTCAAGGCACTCGCCGCAGGGCCCGGTTTCGGCTCGCGCCTGACGGACATCGCTACGGCCACGGGGCTCGGCAAGGCGACGGCCCATCGTCTGCTCGGGGCTCTCGCCGATGTCGGCTTCGTGGATTTCGACGATCAGGAAAAGCTCTACCGGCTGGGCTATGCGCTGTTCGCCCTCGGCGCTTCTGCGCGCGCCTTCCACGTGGTGGATCTCGCCCGTTCCAGCCTGGTTCGGCTTGCCGCCGAGACCGGGGATACGGTCTATCTTTCGGTGCGCGATGGCGACGAGGCGCTCTGCGTGGACCGGCGCACGGGTTCCTTTCCGATTCGCACGCTCACCCTCGATGTCGGCGATCGCCGCCCGCTGGGGATCGGTGCCGGGTCTTTGGCCTTGCTCGCTTTCGAGAACGAGGCGGAGATCGAGCGCGTCATCCGCGCCAATGCCCCCGCGCGGCGCAATTACGCCGCCTTCGACGATGCGCGTCTGCGCGCCCTGATCGCCCAGGCTCGCGAGCAAGGCTATGCCTTCAACGACGGCAATATCGTCTCCGCGATGGGCGCGGTCGGGGTTCCGGTAATGGACGAGGCGGGCCGCGTGCTTGCCGCGCTGTCGATTGCTGCAATCCGCGAACGGTTCGATGGCAGGCGCCAGGCGCAGCTCGTCTCGCTCCTGCAGGCCGAGGCGCGCGAACTGGCCTCTGCCCTGGCCGAGGCCTCCGGCACGCAGCCGGGGCTCGCGCCACGGTCGCGCCGCACACGTATCAGGGAGGATGTCGCGTGACGATAATACAGGCAACGCTGGAGGGAGCGGGGGCCAATCTCGATACAGGGCGCTTTACCGCGATGCTCGACACGATGTGGCGCATCCGCGCCTTCGAGGAACTGGCGGTGCGCTCGCTCGACGAGAAGTTGGTATTGGGCGCGATCCATCCCTCGATCGGGCAGGAGGCCTGTGCGGCGGGGATCTGCTGCAACATGGAGCGCGAGGATCTCCTGCTCTCCACCCATCGCGGCCATGGCCATACGCTGGCCAAGGGCGCCGACGCGCTCGCCATGATGCGCGAATTGTTCGGGCGCGACGGCGGCACCTGCGGCGGCAAGGGCGGCTCGATGCATATCGCGGATTTCGATGTCGGCATGCTCGGCGCCAACGGTGTCGTCGCGGCCAATATCACCATCGCCGCCGGCGCGGCGCATGCGCTGAAGCTGCGCGGCGAGAAGCGCGTCGTGGTCTGCATCTTCGGCGACGGCGCCATCAATCGCGGACCGTTCCTCGAAGGGCTGAACTGGGCCAAGGTCTTCGATCTGCCGGTGCTGTTCGTCTGCGAGGACAACAATTTCTCCGCCACGACCCATACTGCGGCGATGACGGCGGGACCGGGTGCGGCGGCGCGGGCGCAGAGCCTCGGCCTGCCGGCCCAGACCATCGACGGCAACGATGTCGTCGCCGTCGATGCGGCGACCCGCAACGCGCTGGCGGCCTTGCATGCCGGGGAGGGGCCGCAATTCCTGCATTGCAAGACCTACCGCATGACCGGACACACGGCGGTCGACGCTGCCGCCTATCGCGATCCGGCGGAAGTCACGCGCTGGCGTGAGCGCGATCCGATCACACGGCTTGGGGAGGCGCTGCGGCTGGCAGGCGTGAGCGAGGCGCGGCTCGAAGAGGCGCGAACGAAGGCCTATGCCGAGATGGAAGAGGTCTATGCCACGGCGCGGGACACCGCCTGGCCGGATGTCGCCGGCGCCTATCGTGATGTCCAGGATTGCGGCGACCCGCAGGTGAGGCCCTACTCATGAGCGTGATCAGTTATCTCGAAGCCGGCAAGCGCGCGGTGCGCGAGGAAATGCAGCGCGATCCGACCGTCTGGGCGCTCGGCGAGGATCTCGGGCGCGGTGGCGTATTCGGACAGTACAAGGGGCTGATCGACGAATTCGGGCCGGAGCGCATCGCCGATACGCCGATCTCGGAGGCTTGCATCATGGGCGCCGCCGTCGGTGCGGCGATGACGGGGACGCGGCCCATCGTCGAGATGCGCTTTTCCGATTTCGCCCTTTGTGCCATCGACGAACTCGTCAACCAGGCGGCGAAGGCCCGCTTCATGTTCGGCGGGCAGATGCGGGTGCCGATGGTGGTGCGCGAGCCGACGGGTATGTGGCGTTCCTCTGCGGCGCAGCATTCGCAATCGCTCGAATCCTGGTACACCCACATTCCCGGCCTCGTCGTCGTCGCGCCCGCGACGCCGGCGGATAATCTCGGCCTGTTGAAGAGCGCCATCCGCAACGACGATCCGGTGGTCTATCTCGAGCACAAGAACCTGTGGCCGCTGGAGGGGGAGGTGCCCGAGGGCGAGCATCTGGTGCCGCTCGGGGAGGCTCAGATCGTGCGCACGGGGCGCGATCTCACGCTCGTCACCTGGTCGGCCACGCGCCATAGCTGCGTCGCTGCTGCGGACGCGCTCGAAAAGCAGGGTATCGAGGCGGAAGTCATCGACCTGCGCACGCTCTGGCCCTGGGATCGCGACCGCGTTCTCGCCTCGGTCGAGAAGACCGGGCGGCTGATCGTGGCGCATGAGGCGGTCGCCGTTTCCGGCTTCGGCGCCGAGATCGCGGCGACGGTCGCCGAAGCCCTGCATCACCGGCTGAAGGCGCCGGTGCAAAGGCTCGGCGCACCACGCATTCCGATTGCCTACGCACCCCCGCTCGAAGACGAGGCGCGGGTGACGGAGAAGAAGATCATCGACGCGGCGAAGGCGCTCTGTCTGCCTGTCGCGGCGTCCTGATGTGCCGGCTGCAAGGGAAGCAGGCGGCGAAACTAGGGAGGAGAAAACACATGAAACTGGTCAAACATCTCATGGCGGCCGCAACGGCCGTCGCCATCATGGGGGCGGCGCCCGTCGCTGCGGATTACCGGGACGAGTACCGCGTCTCCACCGTCGTGCCCGCACCCTTCCCCTGGGGGATTGCTGCGGAGCGCTGGGCCGAGCTGGTGGCCGAGCGCACGGATGGGCGGATCAACATGCAGATCTATCCCGGCGCGCAGCTCGTCCAGGGCGAGCAGACCCGCGAGTTCACCGCGATGCGTCGTGGCGTGATCGACATGGCGGTCGGCTCGACGATCAACTGGTCGCCGCAGATCGCCGAGCTCAACGTCTTCTCGCTGCCCTTCCTGATGCCCGATTACGAGGCGCTCGATGCGCTCACGCAAGGGCCGGTCGGCGAGCGGATCTTCGAGCTGATCCAGGAGAACGGCGTGGTGCCGCTGGCCTGGGCGGAGAACGGCTTCCGCGAGGTGACGAACTCCCAGCGCCCGATCCGCACCCCTGAGGACATGCAGGGCCTGAAGATGCGCGTCGTCGGCTCGCCGATCTTCAACGACATCTTCACGACGCTCGGCGCCGATCCGACGCAGATGAGCTGGGCCGATGCGCAGCCCGCCCTCACCACTGGGGCCGTCGACGGGCAGGAAAACCCGCTGACGATCTATTCCGTGCTCAACATGCACGAGCTCGGCCAGGAGAACGTCACGCTCTGGCGATACGTGGCTGATCCGCTGATCTTCGCGGTCAACCAGGAAGTCTGGGATTCCTTCACTGAAGAGGACCAGGAGATCGTGCGCCAATCGGCGGTCGACGCCGGCGCGCATGGTGTCGAGGTGGCCCGTACCGGCCTCACCGACGATGATGAGAGCCTGATCGAAGAGATCCGCGGCTTCGGCGTCGAGGTCATCAGCCTCACGGACGAAGAGCGGCAGGCCTTCGTCGATGCCACCCGCCCGGTCTATGAAGCCTGGCGCGACCGCATCGGCGGCGACCTCGTCGACATGGCGGAAGAATCCGTCGCCAATCGCTGATCAGGCAGCGATATCCACGAAACGGGATCGCGCCGGCCCGCCCGGGCGAGCGCGATCCCGGTTTTCATCCGCCATTGTCCCGCCATCCGACCGGAGCCATCCGCGATGAGCGACGAACGCGAAATTCCGCTTACGCCGCAGAGCCACGATACGGGCGCCGACCATGTCATCATCCCTATCAAGGTCGAGGAGGCGCTCGGCGCCGCCGCGATGGCGATGATCTGCCTGATCTCCTTCGGCAATGTGCTGACGCGCTACTTCACCAATATCTCTTTCGCCTTCACCGAGGAATTCTCGGTGGTGCTGCTCGCTTTCATGACCTTCGTCGGCGCATCCGCCGCCTTTGCCAGCAACGAGCATATCCGCATCACCTTCTTCCTGCAGCGCATGCCGCGCCCGCTGCGCTGGCTGTGCGAGGCGATCTCGGTCGTGGTCACGACGATCATGTTCTCGCTGATCGTCTATTACGGCGCGCAGGTGACCTATGACGAGTGGTTCTGGGGCGAAACCTCGGCAGGTATGGGCAATCCGGTCTGGCTCTACACGATCTGGCTGCCGGTCCTCTCGATCGCCATCATCCTGCGGGTGCTGGGGCGTGGCTATGCCCGTCTGATCCGCCATCCGGACGGCGTGTGAGGCGGCCATGATCGAAGCCAATCTCGCACTGCTTCTCACTTTCATCGTGCTGATGCTGATCGGCACGCCCATTGCTGTGTCGCTCGGTATCGGCGGTGTCGTCGGCATCATGATCGGGCTCGATGCGGGGGCGCTGGGAACGCTCGGCACCAATCCCTACAATGCGGTCGCGAAATATCCGCTGATCGCCATTCCGCTCTTCATCCTCACGGGCATGATGTTCGAGCGCTCCGGCGTCGCCGCGCGGCTTGTGGGTTTCGCGCAGGCCTGTATCGGTCCCCGCAAGGGCGGGCTCGCCCTCGTCGCCATTCTCGTCTGCCTGATCATGGGCGGCATGTCGGGCTCGGGCCCTGCTGATGCGGCGGCGGTGGCCACGGTGATGCTGCCCTCGATGATGAAGGCGGGGTATCCCAAGCCGTTTTCTGCCAGCGTCATCGCGGCATCCGCCTCGACGGCGATCCTGATCCCGCCCTCCATCGCGCTGATCGTCTATTCGGTGCTGGTGCCGGGTACCGATCTGCGCGCGCTGTTCGCTGCCGGGCTGATTCCCGGCCTGCTGGTCGGCCTCGCCATCGCGATTCCTACCCTGATCCTTTCGCGCAAGCACGGTTTCGGCGCCGATGAGAGCCCCGACCGTCCGCCGTTCTGGCCGTCCCTGTGGCGGGCCATGCCGGGGCTGATGGCGCCGGTGATCATTCTCGGCGGATTGCGCAGCGGCCTGTTCACGCCGACGGAAACCGCCGTCGTCGCCGTGTTCTACGGCCTGCTCGTCGGCACGGTGCTCTATCGCACCATGGGTATCCGCGACATCTACGAGGTGCTGGTGGCGAGCGCGAAGATATCGGGCGTCTTGATGCTGATCATCTCGCTCGCGGGCATCTTCGCCTGGGCCGGCTCCACCATGGGCGCCTTCCGCGCCACGGCGCAGCTGATCCTGACCATCAGCGACAATCCATGGATCATCCTGATCCTGATCATGGGCGTGCTGCTGCTCGCCGGCATGGTGCTCGACGGGGTGTCGATCTACCTGATCACCCTGCCGCTGCTGGTGCCGATCGTGAATGCTTTCGAGTGGTCCTTCGTCTGGTTCGGCGTGGTGATGGCGATCAACATCGCCATGGGGCAGTTCACGCCGCCCGTTGCGGTCAACCTGATGGTGACGGCGCGCATTGCCGGGATTCCGCTGGAAAGCACCTTCCGCTGGGTTGGCTGGCTCCTGCTCTCGATGGGCGGCGCGCTCGCCCTCGTCATCGCCTTCCCGGAAATCGCGCTCTGGCTGCCCAGGGTGCTGGGCTATCGCATCACATAAGAAAGAAAAGAGGACACCATGAGCGATCAGGATCGTGCCAACGAAATGACCGGAGGCGAGGCGCTCGCCCGGGTGCTGATGGCGCACGGCGCGGGACCGATGTACGGCATGGGGGGCTTTCAGCTTTTGCCGTTCTACGATGCCGCGAGGCGGCTCGGCCTGCGCCATACGCTGATCAACGACGAGCGCTGCGGCGTCTTCGCAGCCGATGCCTATGCCAAGGTCTCGGGCCGGGTCGGCCTCGTCGATGCCACGCTCGGACCTGGCGCGACCAATCTCGTCACGGGGCTGGTCGAAGCGCTCAATGCCGGCTCGCCGATCGTCGCGATCGTGGGCGATACGCACCGCGCCCATTCCTGGAAGAACATGACCCAGGAGGCGCATCAGGCCGACATCCTGCGCCCGGCCTGCAAGGAGGTCATGCGCGTCGAGATGATCGAGCGGCTGCCCGAACTCGTACGCCGCGCCTTCATGGTGGCGACGACGGGTCGGCCCGGTCCTGTCGTGGTGATCGTGCCGGAAGATATCTGCCATGACAGCCACCCGTTTGATCCCGATGCGCTGATCGCCGATGAGCGCTATCAGGCAGCACCCGCCCTGCGGGCGCGGCCCGATGCGGATGATCTGGCGAAAGCCGCCGCGCTTCTCGCCAAGGCGGAGAAGCCGCTGATCCTCGCCGGCGGCGGCGTGCATATCTCGCAGGCCGCCACGGAGCTCCAGGCCTTCGCCGAGGCGCATGGCATCCCGGTGGCGCATACCCTGAGCGGCAAGGGCGCCATCGCCTGCACCAGTGATCTCTCGGCGGGTCTGTTCGGGCGCTATGACCGCATCGCCAACGGCATGATCAGCGAGAGCGACTGCCTGCTCGTGGTCGGTTGCAAGCTCGGCGAGATCGCCACCAAACGCTACACGGTGCCCGAGCCTGGAAAGGTGCTGATCCATCTCGAATGCGTCGCAGAGGAGATCGGGCGCACTTATCCGCCGACCGTGCCGCTCTGGGGTGACGTGAAGGCCGGCATCGCTGATCTCGACGCCGCGATGACGGCGCTCGGCTCGAAGGCGGCGGCGCGTGCCGACTGGTGCGCGCAGGTTCCCGTTCGCATGGCGGCCTGGCGGGAGAGCGCGCGCGAGCGGCTCGAGAGTGACGAGACGCCGGTAGGGATGGGGCGGCTCATGGGCGAGCTGAATAATATCCTCGCCGATGACGCAATCCTCATCGCCGATGGCGGCTTCGCCGCACATTGGGGCGGGCTGCTCTACGATTCGAAGAAAGCCGGGCGCGGTTTCGTGCCCGATCGCGGCTTCGCCTCCATCGGCTACGGCCTGCCCGGCGCTATCGGCGCGAGCCTCGCCGCGCCCGATCGTCAGGTCGTGGCGCTGACAGGCGATGGCGGGTTCAACATGGTGCTCGGCGAGCTCGAGACGGCGCGCCGGATGGGGCTCTCGCCGGTGATCATTGTCGTCAACAATGCCGCCTCCGGCTATGTGAAGGCGTTGCAGCATCTGATGTACGGGGAGGGGGCATACCAATCCTCTGATCTCGCGGAGACGAACTATGCCGATGCCGCAGAAGCGCTCGGCTGCCGGGGGATCCGCGTGGAGGAGCCGGGCCAGCTCGCTGGTGCCCTGCGCGAGGCGCTGGCCGAGGGCGGGCGCCCGACCGTGCTTGATGTCATCGTCACACGCGATCCGGCGAAGATGCTGCCCGCTGCCGATAATCGGGCGGTGAAGGTGAAGAAGGGCGACCGCGTTGCGTGAGCTGCAGACGCCGATTCTCTCCGACAGCATCACCCGCATCGGCCCGGATGCCGCCGGCGCGGTCGTGGTGACGGGATCGCATGGCGGCGTCTATGCCGCATGGCTGGCACGCAAGGGCGGGTGCCGGGCCGCGATCTTCAATGATGCCGGGGTTGGGCGTGATCAGGCCGGGATCGGCGGCCTGGCCTGGCTCGACGCGCATGGCATGGCTGCCGCGGCGATCGACCATCGTAGTGCCGATATCGGTGACGCCGAGGCGATGCTCGCCCACGGGGTCGTCTCGCATGCGAATGCGCGGGCAGCAGCACTCGGGGTGGTCCGGGGGCAGAATTGCGAGGAGGCCGCCCGGCTGCTCGCAGGCGCGTCCCTTCCGGAGGGGTCTGTCGAACCCGTCAGCGAGGCGCGCGAGGAGGTCCTGCCTGAAGGCGCGAACCGGCGGATCGTCCTGATCGATTCCGCCTCCCTCGTCGAGCCGCGCGATGCCGGGCAGATCGTGATATCCGGATCGCACGGGGCGCTGTTCGGGGACGATCCGATCAATGCGCTGAAATACGATGGCGCCTTCGCCGCCTTCAATGATGCCGGCGGCGGTGTGGGCGTCTCGCGCCTGCCGGCGCTGCAGGGGCGGGGGATTGCGGCGGTCACTGTATCTGCCGAATCGGCGCGAATCGGGGATGCGCGCTCCACGTTCGAGGACGGCGTGATCTCTGCGGCGAATCCGGCGGCTCTGTCGCGAGGCGCCAGGATCGGCGAGAAGCTACACGATTGCGTGATCCGCCTCGCAAGAATGCCGTAACGGAACATTTGGTTACGGAACATAAACCATCATGTTGCATTCATATCACAGGATCAACGCTCACGCAGAAGTCAGGAGATGTGGCGCCTTGTTGCCTTTATTGAGGCGCTAAGGATCGAGCCATCACCGATTTTGCAAGAAGGATGTCATGTCCCATACCCGCGCTTCCCAACTCACACGCCGCGTCTTTCTGGCGGGTCTTCCGCTGACGCTCGGCGCCTGCGTCTCTGCCGGCCGCTCTGCTCCGCCCGTGGTCGAGGCCGCGAATATCGTCGATCCGTTCTACGTGTCGATGTACAGCGCGATTCCTGATGAGAAGTTTCCGGTTCCCGCCGTGGATGTCTCGCAGGTCGATCAGCAGTTCCTGCGCCAGGAAGTCGAGTTCGTAGGCCCGGAAAGCGCCGGCGATGTGGTCGTCGACCCCTCGCGGCGCTTCCTCTATCTCGTGCGCGAGAACAGGCGGGCCCTGCGTTATGGCTGCGGTGTCGGTCAGGCCGGCTTCGACTACCAGGGCGATGCGGTGATCGCGCGCAAGGCCGAATGGCCGCGCTGGACGCCGACGCAGAACATGATCCGCCGCGAGCCGGAGCGCTACGGTCCCTATGCCGGGGGCCAGGAAGGCGGGCTCGACAATCCGCTCGGCGCACGCGCGCTCTATCTGTACAAGAACGGCCGCGACACCCTCTACCGGATCCACGGCACCAACGAACCCTGGTCGATCGGCCGGTCGGTATCGTCGGGCTGCATCCGCCTTTTCAACCAGGATATCATCGACCTGCACCGCCGCGTGCCGACCGGAACGCGGGTCACGGTGCTGACCCACGGCGCGTCCGATCGCACTGCGCGCACGCTGGTCTGAAGGCACGCTGGTCTGAAACCGACCCGGCCCGCACATGATGCGGGCCGTTTCGTTTTTGGTGATATTGCGTGCAAGTATGCGTCAATGATTGTCGCGCGGCGCACCCTGGGTCTGCGCGATGCGCTGGTACTTCACTGCCGGCTTGAGCACCATTCCTTCCGACAGCTGATCGACCATCGAACGCTGGATCTCCTGCCAGGGAGTCTGGCTGGCCGGGTAGGGGTAGCCGCCACGTGCCTCGAGATCGGCGCGCCGGCGATCGAGCTCCTCGGGCGGCAGCAGGATATCGGCGCTGCGCTTGCGCAGGTCGATACGGATGCGGTCCCCTGTCTGCAGCAAAGCGAGCCCGCCGCCGACCGCTGCCTCCGGTGAGGCGTTCAAAATCGAGGGCGTGCCGGATGTGCCGGATTGGCGCCCGTCACCGATACAGGGCAGCGAGAAGACGCCGCGGCGAATCAGCTCGCCCGGCGGCTGCATGTTCACCACTTCCGCCGCGCCCGGATAGCCGATCGGCCCGGTGCCGCGCATGATCAGGAGCGTGTTCTCGTCGATCTCGAGCGCGGGGTCGTCGATGCGATCGTGATAATCCTCCGGCCCGTCGAACACCGCGACCTTGCCTTCGAACGCATCGGGATCCTGCGGATCGTCGAGATAGCGCTTCTGGAATTCCGGCGAGATCACGCTGGTCTTCATGATGGCCGAGTCGAACAGCGTGCCCTTGAGATTGAGGAAGCCGGCCTGTTCGCGCATGGGCTTGTCGTAGGGGCGGATGACGTCGCGATCCCAGGTGAAGCGATCGCGGTAATTGTCGCCGGCGGTCATTCCGTTGGCGGTGAGCGCATCCTCGTGGATCTTGCCCTTGGCGATCAGCTCGGCCATCACGGCGGGCAGGCCGCCGGCGCGGTAATATTCCTCCGCCAGATACTCGCCCGCCGGCTGCACGTTGACGAGGAGGGGGATCTCGAAGCCGACCTTCTCCCAATCATCGCAATCGAGCGGCACGCCCATATGGCGGGCGATGGCGTTGAGGTGGATCGGCGCATTGGTCGAACCGCCGATGGCCGAGCAGGCGACGATGGCGTTCTCGAAGGCCTTGCGGGTGAGGATGTCGGAGGGTTTGAGATCCTCCCAGACCATGTCCACGATGCGCTTGCCGGTATCATAGGAGACCTGGCCGCGCTCGCGATAGGGGGCGGGGATGGCCGCCTGGCCGGGCAGGCTCATGCCGAGCGCTTCGGCCAGCGCGTTCATGGTCGAGGCCGTTCCCATGGTATTGCAATGGCCGTTCGAGGGCGCGGAACTGCGAACGATTTCGAGGAACGCCTCATAATCGATCTCGCCCGCCGCATGGCGCTCGCGGGCCTTCCAGACCACGGTGCCGGAACCGACGCGCTCGCCGTTCATCCAGCCGTTGAGCATCGGGCCGACATTCAGATTGATTGCCGGGATATTGACCGTCGCCGCCGCCATCAGCAGCGCCGGCGTGGTCTTGTCGCAACCCGTCAGCAGCACCACCCCGTCGAGCGGGTAGCTGTAGAGCGTCTCCACCAGCGAGAGATAGGACAGGTTGCGATCGAGCATCGCGGTCGGGCGCTTGCCGGTTTCCTGGATCGGATGGCACGGGAACTCGAAAGGCACGCCACCCGCCGCCGCGATGCCGTCGCGCACCCGCTTGGCGAGATCGGTATGGTGGCGGTTGCAGGGGGAGAGGTCGGAGCCGGTCTGGGCGATGCCGATGATCGGCTTGCCGCCCTGCAATTCGTCGCCGGTCAGGCCGTAGTTCAGATAGCGCTCGATATAGAGCGCGGTCATGCCCGGATTGTCCGGATTGTCGAACCAGAGCCGCGAGCGCAGCTGGCTCGGCGTGATGACCTTCTCGCGCTTTGACATGGCGCGTCTCCTCCCGTCAGTGGCGCGAACCATCCAGGCGGCGTGGTCCGCCGTCTTGGTGGTGGGGGATGGTTCGCCGATGTTTCGTGACCACAGGAGAGCACGGGCCCGGCGGTGAGACAATCGCCGGGAAATGCCAATACCGCCTCGGGGCAAAGCGCCCGTCGACGCGCAAGTTCACAGGTCGAGCATGAGGCGGATGTTCTGCACCGCGGCCCCGGATGCGCCCTTGCCCAGATTGTCGAGCCGGGCCACCAGAACAGCCTGACCGTGCTCGGGATGAGCATAGACGCGCAGTTCCATCTGGTCGGTGCCGTTGAGCGCCTCCGGCTCGATACGGGTCTCGTCCTGCGTCGGGACGACCCGCACGAGGCCGCCATCTCCGTACCACGCGGCAAGCGTGCCCTGCAGATCCGCAGCAGTGGCGCCACGCAGCAGGTCGAGATGCAGCGGAATCGAGACCAGCATGCCCTGGCGATAATCGCCGACAGAAGGCACGAAGAGCGGCCGGCGTGCCAGCCCGGAATATTTCATCAGCTCCGGTAGATGCTTGTGCGAGAAGTTCAGCCCATAAAGCTCGAATGAAGGCGCCTCGCCTGCTTCGAACTTCTCGATCATCTGGCGACCCCCGCCGCTATAGCCGGAGACGGCATTGATGGTGATCGGGTAGTCTTCAGGCAGGAGCCCTTTCGCCACGAGCGGCCGGATCAGCGCTATGGCGCCGGTCGGGTAGCAGCCCGGATTGGCGACGCGATCGGCGGCCGCGATCATCTGCGCCTGACCCGGCTCCATCTCGGCGAAGCCGTAGACCCAGGCGTGATCGGTTCGGAAGGCGGTGGAGGCGTCGAGAACGCGCGGACCCTTGCCCGGCAGCGCATCGGCCATCGCAACAGCCTCGCGCGCGGCGTCATCCGGCAGGCAGAGCACGACGAGATCGGCTTGCTCCATCATCTCGCGCCGCGCCTGCGCATCCTTGCGGCGGGCCGGGTCGATGCTGATGATCTGCGCGCCGGCGACATTGCCGAGCTTCTCACGGATTTCGAGCCCGGTCGTCCCGGCTTCTCCGTCGATGAAAATCTTTTTCGTCTGATTGTCCTGCGGGCTGGTCATGGGTGTGTTCCGTTTGTGGGGCGACGCTGTCGCGTATTCGGTTCGGTCAATGATGTCAGCTGGGGAGGCATTCGTGCGCGCAATAAAAAAAGCCGCACGAAGCGTGCGGCTGGCATGGGCGGATTTCAGATGAAAACGCGCGTCATCGCAGCCGCTGGCAAGCGGTGATCATACGTCGGCTGCGGTTCGCGATCAGGGTTATCATGGTGCGATCAATGCTGTCGCCGGGAGATTTTGTCAAGAGAAAGCGGCAGGTTGCGCGATACCAGTACGAAAAAGGCCCCGGATCGCTCCGGGGCCTCGTATTGCGTTATCGGCGCGGGGCCGGGTAGCCGGATCAGAAATCCATGCCGCCCATGCCGCCCATGCCGCCGCCGCCGGGCATCGCGGGGCCCGAATCCTTCTTCGGCAGCTCGGCGACCATCGCTTCGGTGGTGACGAGCAGGCCGGCCACGGAGGCCGCATCCTGCAGCGCCGTGAGCACGACCTTGGCCGGATCGACGATGCCGGCTTCGAGCATGTCGACGAAGGTCTCGGTCTGGGCATCGAAGCCGAAGGTGGCGGAGGAGTTCTCGTTGATCTTGCCGATCACGATCGAACCTTCGACACCGGCATTGGCGACGATCTGGCGCAGCGGAGCCTCGAGCGCCTTGGAGACGATCTTGATGCCGGCCATGATGTCCTGGTTGTCGTCGGTGAGCTTGTCGACCGCGGCCTTGGCGCGCAGGAGTGCGGTGCCGCCGCCGGGAACGATGCCTTCCTCGACCGCCGCGCGGGTGGCGTTGAGGGCGTCGTCGATACGGTCCTTCTTTTCCTTCACCTCGATCTCGGTGGAGCCACCGACGCGGATCACCGCGACGCCGCCCGCGAGCTTGGCCAGGCGCTCCTGGAGCTTCTCACGGTCGTAATCGGACGTGGTCTCTTCGATCTGCGCCTTGATCTGGTTGACGCGAGCCTCGATGTCGTCCTTCGAGCCGGCACCATCGACGATGGTCGTATTTTCCTTCTCGATGCGCACGTTCTTGGCGCGGCCGAGCATGTCGAGCGTCACGTTCTCGAGCTTGATGCCGAGATCTTCCGAGACGGCGGTGCCGCCGGTGAGGATCGCGATGTCCTCGAGCATGGCCTTGCGGCGATCACCGAAGCCCGGCGCCTTGACGGCGGCGATCTTCAGGCCACCACGCAGCTTGTTCACGACGAGCGTGGCAAGCGCCTCGCCCTCGATGTCCTCGGCGACGATCAGCAATGGCTTCCCGGACTGAACGACGGATTCGAGGATCGGGAGCATCGGCTGCAGCGAGGTCAGCTTCTTCTCGTGGATGAGGATGTAGGGATCCTCGAGTTCGGCAACCATCTTCTCGGAATTGGTCACGAAATACGGCGAGAGATAGCCGCGATCGAACTGCATGCCCTCGACGATATCGACTTCCGTCTCGGCGGTCTTGGCTTCCTCGACGGTGATGACGCCCTCGTTGCCGACCTTCTGCATGGCATCGGCGATCATCTGACCGACCATCTTATCGCCATTGGCGGAGATGGTACCGACCTGGGCGACTTCCGCGGAGGAGTTCACCGGACGGGCACGGTTGCGGATATCCGCGACCGCAGCCTTGGCCGCGATGTCGATGCCGCGCTTGAGATCCATCGGGTTCATGCCGGCGGCAACCGACTTGGCGCCTTCCCGGACGATGGCGTGAGCCAGCACCGTGGCGGTGGTGGTGCCGTCACCGGCGATGTCGTTGGTCTTCGAGGCCACTTCGCGCACCATCTGCGCGCCCATGTTCTCGAACTTGTCGGAAAGCTCGATTTCCTTGGCGACCGTCACACCGTCCTTGGTGATGCGCGGGGCGCCGAAGGACTTTTCGATCACGACGTTGCGGCCCTTGGGGCCGAGCGTGACCTTCACGGCATCGGCGAGAATTTCGACGCCGCGCAGCATCTTGTCGCGCGCTTCCGTCGAGAATTTGACTTCCTTGGCAGCCATATTGACACTTCCTTTTGGAATTCGGGATCACCGCATGCCCGGTTCGGGCCGGGATCCCGGCAGTTTCAGCGTCGCGGCAGATCCCTCGAGGGCGATCCGGCCGCGGAGTTCGACAGCAGGCCGCGCTTACGCGACGACGCCCATGATGTCGGATTCCTTCATGATCAGGAGGTCCTGGCCATCGATGCGGACCTCGGTGCCCGACCACTTGCCGAACAGCACGCGATCGCCCGCCTTGACGTCGAGCGCGGCAATCTTGCCGGTTTCGTCACGCGCGCCGGGGCCGACGGCGACGATTTCGCCTTCCTGCGGCTTCTCCTTGGCAGCATCCGGAATGATGATGCCACCCTTGGTCTTCTCTTCCGCTTCGATGCGGCGAACCACGACACGATCGTGCAGGGGACGGAATTTCATTTGTGCGTCCTCATTTTCTCTGGCAGTGAGGCCCGGTTTGCGTTACCGAGAACCCCGATTGAACACACTGTTAGCACTCTCACGAGGTGAGTGCTAAAGCTGAGCCGGAGATAAGCACGGCGCGGCATTCTGTCAAGACATTCGCGCAAGCGTCGGTCGCATTAGCGCACGAGCGCGGATGGCGCAGGCTCGTCAGACATTGTCTGCCGGTTTGACACGCGCATATGGGTCTTGTGCATGCGCGTGGTTGACCCGGGCGGGCGTCGCACCAGAATGCAATGAATTCAAGCTGGATTCTCGAGAACAAGGCGCACCCATGAGCGAAAGCACGAGCGAAACGCCCCGCGAGCCATCCCCCGGACGCCCGGCCCGGCCGCCCCGCGTCGGTCTGTTCGTTACCTGCCTCGTCGATTTGATGCGTCCCTCGGTGGGGTTTGCCGCCGCCAAGCTGCTGGAGGAGGCGGGGTGCCGGGTGGAGGTGCCCTCACAGACCTGCTGCGGCCAGCCGGCCTACAATTCCGGCGATCGCGGCACGACCCGCGACCTCGCCGAGCAGGTGATCGATGCGTTTGCGGGTTTCGACTATGTAGTCGCGCCGTCGGGCTCCTGTGCCGGCATGATCCGCACGCATTATCCCGAGCTCTTCCACGACGATCCCAACTGGCTGCCGCGCGCCAATGCGCTTGCCGCCAAGACCTATGAGCTGACGAGCTTTCTCGTCGACGTGATGTTCCACACGCGCACCGGCGCCCGCTTTCCCCGGCGCGTGACCTATCACGATTCCTGTGCTGGCCTGCGCGAGCTCGGCGTGCAGAACCAGCCGCGCAAGCTGCTCGGCACCGTCGAGGGGCTGGAACTGGTCGAGATGGCCGAATCCGACGTCTGCTGCGGTTTCGGGGGCACTTTCGCCGTGAAATACGGCGAGATCTCCAATGCCATCGTCGAGGCGAAAGCCAAGAATATCGCCGAATCCGGCGCGCCCGTCCTGCTCGCCGGCGATCTCGGCTGCCTGATGAACATGGCCGGCAAGCTCTCGCGCGAGGGCAAGACCGTCGAGGTGCGCCATATTGCGGAAGTGCTCGCCAACATGACCGACGAGCCGGCGATCGGAGCGGGTGATTAGGGGCGTCGCGCCGGCCTGCCAGCCCATCGTGCCGGTTACAGCCGCGCCGCCATTGCAATTCGCCGCGCGATGGTTCACACGAATGCGCAAATCCGGCCCGGTTGCATGAGCGTGATCCGCGATCGGCGCCCGGCGCCCCTTCGCCGTCGAACTGGCATGCACAGATGACCGACCATTCTCGTCCCGACGATCCCGTTTCGATCCGTCGCACCTTCGCCATCATCTCGCACCCGGATGCGGGCAAGACCACGCTGACCGAGAAGCTCCTGCTCTTCGGCGGCGCGATCCAGCTCGCCGGCGAGGTCAAGGCCAAGCGCAACCGGGTGAACACGCGCTCCGACTGGATGAATATCGAGCGCCAGCGCGGCATCTCGGTCATGACCTCGGTGATGACCTTCGAATATGACGGGCGCGTCTTCAACCTGCTCGACACGCCGGGCCACGAGGATTTCTCGGAAGACACCTACCGCACCCTCACCGCCGTCGATTCCGCCATCATGGTGATCGACGCCGCCAAGGGCATCGAGGACCGCACGCGCAAGCTGTTCGAGGTCTGCCGCCTGCGCGACATCCCGATCGTCACCTTTATCAATAAAATGGACCGTGAGACGCGCGATCCGTTCGACCTGCTCGACGAGATCGAGAAGACGCTGGCCCTCGATATCGCGCCCGTGACCTGGCCGATCGGGCGGGGCAAGGATTTCGCCGGCACCTACAATCTCGCTCAGAACACCATTCGCCGCCTCGACGACGAAGTCGAGTCGACGCCCGTATCCGGGCCGGAGGACAAGGTCTTCGACGAGCTTCTCTCGCAATATGATGTCGGCGGATGGCGCGAGGAGGTCGAGCTCGCGCGCGACGGCCTGCGGCCGTTCGATCTCACGGCGTTCCGCGAGGGCCATCTGAGCCCGGTCTTCTTCGGCAGCGCACTGCGCAATTTCGGCGTACGCGATCTGATCGATTCGCTCGGCGCCGTCGCTCCGCCGCCGCGCGCCCAGGAGGCCGAGGGGCGGCTGGTCGAGGCCAGCGAGCGCAAGATGACGGGCTTCATCTTCAAGATCCAGGCAAATATGGACCCCAACCACCGCGACCGTATCGCCTTCATGCGGGTCTGCTCGGGCAAGCTGACGCGCGGGATGAAGGCGAAGCTGGTGCGCACCGGCAAGCCGATCACGTTGTCTGCGCCGCAATTCTTCTTCGCCCAGGACCGCGCCATTGCCGATGAGGCCTATGCCGGCGACGTGGTCGGCATCCCCAATCACGGCACCTTGCGCATCGGCGACACGCTGAGCGAGGGCGAGCAGATCGTGTTTCGTGGCGTGCCGAGCTTTGCGCCGGAGATCATGCGCCGCGTCAAGATCAGCGACGCGATGAAGCAGAAGAAGCTGCGCGAGGCGCTGCAGCAGCTCGCGGAGGAGGGCGTCGTCCAGCTCTTCATCCCCTTCGACGGCTCCGGCGCCATCGTCGGCGTGGTCGGCGCGCTGCAGCTCGACGTGCTGAAGGAGCGGCTGGGGGCGGAATACAATCTGCCGATCGATTACGAGCCCGTGCGCTTCAGTCTGTGCCGCTGGGTGGAGGCCGAGGATCGCGCCGAGCTCGACAAGTTCATGGCCGCGAACAATTCCGCCATGGCCAATGATCTCGACGGCGCGCCCGTCTTCATGGCGCCGTCCCCCTTCTCGCTGCAATATGATGCCGAGCGCTGGCCGGCGATCCGCTTCACCGACGTGAAGGATTATCAGCGCAAGGTGGATTGAGCCGATACTACGTATGTATCGCAATGGCGGTCGGGTTGCGCGGATGCGACAAGGAAATCTCCCGCATCCTTTCCGTCAGTGCGCCCCATGGACAAGAAAACTCAGTTCAACATCTGGTATTGGGTCGCGGCTTTTGCCGGGATCCTGCTGCTGCAATTCTTTCTGACCACCGGTCAGGTCGCCCATATCAGCTATTCCGAGTTCGAGCAGTATCTGCGCGATGGCCGGATTTCGCAGGTGGAGGTTTCCGAGCGCCATCTGCGCGGAACCTTCGACCCGCCGCTGACGGGTGGAGAGAGCCAGTTCTCGACGGTGCGCATCGAGCCCGAAATCGTCGATCGCCTCGCGCAGCATGATGTGGCCGTGGTCGGGCGGATCGAGGATACCTTCCTTCGCGATTTGCTCTCCTGGATGCTGCCGCTGCTGCTCTTCATCGGCATCTGGATCTTCCTCCTGCGCCGCATGGCCGGCGGCATGGGCGGGGGGATGATGCAGATCGGCAAGAGCAAGGCCAAGATCTACGTCCAGACCGATACCAAGGTCACCTTCGACGACGTCGCAGGCGTCGACGAGGCCAAGGACGAACTCAAGGAAATTGTCGATTTCCTCAAGGACCCGGTCGATTATTCGCGGCTGGGCGGCCACATGCCCAAGGGCGTGCTGCTCGTCGGCCCGCCGGGCACCGGCAAGACCCTGATCGCGCGCGCCGTGGCCGGCGAGGCGCAGGTGCCGTTCTTCTCGATTTCGGGTTCGGAATTCGTCGAGATGTTCGTCGGCGTGGGCGCCGCGCGGGTGCGTGACCTGTTCGAGCAGGCCCGCAAGCACGCGCCCGCGATCATCTTCATCGATGAACTCGATGCGCTCGGGCGGGCGCGCGGGGCTGGACCCATCATGGGCGGTCACGATGAAAAGGAACAGACGCTCAACCAGCTCCTCGTCGAGCTCGACGGTTTCGATGCCTCCATCGGCGTGGTGCTGCTGGCGGCGACCAACCGCCCGGAGATCCTCGATCCGGCGCTGCTGCGCGCCGGGCGTTTCGACCGGCAGGTGCTGGTCGATCGCCCCGACAAGATCGGACGCGCGCAGATCCTGCGCGTGCATATGAAGAAGGCGAAGCTGGCCCCGGATGTCGCGCCCGAGGACGTTGCGGCGCTGACGCCCGGCTTCACCGGCGCGGATCTGGCCAATCTCGTCAACGAGGCGACCCTGCTCGCCACCCGCCGCAAGGCGGATGCGGTGACGATGGAGGATTTCAACAACGCCATAGAGCGTATCGTCGCGGGGCTGGAAAAACGCAACCGTCTGCTCAATCCGAAGGAGCGCGAGGTCGTCGCCTATCACGAGATGGGCCATGCGCTCGCTGCGCTCGCCCTACCGGGTGTCGATCCGGTCCACAAGGTCTCGATCATCCCGCGCGGCGTCGGTGCCCTCGGCTATACCATTCAGCGGCCTACGGAAGATCGCTTCCTGATGACCCGCGAGGAGCTCCTCGACAAGATGGCGGTGCTGCTGGGCGGGCGCGCCGCGGAATGGATCGTCTTCGGCCATCTCTCGACAGGCGCCTCGGATGATCTGGCCAAGGTCACCGATATCGCCCGCGCCATGGTCACGCGCTACGGCATGTCGGAGAAGCTCGGCCATGTCGCGCTCGAAAAGGAGCAACGCGGCTATCTCGCGCCCGATGGCTACGGCTACGGAAGCCGGCGCGATTATGGTGCGGCCACCGCCGATGCGGTCGATGGGGAGGTGCGAACCATCATCGAGAACGCATTCCAGCGCACCGTCACGCTGCTCGAACGCAACCGCGAAACGCTCGATGCCACGGCGAAACGGCTTCTGGCGGAGGAGACGCTGGATGCGCAGGCGCTGGAGAGCATGATCGGCAAGCTCCGGCGCATTTCGGCCTGAACGAAAAAAACCGCCCGGTGCATGACCGGGCGGCTGTCGTCAGGGAGTATGATCTCCGGTCACTCGGGGATCAGCACCGTGTCGATGACGTGGATGACGCCGTTGGAGGCCTCGACATCCGCCGTCACGACCATGGCCTCGCCGACGCGCACGCCGTCCGTGGCATCGATGGAGAGCTCCATTCCCTGCACGGTCTCGACCGAGAGCGTCTGGCCGGCAATATCAGCCGACATCACGCGACCGGGGATGACATGATAGGTGAGGATAGAGACGAGCTGGTCGCGGTTTTCCTCTTCGAGAAGGCTTTCAACGGTGCCCGCGGGGAGCGCCGCAAAGGCCTCGTCGGTGGGTGCGAAAACGGTGAAAGGCCCTTCGCCCTTCAGGGTTTCGACGAGCCCGGCAGCCTGAACGGCGGCGACGAGAGTCTCGAAGGAACCCGCTGCGATTGCAGTATCGACGATATCATCGGCCTGAGCGACTGAGACCGACATAAGCATAGCCGCCGAAGCAGCAGTGATCGTCTTGCCAAAACGCATATTCGTTTCCTCTCATATAAGTTGATGCGTGTTGCTACACACATGACGACTTACGTGTCAGCGGATAGGCCGGATGATGAAAATCCGAAAACTGGGGATCACATCGGCGTGATGCCTGTGTGATCGGTTCGTGAAAGCAGGTGGGTTATGCTTGGCCGGGGGTTGGCCAGAAGGTACGGAACGTGCTTCCCTGTCAGCGGGCAACAACAGGCGCGAGGCGTGGGCACGCTGGAGGGCGTGGGCGGCGCGGGCGCGCAGGAGGGTGGCAAGATGCGACATCGCGCCGGGATTTCCGATCGTCGCGAGACGGGGCGGCGCGCCTCACTCGTCGTAGGGCTCGCGGGCTTCGCGGCGCTTCTGGTTCTGATCATGAGCGCGGGCATGGCGGCGCGGGCGGAAACGCCGATCCTGCGGATCACGGGGGAAATCGCCGGCGACGCCCCGGTGACGCTGACCCGCTCGGATCTCGAGGCATTGCAGAGCCATACAATCGAGACGCATACCGTGGTTACCGACGGCGTGCGCCGTTTCGAGGGTCCGCTGATGCGCGATCTCCTCGCGCATGTGGGTGCCGATGGCGATGAGGTCGTCGCGCTCGCCCTCAATGATTACGAGATCACCATCCCGATCGCGGATTTCGAGAATTACGACGTCCTTGCCGCCCTCGAGATGGACGGCGAACGCCTGTCGCCGCGCGATCGCGGACCGATCTGGATCGTCTATCCGCGCGATGATCACGCGGCCTTGCAGGATATCCGCTACGATTATCGCTGGGTCTGGCAGCTTGAGAGCCTCGAAGTCCGATGACACGTGCCGGCCCCTTTCTGCGCAGCTATGGCGGGCCGGTCCTGTTGATCGGGCTGTGCGTGGGGCTCTTGATCTTCGCGCTCTGGCGCCTCGGGGTGATCGAGCGCGACATGCGCATCGAAGCGACGGAGAACATGCTCTGGGTGATCAGCCAGACGCAGATGGAGGCGCTGCGGCTCGACAAGGCGCTCTCGGACCATGCGCGCGGCACTGCCGACGAGGATCGTGTATCCCTGCGCTACGCCCTGCTGCTGAGCCGGCTCGATCTGCTGCTGCAGGGCCCGCAGCAGCGTTATCTGGGGCGAATCGAATCCCATGCGCCAATCGCGGCGCATGACGCGACGATCCGTGACGCGGATCCCGATGAGGTAATCGGCGATCCGGATGCGTTCGCCGTAACCACGGCGCGTCTCGAAGAAGCCCTCGCCGACCTGCATGCCACGCTCAACCGCGCCGCCAACGACACGATGGTGCGTGAGTGGGAGGCGATCGCCGAGCGGCTGGATGCCTATCGCGCGGCGGTCTGGCAGGTGATCGGCTCCGTGATCGGCGTCCTCGCCGGCTGGCTCATGATCGGCTGGCGGTTGATCGGGAACGAGCGCCGGCTGCGTCTAGCGGAAGAAGAGCGCAGCCGCGCCCTTTCGCTGGAACAGGCCCTGCGGCGGGAGAAGGCGGTGAGCGCCTATTACCGTGATTTCGCGGCCATCGTCTCGCACCAGTTCCGCACCCCGCTCGCCATCATCGACAGCGCGATGCAGCGTCTCGTGCGGCGTGGTGACAAGGTGACGGGGGACGACGTCGCCCGGCGTGAAGGGCCGATCCGTGATGCGATCCACCGCCTGACGCGGCTGGTCGATACGGCCCTGCTGGCCGGGCGCCTCGATAGCGGGCAGATGAGCGTCAAGCCGCGCCATTGCGACCTCGCGACGATCGCGCGCGATTGCTGCGCACAGTTCGGGTCCCTTCATCCGGGCCGCGATATCCGTTTCGCGAGTGCCACGGAGAATACGTCCGCCTGGTGCGACCGCGAGCTCGTCGACCACATCCTGGCCAATCTGATCGCCAACGCCCTCAAATACAGCAACGAGACGGCGCCTGTGGAGCTGCGGCTGTTCAACGCGGGTTCGCATGTCGCAATCGCCGTCACCGATTACGGACCCGGCATCGCCCGAGCGGATCGCCCGCACGTTTTCGACCGCTTCTATCGCGGCGAGGCGGGCGGGCATAGCGAAGGCAGCGGTCTCGGCCTGTCGCTTGCGCGCGACCTCGCCCGTCTGCAGGGCGGTGAGCTGAGCTTCGAGACCTGGACCGAACGGGGCAGCGTCTTCACCCTGACCCTGCCGCGCATGTTCGACCCCGATTCGGTCACGGACGCGGAGCGGCAATTGCACGCGCAGGAAGGCGCGGGTGAAACCGTGCATGCCGGGGAGCCACAGACGGAGAGCGAGACACGCCAGGACGAGAAGGAGCCAGCGCGATGATCACCGCGCCGCTTATTCTATGTTGCGAGGACGAGGCCGAATTGCGCCGCGACATCGTCGAGGAACTGTCGGAGGCCGGCTATCGCACGGTGGAGGCAGCCGATGGCGAGGAGGCGCTGACGCAGCTCGCGGCTTGCCGACCCGACCTGATCCTGTGCGACATCACCATGCCCCGGCTCGACGGCTATGGGGTGCTCAGGCGTGTGCGGCGCGACCATCGGGAACTCGATCGCATGCCGTTCGTCTTTCTCACGGTCTTTGCCGACCCCGCCGACATGGTCGAGGGGAAGCGTGCGGGCGCCGATGATTACCTCGTCAAGCCGATCGACTTCGATCTGCTTCTCGCAACCGTCGAGGCGCGCCTGCGCGAGGTGGAGCGCTGGCGCACGCATGAAGCACATGCCCTGGATGAGCCGGGCGCGGCGCTTGATGCGATGCGCGGGGGTGGGGCCCTGGCCGTGCTCGATGCCATCGCGACGGGCGTCGTCCTGCTCGGCCCCGGTGGCGCCGTGCTCCATGCCAATCCGGCGGCCTCGCAGCTGATCGGTCGGCTGGGCGCCGCGGCTGATCCCAAACGCCTGCCGACCGGATTCGGCGGGGCGGCCCTGCGTGATCTGCTGGATCGTGGCGAGCGCGCAAGCCGCGACGGCGCGGCGTTTTCGGGAGCGGCGGCGCTCGATGCGGCAGGGGGGCAGATCATGGCGATGGCGGTTGCGTTGTCGGGGGAGGGTGGCGACGGGCAATCGCGCCTTGCGCTCTTCCTCGTCGATACGGCCAATCGCACGCGCCTGTCCGATGCCATGCTGGCGCAGCTGTTCGGTCTCACGCCGACGGAGAGCGCCGTGGCGGGACGGCTCGCCGCCGGCGAACGCCTCGATGCCATCGCAGCCGCGCTCGGGATCTCGCAGACGACCGTGTCCTTCCATCTGCGCAACATCTTCGGCAAGACCCGCACCAATCGCCAGGCTGATCTGATCGCGCTGATGCTCTGCGCGCCGGTTCTGGGCGGCTGCGGGTCGCCCGCCGCCGATCTCGCAGGATCGGTGTGAGGCCACGCCCGGCCCGTCTCGGCGATCATGCGCTTGCGCGGAGTGCCGGCCTTTGACACTGTGGCGCCGGTTTTCGACGAGAGGTGAGCGGTGATGATCAAGGCAATCGTGACAGGGCATTCGCGCGGGCTCGGCGCGGGGATCGCGCAGGCGCTGCTGGCACGGGAGGTGTCGGTTCTGGGCGTATCGCGCCGCTCCAATGCCGCCCTGGCGGAGCGCTTTCCCGCGACCCTGCAGGAGGTAACGCTCGACCTCTCGGATGCGGAAGCGACCCGCGCATGGCTCGAGGGCGATGCGTTCAAGGGTTTTCTCGCGGACGCATCGACGGCGATCCTGATCAACAATGCCGGTATCGTGCAGCCGATCGGGCCGAGCGGCAAGCTCGACGGGGCCACCATCGCGCAGGCGGTGACGCTCAACATTGCCGGGCCGCTGATGGCGGCGAATGCATTCGTCGCGGCGACCGACAAGGTCGCCGACCGGCGGATCATGCATATTTCGAGCGGTGCCGGGCGGCGCCCCATGCCCGGCTGGTCGATCTATTGCGCGACCAAGGCCGCGCTCGACCACCATGCCCGCGCGCTTGCCGCCGACGCTGTGCCGCATCTCGCGATCGAGAGCCTCGCGCCCGGCGTGATCGATACCGACATGCAGGGCGAGATCCGTGATACGACCCCGGAGCAGTTCACCCTGCGCGAACAATTCGTCGCCCTGAAGCAGAACAACGACCTGTCGAGCCCCGAGAGCTGCGGCGAGGCCATCGTATCACACCTTCTCGGCTCCCGCTTCGGCGCGGAAGTGATCACCGATATCCGCCAGATCGGCTGAGGCGAGTCCGGCTTCCCGGAGGGCGTTACTCCGCCTTCAGAAGCACGTGGCGCTTCTTCCCGAAGGAGAGCTTGATCACGCCGTCGCGCAGATCCGTGCCGGTGAGGCTCAGGCGCTCGTCGGTGACGACCGTGTCGTTGACCCGCAAACCGCCCGCCTTGATCTGGCGGCGGCCCTCGCCCATTGAACCGGTCAGGCCGGCATGGTCGGGGCCGAAGGCGGTCAGGACAGAGAGGCCCTGATCGAGGAGGTTCGCGGGGATCGTCACCGTGGGCAGGCTCGCGGCGATGGCCCCCTGCTCGAAGGTCTGGCGTGCGGTCTCGGTCGCCTGATCCGCCGCCTCGCGGCCATGCATCAGCGCGGTGGCCTCGTTGGCGAGCACCTTCTTCGCCTCGTTGATCTCCGCGCCGGCGAGCGCTTCGTAGCGGGCGATCTCGTCCATGGGCAGCAGCGTGAACAGGCGCATGAAGCGACCGACATCGCCGTCCTCGGTGTTGCGCCAGAACTGCCAGTAATCCCACGGGCTGAGCATATCGGCATTGAGCCAGACTGCGCCCGAGGCGGTCTTGCCCATCTTCGCGCCCGAAGCCGTGGTCAGGAGCGGGCAGGTCAGCGCGTAGAGCTGGTGCGTGCCGAAACGCCGCCCCAGATCAATGCCGTTGATGATGTTGCCCCACTGATCCGAGCCGCCCATCTGCAGATTGCAGCCGTAGCGCTTCGCGAGTTCGACGTAATCATAGGCCTGGAGGATCATGTAGTTGAATTCGAGGAAGGAGAGCTCGTGCTCGCGCTCCAGCCGCAGCTTCACCGAATCGAAGGAGAGCATGCGGTTGACGGAGAAGTGCCGGCCCACGTCGCGCAGGAATTCGATATAGTTGAGCTTCGTCAGCCATTCGGCGTTGTCGACCATGACGGCGTCGCCCGCGCCGTCACCGAAATTCACGAAACGGCGGAAAGTCTTCTTGATCTCTTCCTTGTTGGCGTCGATCTGCTCGACCGTGAGGAGCTTGCGGCTCTCGTCCTTGCCGGACGGGTCGCCGACGCGGGTGGTGCCGCCGCCCATCAGCGTGATCGGCTTGCCGCCGGTCTTTTGCAGCCAGTGCAGCATCATGATCGAGAGAAGATGGCCCACGTGCAGCGATGGCGCGGTGCAATCATAGCCCACATAGGCGACGAGTTCCCCGGCGCACGCCTTTTCGTCCAGCCCTTCCATGTCGGAGCACTGGTGAATGAAGCCGCGTTCGGTCAGGATGCGGAGAAAGTCGGATCTGGGCGCGTTCATCGCGGGTCTCTTCTGATTGGGTCTTGCTGCTGACGCCGGGGCGTTTATCAGCTTACTGCGCAAAGATCACGGGAATTTGCAAGGATGAATGCCGCAAAGCCGCCAATCCGCCGCGCCATCGGGCTGATGAGCGGCACCTCCCTCGACGGTGTCGATGTCGCGCTCATCGATACCGACGGCGAGGCGATCGCCGGTTTCGGCCCGACGGGCTACCGCGCCTATACGCCTGATGAGCGCGCCGTGCTCGCCCGCGCCCTCGACGAGGCGGGCGGGCTCACCGATCGCAATGCGCGGCCCCCGGCGCTCGCCGCAGCGGAGGCGGTGGTGACGCGCGCGCATGCGGATGCGGTGGCGGCGTTTCTCGTGGAGAACGAACTTTCTCGCGCGGATATCGAAGTGATCGGCTTCCACGGTCAGACGGTTTTGCATCGTCCCGCGCTGGGGCTGACCGTCCAGCTCGGGGATGGGGCGGCGCTGGCGCGGGCGACGGGGATCAAGGTCGTGCACGACATGCGCGCAGCCGATGTCGCGGCGGGCGGGCAGGGGGCACCGCTGGTGCCGGTCTTCCACCGCGCCATTGCCCGCAGGGCAGGGATCGCGCCGCCGCTCGCGATCCTGAATATCGGCGGCGTGGCCAACGTCACCTTCATTTTTTCTGATGGTGGGATGCTCGCCTTCGATACCGGGCCCGGCAACGCCCTGATCGACGATCTCCTGCGCGAGCGACTCGGGCTGCCCTATGACGATGCCGGCGCCATCGGCGCGAGCGGGACCCCGGAGGAGCCGCTGCTCGACTGGCTGATGGCGCATCCGTTCTTTCGCACGGTCCCGCCGAAATCGCTTGATCGCAACTGGTTCTCGCATCGCATCGTCGGCCATCTCGACACGCCCGATGCGGCCGCGACGCTGACCGCCTTCACCCTGCGCAGCATCGTTGGCGCGCTCGACCATGCCCGTGAAAAACCGGCGCGCTGGATCGTCGCCGGCGGCGGGGCGCGCAATACGGCCCTGTGCGAAGCGCTGGGGCAGCGGCTGCAAACGCATCTGACGCCGGCTGAATCGGCGGGCTGGTCGGGCGACCATCTGGAGGCGCAGGCTTTCGCCTATCTCGCCATGCGCGCCATGCACGGCCTGCCGCTGACCTATCCCGGCACGACAGGCGTCGCTGCGCCGATGACGGGCGGGGTGCTGGCGGAGCCCGATACAGAATGCGGGCAATCTGCCTGAATCATAGGCAGGGATTGCCTGCTTTATGCCGGGGCGGGTCGATTGTCGGAAGGGAAGGGCGATCATAAGATCACCGCATCGAAAGCTGCGCGAGACGCAGCATCATGCGGGAGTATCAAGCCATGTCGCCATCGCCTCACGGACCCCTGCGCGTCGGCATCGGCGGCCCGGTCGGCTCCGGCAAGACGGCGCTGATGGAGGCTCTGTGCAAGCGTTTCACCGGCATCTACGATCTGTGCGCCATCACCAACGACATCTATACCAAGGAAGACGCCCGGCTGCTCACGGTCGCCGGGGCGCTGCCCGAGGAGCGCATCCTCGGCGTTGAGACCGGCGGCTGCCCGCATACGGCGATCCGCGAAGATTGCTCGCTCAACCTTTCCGCCATCGAGACCATGCGCCGGAAATTCCCCGATCTCGAAGTGATCCTGCTCGAATCGGGAGGTGATAATCTCGCCGCGACCTTCTCGCCGGAACTGGCCGATCTGACGATCTACGTGATCGACGTCGCCGCCGGCGAGAAGATCCCGCGCAAGGGTGGGCCGGGGATCACGCGCTCGGACCTGTTCGTCATCAACAAGATCGACCTCGCGCCCCATGTCGGCGCGGATCTCGCGGTGATGGAGGCGGATACGCTGCGCATGCGGCCTAAGCGCCCCTTCGTCTTCACCAACATGCATACCGGCGAGGGCGTCGACGTGGTCGCGCGCTTCATCGAGGAGGCGGGCGGCCTGAAGGCCAAAGCCGCGTAACGCAGAACGATCAGGAACGAGGGGAACGGGGTATCATGAAACGGTTTGTGGCTCTTGCAGCGGGTACGCTCGCCGCGCTCGCTTTGACTGCCGGTTTCGCGCTGGCGCATCCGCATCACGAGCATGTCGAGGCTGCGGGCTTCCTGCCCGGCTTCCTGCATCCGCTGACGGGGCTCGACCATATCCTCGCCATGGGCGCCGTCGGGATCTGGGCCGCACTCGTCGGTGGTCGTGCGCTGATTGCCTGGCCGGTGGCGTTCATCGTGGCGATGACGGTGGCGGCGCTTGCGGGAATGGCGCTCGGGGAAGCGCCGGTGATGGAAATCGGCATCGCGCTCTCGGTGGTCGCTCTCGGCCTCGCCGTGGCGCTGAAGGCGAGCGCGACGCTGGCGCTCGGCGCTGCGATCGTGGGCCTCTTCGCCGTCTTCCACGGCTACGCCCATGGTGCGGAATTGCCGGCAGAGACGGGTGCGCTCGGCTTCGTCGCCGGGTTTGCGTTGGCCACTGCGCTTTTGCATGCAGCGGGACTCGGTATCGGAATTCTGCTCGGTCGCAGCCCCGGCATTTGGGCGTCGCGCGTGGCGGGTGCCGGCGTCGCGGCGATCGGGATGGTGATCCTCGTTACGTGAGATCAAGGGTTGCGCGGCGCTTGCTTGCCGGGGGCTCAGCCTTCCCAGGTCTTTTCTAGCACGCGCAACCAATTGCCATAGCACAGCTTCTCCATCAGCGGTTCGCTGATCCCGTGGTCGCGCATGAAGCGGCGCAGGCTGGTGAGGCCCGCGCAGTCGCTGATGGCATCCGGAACGGTCGCCCCGTCGAAATCCGAGCCGAAGCCGACCCGATCCTCGCCCAGGCGCTCGATCAGATGGTCGAGATGGCGCATCATCACGTCGAGGCCGACATCGGGATCCATGCGTCCGTCGGGGCGCAGGAAGGCTGCGGCGAAATTGATGCCGACCATGCCGTCGCTCTCGCGAATCTGGTCGAGCTGGCGATCGGTCAGATTGCGCGCATGCGGGCAGACCGCGTGCGCGTTAGAATGGGTGGCGACGATCGGCGCATCGGTGATCTCGGCCAGGTCGCGAAAACCCGCCTCGTTCAGATGCGAGACGTCGAGCATGATGCGCAGCCGGTTGCAGGCCTTCACCAGCTCCCTGCCTGCATCGGTAAGGCCGCCGCCGGTATCACCCGTCGAGGGGAAGCGGAACGGCACGCCGTGGCCATAGATGGTCGGGCGGCTCCAGACCGGACCGAGCGAGCGCAGGCCGGCAGCATGGAAGGTCTCGAGCGCATAGAAATCGGGATCGATCGCTTCAGCGCCCTCCATATGCATGACGGCGGCCATGCGATCGGATTCGATCGCCGCGCGCAGCTGCGCGGCATTGCGGCAGATGCTGACGATTCCCGCGGCTTCCAGCCGGTGCAGGCAGGCGATTTCGCCGAGCGCGACAGTGATCGCCTCCTCGAACGGGATGCGTGGCGGCAGCGCGATGTCATAGCGGCTCTGGCGCATCATCGCATCCGCATCCTCGGCAGTACCGGGGCTGGGGACATAGACAGCGAAGAAACCGCCGGCAAATCCGCCCGAGCGCGCGCGCGGCAGATCGATATGGCCCTGATCATGCCCGTCGCGAATGCCTTCCACGGTCAGCTCACGGCGGTACAGCTTGAGGAGGAGATCGTTGTGACCGTCGAAGATCGGTGGCGCGGCGTGACGACTCATTGCAGCAACTCCAGCTCGTGAACAGGCTCTTCCGGCATGCTCAACGCGCCGGTATGCCAATGGCTCCGCGCGAATCGCAGGAAGTGCAAATGCTGGTGAATCTATGCACGAAACGGGCCGGTCCCGTCGAGACGGCCATTTGCGCAATCTGCTTCAGAAGCGGCTGATCATCGCGCCGGTCACGCCGCTTTTTCCGCACGGCGCTTGCGGGCAAAGTCCAGCAACGCATCATCGGCCTGCTCGGGGAGCTTGACCTCGAGGGTCACGAGCAGGTCGCCGGTCTGCTTCTTGCCGGGCAGTCCCTTGCCGCGCATGCGGAAGGTGCGCCCCGAACTCGCCATCGGCGGGATCTTCATCTCCACCGCGCCTGTAAGGGTGGGGACGCGCAATGTCGCGCCGAGGATTGCATCTTCCAGCGGCACCGGCAGGCGCAGGCGCAGATTGTCACCTTCGACGGTGAAACGCTCATGCGGCGCGATGTCGATGCGCAAAAGCACGTCTCCGGGTTCGCCGATGGGATTCTCGCCACCGAGCCCGCGCAAGCGGATCACCTGGCCGTCGCTGACGCCCTTGGGAAGATTGACCTCCACCTCGCGGTCATTGGGCAGCAGGATGCGCTTCTTCGAGCCAGCGGCAATCTCTTCCAGCGTGACGCTGAGCGAAGCGTTGATGTCGGCCCCCTTGGCCGGCCCGCCGGCACGTGCGCCGCCGCGCGGAGCCTGCTGAAACGGATTACCGCCGCGTCCCGCCTGGCGGAATGCATCGCCGAAGAGCTGCGAGAAAATATCCTCGGCACCGCCACCGGCGCCCGGGCCCGGGCCGCTGCGCCATGCGCTGCCGCGCCCGCGCGCCGCCGCAGCGGGATCGAAATCGAAGCCCTCGAACCCCTCGTAGCGGCGCCCGCCTCCGGCGCCGAACCCGGCGAAGCGCGGCTTGCCGTCCGCATCGATCTCACCGCGATCGAACTGGCCACGCTTTTCGGTGTCGCCGAGGAGCTCGTATGCCGCGCTGATTTCGGCGAAGCGTGCGGCGGCCTTGGAATCCTTGTTCTGATCCGGATGCCATTTCTTCGCGAGCTTGCGGTAGGCGGATTTGATCTCCGCCTCGCTCGCTGATCGGGACACACCGAGAATGTCGTAGGGGTCGCGCATGGTTCGATCCTGCCGCGCTATGTTTGCGTGAAACTGGAGGGCACGATTGCCGCAGCGGGCACTGCGGCCGCACCCGATCCGGATATGGGAAAGGTGTTGCCGCTGCGCAACTGCCTGTTCGCGCGCAACGGTTCCCTTGATGCCCTCAGCGAGCGCCGGCCCGCTCGCCCCGTGGCGCCGTCCTGTCGATGCGCCAATCGGATTCCGACATGCGGCACGCGATGCCGCTGACGACGCGCGGGTTCTTTTCAGCGAAGGACAGATCGGCGGCAAAATCCCGGCAGACCCGATCATCCTGCACATAGGCTTTCGAGGCTGATTCGAATGCACCGCCATTGCCCGTATCCGGATTGTCCCAGGTGACACGCGTGCCCGACCCTTGCGGATCGAGCGCGACGGCCAAGGCCGCCCGGGCGCGGCGCCAATCCTCGTGGTCATGCACATCGGCCAGTGGCGAGACCGGGCCGATCGATCCGGTCGTGAGCGGCTCCTGAGCGGCGCCGAAGGGCGAAAGCGGCATGCTGATGCTGCAGGCAGAAAGCGACAGACCCAGAGTTGCGGCAAGCGCGATACGGCGCATGAGCACCAAGGCGAGCCGCCCATCGTGGTGGGGCATGATCGCGCCTTCGTTCTGCGCATGACAGGCCCTATATAGGAGTGTGCACGGAGAGCCCGAGCCTGTGCGCGCCGATTCGCGCGTCATGTTTCGCCTCCCGTTTCGCGACACGCCTCAATACCGGGGATTAAGACATTGAAAAGTTTAACAACCGGTGACTTCACCGAGGCTTCCACCCCATTCGATCTCTTCGCCGAATGGTTGGAGGAGGCGAAAGCCAGCGAGCCGAACGACCCGAATGCGATGGCGCTCGCCACCGCCGATGCGAGCGGCCTGCCGAATGTGCGCATGGTGCTCTTGAAGGGTTTCGACGAAGCAGGCTTCGTCTTTTACACCAACACGCAATCGAACAAGGGCAACGAGCTCGCCGCCAACATGCAGGCGGCGCTTTGCTTTCACTGGAAGAGCCTTCGCCGCCAGGTGCGTGTGCGCGGGATCGTCGAGCAGGTCTCCGATGCCGAGGCCGACGCCTATTTCGCCTCCCGCCCGCGCGACAGCCGCATCGGCGCCTGGGCGAGCCAGCAGTCGCGTCCGCTCGAGAGCCGTTTTGCCCTGGAGAAGGCGGTGGCGAAGAATGCGGCCAAATACGCGATAGGCGAGGTGCCGCGCCCGCCCTACTGGACGGGTTTCCGGATCGTGCCGCAAAGTCTCGAATTCTGGATGGACAAGCCGTTTCGCCTGCACGATCGGGTAATCTTCACACGCTCCGGGGATGGCGCATGGGAGCGCACGCGCCTATATCCGTAGAAAGGTGCGCGACGGCATTGGTCGGGGCGCGCCCGGGGCGATGCATCAGTTTCAATAATCGCCTATGATCGCCGCCATCCGATCCGGGAGCATCTGAACGTGTCAACCGCTTCGACTTCCAATAATCCCCGCCGGGTGATGCTCCTGACCGGAGCCAGCCGCGGCATCGGTCACGCCACGGTGAAGCGCTTCTCCGCCGCCGGATGGCGGGTGATCACTGCTTCGCGGCACGCCTTTCCCGAGAACTGCCCCTGGGAAATGGGTCCGGAGGATCACCTGCAGGTCGATCTCTCCGATTCCCGCGATACGCTGCGCGCCATCGAGGACGTCAAGCAGCGCCTTGCGGTCGAAGGCAGCAAGCTGCATGCGCTCGTCAACAATGCCGGGATCTCCCCCAAGGCGGCGGATGGCGGTCGGCTGAACGTGCTCAACACGCCCTTCGAGGACTGGCTGCACGTCTATCAGGTGAATTTCTTCTCGACGATCCTGCTCGCGAAAGGGCTCAGCGCGGAGCTGGAGCGCGCGCGCGGGTCGATCGTGAACGTCACCTCCATCGCCGGCTCGCGGGTGCATCCGTTTGCGGGTTCCGCCTATGGCACGTCGAAAGCGGCGCTGGCTTCGCTGACGCGGGAGATGGCGGCGGATTTCGGCCCGCTCGGCGTGCGCGTCAACGCCATCTCGCCCGGTGAAATCGACACCTCGATCCTTTCGCCCGGCACCGACAAGATCGTCGAGCAGATCCCGATGCGCCGGCTTGGCACGACGGACGAGGTCGCCAAGGCGATCTACTTCCTGTGCACCGAGTCGAGTTCCTATGTCAGTGGGACCGAAATCCACATCAATGGCGGCCAGCACGTCTAGAGCGAAAGCTCCGGGCAAGGTTTGCGAGGCAAGGCTCGCGAAGCAAGGCAGGCACGGCAAGGCGGCAGGGCACAGGCTGGCAAGGCAAGATCACGAAGCATGACGCGCAATATTCTCGACGATATCGCCCCCGTTCCGGGTGAAGGCAGCGGCAATTCGCACGGGCCCCAATCGGCGGCCCCGGCCGATCCCGGTGCCGCCGCGCGGCTCTCGATGCAGGCTCATCTTCCCAAGCGCTTCTACGAGAAGGCCGCGCTCGCGGAGGCCGAGGGCGGCTTCGTGCTCACCCTGGACGGGCGCCCGGCGCGCAGCCCCGGCAAGAACCCGCTGCGGCTGCCGAGCCGTGCGGCGGGGGCGGCGGTGGTGGCCGAATGGGAGGCGCAGGGTACGCATATCGATCCCGCGGGCATGCCGATCACGCGCATCGCCAATTCCGCCATCGACGGCGTCGCGCTCCAGATGGACGCGGTGCGAGAGGAAGTAGCGAAATATGCCGCCTCCGACCTCGTCTGCTACCGGGCCGAGGAGCCCGAGAGCCTCGTCGCGGCACAGAATGCGGCCTGGGATCCCGTTCTTGCGCATTTCCGCGAGCGGCATGACGCTCATTTCGTTCTCGCCGCCGGGGTGATGTATGTCGAGCAGCCGCCGCAGGCGCTGGAGCGGATCGCGGCCCTGGTCGATGCGCATGATTGCCCCTACCGCGTCGCCGCCCTGCATGTGATGACGACGCTGACGGGTTCGGCGCTGATCAGCCTCGCGGCGAGCGCCGAAGCGCTCTCGTCGGAAACGGCATGGGATGCCGCGCATGTGGATGAGCGCGTGCAGGAATCATTCTGGGGGACGGATGACGAGGCGCTCGCCCGGCGTGCCCGCCGGCAGGTCGATTTCGACGCTGCCCTGACCCTCTATCGCCTCGCCGACACGGGCTGAACACCAGATCGCGCCACGCCGGAGAATACGGGGCTTTTTCACGTGCGCGGTTTCGGCTAAGGCATCAGTCACGAACAAGCGGGCCGCAAGCCCGCACGGGGTCATGCAGAGCGCGGGGACGGAATACTCATGAAGGATATGCTGGACAGGCTCGAGGAGCGTCGTGCGCAGGCACGTGCCGGCGGCGGCGAGAAGCGCGTCGCTGCGCAGCACAAGCGCGGCAAGCTCACCGCACGCGAACGCATCGAGCTCCTGCTTGATGACGGCTCCTTCGAGGAGTTCGACATGTTCGTCCAGCATCAATGCGCCGATTTCGGCATGCAGGACCAGAAGATCCCCGGCGACGGTGTCGTCACCGGCTGGGGCACGGTCAATGGCCGCACGGTCTTCGTCTTCTCCAAGGATTTCACCGTTTTCGGCGGCTCGCTCTCGGAAGCGCATGCGCGCAAGATCATGAAGGTGCAGGATATGGCGCTGCGCATGCGCGCGCCGATCATCGGCCTGTTCGATGCCGGCGGTGCACGCATCCAGGAGGGTGTGGCAGCGCTCGGCGGCTATGGCGAAGTGTTCAAGCGCAACGTCGTGGCCTCCGGCGTGATCCCGCAGATCTCGGTGATCATGGGCCCCTGCGCCGGCGGCGATGTCTATTCCCCGGCCATGACCGATTTCATCTTCATGGTACGCGATACCAGCTACATGTTCGTCACCGGACCGGACGTGGTGAAGACCGTCACCAACGAGACTGTGACGGCGGAGGAACTCGGCGGCGCCAAGGTCCACACCACGAAATCCTCCGTGGCGGATGGTGCCTTCGACAACGATCTCGAGGCGCTCCTGCAGGTGCGGCGCCTGATCGACTTCCTGCCCGCCAACAATCTCGACGGCGTTCCGGAATGGCCGAGCTTCGACGATCCCGAGCGCGAAGAGCCCTCCCTCGACACGCTGGTGCCCGATAATCCGAACCAGCCCTACGATATCAAGGAACTGATCACCAAGGTCGTCGACGAGGGGGACTTCTTCGAGATCCAGGAGAATTACGCGAAGAACATCGTCACCGGTTTCGGTCGGGTCGAGGGTCGCACGATCGGCATCGTCGCCAACCAGCCGATGGTGCTCGCCGGCGTGCTCGATTCCGATGCTTCACGCAAGGCCGCGCGTTTCGTGCGCTTCTGCGATGCCTTCAATATCCCGATCATCACCTTTGAGGACGTGCCCGGCTTCCTTCCGGGGACTTCTCAGGAATATGGCGGGCTGATCAAGCACGGCGCCAAACTGCTCTTTGCCTATTCCGAGGCGACTGTGCCGCTCGTCACCCTCATCACCCGCAAGGCCTTCGGCGGCGCCTATGACGTGATGGCCTCCAAGCATGTGGGCGGTGACGTCAATTACGCCTGGCCGAGTGCGCAGATCGCGGTCATGGGTGCCAAGGGGGCGGTCGAGATCATCTTCCGCGCCGATCTCGACAATCCCGAGAAGATCGCCGCACGCACGCAGGAATACGAAGACCGGTTCATGTCGCCCTTCGTGGCCGCAGAGCGCGGCTATATCGACGAGGTGATCATGCCGCGCTCGACCCGCCGGCGCATCGCCCGTGCCCTTGCCATGTTGCGCGAGAAGGAAACCGAGCGTCCCTGGAAGAAGCACGACAATCTGCCCCTGTGAGAGGGCCGGGGAGGGGCGTTGGACGCGCTCTTCGACAGATACGTGGTCGTTCACGCGTATTCACAGAATTCAAGAGGCCCGGCCAATCCGCCGGGCCTCTTGCGTTTCATGTCGCGCATCACAAGGCGATGCCAGCATTCGTTGACTGCGATGGCGATCGAAAGCGTTAACCTTAATGAAAGCTTTCAGTCGACAATCTGGGCGATAAGTATTATAGTTAATAATTACTTTTGATTATTTAAAATATATTGATAATTGTTTTTTAGTTTTGTATATATTTTTTAGTAATTTTGGAGTGAGGCGTGTCATGAACTTTCATAGCTTTCCTAATCAGAACATATGGCGAAGCAGTGGCCCGCCGGCTCAGCCTCGGGGCCCTTCCGTCGTGGGACACAACTTAGGCGGCTTCGGCGGCAACGCAGTGGGCGCGGGCAGCCCATCGGTCGTCAACAATGATACCCGTAGCTGGGGCGGTCTCGGCACAGGCGCACGTGGTCCGTCGGTCGTCAGCGACAATTCCAGCGCCTGGACAGCCAACAAGTGGGGGCCGCGCGGCCCGTCTGTCGTCAATGTCGACACACGCAGCTGGGGCGGTCTCGGAACATCGGGCGGGCATGCCCCGGCTATTGTGAGCAACCCGCATACTGGCTGGGCCAAGGCTGCCGGAACCGCCGACACGACCGTTGCCGGAAGCCACCAGGCTCCAAACTGGGGTACCGGAACGGCACTGAGCACCGGAAACGCGGCGACGAACTGGCAGCCGTCGCCGGCGCCGCACAAGGAACCCTCACCGGCGACTTCGTCCTGGGCGTGGACCATGG
>JAFIEI010000087.1 GCA_020832565.1 Salinarimonas sp. | reverse complement strand
CCTCGTCAGAGAGATACCAGCTTATCTCCCTGTCCGAAATCCGGGGTCCACCTCACTTTCACTAGTTCGAGAATGTCAGCACGCCTCTTCTTGTCGCTGGCGGTAACAGGATCGCGCCTCTTGGTGTTCAAGCCCTTCCAGCTTGGGTCTTCATCATCTGCAATAGACATCGTTTACGCTCGCAATCAAGAAAACGCCGATGAAGAGGGATGGCTGTTCTCATTCATCGGATAAGCAAGGCGAATTCGCCTGCCCTGAAAGCGTCACATGAAATCAAGCAAGGAACAAAAAAGAAAAAGTGAGCGGAGAATTATATGAGAGATATACAGAGAGATCCATCGGTACGAATGCAATCAGATTTGATCGCATCTGGGTTCTCTGATGACTGAGAACGACGATTGGAGCCGATGTAGTGTATGACACCACGAGTGTCATGGCGCCTGCGTTCGAATCAAATACATTTGTCCAATCAGGGAACAAGTGCGTCTGCAATGCGCCCCCATCCCGGTCATTCGTGACTACAGGCGGTCATCCTCAAGTCGGTCTGTCCGCTCTCTTTTAAAGCCGACGAAGAAGCTGTGATCGCTCGCTACACCCATTACGCGCAACAGAAGGGCGTATATGCATGTAATTATGAATAACAAACTTTAAGGATTAGCTAAATGCGTGAAGGGCGGCAGCAGCTTTTGTCAATTTTCGACTGGGAGATCAGCGACAGATTCCTCAGCAGGGTTGTGTTGTTTCGAGGCGCACTCGAACGTGGGGTAGATCATCGCCTTGAATTAAGTTTTGAATTTGGGCCCTCTGACTATCCTGAGGTTTTGTCCGGATACCTGAGATTGAGCCCGTCGTATATCCATTATCCCACTGGATTTGCAACGCTGATCTCAGTCGGCAGTATGGGGCTAAACTGCTCTGTTGAATGTTCCGGATGGATACTGAAGGCGGATACAAGAACCTGTTCGTTCTATTTTACGCGGGAGAGTGAGCAGTGTGAGCTCATCAGCCTGCTATCTGAGCAAGAGTTCGTCACGTTTAAGTTCTTTTGCCATCGTGAAGAGAGAATCATCGAAGCGATTCCGTTTCCAAACATTGGCGGAATTTCCCGATTTCCAAGATTGTTTTGGCAAAACCGACCGAAAGCGATGAACGGCTGAGGCAAATTTAGATCATCGAGTAGGGCGTGCGTTCCAATTACGAATTATAGGCCACGTGATAAGACCTCATTATCCTCTGACGCGTCCTGCCAGGCATAGGCGTTTCTGATCCGTGCATAACGGGGGCCGGCGATCGCACGCAGGCCGTCGATGTCCAATAGGGTAATGCGGCCACGGGAATATTGAACGAGCTTTTGCTTTCGCAGGCTCTGGAACGCATTCGAGGCACTGAGCCGACCGATTCCGAGGGTTTCCGCAAGGGCGTCCTGTTTGAGTTCCAGGGAGCCGCCGTCGACGCGATCGAACGCGAGCGCGAGCCAGTGCGCGACCTGGATGTTGGAATTCTCAAGCCTTGCTCCAGCAACAGTTTCCATCAACTGAACTACGAGTGTCTGCGCATAGCGACGGGTTACAACGCGCAGACAGGCAAATCGCTCGACTGCGTCACTGAGCACCGTCATCGGGATCAGCGTGACTGAGCCCGGAACACGCAACACCGAGCGGCTGAGCGCACGTTCCCCACCAAGGACAAGGGCCAATCCAAGGAAACCCTCCCGACCGATCGATACTTTTTCGGCTGTGGCGCCGTCGTTTTCCATGTCGGTCATCAGGGAAACGATCGCCGAACCAGGAAAACAGGCATGGGTGAATGGCGCACCGAGTGGATAGATTTCGTTTCCCTCTGTAAGTTGCTGCGTAATCGCGTATGGGGCGAGATAGGCTTGTGCATCCGGCGAAATCCGGCGGAGGAGTTTGTTGGGGGACAGCAATGCGGCTCTTCCTTGCATTTTGTGACCAAAACGTTGGAATTCCTTCTTTTTTCGCTTTGGCGGCATACTCCTTGCAGTGCCGCAAGCGCTGTTTGTTAATTCACAAATATGCCATGGAGAAAGTTGGGTCAATCAGACTTAAGAAGAGAGGCGCATTTTTGTTTCTACGAAACCATGCATATGTGGGATCATACTATCTGGCCACAAAGAAATGCTTGCGTTGCCATGCGGTTCCTATGCAGAATTTTTTCTTTTACGTTCGATACTTGACTTTCTGAAACTCGATACGGCATTTAAGAAATTAATGTATCAGTAATTTGTATGCATGATTATGATCATACAAAATCAAAAAATAGTACCGTCAGGTGGTGAGCAAACACCCTTGGAAAGCGCACCATATTTAGGAGTGGGGAAGAAAATGGGGTTTCTCTTCAAACGTAGCGCCGCTACGCAACCTGTGGGCGATTCGCAGGCGCCGCCAATGCCCGGTACGACGGGCTACCGGCCAGCAGCGTCGGCCAGCGCGAGACCGCCGCTCGAAACGATCGCCGACAATCTGCCCGTCAATATTCTGACACTCGATCCGCAGACCGGCATCATCAGCTATGCCAACCGAACCAGCGTGGAGACACTGAAACGCATCCGCGAGCATCTGCCAAAGGAACTCGACCCGGAGAAGATCGTCGGCACATCTTTTGATATCTTCCATGCCCGTCCCGAACACCAGCGGGCCATCGTTGCGGATCCGAAGAACCTGCCATGGCGGGCCAAGATCAAGCTCGGTCCGGAACGGATGGATCTCAATATCACCCCGGTCTATGACGCACAGGGTCGCTATGTCGCGGCGGCACTGACCTGGTCCGTGATCACCCAGTTGTCGAATTCGATTGACGCGTTTGACACGATCATGGAAGAAGCGATGCAGGGTGTGCGCAGCGCCAATGGCAGCATGCGAGACGCCGCCGACAGCGTCATCGCTGCAACCCGGGAAGCGACCGAGACCGCGACCTCCGCCTCCTCGGGCGCCGAACAGACCAGCGCCAATGTCCAGGCCGTGGCCGCAGCAGCCGAAGAGCTCGACAGCTCCATCAGCGAGATCTCACGTCAGGTGGATCAGTCACGCGGGATCACGAAGAACGCCGTGCAGGAGGCGCGGGAAACCTCGCGGAGCGTACAGGCCCTCGCGGAAGCCTCCCAGAGGATCGGCCAGATCGTCTCTCTGATCCAGAACATCGCCGGCCAGACCAATCTGCTGGCTCTCAACGCCACCATCGAAGCCGCCCGCGCCGGCGAAGCGGGCAAGGGATTCGCGGTCGTCGCTCAGGAAGTGAAGAACCTCGCCTCGCAAACGGCCAAGGCCACCGAGGAGATCTCCGAGCAGATCGCGGCCATCCAGGAATCGACGCAGTCCACCGTCTCCGCCATCGGGCGCATCTCCACCACGATCGACACGATCGACGAGACCTCCGTGGCGATCTCGGCTGCCGTCGAGGAACAGGCGGCGACGACCAGCGAGATCTCGCGTTCGGTCACGGAAGCTGCCACCGGCAGCGCCTCCGTCAGCCAGGCCATGGCAGATGTCGCCAATGTCGCCCGACGCTCGGCAGATGCCGGCAATGGCATGATGACGAGTGCCGCATCCGTCGATGAGGAATGCGAGCGCGTCGCCAAAGCGGTGGCGGAATTCATCGCGCAAGTACGCAAGATCTGAACCGCGCTGACGCAGTCAACTGCGTCAGCGCACGAACGTCCATTGAGGGGCAGTATCGCATGTCGTCGCTAACGAGAAAGGCCGTCGCAAGAATCCGTCTTGTCGCCTGCGACCCGGCGGATGAGCGTCCCTGACAGACAGGAATAACGGAGTCGATCATGGAATATCTCAAGCTTCCGGAATTCCTGGAACAAGATTTCCGCAGCTACAACGCCACCAAAGTGGGGCGGAATGCCCCGCCAGAATGGCATGATGAGCTGCACAGGCTTGCGACCGAACTGGCCGCCTACAAGAGTGCCCTCGACCAACACGCCATCGTCGCGGTGACCGACCGCCGTGGTGTCATCCGTGCCGTCAACGAACCATTCTGCCGGATCAGCGGCTACACGCGTGACGAACTTCTCGGAAAGACCCATGCCATCCTGAATTCGGGGCAGCACGGGAAAGAGTTCTTTCAGGCGATGTGGCGCACCATCGCTTCGAACAATGTCTGGCGAGGGGAAATCTGCAACAGAGCCAAGGACGGTCATCTATACTGGGTTGATTCGACCATTGCGCCGATTGCCGATAGCGATGAACGCATCGAGGGCTACGTTGCCATCCGTTTCGACATCACCGAACGCAAGCAATCCGAGGCCGCGAGGGAAGCGGAGGCAAAAGCGCGCCACAGGGCAGAAAGCCTCATTCGCGACGTCATGGCAGCGATTCCTGACGGTGTCGCGGCCTTCGATGCCGATGATCGTCTAACCCTGTGGAACGACGGTTTCCTTCAGACCTATCCCCTGGTGGCGAGCAAGGTTCGGGAAGGAATCACTTTCGAAGAGTTTCTGCGGGAGGGTGTCGAACGCGGAGAATTCCTGCCCGCCGGGACAAGCCCGGTTGCGAAGGAAGCCTTCATCCAGAAAGCCCTTCGGGATCACCGCAATCCCGGCACGCCTGTGCAGCGCAAGAACTCCGATGGTCGATGGGTGCAGGTTCGTGAAAACAGGACCTGCTCGGGACATATCGTGGGGGTGCGAAGCGACATTACCGAGTTGAAGGCCGCCGAGGAGAGACTGCGACGCCAGGCCGAGACGGACGCCCTGACCGGCCTCGTCAACCGCAAGGTCCTGTTGCGACGCCTCAACAGCACGCTTGTTGCGAGACGGCGTGACGGCGAAAGGGGTGCACTCGCATTCCTTGATCTCGATAATCTGAAGATCATCAATGATATTCACGGCCACGATATCGGTGACAGCGTCATCAAGACACTTGCGGAGCGGGTTTCGGCGGAGGTCGACAAGAACGCGACCCTTGCCCGCGTCGGCGGCGATGAATTTGCCCTTCTCTGGCCGCGACTAAGTGGCGAAGAGGAGGCTATTGCACGGTGTGAGGAGCTGCTCCTGCTTCTCGATCGTCCCATGCGGGTCTTGGGGAAGTCGATTGCCCCCCGCTGCAGTATCGGCCTCGCTGTCTTTCCCGATGCCGATCACGGGGCCAAGGACATCCTCAAACATGCCGATATCGCTCTCTATGAAGCAAAGGCTTCCCGACGCGGGAGCGTGCGGGTTTTTGCCCGCGAGATGCGTCAGAAGATCGAACGGCGCCGCAAACTTGCTGACCAGCTCGCCGTCGCCCTACTCGCCGATGACATCGATGTCGTGCTGCAGCCTCAGGTGCGCATCAACACCATGCAGCATGAAGGCTTCGAGGCCTTGCTTCGTTGGAATTGCCGGGGAGAGGCGATTGCGCCTCAGGAAATCGTTTCCATCGCCGAGGAAAACCAGCTCGGTATCCAACTCGGCGATGCCGTGATCACCCGTGCGTGTCGAGTCCATGGCAAGATGAAAGCGTTGGGCTTCAAGCCGGGTACGCTTGCCATCAACGTCACAACGGCGCAGCTACGTGATGAAGAATTCAGCTCGCGCTTGATACAACTTGCCGGCGAGGCAGGACTCGAGCCGTGCGATATCTGTATCGAGATTACAGAAACGACCCTGCTCGATCGGGCTCTGGAGATTATCACGGCGAATCTCGATGCCCTGCATCAACAAGGCGTGTCGATCGCGCTTGACGACTTCGGGACCGGATACGCGTCTCTCACACATCTGAAGAGCTTTCCGGTCGATATGCTCAAAATCGATCGGTCATTCATCATGCATATGACCCCTGACAGCGATGACGCCATGGTTACGGAGGCCATGATCAATCTGGCCCGTGCCCTGGGCATCAATGCCGTCGCAGAGGGCGTGGAGACCTCCGAGCAATACGCAATGCTGCGTCAAATGGGTTGTGATTATGCTCAAGGGTATCTCGTATCACGACCGATCCCACCTTCGGGCCTGGCCGGGTACCTCGCTGCTACCACCAAGTCCGAATATCTGTTCTGACGATCTCGCGAAAGGAACACGCCATGCACCCGAAGATCGCCGCACGTCGGCGGGAAGTGTCTATACAGCCGATGCGCCTGATCGATGCCAGTCTAGACAAGGTACTAGCAGAAAGCGATCATCATCTTGCACGGATCGAAAGCAGAACTGAAGGGCAGCAGACATTCAACCGCGAGCGTGAATTCTGCCAGCATGCGCGACACTTGCTGAAGACCACGACGCCGGACACAAAAACGGGCGTCAATGCTCGGGCGAACATCATCGTCGGGCTCACGCAGATGCGCAACATGCTGCAGGCGATTGCGAAATCTGCCTGATGCACACGAACGCGCATCAGAAGCTGACGATTACGAGCAGCGACGACGTCACAGCCGCGATGACGAGCAGACCGCAGAACGCATCAATCAGGCCGCCTTTGGCCAAAACCTTGCGCAGTGAAAACCCCTTGCCATCTGGAAGCTCAAGCCTGTTCATAGCCGACCTCAATGATATGTTGATAATCATACATACATAAACATTGGAGCCGCCTACATCCGGGAATTTCCCTAAATTACACAGGGGTTCGAGAGAGAGGCTGGCGGTTGCCTGCGCCAGATTTTGCGATGCACTGCGCCCTCACGTATTCTTGCATGAATGCAAAGGTTCCCGGCTTTTATGCAAGCAAACTATCTTTGTTAATTATACTTTTATTCAGATGTTAATTCGATAATTAACACAATCTCCCGAAGCTATTATGGCTGCGACATAACCTGAGGAGCTGAAATGGGCAATCTTCTCAAAAATCTATCGCTCAAGGCGCGCATAAGCAGCGCTTTTGCACTGGTGCTCCTGCTTTTCGCAGGCGTCTCAGGAAACTCGACCTGGTCGCTCTTTGAGGCGGAAGATCTTTTCCGAGACTATCGGGAGGTATCCGTCCTCTCAGGTAGCCTGCTTGATATGCGTGGCGACGTTTATGCTGCTCGAGTCCACGCTGAAGATTACCTGCGCGATGGTGATACTGCGGCGCGAGATCGTGCAACGGCCATGCTGTCTGAAGCGTTCGAGGCCTATGATGAAGCGCGAGAAGCGGTCATTCAGCCGGAATTCGCTGCCGAAATGGACGGGCTCTATGCGGTGGTCGTTGAATTCCAGAACCTGTTCGAACGGTTCGTCCGCGAAGACATGACCGGCGAAGCGGCAATTGCACAGTTGGAGGCAATTGGTTCCCAAGCTTCTGCTGCAATTACAGAGGCGGCTGAAAGCTTCGCAGCGCGCAGCGATGTCATCGGTCCGATGGTCGAAAGTACCCTGATCCGTGCAGAACAGGTCGCCATATGGGCGACCGGCGTTGGCCTTCTCTTCGGCATCGCACTCGCCTTCTTCCTCGGGCGCTCGATCGTCAATCCGGTAAGCGGTTTGACGACCGCGATGCAGCGGATTTCCGGAGGGGATCTCGACACCGATATTCCGGCCCGCGAACGGGGTGATGAGATCGGCGCCATGGCGAACGCCTTGACGGTGTTCCGTGACGCGCTGAGGCAGAACAAAGCGCTTGAAGAGCAAGCCAAGATTCGTGAAGCTGAGGTCGAGGTCGAGAAGAAGGCGGCGCTTGCCGCACTCGCCGACGACTTCCAGCAGAAGGTCGGCGGCCTCGTGCGCCAGCTCTCTTCTTCCTCTACCGAGCTCGAAGCCACGGCCCGCTCACTCTCATCGACGGCGGAGGAAACCAACATGCAATCCGCCTCGGTTGCCTCCACGGCAGAGCAGACGGCGGCGAATGTCCAGGCCGTCGCCACAGCGACGGAGCAACTCGCCGCCTCAGCTCAGGAGATCGGTTCTCAGGTCGAACAGACGGCGAGCAAGTCCGCCGCCGCCGTCGAACAGGCCCGTGAGACGAACGGCCTTGTCACGGAGCTCTCGGCCTCGGCCCAGAAGATCGGCGAGGTGATCGCCATGATCAGCGCGATCGCCGAGCAGACGAATCTTCTGGCACTGAATGCCACCATCGAGGCCGCACGTGCGGGTGAGGCCGGCAAGGGCTTCGCGGTGGTCGCAGCCGAAGTGAAGGGGCTCGCCGATCAAACCGCGAAGGCGACCGAGGAGATCGCTTCCCAGATCACCGGCATGCAGGGCATCTCGCAGAAGTCCGTCACCGCCATCGGGGCCATCGCCCAGCAGATCGAGGAGATGAGCGCACTGGCAAATTCCGTCGCCGCAGCGGTGGAAGAGCAGCAGGCGGCGACCGGCGAGATCTCGCGTAACGTCGCAGAAGCTGCACGCGGGACGCAGGAATCGACAGAAAACATCGCTCAGGTGCGCGAAGCGTCCGGTCATACCGCCTCGGCCTCCGAGCAGCTGCTCACCTCTGCCAACGAACTCTCTGAAAACGCGGGCACGCTCGAAAAGGAAGTCACGCAGTTCCTTGACCCAACTTAAACAGCTGATTTCCGATAATTCTGCAATTTCAATGGGATAT
>JAFIEI010000086.1 GCA_020832565.1 Salinarimonas sp. | reverse complement strand
CGCCTTCGGCAAAACACCAAAGGCGGCTGTGCGTGCGGCGCGTCGACAGGGTCTGCCCGCTCGATCACTATGCGTCCGGAGGCCGCCGCGCGAAGCGGTCGTGAACGAGTACCGGACGCCATGATCGACAAGATAGTTCCCACCCTCGGCGAGGCGATGGCCGGCATTGCCGACGGCGCCACCATCCTGATCGGCGGTTTCGGCTCCGTCGGCCAGCCCGATACCCTGATCGAGGGGCTGATCGAGTCCGGCGCGGGCGATCTCGTCGTCGTCTCCAACAATGCGGGAACCGGCCGCGAGGGCCTCGCCCGGCTGATGGAGCTCGGGCGGGTGCGCAAGATCATCTGCACCTATCCGCGCAGCGCCGGCTCCGTCGTCTTCGAAGAGCTCTACGCCGCCGGCAAGATCGAGCTCGAAATCGTGCCGCAGGGCACGCTCGCCGAGCGCCTGCGCGCCGCCGGTGCGGGCATCCCCGCCTTCTTCACGCCCACCGCCTACGGTACCAAACTCGCCGAGGGCAAGGAGACGCGCCGGATCGACGGGCGTGATTACGTGCTCGAATACGCGCTTCCGGGCGATGTCGCCATCATCGAGGCCTGGGAGGCTGATCGCTGGGGCAATCTCACCTACCGGGCGAGCGGGCGCAATTTCAACCCGGTGATGGCGACGGCGGCAAAGCTCGCCATTGCCCAGACCAATCACATCCGCGAACTGGGCGACATTCCCCCCGAGCTGATCGGCACGCCGGGGCTCTATATCGACCGCGTGCTGCACGCACCGCGCGATGCGCAGGGAGAGTGATTCATGAGCGAGACCGCGCAGACCACGATGCCGCACTGGAAACCCCTCGACCGCAAGGGCATGGCCGCCCGGGTCGCCGACGACATCCCGGAGGGCTGGTACGTCAATCTCGGCATCGGCATGCCGACCATGATCGCCGATTACGTGCCCGACACGCGCGAGGTGGTGATCCATTCGGAGAACGGCATTATCGGCATGGGGCCCGCCCCGACGCCGGAGCAGGACGATCCCTGGCTGATCAATGCCGGCAAGCAGCGCGTCACCCTGCTCAAGGGCGGCTCCTACGTGCACCAGGCCGACAGCTTCGCCATCATCCGTGGCGGGCATCTCGACCTCTGCGTTCTGGGCGCCTTCGAGGTGGCGCAGAACGGCGATATCGCCAACTGGTCGACCGGTGACAGCGACATGGCGCCCGCCGTCGGCGGTGCGATGGATCTCTCGGCAGGTGCAAAGCGCATCTGGGTGATCATGGAGCACACCACCCGCGACGGTCGCCCCCGCATCGTCGAACGCTGCAGCTATCCGCTGACGGCGCCGGGCGTCGTCAAGCGGGTCTATACCAATCTCGCCGTGCTCGACGTCACGCCGGACGGCTTCGTCGTGCGCGAGATGGTGCCGGGGCTGACATTGTCGGAATTGCAGGAGCGCACGGCGGCGCCGCTGATCGGCTGAGGCGCTGCCTCAGCCCTGTGCGTCTTCCAGTACGTGGACGCGGCGATCGGCGATGAGATCTTTCACCTTCGCCGCATAGGCGGCCATGTGCGGCGCTGCGGCATGGGCCTTCAGTGTCTCCGGGCCCGACCATTTCTCGATCACCATGAAGGTATCGGGGCCCAGTTCCGTCTGGAAGGAAAACCCCGACGCATCGGTGACCGGCTGGTATTCGATGCAGCCCTCCTCGGCATGGACGGCGGGCATGTTGGCCCGGAAGGCTTCCAGGATCTCCCCGCGCTTGCCCGGCTTTGCCGTGATGATTGCGATGACGTGGATCATGATGGTCCTCCCTCGGTTTCTTCAGGCTGAGCCTAGACGCCGGGTGCATTCGCGCAAAGGGCGCAGCCGCGCGGGTTTCGCCAAAGGCAATTCAGCAAAAGAGACTGGTCAAGCCGCGCCGGCCCGGCTATCGACGGAGCATGCAGAATATGCCGACGAACACCCCGCGAGCGGATCGCGCCGAACTCCTGATCACCGACGGTTGGGAGGATTACCGCCTGATCGATACCGGCGCGGGCCGCAAGCTCGAGCGCTTCGGCAAAGTCGTGCTCGACCGGCCGGAGCCGCAGGCGATCTGGGAGAAGAGCGATCCGGGCCAGTGGAAGCAGGCGGATGCCGCCTTCGAGGCCAAGGAGGATGCCGAGCAGGGCGCCTGGCAATACCGCAAGGGCCGGCTCGGCGACTGGTCGATGCAGGTGATGGATCTCGACATCCGCCTGCGCGCCACCTCGTTTCGCCATGTCGGAATCTTTCCCGAGCAGATCGAGCACTGGCGCTGGATGGAGGCGCGCATCGCCGCCGACCAGCGCCCGCTCTCGGTTCTAAACCTGTTCGGCTATACGGGCGTTGCCAGCCTGATCTGCGCCCGCGCCGGGGCGAAGGTCACGCATGTCGACGCTTCGAAGAAGGCGATCGCCTGGACCCGCGAGAACCAGGCGGTATCCGGGCTCGACGACAAGCCGATCCGCTGGATCTGCGACGATGCGGTGAAATTCGTGCAGCGCGAATTGCGTCGCGGCAATACCTACGACGCGATCCTGCTCGATCCGCCGCGCTACGGTCGCGGGCCGAATAACGAGGTGTGGCATCTGTTCGAGATGCTGCCCGGGCTCGTCTCCGATTGCACGAAACTGCTTTCGAACAAGCCGAGCTTCATGATTCTCACGGCTTATGCGGTGCGCCTCTCCTTCCTCACCCTGCACGAGGTGATGCGCGACCATCTCGGCGCGCGGGGCGGGGAGATCGATTCGGGCGAGCTCGTCGTGCGCGACCAGGCCGGCGGGCGGCGGATGTCCACCTCGCTCTATGCCCGCTGGGTGCCGCAGGGCGGAGGAGCGTGATGCTCGAAAACGATAGCGGCGGCGTGCGCGAGATCGTCAGCCTGACCAATCCGCTGGTCAAGCAGCTGCGTGCCCTGCATCAGCGCAAGGAGCGCCGCGAATCCGGGCTGTTTCTGGCGGAGGGTGCGCGCACGATCGTCGAGGCTTTGGATAACGGCCAGGCGCCGGAGATCCTCGTCTATCACCGCGAGGGGCGCGAGCGCGCGGTGGTCACCCGGCTGCGCGAGGCCTGTCTCTCCGCGGGCGGGACCTGCATCGAGACCAATGACACGGTGCTGGCCAAGATCTCGCGCAAGGACAATCCGCAATCCGTCGTCGCGGCCTTTCGCTGGGTGGAGCGCGGCTTCGATGCGATCGATCCGGAGACGGCGCGCGTTTTCGTGGCGCTCGACCGGGTGCGCGATCCGGGCAATCTCGGCACCGTCATCCGCACCGCTGATGCGGTCGGCGCCGGCGGAGTGCTCCTGATCGGCGAGACCTGCGATCCCGCCTCGGTGGAGGCGGTGCGGGCCTCGATGGGCTCGATCTTCGCCGTGCCGGTCTTCAGCGGATCCGAAGATGACTTCCTCGCCCTGTGCGCCCGCTGGCCGGGCAGCGTGATCGGCACGGCACTGCCGGCGACGACGCATTACCGCAAGACTGGCGCACCCGCGCCGTATCTCGTCGTCATGGGCAACGAGCAGGCGGGGATCACGGATGCGATCAGCGGCGCCTGCACGCATCTCGTGCGCATCCCGATGGTGGGCCGCGCCGACAGTCTCAACCTCGCCATCTCCACCGCCGTGATGCTCTACGGCATCGCCGAGCCGGAGGAGGGCGGGCTCGGCTGAGCCCGCCGCAGCGGGAGCAGGCCTCCGCCGCGCCCTACGAAGGCGCCGTCAGCCCCGCCCCACGAAGGGCATCTTGGTGGCCATCACCGTCATGAACAGCACATTGGCTTCGAGCGGCAGGCTCGCCATATGCGCCACCGCATTGCCGGCATGCTCCACATCCATCAGCGGCTCGGCCTTGGTCGATCCGTCGGCCTGCAGCACACCATCGGCCATGCGCTTGGCGAGATCGGTCTCGGCATTGCCAATATCGAGCTGGCCCACGGCGATATCATATTTGCGGCCATCCATGGAGAGCGTGCGCGTGATGCCGGAAACGGCATGTTTCGTCGCGGTATAGGCGATTGAATTGGGGCGTGGCGCATAGGCCGAAATCGAGCCGTTATTTATGATCCGCCCGCCCTTGGGGCGCTGCGCCTTCATGATCCGGAATGCCCATTGCGCACACAGGAAAGTCCCGGTCAGATTGGCATCCACCACCGCCTTCCATTTCTCGAAGGGCAGATCCTCGACCGGAACGGCCGGGGCGCCGGTTCCGGCATTGTTGAAGAGCAGATCGAGCCGTGAAAACTTCGCCTGATGCGCCTCGAACAGGGCATCGACGGAGGCGGGATCGCCGACATCGGCGGATACGGCCAGCGCCTCGCGCCCCAGTGCGCGCACTTCCTGCGCCACCTTCTCGAGCGGCTCGGGCCTGCGGCCCGTCAGCGTCACGTCCCAGCCGTCGCGGGCGAGGGCGAGCGCGGCGGCGCGGCCAACGCCGGTGCCGGCGCCGGTGACGAGTGCATTTTTCGACATGACGATCCTCCCTGAACGCTTCTCGCGTTGTCTGAATGCAGATTAGCGACCCGCATGCTGAGAGGCGATGGGCAATTGCGAAAGCGCGCTTGCTTCTTTTCAAGACCTGAGCGGGCCTGCTCCGAACTGTGCGATTTCAGCCGCCGCCCTTGCTCCAGGGGCTGTTGCCGCTCCACGGTGTCGGGGCGGCATTGCCCCCGTCATTGCCCGATCCGGAGCCCGGCATGCCGGGCAGGCCGCTCCAGGGGGTGGGCGGGAAGGGTGGCATATTGCGCCCGCCCTGCTGCGGATTCTGCGCTGCTGCTTTTTCCCGCGCCTGCTCCTGTGCCAGAAGCTCCGCAGCGCTCGGGCGCAGGGTGAGCTTTTCCGGCGGGGGGCGGCGCCCGCCGGCATGGCGCTCCAGCGCCGCGACGCGATCCTCGATCGAGGGATGCGTGGCCAGCATGGCGGTGAAGCCGACGCGCGGGTTTTCGATGCACATTTCTATGATGCTGGACGGCGTCTTTTGCATCTCCGCGCGCCCGGAAATCTTGAGCAGCGCCGAGATCATCGCATCCGGGCGTTTGGTGAGCTCGACCGCGCCGGCATCGGCGAGATATTCACGCGAGCGTGAGAGAGCGAAGCGGATCACCAGCGAAAGCAGCCAGGCGATCAGCACGATCGCGGCGGCCACCAGAAGCGCGACCGCCGCGCCGCCTCCCGCGCGTCCGCCGCCGCGCCCGCCCCCGCGTCCGATGCCTCCGGTCATGAGCCGCATGCGCCCGCCATAGCGCAGGGAGCGAAACAGCATCTCGCCGGCGAATGAGACGACACCGGCGATGATCACCGCGATCACCATCATGCGCACGTCTTCGTTGCGGATATGCGTGAGCTCGTGGGCGATCACCGCCTCGATCTCGTCATCCTCGAGCCGCTCGACGAGGCCGCGCGTGAGCGTGACGGTGTATTGCTTGTCATTGAGGCCGGAGGCAAAGGCGTTGAGCGCGTCGGTCTCCATGATCTTGAGCCTCGGCGTGGTCATGCCGCGCGAGATGCACAGGTTTTCCAGCATCCGGTAGAGCCGGGGATCATCCTCGCGGGAGACAGCCTGCGCGCCGGTGACCGCGTCGATCAGCTTCTGATGGCCGAAATAGGCGATGATGATCCAGCCCAGCACCGCGATGGTCGCGATCGGCGCGGCATAGAGCATGTCGCCATAGGCGCCGCGCAGATTGGTTGCCAGCGTGTCGAACTGTCCCTCACCCATGCCGCGCAAGGCCAGCGCACCGGCGAAGACGACCAGATAGACGAGAAAGAACAGCCCGAGCAGCAGCGCGACCGAGCGACGGCGATTGGCCTGGATATGCGAATAGAGACCAAAAGCGGGAAACACCGCATCATCCTCCGGCGCCGTCGCGGGGTGATGGCGGGCGCTTTCGCCCGCGCATCATGTCAGGATTTCAAGATCAGAACTTCACTTCCGGCGCAGTTTGCAGCGTCTCGCGCTTGGCTTCGCCGATATCGAAATATTCACGCGCGGTGAAGCCGATCGAGCGGGCAAACAGCACCGCGGGGAAGGATTCGATCGCGGCATTGTATTCCGCCACGGCGTTGTTGAAGAAGCGCCGTGCCGCAGCAAGCTTGTCCTCGACATTGGACAATTCGCTCTGCAGGGCGAGGAAGTTCTGGTTGGCCTTGAGATCGGGATAGGCCTCCGCGAGGGCGAAGAGCCGGCCCAGCGTGGCGTTGAGTATGTTCTCCGCCTGCGCCTGATCCGCCGGGCCATGCGCGCTGGCAGCGGCGTTGCGCGCCTTGACCACCGCGTCGAGCGTCTCCTTCTCGTGAGACGCATAGCCCTTGACCGTCTCCACCAGATTGGGGATCAGATCGTGGCGCTGACGCAGCTGCACGTCGATATCGGCGAAGGCCTGCGTCGTGCGCTGGCGCATGGCGACGAGGCCGTTATAGATGATGATGGCCCAGGCCAGCAGTGCGACAACGATGGCCAGCAATACCCATTCCATGAGCGCACGCTCCTTCTTGACGGTGGCGCCCCGGAACGGGGCCGCAAATCCTCTCCGGCGACGATTTGCGCGCTAATGTGCGACAAACCTGCGCAAGAGGCAAACACGCGCGGGATGTTACTGCGCGGGCGTCACATAATCGTAAATCGCAAAGGCCGATCGCGCCGTCAAAGCCGGCGAATCCAGAATTGCAAAGGCTTGCGGGTTTCGGTCGTGTCGCCGACATCCTTCCAGGAGAACTGCGCCATGACGCCGGGCATTTCTTCATAGCCGCGCTTGCGCCAGAAACCGTCGAGCGGGCGGTAATCCGCCGGGCGCCCCGGATGATCGTCGGGGCGAATCACCGCGCAGAAGGCGCAATGGCTGAAGCCATGGGTGCGGGCGTGATCCTCGCGCAGATCGAAGAAGCGATGCCCGATTCCGTGTCCGCGCCATTGCGGCAGGAGCACCGATTCGGCGCAGTAGAACACGTCCTCGAGCGCGATCCCGCTTCCCGCGAAGGCCTGGGCGAAATCGTCTTTGTGATCGGCCAGCGGCGTGCCCGTGGCCGCCCCCACGAGCGTGTCGCCCTCGAAGGCGCCCACGAGAATGGCGCGCGGGCTCTTGCGATAGCTTTCGAGATAGCGCCGCTCATAGGCGAGATCGCCGTCATAGAGATAGGGGAAGGCGGCAAACACGCTGATGCGCAGCTGCGCGACCGCGTCAAGCGCATCGTCGAGCGCCGCATCGGTGAGTGTTTCCACGCGCATGGTTTCAATCCTCCATCTCCGCTCGCCACGCGGGGGAGATGGCACGCGCAAAGGGACGGGACAAGGGCGGTGACGGCGCATCCGGGCCGGCGCATGCACCATGCGTAATCCCCCCGATATTTATATTAGAAATATCTAATATATTGTCGGCAGATCAGAGCGATCGCGTATCGCCACCCGACATGCAAGGAGCACGATCATGTCCGACCTCGCCCGGCCACAGGCCGCTCCCTATACGCCGCAATATCTTCTCGCCGCGCTCGGTGCGGGTGGACTTGCGGTGAGTTTCTTCATGTATCTCCTCTGGATGACCCCGCATGCTGGCGCGCCGATCCCGCATTTTGCCTCTCTGAGCAACGATTTTGCGCAGGCCGGTCTCGCCCTGCAGGCGCTCATGATCGTGGCGATCGCCGGGATCGCGTTCTTCACGATCTGGCATGTGCGCCTGCTGATCTGGAATCTGGGCCGCTATGCCGCATGGGCCCGCACGTCCGCTTTCGCGCGTTTCCGCGAGGGCAATATGGAGAGCCAGCTGATGGCCCTGCCGCTGGCACTCGCCATGAGCGTGAACGTCGCCTTCGTCGCTGGCGCGGTCTTCGTGCCGGGCTTGTGGGGGATTCGCGAGGCGCTCTTCCCGCTGGCGCTGGCCGCCTTCGCCGGTATCGGCATCCTCGCCTTCCGGATCTATCTCGCCTTCATCTCCCGCGTTCTCGTCGAGGGCGGCTATGAATGCGCCAAGAGCAACAATCTCGGCCAGATGATCGCCGTCTTCGCCTTCGCCATGATCGGTGTCGGCTTCTCCGCCTCGGCTGCGATGAGTGCGGTTCCCGCCACTGCCACGATCGGCTTCGTCGGTGCTTCGTTCTTCCTCGCCACGGCGATCGTTCTGGGTGCCATCAAGCTGGTGCTCGGTTTCCGGGCGATGATGGAGTTCCGCGCCGGCGCCGAGACCACGCCCACCCTGTGGATCGTGATCCCGTTCCTGACGGTGATCGGCATCGGCATCTATCGCCTGAAGATGAGCCTCGCGCATCAGTTCGGTGTGCCGGTCAGCGAGGGCGAGATCTTCGCGCTGCTCTCCGCCTTCCTCGGCATCCAGCTGCTCTTCGGCCTGATCGGCTGGGCGGTGATGCGGCGCGTGGGTTATTTCGGGCGCTGGGTGAACGGTCCCGAGAAGTCGCCCGGCGCCTTCGCCCTGGTCTGCCCGGGTGTTGCCCTCTTCGTCTTCGGCAATTTCATGATCAATCCGGGTCTCGTGGGGATCGGCGTGCTGGCCCCGTTCTCGCTGGCCTATGGCGCGCTCTACCTGCCGCTCGTCGCCATACAGATCGCCACGATCTGGCTGTTCGTGAAGCTCACCCGCAAGCTGATCGCGCAGGATGTCGGCGCGGATGATCGCAAGATGGCGCAGGCCGACCGGATTCCGGCCGGACAGGCGGCCTGAGCCGCGTCTTCGCAAGGCGGGTAACCCGGCAACAAGGCACCGGCGGACAGGCTTCGCCGGTGTCTTGCGTCGTGGGGGGCTGGTCTTTGCCCGCCACGCCTTGCCCGCCACGCCTTGCCCG
>JAFIEI010000085.1 GCA_020832565.1 Salinarimonas sp. | reverse complement strand
AGCGCGCTCGCCATGCATTGCGGCATGGTCAGGCCGACGCCGACGCCGTAGAGCGCCATCGGCAGCACCACTTCGAGGGCCGAGCCGGTTGCGATCACGGACAGGACCAGCATGCCGACGCCGCCCCCGGCCAGACAGAGCACGCCGAAGCCGATCGTACCGTCGAGACCGTATCTTCCCACGATACGCTGGGCGATCAGCGTGCCGCCGATGAATCCGATCACCACGAAGCCGAAGGAAAAGCCATAGGCGAGCTCCGACAGGCCGTAGACGCCCTGCAGCACGAAGCTCGACCCGGAAATGAAGGCGAACAGGCCGGAATAGGTCAGCGCCGAGAGGCCGACATAGACGCGGTAGGTGGGGTGGCGCAGGAGCAGGGCGAAACCGGCGAGGATCACCTTCAACGAGAGCGGCGCGGTCTCGCGCTGCCGCAGTGTCTCCGGGAGATGGCGCAGCACCACGATCGTGAGTGTGACGCCGGCAATCAGGATGGCGGCGAAGACCGCGCGCCAGCCGAAGGCGACATGTATCACCCCGCCGAGCACCGGTGCGATCGCCGGCACCAGCCCCATGATCGTGCCCATGCGCGACAATTCCTTTCCTGCGCGCGGGCCTTCATAGAGATCGCGCACGATGGCGCGGGCCAGCACGATCGGCGCGGAGGCGCCGAAGGCCTGGACGAAACGCGCGATCGTCAGCGTCTCGATATTGGGCGCGACGATGCAGGCGAGCGTGGCGATCAGGAACAGCCCGAGCCCGAAACCGAGGACGGGCCGGCGCCCGATGCGATCGGAAATCGGCCCGTAGAGGAATTGCCCGCAGGCGAACCCGAGCAGGAAGGCGGAGAGGGTGAGTTGCGCTCCAGCAATGGTGGTGCCGAGCCCCTCGGCGATGGCTGGCAGGGCCGGAAGATACATATCCGTCGAGAGCGGCCCCAGCGATGTCAGCATCGCCAGCGTCGCCGTCATGGCGAGCGTGTCGGCAGTGAGCCGGAAGCGTTGCGGGGCAGGTGGTGTCGCGGATGTCATGATCTTCTTAGTAGCCGCTCGGACCATGCCGGGGAAGCGCCTTGCGCAAGGGAGATGGCAGGCCCCACAGTTCCGGGGCTTGCCCCGGGGGCCCTGATCGGGCAAGCGATGCGCACGGTCCCTGCCATGAGGTAGCGGGCTTCCCCGAATCGCCGGATCAATACGCGCAATGTCCCGCCCGCCCCGACCCGCCTTCACCCTTGCCGGTATCCGCCTCGGCGCGCGCCTGTCGCTGCCGCTCCTGCCCGGCGCGATGGTCTTCGCCTCCGCCTTCGGCGCAGCGGCGGCCCAGAAGGGTCTGGAACTGTGGCAGACCATGGCCTTCTCGGCGACGGTCTTTGCCGGCGCCTCGCAGATGGTGGCGCTCGAAGTCTGGCAGGATCCGTGGACACTCACGGGGCTGTTGATCGTGACGGTCCTCGTGGCGACCGTGAATGCGCGCATGATCCTGATGGGTGCGGCGATCCAGCCCTACATGGTCGGTGCGAGCCGGGGGCAGGTCGCGGCTGTGACCTTCGTGCTCGCCGATGCCAACTGGCTGATCGGCATGCGCTATCACGGGGAGGGCGGGCGCGATCTCGGCGTGGTGCTCGGCGCCGGCATCGCGCTGTGGTGCGGCTGGCTCGCGGCGACGCTGCCGGGTTACCTCGCCGGCGCGGTGGTGCCCGATCCCGAACGCTTCGGCCTCGATCTCGTCATGCCGATATTCTTTGCCGCCATGCTGGTGCCGATGTGGAAAGGCTTTCGCCCGGCGATTCCCTGGGCGGTGGCGGGTGGGGCAGCACTCGTCGCACAGGCGCTGATCCCCGGCTATGCCTTCATCATCGTCGGCGCGCTCGCCGGCGCGATTGCGGGAGCGCTGATCGACGATGCCTGAATTCACGCTCGCCACGCCCTACGGCACCCTGCTCGCGCTGATCGCCATGGCGGGAGTGACCTATCTCTGCCGCGCTTCCGGCGTGATCTTCATGAACCGGATCACGATCGGCCCACGCCTCTCGCGTGCCTTGCGCGCGCTGCCGGGATCGATCGTGATCGCGACCATCCTGCCGATCGCGGCCCAGGCGGGATCGCCCGCCTTCATCGGCATCAGCGCCGCCATTGCCGTGATGATCGCCACCCGGATGGAGGTCGCGGCCATCGCCGCCGGCCTCCTTGCGATTTCGCTGGCGCGGTTCATAGGGCTATAGAGAGCCCCCCGAACCGGCATCGCACCGCGCATCAGCCCGGTGCCTTCAGGCGCGGGTCGCGATGGTGAGGAGATAGTCGGTGCGCATCACCACGGTCCCGTCATTTGCGGTGTTGTGCTTCTCGAAGACCTCCGCCAGATCGCTACGAAGCGCATCGGCGCCCTCTTCGCCCACGACATTCAATGCCCGGATCGTCGGTCCGAAATACCTTTGGAACAGATCCAGCGCGTGCCCGACCGAGCGATAATATGCGTAGCCCGCGCGCCGCTCGAAGGTGATGTCCCGGCAGTATTCGCCGAGGAGTTCGTGCACCCCCGCTTCGGTGCCCCAGCGCAACGGCGACGCAGTCCCTGAGGGCGGCGGTGCATGCCTGGCATGCGCACCGAAGAAGTCCCCGCCGAAGGCCTCCGGCATCCAGTTGGCCATGACGATTCTCCCGCCGGGCCGACAGACACGCGCCAACTCGTCGGCAGCCTTATCCTGATCGGGTGCGAACATGACACCGAAAGCCGAGGTCACGATGTCGAAGCCGGCATCGGGAAACGGCAGTTCCTGCGCGTCTGCGACCCGGAAGTCGATTTGAAGCCCATCGGCTGTCGCGCGGGACTGCGCCCGTTCGATCAGGTTCGGCGCGATGTCGATTCCCGATACGTTGCAGTATCGCCGCGCCGCGACCAGCGCGATATTGCCGCTGCCGCAGGCGACGTCGAGGACCGCCTGGCCGGGCCACGGATCCGCCACGCGGCAGAGGTCTTCCGCGATCATCATCGTCTGGCGTGCGATCTCGTTGAAATCACCGCTGGACCAGACCTCCCGCCCACGGTCAGTGAGTTCGCGGAGATCCGGTGCCACATTCTCGCTGGACATGGACAACCTCCCGACCGACAAGGAAAAACTGCCGGAGTATAGCATAAAATGAACACAAACGATATTGTCAGACGAGAATCATAGAATACAATTCATTCGATTCGCTAATTTACTTGTTTGGGTTGTGGGAGGAGAATCCCAAAACTAATCGAGAGCAATCCAGAACGCGAAAAGATTGGTCTCATCTATTGAGAAATATGGTTTGCAGCGTGATTTGCTAGACCGGGATCCGGCGCCGCTCCGCGAATTGTGCGAGCGTGCCGCGCAGGGTCGGGCCGGTATCGGGATCGTCGAGCTTTTCGCGGATCAGCGCTCCGGCATCCTGCGCGTCGAGGGCCAGCAGCATGGCCTTGACCGGGCCGACGGACGATGGAGCCATCGACAGGGTACGAAAGCCCAGCCCCAGAAGCGCCATCGCTTCCAGCGGCCGCCCGGCAATCTCCCCGCAGATCGAGAAGCGGCAACCCGCCTCGCGCGCCGTATCGGCGATGATGCGCAGGGCCCGCAGGGAGGAGACGCTCAGCGGATCATAGCGTTGTGCCACCTGACGATTCTCGCGATCTGCGGCGAAGAGGAATTGCAGGAGGTCGTTCGATCCCACGGAGACGAAATCCGCCATGCTGCAGATCTCGCGGATCTGGAACAGCAATGCCGGCACCTCGACCATCACGCCGATCGCGATATCGTCGGGCATTGCGTGGCCGTGCCGGCGCAGATAGGCGATCTCGCGTGCGACGATCTCGCGGCCACGGGCGAATTCCTCGGCGGTCGCCACCATGGGCAGCATGATCGAAATGTCGCGCCCCGCCCCGGCTTTCAGCAAGGCGCGCACCTGGCTTCGCAGCAGGCCAGGCCTGTCGAGGCCGATCCGGATCGCCCGCCAGCCCAGCGCCGGGTTCTCCTCCTCGATGGCCGACATGTAGGGCAGGATCTTGTCGCCGCCGATATCGAGGGTGCGGAAGACGACGGGCGCATCGCCGACGGCGTCGAGCACGGCGCGATAGAGTTTCTGCTGCTCGCTGGTGGAGGGCATCTGCTGCGCCACCATGAACTGGATCTCGGTGCGAAACAGCCCGATCCCGCGCGCGCCCGTCTCCTCCAGATGCGGCAGATCGGCAAGCAGGCCGGCATTGAGCTGGAGATCGATGGCGATTCCGTCGCGGGTGACGGGGGCCACGTCGCGCAGGGCGCGATACTGCTCCTGCCGCTTGGCGCGCAGCCGCGCCTTCTCGGCATAGGCCGCCTCGACATCCGGGCGCGGCCTGATCTGCACCTCGCCGGCCATGCCGTCGGCGATGATCGCGTCTCCCGGCTCGACCAGTGCGGTGGCATTCTCGACACGCCCCACGGCGGGGATACCGAGCGCCCGGGCGACGATGGCGACATGGCTCGCCGGCCCGCCTTCCTCGAGAATGATGCCGCGCAGCCTGGCGCGGTCGTAATCGAGCAGGGCGGCGGGTCCCATCGACCGCGCCACGATGATCGCATTATCGGGCAGATCCGCCCCGTCGGAAACGAAATCCCGACCGACCAGCTGGTGCAGGAGGCGGTTGGCGAGATCGTCGAGATCATGCAGGCGTTCGCGCAGATACGGATCGGACTGGCGCATCATGCGCGCGCGGTTGTCCGATTGCACGCGCTCGACCGCCGCCTCGGCGGTGAGGCCGGTCAGGACCGCCTCGCGCATGCGCCGCAGCCAGCCCTGGTCATGGGCGAACATGCGGAACGTCTCGAGCACTTCCCGGTGTTCGCCGTGATCGGCCACGTCGCCGCGCTCGATCAGCTCGTCGATGGTGGCGCGTACCTTTTTGATCGCCGCTTCGAGCCGCTCGACCTCCTCGTCCGGATTCTCGGCAATGAGATTCTTGACCACGACACGCGGCTCGTGGAGCACGACATGGCCCAGCCCGACGCCCTCGGCGAGCGCCACGCCCTGCAGATAGAGCGGCTTGGTCAGCGCGATATCCGCGCCTTCCGGCGCAATGGCCTGAAGCTCGCCCGAGGCGATCATCTCGGCGACCACCATGGCGGTGGTCTGGGCGGCCTCGATCTCTTCTTCGCTATAGGTGCGATGGGCGCGATTCTGCACCACCAGCACGCCGAGGGTGTTGCCGGCCCGCAGGATCGGCACGCCGAGGAAGCCGTGATAGATCTCCTCGCCCGTCTCCGGCTTGTAGGAGAAGGCGGGATGCGTCTGGGCGTCCGTCAGCGCCAGCGGCTGGGCAGCATCCGCGATCTGGCCGACGAGACCTTCCCCGGCGCGCATCGTGGTCAGGTGCACGGCCTCGCGGTTGAGGCCTTCCGTGGCATAGAGTTCCAGCGTGCCGTCGGCGCGCAGCACATAGACGGAACAGACCTCCGCGACCATGTTGGCCGCGATCAGGACGACGATCCTGTCGAGACGGTCCTGCGCGCTGATCGGCTCCGCCATGATTTCGCGAAGCCGTCGGAGCAATACGCGCGGACCGCCGGATGGACTTCTCATCTCGGTGCCTGTTCGCTGGTGCCGCCGGGGGGACGGCTCTCACGGCCTCATGCCGCGCACGGGTTACGGGGTTCGTGTTGCAAGGTACTGGTTGCGAGAGTGACCGAAACCGTCAGGCTTTGTCGAGTCCGTAAAGCGAATGAAGCGTGCGCACGGCGAGCTCCGTATAGGCTTCCTCGATGAGAACCGAGAACTTGATCTCCGAGGTGGTGATCGCGCGGATGTTGATGCCCTTGTCCGACAGTGCCTTGAAGGCCTTGGCCGCGACGCCGGCATGCGAGCGCATGCCCACACCGATAGCCGAAACCTTCACCACATCGGTCTCGCCCTGCAGCGATTCGTATTCGATCTCCTCGCGGTGCTGCTCGAGCAGGCCCTTGGCGCGCTCGTAGTCGCTTGCCGGGACCGTGAAGGTGATGTCCGTGGTCGCCGAATCGCGCGAGACCACCTGGATGATCATGTCCACGTTGATATTGGCATCGGCCAGAGGCACGAAGATCGAGGCGGCGACGCCCGGCTTGTCAGCGACGCGGCGCAGGGTGATCTGCGCTTCGTCCCGGGAATAGGCGATGCCGGTGACGGTCTGCTGTTCCACGATTTCCTCCTCGCCGCAAATCAGCGTCCCGGGATTGGGGGCCGCGGGATCATCGAAACTCGAACGCACATAGGTCGGCACGTTGTGGACCATCGCCACCTCGACCGAACGCACCTGCAGCACCTTTGCGCCGAGGCTCGCCATTTCCAGCATCTCCTCATAGGAGACCCGGTCGAGCCGGCGCGCCTTGGGCACGATGCGCGGATCGGTCGTATAGACGCCGTCCACGTCGGTATAGATGTCGCAACGCTCCGCGCCAAGGGCGCCCGCGAGCGCCACGGCGCTGGTATCGGACCCGCCGCGCCCGAGCGTTGCAATCCGCCCCGTCGGCGCATGCACGCCCTGGAAGCCGGCGACGACGGCGACCTCGTTGCGCTCGTCGAAATGTTTCGCGATGCGCGATCCGTCGATGGCCTCGATCCGCGCCGCACCGTGCGCGCCGGATGTCTCGATCGGGATCTGCCAGCCCTGCCAGGAGCGCGCGGGAATGCCCATGCTCTGCAGGACGATGGCGAGCAGGCCGGAAGTGACCTGTTCGCCCGAGGCCACGACCGCATCGTATTCGCGTGCATCGTGGATCATCGAGGCCTCGCGGCACCAGCCCACCAGCTCGTTGGTCTTGCCGGCCATGGCCGAGACGACGACGGCGACCTGGTACCCGGCATCGACCTCGCGTTTGACGTGGCGCGCCACGTTGCGGATTCGCTCGAGATCGGCAACGGAAGTGCCGCCGAATTTCATGACCAGCCGTGGCATACCAAAAGCCTCGCAACAAAAAGAGCGGCCAAGACGCAAGAAAGCCGGGACGCGTCGCCGCAGGGGCGTGACCGCGGCGCGAAAGCGCGCGTATACATGACGAGCGCTTGGCCGTGTGTCAACGCGCCGACCCATGGTCAATTGGCAGTAGCGGAAGGAAAAATCATGACCAGCGCCGGCCAGGAGAGCGAAACCGCGACGGGCAGCGTCGATCCGGCGGAAGTGGCGCGATTCGAGAAGATTGCACGCACCTGGTGGGACCCGACGGGGCCGATGCGCACACTGCACAAGTTCAATCCGGTGCGCCTGCGCTACATCCGCGACGAGGCCGCGCAGCATTTCGGGCGTGATCCGCTCGCCGGCGCTTCGCTGGAAGGGCTGTCCCTGATCGATGTCGGCTGCGGCGGTGGGGTTCTCTCCGAGCCTCTGGCGCGGCTCGGCGCCGAAGTCACCGGGCTCGATCCGGCGCCCACCAATATCGCGGTGGCGCGCGCCCATGCGGACAAATCGGGCCTCGCCATCGATTATCGCGAAGAGCGGATCGAGGACGTGGTGGCGCGCGGCGAGCGCTTTGACATCGTCACCGCGATGGAGGTGGTCGAACACGTGAGCGACGTACGCGCCTTCGTCGCCACCTGCTGCACGGCGGTGAAGCCGGGCGGGCTGCTCTTCATGGCGACGCTCAACCGCACCCTGCGCTCCTACGCGCTGGCCATTGTCGGCGCGGAATACATCCTGCGCTGGCTGCCGAAGGGCACGCACCAATGGGAGAAATTCGTCACGCCCGATGAATTGCGCGATGCGATCCGCGCGGGCGGGCTCGCCCCCGACCAGACGACCGGGGTGGTCTACAATCCGCTCGCCGACAGCTGGTCGCTGTCGCGCGATACGGCTGTCAACTACATGGTCGGCGCCTCGCGGGCGAAATGAAACGTGTAACCGGGCGCCGAGGGATCAATCCTCCGGCGCATCGATGATCGGATCGTAACGCTCCGAATCGAGGCCGAGCAGGTTGAAGGTCTGCTGCATGTGGGGCGGCAGCGGGGCGCTCACATCGAGGGGGCGCCCGGTGCGGGGATGGGCGATCACGATGCGGCGCGCCAGCAGGTGAAGCCGGTTCTGGATACCGCCGGGCAGTTCCCAGTTCTCTATATTGAAATACTTGTCGTCGCCGATGATCGGATGGCCGATATCGGCGGTGTGCACGCGCAGCTGGTGGGTGCGCCCGGTGACCGGCTTGAGCGACAGCCATGAGAGCTTCTGCGCCGATTGATCGACCACGGCATAATAGGTCAGCGCGTGATCGGCGCCCTTGTCGCCGTGCTCGGCCACCACCATCCGCGATTCACCGTCTGCATCGGCCATCTTGGCCACATAGGTCGAGATCCGGCCCTGGCGCACGCGCGGCACGCCGGCGCAGATCGCCCAATAGACCTTGCGCGTCGTGCGCGAACGGAACGACTTCGCCATGACGGAGGCGGCAAATCGCGTCTTGGCGATGACGAGACAGCCGGCGGTCTCCTTGTCGAGGCGATGCACCAGGCGCGGCTTCTGGCCGGCCTTGTCACGCATGCATTCGAGCAGCCCGTCGACATGGCGCGTCGTGCCAGAGCCGCCCTGGACGGCAAGGCCGGCGGGTTTGTTGATGACGAGCACGTCCTTGTCCTCGTAGAGCGTGATGCTCTCCAGGAAGGCGCGGTCATCGGTGTTGCGCGCAGCGCTGCGCGGCACCGTTTCCTGCAGCTTGAGCGGCGGGATCCGCACGTTCTGGCCCGCCTGCAGGCGGTCATTCGGCTTCATGCGCTTGCCGTCGACGCGCAATTGCCCGGTACGCACGATACGCTGGAGATGGGTGAAGGCGACCTGCGGGAAGCGCGCCGTCAGAAACCGGTCGAGGCGCATGTCGGCCTCGTCACCGGTGACGTGCAGCATCTGAATCCCGGTCTGCAGGACCGCCTGCGCCGCAGCTTTCTCGGCCTTGCGAGCGCCGGGGCGCGGCGCCGGGCCTGCAGCGGGCCTGGCCTGTGCCTTCCCCTCCGGCTTGGTGCGTGGCTTCCCCTGAGGCTTGCCCAATGCCTTGCCGAATGCCTTGTCGGGTGCCTTGCCGATTGCCTTGCCG
>JAFIEI010000084.1 GCA_020832565.1 Salinarimonas sp. | reverse complement strand
CAATCACGCTTGACCTCGCTGCCTGAGAAGCGGAACCGTTATCCCTTCGGAGCACGTCACCGGGGAATTGCCACCGGATCCAAGACACGACCCGGGCTGGTCAGTCCCGAAAATAGTCCCTCGAAGGCCTCCAAGGAGTGTGAACCGATTGCCAATGGTTATCGAAAGGCTCATATTCTCTTCAGGCAACGCTGCAAACGACTGGAGAATACCTACATTTTCTCAAGCCGCATCAGCGGCATACCAGTAGTTTCTGTACTCACATGCCACAGGATATGATGAACATGCCGAAAGACCTATCGCGCCGACGCGTCGGCATCGCCGGGACGGGCGCGGTCGCCAGCGGCTATGCGGCGTTCCTCGCATCCAATGGCCATGATGTCGCACTCTGGTCGCCGCGCGGGGGCCCCGCCCTCGGTGGCAAAACCGACGGGACGCTAATCGCAGTCGGAATGCTGGAAGCCGAATGCCGCCCGGAGCTCGCGGCAAGCGCTGCGGAACTCTGCGAATTCAGTGACGTTTTGATCATCGCATTGCCCGCATTCGGCCACAAGATGGTGATGGATGCACTCGCGCCGTATGTGAGGACCGGCCAGCCGGTGATCATCAGTTCGCAATCGGCTTTCGGTGCCCTCTATCTGGGCGATCTCTTGACTGCGCGCGGCATCGAAGCGCCGGTCATCGCCTGGAGCACGACGGCGCTGACGGCGAAGGCGGCGGGCCCGGGGAAGGTCAATATCGGCAGTGTGCGGGCAAGGGTGGATATCTGCACATTGCCGGAAGCGGCATCCGAGGAGGGCCTCGGCATCTGCCGCAAACTTTTCGGCGACCGATTTCTCGTTTGTGACGGCCTACTCGCGGTGGCGCTCAGCAACGTGAACGCCCAGAACCATCTCGGCATCGCGCTATGCAATCTCACCCGCATGGAGAAGGGCGAAACCTGGAACCAGGTCGACAACATGACCCCGATGATCGCGCGTTTGCTCGAGGCGCTGGATCGCGAGCGGCTGGCCATCGCCCACAGTCTCGGACTGAAAGTCCGCAGCGTCCACGAACACTTCCACCTCTCCTACCATGTGCCCGAAAGCCCCGATCTCTCAGAAATGTTCGCCGGAATGCAGCGACGCGGGCTTGGCGGAAACGGACCCGTGACGCCCGACAGCCGCTATGTCACCGAGGACGTCCCTTACGGAATTGTGCCCATCGTCGCGCTCGGCGACCTCGCCGGATGCCCGGCCGCGCTGCACGGTTCGGGTCTGGATATCTTCTGTGCCCTGTATGGGCGGGACTTCCGGCGCGAATGCGATCTGCTCGAGGCTCTCGATTTCAGCCGCTTCACCCTGACGGAGCTCGCGGCGGCAGGGCGGCGCGGAACCACGCGGGCGCCGCAACCCGGTCGGGCATGAGACCCCGTCCCGGGATCACTCGGGCGCCTTCAACCCGGATTCCCGCGCCAGTTTCTCCCGACGCTGCATCCGGTAGGAGCTGTAGGCGCTCCATATCAGCAGTGCGGCGGTGACTGCCAGGAACCCGGCGCTGATCGGCCGCTCGATGAATACCGTGGGATCACCGCGCGACAGCAGGAGGGTCCGGCGCAGCGTTTCCTCCATCAAGGGCCCGAGGACGAAGCCCAGGAGCAGCGGGGCCGCGGAAAAGCCAAACGTGACCAGAATGTATCCCAGGATTCCGATCACGGCCACCAGCTGGATGTCGAAGACGTTGTTGCGGACGCTGTAGACGCCGATGCAGATGAAGATGATGATCGCCGGATAGAGCAGTTTGTAGGGAACCCGCAACAGCGCCACCCACATCCCGATTAGCGGCAGGTTCAAGATCACCAGAAGAATGTTGCCGACCCCGAAACTGACCACCAGGCCCCAGAACAGTTCGGGCTGATTGCTGATGAAGAGCGGGCCCGGCTGGATGCCGTGGATGATCAGCGCTCCCAGCATCAGGCCCATCGTGGCGGATCCCGGAATACCCAGCGCCAAGGTCGGCACGAAGGCCGTCTGGGCAGCGGCATTGTTGGCCGCCTCCGGCCCCGTGATACCCTCGATGGCGCCCTTGCCGAAGCGTGAGGGATCGCGGGCGATGCGCTTCTCGACCGCATAGGCCATGAAGGCCGAGATCGCCACACCGGCCCCGGGCAACGCGCCGATGAAGCTGCCGACGGCGCTGCCGCGCAGCATCGGCATCGACGATTGGCGGACGTCGGTCCGGGTAGGCAGCATGGACCGGAACGTGATCCGCTCGCGAACCTCCGCCCCCAACTTGCGGTTCACGCTGCCGACCACCTCGGCGATACCGAACAGACCCATGGCCAGCGCAACCAGGGTGATCCCGTCACGCAATTGCGGGAAGCCGAAGTGGAAACGCGCAACGCCCGAACCCACATCGGTCCCGACCGTGCCCAGAAGCAACCCCAGCACGACCATTGCGAGGCCCTTCACGGGCGGCCCTGCCGCAACGGTCGACGCTGCGACGAGGCCGAGAAGCATGATGGCAAAATACTCCGCCGGACCGAATCTGAGGGCCAGGGCGGCAATCGCCGGCGTGAACATGACGAGGATGAAAATGCCGATCATGGAGCCCACGAACGAGGCGATCGTGGTCACGAACAGGGCAACCCCCGCCCGTCCCTGCTTGGTCATGGGATAGCCGTCCAGGCAGACCACCGCCGAGGACGGCGTGCCGGGCAGATTGAGCAGGATCGATGCGATCGAGCCGCCGTATTGTGCCCCGTACCAGACGCCGGCGAGCATCACCAGGGCCGGAGCAGGTGCAATATGGTAGGTGATGGGGAGCAAGAGCGAGATCGTCGCGAGCGCCCCGATACCCGGCAGGACGCCGATCAACGTTCCCAGCGTGACGCCGATCAGGCAGTAGAGCAGCGTCGTGGGATCGAGCGCCGTGTCTACTCCGAGCATCAGGTTGCTGAAGAGATCCATGTCTCAAAATCCCCGAGGCCAGACGGGAAGGTTCATGCCCAGCCCCAGCCGGAATATGAGGAATACGAGCACGGCGATTCCCACCGATGTCACCGCGCGCCCGAACCAGGTGAAGTTGCGGTCCGCCGAGGCGGCAACAAAGACCGAAGCCATGGTCGCCAGGATCAGCCCCAGGGGTCGCAGCGTCACCGAGAACAGGATGATCGCGGCCATGACGAGTCCCAGCGGCTGCCAGCGAAACTCGGGCATTTCACCGATGCGCGCGAAGGCCGGCACTGCGATGACCACGCCCAGCCCGATGAGAATCACCCCCAGAACGACCGGGAAGAAGCCCGGCCCCATCTGTGCCGCCGTTCCGAAATTGTAGCGCTGCGCATAAATCGCTGCGAAAAGGCCGATGGCGATCAGCAAGGCGCCGCCCAGGATGTCGCCGATATCCTTGCCCTTCAATTCCTGCGGCTCCTTCGTTCCTGAATTCTGTGGCGGCAACGTTGGTTGGTGCGGCCCGGCGGATGGGCCCGCCGAAAGACTCGCCGAAAGACCCGCGCGACCCGCAATGCAAAGGGCTCGATAGAGAACCGGTGACCGGTATCGTCCGGCCACCGGCTTGTTCAGAAGGCATATTCGCCGGCCGGCAGGCGATCATTCCCTGCCGGTCGCAGAACTCATTCCGGCTCGATGCCCGCCGCCTGAATGATTTCACCCCAGCGTTCGAAATCCACCGCCATAGTCTCTGCGAGCGCAGCCGCGTCACCACAGGTCTGGGCGGCGCCCAGGCTCATGTAGCGGTCGCGGGTTTCGGGCAACTCGCAGATTTCCTGGATAGCCGCGCTGAGTTCGTCGATACGCTCCTGCGGTGTCCCGGCAGGGGCAAGGTAGCCTGTCCAGACGGGGCTGTTCAGACCATCGGTGCCGAGCACTTCCTCAACCGTGGGAACGCCCTCGAGATTGGGCAGTTCGATTGGTGAGAAGACAGCGAGAACCCGCGCTTCTCCCGCTGCGACCATCGGATCGATGGAGGCGGCGCTGGTGACCATGAGGGGGACGATCCCGCCGAGCAGATCGCTCAGGCCGGGGGCTGCACCCTGATAGGGAACATGCAGGAGCTCGATATCAGCCGCCTCCGCCAAAAGCGTACCCGTCAGGTGCGATACTGAAGTGTGCCCCGTGGAAGCAAAGGCGTATTCGCCGGGCTGTTCGCGTGCCGCCTCAATGACGTCATCGAGGGTCTCGAAGGGGCTGTCCGCGCGAACGGCGAGGGTCATCGGCGTATCCGCGATCATCGCAATCTGCACGAAATCGTTTTGCGGATCATAAGGCAATTCGCGCAGATGCGGGGCGATCGTGATCGCTCCGCCCGATGCCTGCAGAATGGTCCAGCCGTCAGGATCGGCCTGAGCAACTTCGTCTGCTGCCAGCGAGCCGCCGGCGCCGGGGCGGTTGTCCACGACGACGGACATGTCGGTGCGTTCCTCGAGATGCTGGGCGTACCACCGTGCGAGCGTATCCTGAGCGCCACCGGGAGAGAACGGCACGACGATGCGCAATGTGTCGGCGCTGGCAGCCGTGGCTCCGACCAGGGCAATGCCCGAGACCCCGGCCATGGCAATACCGCAGATAATTTTGCGAAGCATAATGCGACCTCCTGTTGGGTTTTTTCTGACGGTTTGCCGCCAAAGAAAAAGTGTAGGCGATCATTTACCTTTGCGACAACCCCCGGACTGCCCGAGATCATCTACGTAAAGTGCGCTTTCGCGCACTCTGCTGCCGGGTGCAGCACGAAGCGCTGGCCCTTTCATCCCCGAGTCCGCATGGCTTGCGGCGGTGCCGATTGCCGGATGCAGAGCGGGAACTGCATCGAGAAAAATATCTGACGCATTCCAATTTTCCGAAACGAAGGCGCGTTCGTTCAGGTCCAGTCGAGCACGACCTTTCCCGAGCGGCCTTCGCGCATCTCGCCGACACCTTCGGCGAACTGGTCGGCGGTGTACCGATGGGTGATCAGCGGAGACACGTCCATCCCCGATTGCACCAGGGCGATCATCTTGTACCAGGATTCGAACATCTCGCGACCGTAGATGCCCTTGAGCGTGAGCATCTTGAATATCACCTTGTTCCAGTCGATCTCGAACGCTGCCGGTGCAATGCCCAAAATGCCGACCTTGCCCCCGTTGTTCATCACCTCGATCATCTGGCGGAAGGCGTCGGCCGCGCCTGACATCTCCAGCCCCACGTCGAAACCTTCGGTCATACCGATGGCGGCCATGCGCTCCGTGAGGCTTTCACGGACAGGGTTGAGCGTGTGCTCGATTCCCATCAAGGCGGCGAGTTCGAGCCTGCCGTCGTTGACGTCGGTGATCAGCACCTTGCGCGCGCCCGCACGGGCCGCAATCATCGCACCCATGATCCCGATCGGTCCCGCGCCCGTGACCAGGACGTCTTCGCCGACCATGTCGAAGGAAAGTGCGGTATGGACCGCGTTTCCCAGCGGATCGAAGATTGCGGCCACCTCGTCGGGAATGTCGTCGGGGATGGACACGACATTCTCCTGCGGCAGGCACAGGAATTCGGCGAAAGCACCGGCGCGCTGAACCCCCACGCCTAGCGTGTTGCGGCACAGATGCCCGCGTCCCGCGCGGCAGTTCCGGCAAGCGCCGCAAACGATATGCCCCTCGCCCGAAACCCTCTGGCCGGGGACGAAGCGGGACACGGCGCTGCCTGTTTCGGCCACGACGCCGACGAATTCATGCCCGACCACCAGCGGCACGGGTACGGTTGCGCGGGCCCACTCGTCCCAGTTCCAGATATGGACGTCGGTCCCGCAGATCGCGGTCTTGCGTACGCGGATCAGCACGTCTGTCGGCCCGGGCTCGGGCACCGGTACGTCCTGCATCCAGAGGCCCGGTTCCGACCGTGCCTTGACGATAGCCTTCATCATGTTGCCCATCAGGGCGCTCCTCCGTTCGCGCCGATTATGCCGAGTTCGCGTCCGGCATCGGCGAAGGCGGCAATGGCACGGTCGACATCGCCACGGCTGTGTGCCGCCGACATCTGGGTGCGGATGCGGGCCTGGCCGCGCGGCACCACCGGGAAGGAGAACGCGGTCGCGTAGACGCCCCGTTCGAGCAGCGCGGCTGCCATTCGCCCGGCGCGCTCGGCATCGAAGAGCATCACGGGAATGATCGGATGGCCGGCTCCGGCCAGAGTGAAGCCGAGTGCAGTCATCTCCTTGCGGAAATGCGCCGCGTTTTCGCCAAGACGCCGGCGCAGATCGGTCGCATTTTCCACAAGGTCGAGCGCGCGCATCGATGTGGCGGTGATTGCCGGGGCCAAGGTATTGGAGAACAGATAGGGCCGGGCGCGCTGGCGAAGCATATCCACGATTTCCGTGTGCGCCGCGACATAGCCGCCCGAGGCGCCGCCGAGCGCCTTCCCCAGCGTTCCCGTCAGGATATCCACGCGCCCCTCCACGCCACAGAATTCGTGCGTACCTCGACCATGTTCACCCACGAAACCGACGGCGTGACTGTCGTCCACCATCACCAGCGCACCGTATCGCTCGGCCAGGTCGCAGATGCGTGGCAGGTCGGCGATGATGCCGTCCATCGAAAACACGCCATCGGTGACGATCAGGCGAAAGCGTGCGTCCGCAGCCTCCTTCAGGCGGGACTCCAGCTCGACCATGTCGTTGTTGGCGTAGCGGTACCTCGCGGCCTTGCACAGGCGCACCCCGTCGATGATCGATGCGTGATTTAGGGCATCCGAGATGATTGCGTCCTCCGGACCCAGCAGCGCCTCGAACAGCCCGGTATTGGCGTCGAAGCAGCTGGGAAACAGGATTACGTCTTCGGTCCGCAGAAATTCCGAAAGCCGTGCTTCCAGCCGCTTGTGCTCTACCTGCGTACCACAGATGAACCGCACGGATGCCATGCCGAAGCCCAGACGATCCAGCGCTTCATGCGCTGCCGCAATCAGTTCTGGATCCGAAGCGAGGCCCAGATAGTTGTTCGCGCACAGGTTCAGGACGCGGCTTCCGTCCTCCAGGGTCACTTCGCCCGATTGCGGCGAGGCGATGGATTTTTCCGCCTTGTAGAGCCCGGAATCGTGCAGGGCAGCGATCTCGCTGCGCAGATGACGGATGAAACCGTCGGAATATGTGTTCGTTTTCATGTTTTCAAGCCACGGTCAGTGGTGGGGGAACGGGCAAGGCGTTCCCGGTCGCGATCATCGCAACCGGTAACGCCTTCACCCTGCAATCGGCTGTTCTCGTCCGGCCAGGGATCCGCGCGCCATTCATCGCCTTTGAGTTCCGGCGTGTCGTAGTCGCGAAGATGCTGCCAGTGGGCATCGATATCCTCGTCATAGAATGAGGCGGCGATGGCGCCGGCCAGCCAGGTCGCGCCCTTGCTGATACCGGGTATGTCACCACTGACCTTCCCCATGGTCAGGCTCGCAGCATAATTGAAGCAGTGAATCCGTGACAGCCACGGTGCGGTCCCCGGCTTGCGCTCAATGAACGAGAAGTCCTGCGCAAGATACGGGAAGTTGCCCAGTTCGGAATGGGCGAGTTCCCGCGGCGGCGTGTATTTGTGTTTCCACAGCAGGATATCGTCGGCGGATCCGGCCAATTCGGGGCGCGCATCCGGGGCGACGTGAAAGCCGGTGCCGAGGATCAGGAAATCGGTACGCAATTCGCCGCGCGGTGTCGTCAGCACGATTTCCTCGCCTGCTATGCGGGCCTCCTGAACACCCGCGCCGAAGTGGAAATACGCGTTCGGATGGCGCGATACACGCAAGGTCGAATCCCGCGGAGGCGGCGTTTGCGTCATGTAGGAATAATGCATGATCGCCCAGCGCCACGCTTCGTCGAGCGAGCGGTAGCCATGCGTGAACCCGAAGGAGCCGATGCCCATCAACTTGTTGATCGTCGGCATCGTCTTGCGCCGCACGAGGATCCGAACCTCGCGCGCCCCATGCTCGAGCGCCTCGGCCGCATTGTCGACGGCCGAGGCACCGACACCAACGACGGCAACGCGCTTGCCCTTCAATGCGCCATAATCCAGATCGTCGGAAGAATGCGCCACGAGATGGTCCGGCAAGGCGGTTGCAAATTCGGGAATTCTCGGACCACCCGTGCCCTCGCGTCCGGTCGCCATCACGAGCCGGCGGGTCAGTATCGACTTCTCGTCACCACCACGCAGCGCCAGCCTGAGATACGCACCTTCCGGCCGGATCCGCTCGATCTCGATTCGGTTCTCCACCGGCAGGTCCAGTACCTCACGGTACCAGCGCAGGTAATCCATCCACATCGGGCGCGGGATCTTGTCCAGCCGCTCCCATTCCATTGCACCGAACTGCGCCTCGAACCACGCCCGGAAGGTCAGGCATCCCATCCCGAGAGCCGGTCCCGGCAGGGTTTTCGGTGAACGCAGGGTCTTCATCCGGGCATAAGTCAGCCATGGCCCCTCGTAGCCTGGTGGATTGCGATCAAGGATACGCAGGTTGCGAACACCACCGGAAATCAATGCGAAGGCCGCCACCAGGCCGCACATGCCGCCGCCCATGACCACGACGTCATGGACCTTCTCTCCGTCCGGGCCGCTACGTTCAGGGACCCAGTTCTTCGCGGGCAGGTTGAGGCATTCCAGATCGTAACGAACACGCTCGTTGAGAGCCGCGAGGCTTTCGGACGCTCCGGCAGCCGGCAAGTTCGTGTCGCTCATGACCTTTAACTCCGGACGGACAATGGCCGGCGTCGCGAGACGGGTTTTGTTCGACGCCGGAAAAATCGGGCCTATTGCCCTTCATGCGCGCAATGTTGCAGGGTGCCACGCAGCATGCAATAGGGGCTCATTCGCATTGCCGTAACGTCCATGCAACGATTTGCGTCAGTCTTGCGCGAATTGATCCGGACGAAAGCGCTGCTCAAAGCTCTTTTCCCGGCACACATGACGTATGGCGCCGAATAACTTCATCGATGCATAATGCAATTGCCAGTGACAAGGCGAAGCTTGGGACGATAACTTTTATTTCCTTTTGACAATGCCTATCGCATTCGATGCGGCATCCCCAAAATCGCAACCCGGCAAAGCTGCTTGAAGGCTTGATCGCGCGTGACCCTGCGTCATTCAATGGGCGCCGAGAATGATG
>JAFIEI010000083.1 GCA_020832565.1 Salinarimonas sp. | reverse complement strand
CGCCCATGATGACGACATCGTGGACCTTTTCTCCGTCGGGGCCGACATGCCCGGGAACCCAGTTCCGCGAAGGCAGGTTGAGGCATGCGAGATCGTAGCGTATCCGTGCTCGCAGTGCTTCGAGGCTTTCCGGGACGCCGGCGACCCGCCGGTTCGATGCGCTCATGGATGCGGCTCCTCGTAATCGGCCATCGGGACGTCCCGCGCCGTACCGATGTCTTCCTCCGGCCACCAGAACCAGCGCATGTCCTGCTCCTCGGGGCTTCGTTCAACCGGAAGCGCGGGCTCCATGCGCTCAGCCTCTGCGACCAGTTCCCGGGCGCGGACGAAGACATCCGCGAAATCCGGCGCCTCCAGCGCATCGGATTTCGAACGCTCGAACAGCTCGGCCAGATCGCGGGGCAGAGGCTCGGGACTCGCCCCGCGCGCCGTCCAGATCCCGCTGCGCGGATTCACCTCGTAGAGGCGGATCAGGATCCACGCATGATCGCAGATGAAGCGAACCGCATCAATGATGTAGGCGCATTCTTCCGGGCTGTGGAATGCGGTTATCCCAAGGCGCGCCCAGCCGGGCCGGAAAAGATTGAGTCCTCGTGCGACGAGCGCTTCGTGCCGCGCCGCGCGCGCTGCGGAGATCCCGAGAAGGGCATGTCCGTAGGGTCCCGCACAGGAGCATCCGCCGCGCGCCTGTATACCGAAGATGTCGTTCAGCATTGCCACGACTAGATTGTGATGCAGCATCCGCCTGCCGGCCCATATATTGAAGGCGAATATCGCCAGGCGCGGCGAGTCAGGCGAACCGAGAATCTCGATCCCGGGATGCTCGCCCCAGGCACCGAGGACCTGAGCGACGACCTCCTTTTCGCGTTGTGCGATCCACTCGGCGCCAACAAGTTCTTTCAGCCGCAACACCATGCCTGCCCGAATATTGCCGATGATTGCAGGCGTGCCCGCCTCCTCCCGCCGCTCTAGGTTGAGAACGAAGCTGTGCCGGTCTGCGGTAACGTAGCTGACCGTTCCGCCGCCGGCCACGACCGGCGTCTCTCGCTCGGCGACATCGCGGGCCACCACCAGAACGCCCGAACTACCTGGGCCTCCCGGAAACTTGTGTGGCGAGAGGAACACGGCATCGAGATGGTCGTTCGCACCGGGAGCGGATTCGCCCATTTCTGTGGGCAGATAGGGCGCCGAAGCTGCGTGGTCACCGGCCATAATCCCGCCTTGTGCATGCACCTGATGCGCAATGGCGCGCAGATCTGTGATCACACCCGTGACGTTCGAAGCCTTCGAGAAGCTTGCGATCTTGACCGCCCGCGCGGCGTTCTCGGCGAGTATGCGCTCCAGCACCGCGAGGTCGGGCGTGCCGTCCGAGCCCTCGGGGATGCGCACGAGGTCCACCGGCCACTCCCGCCAGATCAGATCGTTTGAATGATGTTCATGCGGGCCGATAAGAACAAGCGGGCGCTCCGTCCGGGGTATGTCGAGGCCCAGCATGCGTCCGAATCTCTCAATCGCACCGGTTGCACCGGAACCACAAAAGATCACTGCGTGCTCCGGCCCGGCGCCGCAGGCCTGGCGAACGCTTTCGCGGGCCAGTTCGCGCAGGGCGGTCGTGCGTCGTCCTGTCAGCGAGGTTTCCGTATGGGTGTTTCCGTAGAAGGGTAGCACAGTATCGCGAATCGCATTCTCGATCATCGCCACCGCGCGCCCCGAAGCCGTGTAATCGGCATAGACCAGCGGACGGGGACCGAAGGCGCCTGGAATGGCTAGCCTGTCCCCGATCAGCCCCTCATACAGCCGCGTCGCCCAGTCCGGCGAATTCGAGTGGCAATTCCGTGACTGACTTGATGTCTTCCATCGAGAATGAGGAAGTGACGTTGCTGAGCTCAACTTCAGCGATGAGTCGTTTGTAGAAAGCGTCATAAGTCTGGTTGTTCCGCGTTATGACCTTGAGAAGATAGTCGTATTCGCCTGCGAGCCGCGCGATTTCGACAACCTCGGGAAACTTTGCAACGGCGCTCCGAAAGCGCTCGAGCCACTCGTGGTTATGCCGATCGGTCTTGATCAGGACGAACGCCGTCAGGCTCAGCCCGAGCTTGATCGGGTCGAGGATCGCCACGCGCTTGCGTATATAGCCCTCTTCTTCCAGTCTTTTGATCCGCCGCCAACACGGGGTCGGCGACAGCCCGATCCGTTCGGCAACATCATTTATTGAGAGACTACTATCTTGCTGCAATGTAGCAAGTAACTTCACATCGAAGGCGTCAATTCGCATGATTTTTTCCCATAAGCGTATTTGTTGGATTATTTTTCTAATATTGCGTCCATTGACGTGTCAACGCGCAGGGAACATTTCGCGTGTGCGACAAGCGCGCACGAGCCCGCCAGAAAAAGTTGACTGCCGTTCGCATCCCCTTGTATCGGCGCATGGGTTCCACTGACGCAGCTTTCGTCGAAGGCGATCAGGCGGCTGTTTGATATCGCGACCCTGTGTGTGTAACGCGACAGATAGGCGAGCACCGCTTCGGGCCCGGCGAACGGTGCTTTCGCGTAGACCACCCAACGCTTCTTCCGGACGGCGGCAAGCTGACGCAGGAAGGCACGTCGCTCGATCAGGTGTCTGGCCGATCCGAAGAACCTGAGCCGCCCGACATCATGAAGAGCGGCCAGACGGGTGAGGAATAGCCGGCGGAACAGCGCCCCGAGCACCCTCACCGGAAGCAGGAAGGCCGGGCGCGATGGAGATCCATCGGCTCCCGTCCATCGCGACGCCACCGCCCGGTACGATCATGTGCACGTGGGGATGATGCGTCATCGCCGAGCCCCATGTATGGAGCACGGCGGCGATGCCAATGCGTGCGCCCAGGTGCTTCTCGTCGGCTGCGATGGTCAGCATCGTTTCCGACGCCACCTTGAACAGCAGGTCGTAGATCAGCGCCTTGTTGTGGAATGCGATGGCGGCAACCTCAGCCGGCAGCGTGAACACGACGTGGAAGTATCCGACCGGCAGCAGATCGGCCTCGCGCTCGGCAAGCCACGTCCGTGCAGCCGCGCCCTGACACTTCGGACAATGCCGGTTACGGCAGGAGTTATAGGCGACACGCCGATGACCGCAGTCTTCGCAAGCCTCGACGTGACCACCGAGGGCAGCGGTGCGGCAGTGCTCGATTGCCGACATGACCTTGAGCTGCTGAAGGCTCAGATGGCCGGCATGGTCGGCTCGATATGTGGGGCCGGCAGCGCCGAAGATGTCGGCAACCTCGATCGAGGCACGCACGGGATCATCCGTCGGGCGAGGTCTCTACGGGCTTGAACAGCCCGAGTTTGTCGAGCGGGCTCGTTACCGTGCGCACCGTCCGGGTCGCGACCTTGGCATAGAGAGCCGTGTTGTTCAGCTTGGCGTGCCCGAGCAGAACCTGGATGATCCGGATATCGGTGCCGTCCTCGAACAGATGGGTGGCGAAGCTGTGACGCAGCGTATGCGGCCCGACCCGCTTGGCGATGTCGGCGGCTCTCGCCGCCTCGACCACAATGCGATGGAGCTGTCGGGTGCTGATCGGCTTCATTGCGTGTTGCCCGGGGAACAGCCAACCATCGCGGTGCATCACCCCTTGCTGCCGCCCGATCTTCCACCACTGTCGCAGGAGGATAAGCATATCCTCCGAGAGAATGGCGTTGCGGCATCGCCCGCCCTTGCCGTGCTCAATGCGCAGCAGCATGCGCTCGCTGTCGATGTCGGCAACCTTCAGCATGGACACCTCGGCAACGCGCAGGCCGGCTCCATAGGCCACCGACAAGGCGGCTTGGTGCTTGATGCAGGTGGTGGCGTTAAGCAGTCGGGCGACCTCGTCGCTACTGAGGACCACAGGAAGCTTGCGCGGATGCGACAGCCGGACGAGCTTTCGCGCGAGGTCAGGGCGATCGAGTGTGTGGGTGAAGAAGAAACGCAGCGCCGACACGATGCTGTTCATGGTCGGGACGGGCACGCCGCCCTCCTGCTGCTCGATCTGGAACCGGCGCAGGTCGTCGGCGGTCGCCGTGTCTGGCGAACGCCCGAGGAATGTCGCCAGGCGTCCAATGTCGCGGAGATAGTTGCGCCGCGTTTCCCGCGAGAAACGCCGCATGTTCATGTCATCGATCAGACGCTGCCGCAACGGGCTGACTGGCGTATCTGGAACAGGATTGGGCATGGTCGGGCTCCTTGTTAGAGAAACCCATCATGTTCCAATCGGGCCGACCGCCGTTCAATGCAGGTGCAACGATTCCTCCGAGCATTCTACCGTGCCGCAAGCGACCTTCCCGCGAAGCGGGTTCGTTCACCGGCCCCATTCTGACGGATCGCAATGCGCCCCACCCCGGTCGTACATCGTCCCGGTTGTACGCCCTGGAAGCGGTAGTTCCGGCTCCTTCTGTTCCCGCGAAAGAATCACACCATCGAACCGTCGGATCAAACACCTAGAGTAGGCGCTCGTGAGCGGACATGACGTTTGTGCGAAAAAGCGTCAATGTAGCCCCGATCCATACCCCGATGCCGATTAGAGCAACGCTTACATTATTGAAAAACAAAGCTTATCGGCGCCGATTCCTACGCCGTTCCAGAGATGGCGAGCACACGACGCCGATCAACCCCTCACAACAGTTTCGCACCGAAGTTCCGGGCCGGGTCGAGCTCCATCGGCAGGTTCCCCGTCGGGGCCGCTGCGGGGCCGGCCTTGCGGGCGAGGAAGCGGCCGGTGCCGGGTTCCGGCCCCTACCTCCCTTTACCGAACTGCGTTGTTCTCCTGGCCAATGATAGCCGAAGGAGACGTGTCATGGGACATTCACGATTTGATCCTGCTTCTCAGGGGCGGCGAGCCTGGAACGCAGGAAAGAAGGTTGGTGCGAAACGAGCGCTGAAGCCTCGGCAGGTATGGGCGATCCGCTTCTTCCTCGATCGCGAACGCCGGTTGCGAGATCGTGCGCTGTTCGATCTCGCCATCGATAGCAAATTGCGGGGTTGCGATCTCGTAAAGATCAAGATCGGCACCTTGGTCAGTGGACCGGAGATCCGGAAGCGCGCGCTCGTGATCCAGCAGAAGACCGGACGCCCCGTTCAGTTCGAGCTGATGGCTGACGCACGAGCGAGCCTTCTCGCCTGGCTGGAGCGGCGTGGTGGAACGATAGAAGATTATGCGCTTCCCAGCCGGATCGACCATTCTTCACACATGAGCACACGACAGTATGCGCGCCTGGTCGATGAATGGGTATCGGCGATCGGGCTTCGCCGTGAGGAGTACGGTACGCATTCACTGCGGCGAACCAAGGCGTCGATAATCTACAAGACGACAGGCAACCTGCGAGCAGTGCAGATCCTGCTCGGACATACCAAGATCGAGAACACAGTTCGTTATCTCGGCGTCGATATCGAGGATGCCCTCGCCCTGGCAGAGGGCACCGAGATCTGAAACCAATGGCGGCTCCGCGTGATACCCGTGGAGCCGCTTTCTGTGCTCGAAAAGTGTCTGTCCCGAGGTCAGCGTCAGCGCCACGTTGGAAGGCCCGTGACGCCCACGGTTGACGCTGGCATTGCAGCCCATCAAGCACTCTTGCGGGGACGGCCTCTGCGTGCTGCCTCGGCACCGCTGTTCGCTTTGCTGCGTTGCGCACCGAGGCGCCATTGCCTTGGCGAGCTCGGAGCGGGCGGCGGCATAATTCGGCGCAACCATCGGATAATCGGCAGGGAGCCCCCACTTGGCCCGATATTCTTCTGGCGACAGATCATACTTCGTTCGCAGGTGACGCTTCAGCGACTTGAACTTTTTGCCGTCCTCCAGGCAGATGATGAAATCGGGTGTGATGGACTTCTTGATCGATACGGCTGGTGTAGGGGCCTCGACGACCACTTCCTGTGCGCCCAAAACGATCGATTCCAGTTTTGAATACACAGATTCGATCAAACCAGGCAGGTCCGCCGGGGGGACCGGATTGTTGGTTACATAAGCCGCGACAATTTCAGCGGCGAGCTGGATCTGGGCGTTGTCACGCAGATTTTCTTCCATTTCAAATACCTCTACTCTGATAGACAATGATGCCCTTCAATTGGCACGTGCAATGCTCTTGTACAAGATCAAACTAGAATGATTTTCATCTGACGCAGTATCATTCTAAATATGTAAAGCATGATGCAAAAAAATCTACGTTACACAATTTCTTGATTGAAACATCGAGATGTGAAGAGCCTCGGAAACGGAAACCATCCCTCTGGCCAATCCCATTGAGAACAAAGCTTCCAGCTTCGGGGCCCAATACCAACCGGCGTAGGCCTCCTACGCTGATCCACATCCCGTGAAACAATTTTCGAGATGGGCGCTCAAGCCGAGTCGAAGGAGGTAGTGCATTCAAGGCGGTGGACCCGGTCGCGCCGATAATCATTACGGCAAGCGAAAATCCGCGGACCCGTTTCTCCGCAGGGTGGCCCAAATGAAAGCTGGCATTCGCATGGATTATTCTGAGCGCGCGTGGGATGCGGTCTGGACGCCGTTTCACAGCGACGAATTAACACAGAACCGACATGTTGGAAAAGGCTCGATATAGATGAGATCGCAAGGAGAAATCATGAATTGTTTATCATCTATTTTGCAGCTATAACGTTAGGGAAGCTGAAGAGGATCAATCTTGATGACTACTCGTGCTCCCACCGACATTGACCGTTTCGTCGGTCAGCGTGTTCGCCTCGCCCGAAAAATGGCACGGCTGAGCCAGCAGAAGCTGGGCGAAGTTGCCGGGGTCACATACCAGCAGGTTCAGAAATACGAGAACGGAACCGATCGCATTGGCGCTGGGCGGCTCTATCAGGTTGCGCTCGCCACTGACCAACCAATCGAGTTCTTTTTCAATTTCGACGATGATGTCGAGCCACGTGAAACGGGCCGGGTCGATGTTCTGGCTGATGCCGGAATCCAGCGGCTGGTAGCGGCCGCCGCCAATATCAAGTCGAAGGCGCTTTTGGCCAATCTTGCACAGATTGCAGACACGTTCGCGAGCACAGATAGCGCTGCATGAAGGTGTGCTCCGACAGGAAACATCATCGACACCATCCAAACGCTGAACGCTCAAGGCAGCGAGGGGATCGTCGTAGGGGGGCGGCGCCGATCGCCCTGGAGGTTATGATCTGAAAACTTTGTTCGCAAAGGGATCAGGGGCAGATCAGTGATCCCTTGATCGGTACTCTTTCGCAAGATTCTCGTCAGTCATCATGAAATCATGACGACCATCACGATGACGATGATGACGCTGAGCACTCCGATTATAGCAGTCACCAGTTCGCTCTTTCGTCTCGGACGGCCACCTCGCGGCATCGGCGTCGCACGTGACGCCGGCACCATGGCATTGCAAGCAGCTTCAACGATGCTACGCTGAAGCCTCGTCCGCAGCCAAGGAACTCGATGATGCTCCGCGCCGCGATTTATGCCCGCTATTCGAGCGACCACCAGCGGGAAGCCTCGATAGAGGACCAGATTGAGATCTGCCGTGAGTTGATTGTGCGTGAGGGCTGGGCGCTTTCAGGTACCTATTCCGACCGCGCGATGTCCGGAGCGAGCCACCTGAGGCCTGGCTACCAGCAAATTCTGAGCGATGCGCGCGCCGGAAAGCTGGACGTAGTCGTCGCGGAAGCGCTCGACAGGGTCAGCCGCGATCAAGAGCACGTGGCGGCCTTCTTCAAGCAGATGCACTTCTGCGGCGTGCGCATGGTAACGCTGGCGGAAGGCGAAATCAGCGAATTGCATGTCGGCCTCAAGGGCACGATGAATGCGCTGTTCCTCAAGGACCTCGCGGCCAAGACGCATCGCGGTCTTCGCGGGCGTGTGGCGCAGGGCCGCTCTGCCGGCGGCATTTCGTATGGCTACCGCGTGCGCCGGGAGATCGACGGCAATGGCGAGATCGTGCGGGGCGGCCGCGAGATCGACGAGGACGAAGCAGTCGTCGTGCGTCGCATCTTTCACGAGTTCGCCGCCGGCGCGTCGCCGAACGTGATCGCGCGGCGTCTCAACGGCGAGAAGATACCCGGGCCCGGAGGGCGTGCCTGGGGCGATACGACGATCCGCGGCCATGCCGGTCGTGGCACGGGCATCCTGCGCAACGCACTCTATGCCGGCAAGCTCGTCTGGAACCGACAGCGCTTCATCAAGGATCCCACAACCGGCAAACGGCTGGCACGTCCCAACCCCGCCAGCGCCTGGATTGCCGAGGACGTGCCCGAGCTGCGCATTGTCGATGAGGAACTCTGGCAGCGGGTTGCGACGCGCCTGGGCGATATTGCTGCGTCGCCACGTTCAGAAGCCATCCGCTCCACCCGCTTCTGGGAGAAACGGCGCCCTATGCATCTTCTCACCGGGCTCACCCGATGCGGCGTCTGCGGTGGCTCGCTGCAGGCGATCGGGCGCGACTATCTGCGCTGCGCGAAGGCGCACCGGAACGGCACATGCAACAATCGCGTCTCGGTGCGGCGCGGGGCGCTCGAGCATCTCGTCATCGACGCGCTGAAGCATCACCTGATGGCGCCCGAGCTGGTCGAGGAATTCGTCAGCGCCTTTCATGAGGAATTGAACAAGGCGCGGGCCGATCAGGATTCGCAGCGACTTTCTGCACAACGGCGATATGAGGTGGTTTCGCGTCAGATCGAGGGGCTGGTCTCCGCCATTGCCGAGGGCATGCGCGCGCCAAGCCTTGCTGCAAAGCTCGAAGCGCTGGAAGCCGAGCGCAAGGAAGCCGAGCGAGCGCTGGCCATGCCCGCACCGACGCCGGTACGATTGCACCCCAACCTCGCAAAACTCTATCGCGAGAAGGTTGCCGCACTCGAACTGGCTCTCAAGGACGAGAGTACGCGCACTGAGGCGCTGACGCTCGCTCGATCGCTGATCGAGGCGGTGGTACTGCATCCGATCGAGGATAGGAGCTCACAGGGCTACGAGATCGAACTGATTGGCGAGATCGCCCAGATGGTCGAGGTTGCGCTCGACGCCGCGCCATCCCCTACGGGCAACAAAAAAGCCGCCCGGAGAGGCGCGGCATTGCGTGCCGAGGAACGGCGTTCGGTCAAAGTGGTTGCGGGGGTAGGATTTGAACCTACGACCTTCAGGTTATGAGCCTGACGAG
>JAFIEI010000026.1 GCA_020832565.1 Salinarimonas sp. | reverse complement strand
CGCCTTCGATCGGTGGCGAGTTTGCCCTCGACGTGAACTTCGTCAGCCTGTCGCGCGAAACGTCCCAGTTCCGCGCAGCCGACCCGCTCGATCCGGATGCACGTGGCGTCTTCGGCGGCATCTATGATACCTGTGCGCCTGATGCCTTCAACCGCGACCAGTGCCTGCTGCCGGGAGTCGCGGGCTCCTACAGCCGCCTGACATCGCAGGTCTCCTGGCGCCGACAGATCATCGACGGGCTCGGCCAGAGCTGGACCCCGTTCGCCTATCTGCGCGCGGACGGTATCTGGTCATCGCCACGAACCGGCGGCTTCCAGAACGCCGAGACCGCGAATCTGATGGGTTCGAGCGATCGCTTCCATGGGCGAATGATGCCGGGCGCGGGCCTCGAATACCGGATGCCGATGATTGCCCGGGCCGGCAATTTCGGCGTCCAGTCGCTGGAGCCGATCGCGCAGATTGTCGCGCGCCCCAACGAAACACGCATCGGGCGCCTTCCCAACGAGGATGCGCAGAGCCTCGTCTTCGACGACAGCAACTTGTTCAGCTGGGATCGCTTCTCCGGCTACGACCGGGTCGAGGGCGGTGTTCGCGGCTCCTATGCCCTTCGCTACGGTCTGACGGGCCACGATGGATTCAGGGCTGAAGCAAAGTTCGGGCAATCGGTGCAACTGGCCGGTCGCAACTCCTTCCGGCCCGGCGATCTCGTCAATACCGGTCGCGATTCGGGTCTCGAATCGCGGTTTTCCGATTACGTGGGTCGCGTCAGCCTGAGCCCCAACGAGATCTTCTCGGTCAATGCCCGTGGCCGTTTCGACCGTAGCACCTTCGATATGAAGCGGCTGGAAGCCGGCGCAAGCTTGACCTTCGACCGGATCGAGGGCTCCGTCAGCTATGCCCGCTTCGCCCCCCAACCGGAACTCGGTTATCCCGATCGCCGCGAAGGGCTGCAACTCTCGGGACGGGTCGAACTGTCCCCCCACTGGTTTGCCAGCGGTTCCGTGATGTTCGACCTCTCGCGCCATCTCGAGGACCGTCGACGCGGGGTCAACGAATCAGACCGTTTTTCCGTGGCGTCAATGTCCGTCGGATTGGGCTATGCGGATGAATGTACCTATTTCACGGTGACCTACAGCTCCCGCCCCAAGGACGGCTCCCTCGGCTCGCGCGATCAGAACCGAACCGTCATGCTGCAGCTTGAGCTGCGCTCGCTCGGCGGCGTCGGTGTGAAGCAGAGCATCGAGGGGCGGACACAAGAAAGCGTCGCGCAGTGAATGCTGCCGCGCCGATCGCCATTACGCTGGGCGATCCTGCAGGTATCGGCCCCGAGATAACGCTGGGCGCCTGGCAGGCGCTGCGCCACGATCCGGCATCCTGCTTCTTTCTGCTCGGTGATCCGGAGCATCTGACGCGTCGCATGCGGGCGCTCGGCCAGGATGTCCCGATCAGGCAGATCACGCACCCGCACGAAGCCCTGCCCGGATTTGCCGACGCGCTTCCCGTCATGGCACTCGAAAACGCGGTTCGCGCGGAGCCCGGCTCGCCCGACCCTGCAGATGCGCCCGCCGTGATCGAGTCGATCGAGCGGGCCGTCGCCTTCGCACGTTCGGGCGAGGCCTCCTGTGTCGCGACCAACCCGATCGCCAAACACGTGCTCTACGAGGCGGGTTTCCGCCATCCCGGCCATACCGAGTTTCTGGCGGCCTTATGCGCGGAGGACGGCGCGAATCCCCCGCTTTCGGTGATGATGCTGTGGAGCGAGGGGCTCGCGGTCGTCCCGGTCACGGTGCATGTCCCGCTTGCCGCCGTGCCGGCGCAACTCACCCGCGAACAGATCGTTGCGACCGGGCGGATCGTGGCGCATGACCTGCGCACGCGGTTTCGCATCGACGCACCCCGCCTCGCCTTTGCCGGGCTCAACCCCCATGCCGGCGAAAACGGTACGATGGGCCGCGAGGAGATCGACGTCATTGCGCCAGCCATCGCCCAATTGCAGGGCGAGGGGATCGATGCGCGCGGGCCATATCCCGGGGATACGATGTTTCATGCGCGCGCCCGCGCCGGCTTCGACGCGGCCTTGTGCATGTATCACGACCAGGCACTGATTCCGATCAAGACCATCGCCTTCGACGATGCCGTGAATGTCACGCTCGGCCTGCCCTTCCTGCGCGTCTCCCCCGATCACGGTACTGCCTTCGATATTGCCGGCAAGGGCGTGGCGCGGCCCGACAGCCTGATCGCGGCCCTGCGTCTCGGCGCCCGGCTTGCTGCCGGCAAGGCCTGATCCGGCCATGGCTGCGATCGACGATCTGCCGCCCCTGCGCGATGTGGTCCAGCGCTTCGATCTCGCGCCGAAAAAGGCGCTGGGGCAGAATTTCCTCTTCGATCTCAATCTCACCAGCCGCATCGCCCGCTCTGCGGGGACACTCGACACGGTGATCGAGGTCGGCCCCGGGCCGGGCGGGCTGACGCGGGCGCTGCTGGCGGCCGGCGCGCAACGCGTCATCGCCATCGAGCGTGATTCCCGCTGTATCGCCGCTTTGCAGGAGATCGCCGCACATTATCCGGGACGGCTGGAGATCATCGAGGCCGATGCCATGCGCTTCGATCCGCGCCCGCTTCTCGCGGGCGGGCGGGCGAAGATCGTGGCCAACCTGCCCTATAATGTCGGCACCCAGCTTCTGCTTGATTGGGTCACGAGCCCCGACTGGCCGCCCTACTGGGAATCGGCCACGCTCATGTTTCAGCGCGAGGTGGCCAAACGCATCGTCGCCGACGAGGATGATCGTGCCGATTACGGGCGCCTCGGCGTGCTGTGCGGCTGGCGCACCCATGCGACGATCCTGTTCGACGTGGCGCCGTCAGCCTTCGTGCCGCCACCGAAAGTCACCTCGAGCGTCGTGCATCTGACACCGCGCGAAGCGCCGGCGCCCTGCGATCTGGCCATGCTGGAAAAAGTGACTCAGGCGGCTTTCGGTCAGCGCCGCAAGATGCTGCGCCAGAGCCTCAAAGGGCTGCATCCCGATCCCGTCGCGCTGCTGACCCCGCTCGACATTGCCCCGACGGCGCGCGCCGAGGAGCTCGGCGTGGCGGAATTTCTCGCAATCGCCAATGCCCTCGCCGGAAAAGGCTGATCTCAGATATCTTCCGACAGCAGGTTTTCGACGAAACCGGCAAGGGCCGGATGGCGTTCGCGGCGCAGGCGCTCGGAATCGAGGATCGCGCGCAACTCGCCGAAAGTGCGCTGGAGGTCGTCATTGACCAGCACATAGTCATAAGTCTGCCATTGCGCGATTTCCTCGCGGGCATTGGCCAGACGCCGGGCGATCACTTCCGGCGAATCCTCGGCGCGGCGCTCGAGCCGGTTGCGCAGCTCGGCCATGGAGGGCGGCAGGATGAAGACGCTGGCGACGTCGTCGGGCATCTTCTCGACGATCTGCTTGGTGCCCTGCCAGTCGATATCGAACATCATGTCCTCGCCTGCCGTGAGCGCCTGCTCGACCGGTTTGCGCGGTGTGCCGTAGAAATTGCCGTGCACCTCGGCCCATTCGAGCAGATCGCCACGCTCGCGCATTTCGAGGAAATCATCGCGCGCGATGAAGCGGTAATGCACGCCCTCGATCTCGGAGCCGCGCCGGGCGCGTGTCGTCACCGATACGGACAGCCTGATGCCGTGATCCTGCTCGATCAGATTGCGCGTCAGCGTGCTCTTGCCGGCGCCCGAGGGCGAGGAGAGGATCAGGAGCACGCCGCGTCGGGGCATGAGGGCGGTATCGGGCATCGGGCGTTACTCCACGTTCTGAACCTGCTCGCGAAACTGATCGACCACGCTCTTGAGATCCAGCCCGATCCGCGACAACGTGATATCGGAGGCCTTGGAGCACAGGGTATTGGCCTCGCGCCCGAACTCCTGCGCGAGAAAATCGAAGCGCCGGCCGATGGCGCCGCCCTGTGCGAGCAGCTCCCGCGCGGCGGCAATATGCGCCTCGAGCCGGTCGATCTCTTCCTGGATGTCGGCGCGGGTGGCGATCAGCACCGCTTCCTGATGCAGGCGATCGCTGTCGAAGCTGCCCGAGGCGTCGAGGATACGGGTGATCTGCTCGCCGATGCGGGCGCGGACCGCCTCCGGCGTGCGGGCAGGATTGTCGCGCGCAGCTGCGACAAGGCGCGTCATGGTATCGAGCTGACCCTCGATCACCTGGGCGAGCGCCTGCCCCTCGGCCTGACGGGCACCTGCGAGATCATCGGCGAGCGTCTCCAGGGCCGCAATCAATGCGGCCTGCAATTCCTGCGTGACCTGTGCGTCGTCATCCTCTTCGATCTCGATGACGCCGCGAATAGCGAGCAGGCCGTCGAGGCTGGGCGGCGCGAGGGCTGCCGAGCGCGGCGCGCTCTCGATGGCCGCGATCAGCGATGCAAGTGCGGCATGATTGACGCGGATGCGCGGCTCCCCGGCTGCGCGCGTCAGTGAGAGGCCGACCTGGCACTGGCCGCGCGTGAGCACCTTGCCGAGTCGCTTGCGGGCCTCTTCACCCAGCGCATCCCATCCAGCTGGCGTGCGCAGCCGGATATCGAGGCCGCGTCCGTTCACGGATTTCGCTTCCCAGGCGAAGCTGTAGGGGCCGCTCGTGCCCGTCACCCGGGCGAAGCCGGTCATGCTCGCAATGGTCATCGTACCGTCTCCGGACGTTGGCGGCCCGCATGAAAAGCCTGTCGGGCCCGATACGCACCGTCACGATGCGTCTTCATCATCGCTCTTGATCATCGTTCTTGACCAGGGCTCTTGCGCTTTTGCACCGGCGAGAGGGCGCAGGCAAGCCGATCAGGTCTGATCATGGCGCGATCACGCAAGCCACAATCACGCCTGCCTGACGCCCGGGGCGATCAGTGGCGCGGCGCGACCGAGAAACCTCCGGTGCGGATACGCTCCGGGAGCGTTTGCGCAAATTCTGCCGCCGCCTCCTCGCCATAAGTGGCGACGAGTTCCTGGAAGGCGGCGAAGATCGCGGCCTGTGCCATGCAATCGGCATCGAGCCCGTCGAGCTGGGCCTCGGCGAAGGCCTCCACGACATAGCCGAGCGCCATGCGTTTTTCCTCGGCCACGTCCTCGAACGGCGCCTCGCGATAATCGTAATCTTCAAGCATGAACCGGATTCACTCCCACCCGTCCGTCAGTTGCGACCTTAGAGCCGGGGCCGGGCGGCTTCCAGTGTGACCTTACGAAAAGGTTAATGCGATCGGTTTGTTTTGTGGAAAAGCCCTGACGTTGCGGCAGAAGCAAACGTTTCCCCGGTACTTTCGTCAATTGCCGTAACGTGTCGCAATCATCCGGGCAAGGGCATCACCTTCCTCGAGAAAGCGCGCGATGGCGATCTCGGCCGCGGGGGTGCAGCGGCGATAGGTCAGGGCGAAAGCGGAATAACCGCGATTATAGGCGCCGGCGAGACGCTCCGCCCTGTCGGGCCCCTCGGCTTCCAGCAGATCCTGCATGCGCTCCGGCCATTGCGCGGCATCCTGCGCCTCGCACAGGTCGCGCAGGAATGCGAGCGAACCCATGACCTCCGCCAGACGCAGGAGATCCGCCTCATAGGCGGGCGGGGCGCGCGGCGCCTCCTCGTTCTGCGCGGCTGTGCCGATCGGCGTGGCCATCAGCACGCATGCCGCCAGGACGAGGCGTGTCAGGTTTCGCAGGTGAAAACGGACGGCACGCGCAATCATGGCACGCGCGCCGCGATGGTGAGGGCGCCGGCGATGATCTCCGGCAGATGCGGGGTGGTGGGCAGGCTGGCGAGGGCCTGCGGGTCGGCCCAGATCACCGCGCCGGCCTCGGGCCCGGTCTGCGGCTCGCCGGACACCCATTGTGCCGCATGCGCGCAGATCACGTAATGCACCCGCACCGCCCCGTCCGGATCGCGCTCGATCACCTCGATCGGTCGGATCAGGCCGAGGATGCGCGCGGTGACCCCGACCTCCTCCTGCAATTCGCGCAAGGCCGCCTCGGCGAGGGTCTCCCCCGGCTCGACGAGGCCGCCGGGCAAGGTATAGAGCTGATCCATCGGCGGGCGGGTGCGCGTGGCGAGAAGCACCCGTCCTTCGCGCAGCACGCAGATACTTGCCGCGAGAAGCGGGTTTCTGGGATAATCACGCTGCACCGACACGGTTACTGCCCCTCCCGCATGCCGCCACACCGACCCGGATCCGTCGGCACCGGGCGGGGAAGCCGCTCCGGGTATCTTGTCGCAAAGGCGGGGCGGACGGACAAGGACCTTTTCGCCGCGCGCCTCACGGCCGCAAACGCGAGAAAGCCCCGCCGTGGAGGATCGGCGAGGCTTTCATAGCGCCGCCGCAGCGGCTGCCGTGACAGGCAAGGCGCCGTTCGTGTCGCCCGGGATCAACCCGATAAGGCACGTTCAACGCCGAAAACGACTTGCCTTTTTAGCGCGATGCATCCTGTTCGCGCATCTTGCGATACTCTTCCGTGCTGGTGATAGAATCGTACAGATGCGGGGCATAGAGCATCAGCTCCCGCTCGAAGCGGCGCATCTGGGCGCGTTCGAGGCTGGCGAGAAGACGCTGGAAGAAGGTCTTGCGCGCAGGCACGGCGACATTGGTTGCATCTGCAGCGGCATCGGCGGTGGGGGCATTCGGGTAATTGAGGGCATAGGCCATGGGGACTTCTCCTGAGCAGGTTACGCTCTGATCGTTCCCGAGCGTTTCCGTTGTCGTTGCATTGCAATATAGGTCAGTGATTCTGCCCCAGCTATGGCCGTAGAGGCATGCTTGCCATGCACATGACGCATGTCACACTCGTTAATGCTTCAGGCGCCCCCATTTGACGCATGACGCAGCACGTTGCCGACGAATTCGGCAGCCCTCGGTGGGTTGTGCCGTTTTGCGGTGCAGCATTGGGGGCGCCTGCAGGCAGATCCCCGCGCAGGAGAGCCGCGCATGTCCGTCTTCACGCCCTGATCACACCGAAAATTCCCGACGGATGTATCGCCCGGACCTTGCATCTGCCCCTCAACCGACACAGAAAAGTGCAAATCGGCACAGCAGGCGAGGTCATCCGTGAGCGCTCCGTTCCAGACATTCGACGATCCCGTTGCGGCAGGCCGCGATCCGGCGCGCCTCAAGCGATTGCGCACGGCGCTCGCGACGCGTGGCGTCGCCGCCTTCCTCGTCCCGCGTGCAGACGAGCACCAGTCGGAATACACCCCCCCGCATGCCGAGCGCCTGGCCTGGCTGACGGGATTTACCGGCTCGGCCGGGCTCGCCGTCGTGATGGCCGACGAAGCCGCCCTGTTCACCGATGGCCGCTACACCCTGCAGGCGCCGCAGCAGATCGATACGACGCAGTGGAGCGTGATCGATTCGACCCGAACCCGGCCCTTCGCCTGGCTGGCGGAGCGCGTCACCGAAGGAGACGTGGTCGGCTTCGACCCGTGGCTGATGACGGCGCGCGACATCGCGCGCCTGCGCAAGCAGATCGAGGCCGCCGGCGCGCGGCTCCAGGCGCTCGACGACAACCCCCTTGACAGTTTGTGGGACGATCGTCCGCCCCCGCCTGCCGCGCCGCTCTGGGCCCATCCTGCGGAACTCGCCGGGGAGGAGATTCCGGCGAAGCTCGAACGCATTCGCCGAGCCCTGACAGAGGCGCGGTTCGACGCGCTCGTCGTCAGCGACCCGCATAATCTCTGCTGGGCCTTCAATCTGCGTGGTGCCGATATCCAGCATACGCCGATCGTTCTCGGTTATGCGCTGATCCCGGCCGAGGGGCGCCCGACCTTGTTCCTCGCCGGCGAGAAATATGATTCCTCCATGCGCGCCGTCATCGCGCAGCATGCGGATCTGGCGGAGCCGGATGCGCTTTCCGGTGCGCTCACCGCGCTGGCGGAGCGTGGCGCGCGCCTGCGCATCGACGAGGCGACGGGTGCAGAGAAACTGCGTGAGACGATAAGCGCCTCCGGGGGTGATCCGGATCTCGGCGCCGATCCCATCACCCTGATGAAGGCACGCAAGAACACCGTCGAGATCGCAGGGAGCCGCGAGGCGCATCTGCGCGACGGTGTCGCGGTCGCGCGCTTTCTCGCCTGGTTTGCCGATACCGCGCCGCGCGGCGGCCTGACCGAGATCGATGCGGTGCGGCGGCTGGAAGAGCTGCGCGGCGAGACCAACGCACTCGTGGATATCTCCTTTCCGACCATCGCCGGAAGCGGCCCCAACGGCGCGATCGTGCATTACCGCGTGACGCATGACAGCAATCGCAAGATCGCGGCGGGGGAGCTCTTCCTGATCGATTCGGGAGCGCAATACCGCGACGGCACCACCGACATCACACGCACCCTCGTCGTCGGTGAGCCGACGCCGGACATGCGCGCGCATTACACGCGCGTTCTGAAGGGCCATATCGCGATCGCACGGGCCGTGTTCCCGGAAGGCACGACCGGCGCGCAGCTCGACGCCCTCGCGCGGCTGCCGCTCTGGGAGGCCGGGCTCGATTTCGACCACGGCACCGGCCACGGCGTCGGCAGCTTCCTCTCGGTACATGAAGGCCCGCAGCGCATATCGAAGGCCGGCAGCGTCGCGCTCGAGGCGGGGATGATCCTCTCGAACGAGCCCGGCTACTACAAGGCCGGCGGCTATGGCATCCGCATCGAGAACCTGATTCTGGTCGAGCCGCGCGCGATCGCCGGCGGCGAACGCGCAATGCTCGGCTTCGAGACCCTGACACTCGCCCCGTTCGAGCGCAGGCTGATCGAGCCCGCCCTGCTGGGGCGCACCGAGCGCGCCTGGATCGACGCCTATCATGCAAGGGTCTTCGAGAAGCTTGCCCTATCAGTCGACGATGCCACCCGCGCCTGGCTGGAGGGGGCGACCCGGCCGCTGGCCGTTTGAGCGCGGATGCCCGGCAATGCAAATGGCTGTTGGCGCGCCTGCCCTGTTGCTGGCGCGTCGACGGGCGTAGGCTTTCGCATTCGAAGCAGATGAAGGCGGGACGGACATGCCGGGTGACAACAATCTCGATCTCCGCGCGAAAACCATCGCGATCATCGCCCCCGGCAATATGGGCGCCGGTCTTGCAACCCGCGTGACGGCTGCGGGTTTCACCGTCCTGACACAGCTGTCGGGACGCGGCGACGCAACGCTGGAGCGGGCTCGGGCTGCGGGCATGCGTGATGCGAGTGCCCGGGAAATTGCCGATTGTCCCGTGATCCTCTCGGTTCTGCCTCCCGGACGCGCCCATGCGGTGGCGCAGGAGCTCGCGCCCGCATTGGCCGATGCGCCGCGAAAGCCCCTCTTCGTCGATTGCAACGCCGTCTCGCCCGATACCGTCAAGCAGATCGAAGCAACGGTGACCGCCACGGGCGCGGCTTTCGCGGATGCCGGTATCATCGGCCTGCCACCGCGCAGCGAGGGGCCGCTGCCGGTGATCTATGCCAGCGGGGAGGCGGCTTCGGGCCTGCCGGCGCTCAACCAGGCCGGCCTCGACATCCGGGTACTCGACGGCCCCGTCGGCGCGGCTTCGACCCTGAAGATGTGTTATGCCGGTATCGGCAAGGGGCTGACGGCGCTGGCCTCGGCAATGATCCTCGCCGCCGATCGCGCCGGTGCGGGAGAGGCGCTGCGCACCGAGATGGAGCGCAGCCAGAAGATGCTGCTGGGGCGGCTCGACGGCAGCATTCCCGACATGTTCCCGAAAGCCTATCGCTGGGTTGCCGAGATGGAGGAGATTGCCGATTTCCTCGGTGAGGACAGGCCCGAGAGTGGCATCTATCGTGGCATGGCGGGGTTCTATGATCGCCTTGCCGGAGATTTCGATGCCCAAGGCCCCGAGATCGAAGCGCTGAAGAGCTTTGTGCGAAAAGATTGACCCGCATCGGTGACGTCGCAGCAGCGCAGACCTTAACCCATTGCAAAATATAAGATATTTCCGCGAGCACTGCGTTGACGGTGCGGCAGGGCCGTGATCACACAAAAAAATGCATAGATAAGTTTTTTATGATATTATTTATTTATGCGATATCATTTTAATGAATATATATTCAGAGTCAGGCCGCCCCGACCGCCACCCAGCGTCGGGCGTGATGTCGTTGCATCTTCACCCGAGGAGAGCGATGCCTTCGAGCAGGCCCTGTGGCGCCAGAGCCTCGCCCGCGCCATCCGCCAGGCGCGCCGCGAGGCGCAGGGCCGCAACGATCCCGTGCTCAAGCGCAAGCTGCGCAGGCTGTACCAGACGCTCTGGGGCGGGCGCCGTGTCTCTCCCGATGCCGGCGATCCGGCGCTAGAGCGCGCCGCTGCCCGGCTGGCCCGCGAGGAGCGCCACCCCGATCACCAGGACGAAGGCGGCGGCGGCGAGTTCGAATCCCGAACCGAAAACCGCTCCCCGATCATTGCGGCCGCCGGCGACACGCAGGGCGAGATCCTTCATGAAGACGGCGGTGAGGGCGATAATGCTGGTGGTGATGGCGGTACCGGCGGCCATGGCGAAGGTCGCGGCGATCCCGGCGCCGATCAGGTTCTGCGAGGCGGCGAAGACGAGCAGGACGAGCGCGCCGGCACAGGGGCGCAAGCCGGCGGCGAAAACGACGCCGGCATATTCACGCCAGCGCTTGAGCCGCATGAATTCATCGGGCGGTGGCAGGTGGACGTGATCGCAGCCGGCGGTATCCGCAAGGGGGGTACCGCGCCGGTGCAGCAGCAGATCGGCGAAGCGTCCGGCCTTGCGCCAGGTCAGCCAGAGCCCGAGCAGGGCCACGGCGAGGAAACTCGCGAATTCGACCCGCCCCGTCAGCCGGTCCATACCGGTCGCGGTGAGGCTGAAGACGGCGATGGCGGCGCCGACCATGGTGATCGCGACGACGGCCTGCAGGAAGGCGGCGGCGAAACACAGGCCGATTCCGCGCCGCAAAGCGCGCTCTTCCGCCACGAGATAAGCTGAGATCACCGCCTTGCCGTGGCCCGGCCCGGCAGCGTGGAAGATGCCATAGGCGAAACCCACTCCCATCAATGTCCAGAATGCGCCGCCTCCCTCGGGCAGGGCGCGCACGGCGGCCTGGATGCGCTGGTAGAACAGACCCTGCAGGGCCAGCAATGTATCCATCAGCGCGTTGCCACGCGGCGCGGTCTCGCGCGCGGTCATGCCGAACGGCGCCCCGGCCGGTTCCGGCGCCGGGGGGATGGCGAGATAGAGGATCAGGTTGAGCGTACCGCCGACGGCGAGCACGGCGATGAGCGCGAGGCCGAGGCGCAGGCCGACCCGGCGCCAGCCCGATGCAGCTGCCCGCGCAGGCAGGCCTGCGGCGGGTGCGCGGGTGGATTCGGTCGTCGTCAGCGTTGCAGGCATGCTCGGTTTCGTCATGCGACAGATTCCTCCCCTCGCCCCGCTATGCTTACGGGCAGGCGATCAGCGCGCGATTGGCGAATTGCTCGCCGAAATCGGATGCCGCCGTCAAGGTTGCGAAGAATGCCTCCGACAGGCTTGCCGCCTCCTCGATCTCCGATGATGCCGGCCGGGTAATGGTCTTGGCACAACCCTGCGGGCCACCCACGAGCCGTATCGCATCGTCGCCCTTGTCGATGGTGAAGGAGACGAAGAAGGTCGGATCGTAGATTTCCATGACGAAAGCCGTGCTCGGGCGCGCCGGCTCGTTGAGCGGCAGCGTGAAGGTGAGCGTGAGATGTCCGTCTTCGTAGATCATGTCGAAATCGACGGGGGGCGCGAACTCGCGATCGCCACCATCGATGCGCGCTTCGGTGAAATAGCCGAACTCGACCAGCGAGGTGGCATTGATCTCCGCCAGTTCGCGCAACTGCTCCGGACCGACTTCACCATAATCCTCCTCCAGCCCCTGCACCGCCCAGGCGGAGTAGAACTCGTCGAAGGTCCAGATATGCCGCAACCCGGCGATACGCTCGGAATCGTCGTAGAGAATCTCGGTATGGGCCGTGACCCAGACATGCGGATGCGCCCGTGCGGGCTTGCTCGCCAGGGTGATGACGACGGTAAACAGCGCCAGCACGACGGCGACACGAAGAGCCATGCCGAAGGACGGCTTCCGGCGCTGCGATCGCGTCTCGTTTCGCTTGAGGCTTTCGATCATGGCAACCCGTTTCATCCCCGGCGGCGGCTCCGGCAACGGTCCCTGGTCGTTGATACGATCCAGCGGATTAGAAGCTGCGCCCGTATGGTTAAGCAAGTGTTAATGCGATCGCCTGCATTGTCGAAAAGGCGTGACGCCCGGCAGTGGTGCTGCGCGAGTGGGGCAAAAGGATGGCTTGCCAGGATACAGGCCGGAAGCATGATATCGTGATGCAACGAGACGCGTCACCAGAACGGCATGACCGCACGGGGCGAAGCGACTTTTATCGCAGCAATCAACCTTGCGCACCCTTGCCGCAGCCGCCGGATCATTCCACTTTCGAATAATACCATTACGTAACCGGGCTGCGCGCGCGATTGACGGTGGGGGAGAGATATGTCAGCATCGCTGACATATCTTGCGGGTATCCATGACGATGCTTCGCAAAAGCGGAATCGCGGACGAGACCGGCGGAAAGCCGGCGGAGCGCAGACAAAAGATGGTCGCGCAAGGCGGCCGAGGAGGACGACGGATGAGCAAGGCTGGCATCGACGAGAAGGCCGTGAAGGACGCCGCCGCTGCGACGGGTACGGCGCTACGCGACGTCTCCCTCGACGACAAATATGATCTGGGAAAAGACCGCGTCTTTCTTACCGGCACGCAGGCGATCATTCGGCTGCTGCAGATGCAGCGCGAACGCGACCGGCTCGCCGGGCTGAACACGGCTGGTTTCGTCTCCGGTTATCGCGGTTCGCCGCTGGGCGGGCTCGATCTCAATCTCGCGCGCGCGAAAAAGCATCTCGCCGCCTCCCACATCACCTTCCAGCCCGGCCTCAACGAGGAGCTCGCAGCGACCGCCATCTGGGGTACGCAGCAGGCGGAGTTGCGCGGCGAAGGCAAGTATGACGGCGTCTTCGGCGTCTGGTACGGCAAGGGCCCCGGCGTCGATCGCTCGGGCGACGTCTTCCGCCATGCCAACATGGCCGGCACCTCGGTCAATGGCGGCGTGCTCGCCCTGATGGGCGACGATCACATCGCCGAATCCTCCACGGTGGCGCACCAGTCCGAATTCCACTTCGTCGACGTGATGAGCCCGATCCTGAACCCGGCCGGCGTGCAGGAAATCCTCGATTACGGCCTCTACGGCTTCGCCATGAGCCGCTATACCGGGACCTGGACCGCGTTCAAATGCGTCAAGGACAATATCGAATCGACCGCCTCGGTCGACGGGTCGATCGACCGGGTGAAGATCGAATACCCGGATGATTTCGCCATGCCGCCGGGCGGGCTCAATATCAGGCTGGGCGACAACATCCTCGAGCAGGAAGCGCGGCTGCAGGACTACAAGCGCGACGCGATGCTCGCCTTCGTCCGCGCCAACAATCTCAACCGCATCATCCTCACGGGCGGGCGCACGCCGAAGGTCGGCGTGATCACGGTCGGCAAATCCTATCTCGACGTGCGCCAGGCCATGGACGAGCTCGGCCTCGACGAGGTCAAGGCCAATGATATGGGCCTGCGCCTCTACAAGGTCGCCTGCCCCTGGCCGCTGTCGCGACGCGAATTGATGGATTTCGCCGAGGGGCTCGATCTCGCCATCGTGGTCGAGGAGAAGCGCTCGCTGATCGAAGTGCAGCTGCGCGAGGAACTCTACGGCACGGCCAACCAGCCGGTCTGCATCGGCAAGAAGGACGAGGAGGGCAGCTGGCTCTTCCCCGTCAAGGGCGCCCTCGATTCCAACGACATCGCCATCGCCATCGGCGAACGGCTCCTGCGCTACCACAACAACGACGATCTCGCGGGACGCGTGGCGCGCCTGAGGGAAGCACAGGACATTCTCGCCAAGACCGGCGACGTCTCCAACCGCACCCCGCATTTCTGCGCCGGCTGCCCGCACAACACCTCGACCAAGGTGCCTGACGGCATGCGCGCTTATGCGGGGATCGGCTGCCATTACATGGCCCAGTGGATGGACCGCAGCACCTCCGGCTTCACCCAGATGGGCGGCGAGGGCGCCAACTGGATCGGCGAAGCGCCATTCTCCAAGCGCGGCCATGTCTTCCAGAATCTGGGCGACGGCACCTATAACCATTCCGGCGTGATGGCACTGCGCTGGGCGGTCGATACCAAGACCAACATCACCTACAAGATCCTGTTCAACGACGCCGTCGCCATGACCGGCGGGCAGACGCACGAGGGCGGGCTCACCGTCGACATGATCGCCCGGCAGGTCCGCGCCGAGGGCGTCGAGCGCATCGCGCTGGTCAGCGACGAGCCGGAAAAATATGCTTCCGGCGCCGAATTCCCCTCCGGCATGTCGATCCATCATCGTGACGAGATCGAGACGGTGCAGCGCGAGCTCGCCGAAATCGGCGGCGTCTCGGTGATGATCTACGACCAGACCTGCGCCTCCGAGAAACGCCGCCGGCGCAAGCGCGGCATGTATCCCGATCCCGACAAGCGCGTGATCATCAACGAGCTCGTCTGCGAGGGCTGCGGCGATTGCTCGGTCCAGTCGAACTGCGTCGCGGTGCAGCCGCTCGAGACCGAGTTCGGGCGCAAGCGGCAGATCGACCAGTCCAATTGCAACAAGGATTTCTCCTGCGTGAAGGGCTTCTGCCCGTCCTTTGTGACGGTGCACGGCGCCAAGCCCAAGAAAGCCAAGGTCTCCGGCTCCGGCGATGCGTTGCCCGAGACGATTCCCGATCCGACAATTCCGCAGATCGACACGACCTGGAACTGCATCGTCACCGGCGTGGGCGGCACGGGCGTCGTCACCATCGGTGCGATTATCGGCATGGCCGCGCATCTCGAAGGCAAGGGCTGCGGCATGATCGACATGGCCGGCCTCGCCCAGAAGGGCGGCTCGGTCTACAGCCATGTCCGGCTTGCCAAGAGCCCCGAAGAGATCCACGCGATCCGCGTCGCGGCGGGCACGGCTGATCTGGTGCTCGGCTGCGATCTCGTGGTGAGCGGCACAAAGAAGGTGCTCGCGGCGGTCTCGCCCGGGCGCACCGCGCTCGTGGTCAACACGGCGGAGGTCTATCCGGGCGACTTTACCCGTGATGCCGATTTCTCGCTCCCGGCGGAGCGGCTCAAGCGTGAGATCAAGCGCATCGCCAATGATGAAAAGGTCGATTTCGTCGATGCCACGGCAATCGCCACGGCGCTTCTGGGTGATGCCATCGCGGCCAACATGTTCATGCTTGGCTTTGCCTATCAGCGTGGCGCGGTGCCGCTGCATGCCGATGCGATCGAGCGCGGCATCGAGCTCAACGGCCAGGCCGTGGCCATGAATCTCGAAGCCTTCCGGCTTGGCCGCAAGGCTGCGGCGAGCCCGGAGGGTCTGGCCAAGGTCGCCGCCTCGCTCAAGGCCCCGACCAGGACCCGCGAAATCTCCGAGAGCCTCGACGATGCCATCGCCCGGCGCGTCGAATTCCTCACCGACTACCAGGATGCGGCCTACGCCGAGCGCTACAAGGCCATGGTCGAGAAGGTCCGCAGCGCGGAGGGCAAGGCCATTCCCGGCAAGGAGGGGCTCACCGAAGCGGTGGCGCGCAACCTGTTCAAGCTGATGGCCTACAAGGACGAGTACGAGGTCGCGCGGCTTTATTCCGACGGCTCCTTCCTCCGCCAGGTCGACCAGACTTTCGAGGGCGGCAATCTGCGCTTCGAATTCCACCTCGCCCCGCCGCTGCTGGCCCGCAAGGATCCCAATACCGGCGTGCCGCGCAAGATCACCTTCGGGCCGTGGATGCTGAAGGCTTTCGGGCTGCTGGCGAAGTTCAAGGGCCTGCGCGGGACGAAGCTCGACATCTTCGGCTACACGCAGGAGCGGCGCACGGAGCGGCAGCTGATCACGGATTACGAGGCCATGCTGGAGGAGGTCATCGCAAAGCTCTCCCCGGACAACCACATCACCGCGCTAGGCCTCGCCTCGATCCCGGCCAAGATCCGTGGCTTCGGCCATGTCAAGGAGCGCCATCTCGAAGCAGCCAAGGCGGAAGAGGCCGCCCTCCTCGAGCGCTTCCGCAACCCGCCGAAGACGCCGGTGGCCGAAGCGGCGGAGTAAGAAGTGGAGTGAGGTGGATCACGCCTCGCTTTGTGGAGGTGACACAAACCCATCCGCCCGTGGCAGGCCCGGTTCCGGGCCGGTCGCGGGCGGTTTCGTATCCGGCAGCGACACAGTCATGCCACTCTCCACATCAGCGATGAACGTCGCGATCCGCGCAGCCGCATCCCCGTCGAGCAGGGGCGCGTGGCCCTGGCCGGGGACGAGGTGGGTCTGGCAGGCGGGGTGCCGTTTTGCCATTTCCGCCAGCGTCTCGTTCGAGAGGATGTCGGAATGCTCGCCGCGCAGGACGAGTAGCGGCGCGTGTGAGAGGGCGGCGTAGAGGGTCCAGAGCGGCGGCAGCGGCTTTTCCAGATCGAGCCCGGCCAGCCCCTTGAGCAGGGCGGGATCATAGACCGGCTGCAGCTTGCGGGGTTTGTTGCCCTTTTCCTTCCGCTGGTCCTTGCCTTTGCCCTCGCCATCGGCCTCGCGCCAGGTGCCGCGCGCGAGCTTCATCCAGCCGTCATCGTCGAGCCCGGGGAACTGCTTGTCGGAGATCGTCTTCATGATCTCCACGGCCTGGGTGAAATCGCCGGGTTGCGGCAGCTTGCCCACATAGCCGCGTATCCGGATGAGCCCTTTCGGCTCGATCACCGGGCCGACATCGTTGAACACGGCCGCGCGGATCGCCGTCGGGCGCGCCGCCGCGATTGCCATGGTCACGAGCCCGCCACGCGAGGTGCCCACGAAGATCGCCTCGGCCACGCCCATCGCCGTCATCGCGGCGAGGCAATCATCCATTTCGATAGTGACGTCGTAATTGCGCCAGTTGCGATCGTATTGGGAGAGGCCACGCCCGCGATAATCCAGCGCCAGCACCCGGCGCGGCGCGTCACCATAGGCGAGCATCAATGCCAGATCATGGAAATCGAAGGCCGTGCGGGCGATTCCGGGCAGGCAGACGACCGGGGTCAGGTGCGAACCGATCGGCCCGTAATCGCGCAGATGCAGGACGAGCCCGTCGGCAGCCGTGACGTATCGCGATCGGTAACCGGTTTCCCCGACATTCTTGGCATCTTGCGCCTGCATCACCTGCTCCGTATCCGCCGCATCACTGTGACATTGTGAGGATGCGGCGCGCCACGGCGTTGTGCAAGGGGCGTGCGTTGCGCGACCGGTTCAACGCCTGCGCAGCGGCGCCGGCTTGCAGGCATCGATCCGTGCGCCAGTATCGGTCTCCTCGGGCTTACCGGCCCTGCCGCCGAACAGCCGCTGCAGACGCGGGCGTAGCGGCAGGAAGAGCGCATAGGCGCCGTCCAGCAGGCTCGCGAGCGGCTCCCGGCGCAACACGCGGCCGAGGGGCCGGAAAGCATCGAGACGCGCCAGAATCTCGGCGAAGGCCCGCCCGCCGGATATGAGCCGCCCCTGCGGCTCCATGACGTGAAAGCGTGCGAGGGCATCGACCCGGCTGAGGCCGGGCGCGACCTCCTGATCCGCCGGGATCTGCGCGACATCGACCCAATTCAGCCGCTCCGCACCCTTGCGCCGTCGATAGAAGGCGATTTCGCGGGCGCAGAGCGGGCAGGCGCCATCGTAGAAAATGGTGAGGGGGGATGCATGTTCGGCCATGCATGACCAGATGGCGCAGGCGTGGCGGAGATGCAGGGCTCGGGCGGCTCATTACGCTGCGTCAAATCAGCGCTTTGCGGCGCGCGATGCGTTTAGAGGCCTGCTGCCGGGATCCCGTCGCCCCGCGCCGCTCCCACCACACGTCCGGGGCGATCCCCGTCGCGCCGTTGCACCAGAATGACGAAACGCCCCGTATCATCGGGCAATCGCGCCTGCAGCACCGTACGTGCGCCGTCCCAGGCCGTGATATGCGTTATGTCCCGCACGACATTGGCGTAGCGGGCCTCGCGGCCGCGATTCTCCCCGCGCTCGATGGCGACCGTGACGTCCGGCTCGACCGCGAGCAGCCAGATCTCCGCGCCGTCAGGATGATCAGCCAGCAAGGCGATCGTCAGATCGTTTCCCTGTCGTTCGATCCGCACCGGCACGGGCAGCCGCTGCGCCTGGCGCGTGGCGCTGGCGAGGGACGCGTCGAGGGCACGCTGATCCGAGCCGATGCAGGCATAGAGGCCGTTGACGACCATTTGTGGCGTGAACACGCCCCGGTCCCCGCGAAGTTCGGCATAATCGCGCTGGCGCTCGGAAAATGCGGCATGGGCGAGCGTGTCCTCCCAGCCGAGATAGTCCCAATAATCCACATGCAGGGTGAGTGCGATGATATCCGGGTCACGGGCCATGGCGACGACCTTGGCATCCGCAGGCGGGCAGGCCGAGCAGCCCTGGCTGGTGAACAGCTCGATCACCGCACGCGGCGCCTGCGCCTCGCTCGCAGCGGCGCCCGGAGCCAGCGTGACGGAGAGGCTCATGAGCACTGCCGCACAAAGCAGGCTCGGCATCAGACGGAGACAACGCGACATGGCATGAAGGCGGGCGTTTGCGGTGATCATGCCGCTACATAAGCGCAACGCGCCCGGCTATGGAAATCACTTTGCCTTGAGCCGGGCGACAGGGTCGCGTGCCGCATGCGCACATCGATGAGGGGCCCGGGGATCACTCCCCGGGCTGTTTCTCGCCCGAGACGGGTTTCGTCTCCGGTGCATCGACCAGTGGGATGGTATTCTCCCCGCGATTGGGGCGTGCCAGCATGAGCTGGCTCGCAATCGTCAGGCCGAGCAGCGTGGCGCCGGCAATATCCGTATAGAGTCCCGGATTGATCAGCACGAAGGCCGCGCCGAACAGGAACAGGCGCTCCCAGATATGGGTGTGGCCGAAGAAGAAGTAGTTGTGCAGCGCCGCCGCGAGGCAGGTCACGCCGATCGTGGCAGTGATCACCGTTCCGAGGATGGTGTACCAGGGCCCCATCATCAGCAGCGACGGGCCGAAGACGAACATGAACGGGATGATATAGCCCGTCAGCCCGAGCTTCACTGCCGCCCAGGAGCTCTCCATCAGCCCCGCCCGCGAGATGCCGTTGGCAGCATAGACCGCCATGGCGACGGGAGGCGTGATCGCCGAGAGCACGGCGAAGTAGAGCACGAAGAGATGCGCCGCCTCGACCTGCACGCCCAGCCGCACCAGTGCGGGGACGAGCAGGGCGACCTGGACGATATAGGCCGGCGTCGTCGGCAGGCCCATACCCAGGATGATCCCGGCGATCATGGTCAGGATCAGCGCCGGCAGCAGCATGTTCTGCGAGGCGGTCATCACGACATTGGTGAAGGCGAGGCCGAGACCGGTAAGGGTGATGGTGCCGATGACGATACCCGCACAGGCACAGGCGAGCGCCACGACGAGCGTGTTGCGTGCGCCGGCCTCGAGGGCGTCGATGATGGCCATGGGCGTGAACGTATAGCGGGTCGAGCTGCGCAGCCATGTGGTGGGGATCACCGAGCCGATGCCGCACAGGGCCGCATAGGCGGCGGAATAGCCCGAGAGCAGCACGCCGATGATGATGAACAGCGGCAGGAACAGGTGCCCGCGCTCCCGCAGCACCTTGCCAAGACGCGGCAGGTCCGGCTTGGGGATGCCTTTGAGGCCGATGCGCTTGGCTTCGAAATGGACCGCCATGAACACGGCGACGTAGTAGAGAATGGCCGGCAGGATCGCGAAGGCGGCGACCGCGAGATAGCTCGTGCCCAAGAACTCGGCCATGACGAAGGCCGCGGCACCCATGATCGGTGGCATCAGCTGTCCACCTGTCGAGGCCACGGCCTCGACCGCACCGGCAAAGGCCGGTCGGTAGCCGGTTCGGCGCATCAGGGGAATGGTGAACGTCCCCGTCGTCATGACGTTGGCCACGGCACTGCCCGAGACCGTGCCGAACAGGGACGAGGTGATGATCGCCACCTTGGCGGGACCACCCGAAGTGTGCCCTGCCAGAGCGAGGGCGAAATCCATGAAGAGCTGGCCGGCCCCGGAGCGTTCGACGAAGGCGCCGAACAGGATGAACAGCATCACGTAGGTGGCGGATACGTAGAGCGGGATACCGAAGATGCCCTCGGTGGTCAGGTAGAGCTGATCGAGCATGATGCCGACGCTCTGGTTGCCCCAGGTCAGGCCGTAGAGCAGGAACAAGGCCGCCGTGATCGTCAGCGCCCAGCCGGTGGCGCGCCGCGTCGCCTCCATCACCAGAACGATCAGGGTGATCCCGAAGACGTAATCCCACATCGTCGGATCATCGACGTAATACATCCGCATGCGGATGTAATCGAGGTTGAACATGGGATAGAGGGATGCCGCACCGGCGGCGAGCAGCAGCGTGAGGTCAAACAGGCTGACCCGCTCTGCCTTTCCGTCCCGCCCGGGCAGGATCAGGAAGGTCAGGGCCATGGCGAAGGCCAGGTGCAGCCCGCGCATGACATAGGCATCGGGCGCGCCGAAGAAAGCGATATAGAGGTGGAAGGTCGACATCGACACCGCGACGATGGTGACCATCCATCTGGTGAGACTCTGCGGCAGATAATACATGGCACCTCCTCCATCGCGGGGGCGCTGCCGGTACTTGTGCCCGGCGCCATGCCACCTCGCGGATGCCGACCCCTCGAAAATCCCGAATGCAGGGCGTCGCGGTCACCTCGTGAGGAGACCGGGACGCAAACCGCCGCCCTCGACGGATCGCGGGCGGCGGCTCGTCTTCACGCGAAGCGCGTGATCACATTGCGCCGTGTTCTTCGTAGAAGCGGACCGCGCCTTCATGCATCGGCACACCGGTATCGGTCGCCATCACTTCAAGGGTGGTATCGGCCATCACGCGTACGATGGAGGTGAGATCCTCCATGTTCTCGAGCATGCCTTCGACGAGGTTGTAGACGACGTCCTCGTCGAGATCGCAGCGCGCGATGATGTGCGTGGCATAGCCAACCGCAGCGACATCCTCGTCCTGACCGGGATAGCTGCCGGCCGGAATCGTCAGCTTGGTGTAGCCGGGATTGAGCTCACGCATGGCCTCGAACTTGTCGTCGGGCATGTTGATCAGCTTGATGTCGCGCGAGGAGGCGAGATCCATCACCGCCGAGGCCGGAACGGTCGTGCCGAGCGTGAACACCTGGGCGTTGTTGTCGCGCATCAGCGAGACGGCGTCGGTGTAGGAGACGTGGCTGACGCGGCCGAGATCATCATAGGTCAGGCCGGCCACTTCCAGCGCCTGTTCGGTCACGAATTCGGCCGTGTTGCCGCGCGGCTGGATCGCAACCGACTTGCCGGCGAAATCCTCGATCGAATCGATGCCGGCATCGGCCAGCGCCACGATCTGGAAATATTGCGGATAGAGCGTGGCGACGTTGCACACGTTCTCCTGCACTTCCTCGAACGGGGCGCGTCCGGCGAGGCCGTCGACCGTGGAGATCGAGTTGCCGAAGCCGAAATCGGCGCGACCGGTCGCGATGGCACGGACATTGGCGACGCCGGCGCCCGGAAGCACCTGCATGTTGACGCCGTACTCGCTCATGATGTTGGCGAATGCGCCGCCGAGCGGATACCAGGAGCCGCCCTGCGGGCCGGTCATGATACGCACCTGCTGCGCCTGCGCAGCCGGGGCGGCGAGAATAGCGAGGCTGACGCCGGCTGCGAGCGCGGCGAGTTTCATCTTGCTGGACATGAAGTGTCCCTCCTGAATTGGTTTCCTCGAAGCGAAAGTCGTCGGTTCAAGTGCCAACGTGTTTTCCGAAAGCGATTCATTCCACGTTCCCTAGGGGAGGAGCAAGAATCGACTTCGTGTATCTTCGCCAAAGGTATAAGGGACGCTGCGCGAGAATTACGCAACCGATATAAGGTTGCGCAACTCCCTTTGCGTAATGATGGGGTAGTGCTTTCAGATTGCAGAAAACTCAGGCGACCGGCAGACGCAGGGTGACGCGCGCACCCGCTCCGGCGACGCTGGCGATCTCCAGTGTTCCGCCGGCACGCTCGGCGAAAGCCCTGGCCGTGGCCAGTCCGAGCCCGGTTCCCTTACCCACCGGCTTGGTGGTGAAGAACGGCTCCCCGGCTCGCGCCAGGGTCTCGTCGTCCATGCCTGAACCGACATCCGACACGGCAATCGCGACCATGCGCGGGAGGCTGTCGTCGGCTCCGATCACCGCAGCTGCCTCGCCCCGTGTCTCGCGTTGCGCCGAGACCCTGATCGGCCCGCCCTCGGGCATGGCGTCGCGGGCATTGAGGACGAGATTGACGAGGGCCGTCTCGAATTCGGTGCGGTCGCCGGCCACCTGCGGGAGCGCATCTTCGATCTCGCTTTCGAGGCGATGAGCCGAGCCGATCGTGCGTTCGAGCAGATCGCAGACCTCGCCGACGGCCAACCCGGGGTCGAAATGCGCTGTCGGCATCTGGTCGCGCCTGGCGAAGGCGAGCATGCGCTCGATCAGGCGGGCGCCGCGTTCGGCGGTAGCGTCGATCATGCCGGCGATGCGCCGGACTTCCTCCGGATCCTCGGCCCGCCGTGACACCCGTGACGCACCGCCGCGCATTGCCTGGACGATGTTGTTGAAGTCGTGCGCGACGCCGCCGACGATACGCCCGAGCGCATCGACACGCTGCATGTGAGCGAGCTGCTGCTCGGCCTGCGCGCGCCGTTCGGCCTCGAACCGGGCATCAGCCAGCGCCACGCGTTCGCGTCGTGCAGCCCGCTGGATCCGCGCGGTCAATACCAGCAGGGCCATGGCCGCGATCCAGGCGATGGCGGCGTGCGCGACGAGTTCGCGCATCCAGGTGGCCCGCATGGTCTGGCGGCTCATGCCGTAGACGACGTAGAGCGGATAGCCCGAAACCCTGCGATAGGCGTAGAGCCGGCGATTGCCGTCATGGGCCGAAACCGCATCGACCAGACCCTTTTGCGGGTTGGCCGCCAGTGCCGCCTCGACGATCTCCGATCGCGGCAGGCGCCAGGATTCCGGGGCCCCGCCGGCCTCCTGCGACTCTTCGCCCGACGGAATGCGGGCCAGGACCGGGCCGTCGATGCGCAACAGGGCTGCGGCATCGTCACTGCTCTCGCGCACCGAGCGGTAGAAATCCTCGAAATAGTCCGGCGTGAACGATGCCACGATCCAGCCGCCCGCCTCGGGGGCGCGGCTGCGGGCACGGCTGATGGGGAAGACGCGCTGGCCGCGTGGGCGGGCGACCACGGTCTCGCCGATATAGACCCTGTCGCCGCGATGCGCCTCCGGCCTGGTATAGTCCCGATCGCTGGCATCGATCGGGGTGAAGGGAAACTGGGCGCTGCCGGCGACGATTTCCCGTTCCGGCGACACGAGGACGATGCCGCCGGATGGCGGCGAGCGCCGGTTGAGCGTGGCGAGCAGGGCGTGCAGCTGCTGGGAATCGGCGATGCTGTCCCAGCCGCTGCGGCCCATGGCGTAGTCGATGGCTTCGAGGATGGCTTCCTGCGTATCGAGGCTGCGCAGCACATGCTCGTGCATCATGTCGACCATGCGCTCGGCGCGCACACGCGCCTCCGCATCGACCCCGTGCCAGCTCCACCAGGCGGCGAGCCCGAGCACCACGAGCGGCAACAGCACCGATGCGGCCCACAGCGCGGCGAACGGTGCGCGCGAACGCAGCACTTTACGCTGCTCCGGCACCGGCCGGGGTTCGGGCGCCTCCTGCGCGACGGCGCCGGGCGTGCTGGCTGTGTCACCATTCATGATGTCGTGGATAGCCGCTTGCGCCGGGCCGTGCAATCGCGTCCGGGGTTAAGGCCCCGTTAGCCGCGTTGCGCTAGAAAGGTCGAGCCGTGCGGGCCCATGCGGGGTCCGTGACGGTGAGCGTGCCCTGCGTAACGGGATATGTCGATGCGTCTGTTCCCCGGGCCTCCTGCGCGCTGCGCAATCGGGAGAGCCGGCCCGATCCGGGCGGCCCGAGCCGCGTTTGCCCGCGCCGCGATTCTCGTCGCGACGGTGGGCTTCGCGGTTGCGATGGCGTTGCCGGGACTCACGGTAAGCGCACAGGCGGAGGAAGTCGGCGTACGCGGCCAGCAGGACGAGGGTTTCGGTCGCATCCAGCTGCAATTCTCCGAACCGGTGCGCGTCGAGGCGCGCTCGGCCAACGGCGTGCTCGTCATCACCTTCGACGATTCCCTCGCGATCCGCGGCGAGCGGCTGGCGCAGCAGATGCCGTCCTATGTCTCCGTCGTGCGCCACGACCCCGACGGGACGGGTATGCGCATGGCGTTGACGCAGAATTTCAACGTCAACGTCATCCATGCCGGCGAACTCGTCTTCGTCGATATTCTGCCCGAGCGCTGGAGCGGCATGCTGCCCGGCCTGCCGCCCGAAGTCGTGGCCGATCTGGCCCGGCGCGCCCGCGCGGCAGAACAGCTTATCGAAGAAGAACGCGAACGCCGCACCGAGACGCCCGTGCGCCCTCTGCCGGTGCGTGTCGCCGAGCTGCCCACCCTGACGCGTCTCGTCTTCGAGCCGCCGATCCCGACGGCGATCAGCCGGCGGGTGGAAGAAGATGTCTTCGAACTGCGCTTCGGCGATCCGTTCAGGCTCGAGGCCGAACGCCCACTGGCCGGCATTCCCGGCATCGCCGCGCACGAGGAGATCGAGGAGGACGGCAATCTCAAGGTCCGCCTGATTCTGGAGAACGGCTTCGATGCGCGCGGTTTCCACGAAGAGGGCAGCTACGTCATCGATATCGAGCCCTTGAACGGCGAGGCGGGCGCCGCTGCCGCCGACACGCTGCCCTTCATCGAGCCACCTGCCGACGAGGCTGCACCCGAGCGCGCGCGGATCGCGGATCCGGGTGACGACGCATCCCCATCACCGATGGCCGATGCCCTCGTCGGGCCGGCGCAAACCGCTGAAATCACGCCGACGCGCTCCCTCATCGATATCAGTGACCTGATCCGTGAACAGACCATTCCCCGCGAGACCGACGAATCCGCGGAAGCGCGCGGGCGTTTCCTTGCCGGCGATGACGCGGAAAAGGCGCTGCGGCTGGATGTCGAATTCGGCGAGGCCGTTCCCGCTGCGGCCTTCGTCCATGGCGGTATTCTGAGGGTGGTTTTCGACACGCAGACGCCGTTGGCGCTGGACCCGCAGCCGGAGGCGAGCCGGGCCGTGGCGCGGCTCGACGGCGTGCTGCGCGAGGGCCGGTTCGTGACGATCCGCTTTGCCCTGCCCGAGCCGCGTATTGCCCATCTCACCCCGAATGACGACGGGTGGGTTCTTACCATCGACGGTGATCCCGACCGCCCCGCGAAGCCGGTAGCCGTGCGACCGGATATCGATGACGGCGGCCGCCATATCGTGGCGATTGATTTGCCGGAAACATCTGCCGTGCATTGGATCGATGCCCCGGAAACCGGCATGCGCATCGCCGTCGCCACCGCTTCAGGGGCGCCGCGCAACCTGCCGCGCGCGCAGCGTTTCGTCGAGTTCCAGCTGCTCCAGACCGTCCAAGGTGTCGCCGTCGCCGCCCTTGCCGATGATCTGCGCGTGCGCCGCCGCGACGACGGCGTCGTGGTCTCGCGCCCGCGTGACCTCCTGATCAGCGGAGCCTCCGTCGCCGCCGGCGAGACTGATCCGGGCGAAGTGCCGGAGGTTGCCGTCTTCGAGGCGGGTCCCTGGCGCGATGCCCAGGGCGGGTCCGTCAGGCGGCGCCTGCACGAGACGATGGAAGCGGTGCTCGATGCGCGCCCCTCACAGCGCGCCGATGCGCGCCTCGACGTGGCGCGGTTCATGCTGGCCAACGGACTCGCGGCGGAAGCCGCCGGCGTGCTCGAGGTCGTTGCCGACGATGAACCCGAGCGGCGCATGGATCGGCGCTGGCTCATGTTGAACGCGGCGGCTGCGATGGAGATGGGGCGCCTTGACGAGGCCCGCGAGATCCTGACGCATCCCGAACACGACAGTGATCGCGAGATCCTGCTCTGGCGCGCATGGCTCGATGCGCGCGAGGGCCGTGCGCAACAGGCGATCGCCGGTTTCCGGCACGGGCGCCCCCTGCTGGAAGCCTATCCGGACGATCTGCAGGGCGCGATGCGCCTCGATCTGGCCGAGGCGGCCCTCGACGAAGGCGAGATCGAGCTCGCCCGACGCGAGGCCACGGCTCTGGGTCAGCTCGCCTCCGGATCGGTCCCGCATGACGCCCTCGAACTGCTCGAGGGGCGGATCGATCTTGCGATCGGTCAACCGGAACAGGCGCTGGAACGCCTCACGCGTATCGCACAGGAAGGCGCACGCCCCCAGGCGGCGCGCGCGGAATTGCTGCGCCTCGAACACGGTCTGGCGCGCGGGAGCGTGAGTACCGATGAGGCGGTGGAGGCGCTCGAACGTCTCGTCGTCTCCTGGCGCGGCGACGATGTCGAGATCAGGACGCTGGGCCTGCTCGGGCGCCTCTATGCCGAGGAAGGGCGCTGGCGCGATGCCTTCATCGCGGCGCGCAATGCCAATACCTTCTTCCCCGATCACCCCGTATCGCGGGAGTTGCACGAGGAGACGGCGCGCATTTTCGACGAGATCTTCCTCGGCGGGCGCGATACCGAGCTCGATCAGATCGAGGCGGTCGCCCTGTTCTTCGATTTCCGGGATTTCCTCCCGATCGGGCGGCGTGGTGACGAGATCGTACGCCACCTCTCGGATCGACTCGTCGAACTCGATCTGATCGACAAGGCGACGGAATTGCTGCGCCATCAGGTCGATAACCGGCTCAACGGTTCGGCGCGCGCCACCGTCGCGGCCCGGCTTGCAACGCTCTACCTGATGGAAGGCGAACCGCTGGCCGCACGCGAGGTCCTGGCCGAGACGCGGCTGCCGGAATTGCCCGAATCGATCCGTCAGGCGCGGATCCTGCTCGAAGCGCGGGCCCTGTCGGATCTCTCACGGACGGATCTCGCCCTCGAAATCCTCGCCGAGGCCGAGGGGCCGGAGGTCGACCGGCTGCGCGCCGACATTCTCTGGACGGCGCGGCGCTGGCGCGAGGCGGGGGAAGCCCACGAGGCTATGACCGGGCAACGCTGGCAGGATGGCGACGAACTCACCCGGCGCGAGCGCACCGACGTCTTGCGCGCGGCGATCGCCTATACGCTCGCCGGCGAGGAAATCGCCCTCGACCGGCTGCGGGCAAAATATCTCGATCAGATGGGGGATTCCGAAGACGCGCAGGCCTTTGCCACGGCATCCTCACCGGATGCGCTCGACAGCGAGTCCTTCCGGACCCTGGCGACGCGGGTTACCTCCAGCGACACGCTGTTCGATTTCCTCGACGAATACCGCAAGCGCTTCCCCGAAACCGCATTGCCCGCACGTCCGCGCGGCGGCGCACCGGGCGCGGCCTCCGCATCCGAAGCGCGCCCGGCTTCCGAGGACGAGCAGGCGCGCCTGGATGAGCGCAATCCGTTCGGCGAACGGGGCTGAGAAGCAGCTTCGCATATTGCCCAGTTTAACATCATTCCAATTCTAAAGTATTGATTTTGCTGTAATTTTTGTTGACGCGCGCGCAGAATGCGGCAACACATGAAGTGATTGTGTCATCATCGAACTGCGGGCCTTGAACCCGCTGGTTGAGGTTGCGACGTGTCATTGAAGAAAGAGTTCGCGGCCCGGGCTTCCGGTCCGAGCGACGATGCGCCCGAATATGATTGTCCAGCCGTCCCCGCGCCGCGCGGCAACGGCACCACCGAGCGCGCCGCGCTCCTGCAGGCGCTGGCGCGCCGCGACGAGTGCCTCGCCCGCAAACGCGACTATATCGGCCGCAGCGCCCATGTGCGGCGCAAGCTCGATGCAGCCCTGCGCGCTGCCGAATCCGATGTCGCGATCCTGCGCTACGCGCTGGGCGAGAGCGCCGATACCGCACCGGGCGACGACGATAAAGGTCCGGCTTAGAATATACCCCAAGCTATGCGGGCGGGCCTCTCGAAGCGCTGTCTCATGCGCTCGCGCGTCACCGCCCGGCGATCCGGATGCAGGGTGAAAATCGCCGATGCGCCGCCCGGCGAAATCCTTTATGAGGGGGCATGCTCCGCGAACGCCTCGACACCCTCCTCGCCACGCTCGATGCCGAGCACCGCCAGCACCCGTTTGCCGATGCCGGCGCCCTGCGCCAGCGGATCGTGCCAGATCTGCGTGACATTCTCGCCGATGGCCGCGCCGATGCGCAGGCGCGCATCTTCGTGGAAGCCGACGGGCTGGCTTGCGCCCGGCGCCTGTCGCGGCAGATGGATGCCGTCGTGGCGACAATTTACGAGGCCGTGCACCGCATTCTCTATCCGGTGGAGAACCCCTCCACCAGCGAGCGCCTCACGGTCGTGGCGACCGGCGGATACGGGCGCGGGGCGCTGGCGCCGGGCTCCGATGTCGATCTGCTCTTCCTGCTGCCCTACAAGCAGACCGCCTGGGGCGAGAGCATGGTCGAGGCCATGCTCTACATCCTTTGGGATCTGCGGCTCAAGGTCGGCCACGCCACCCGCTCGGTCGATGAATGCCTGCGCGAGGGGCGCGGCGATTTCACCATCCGCACCGCCCTGCTCGAAACCCGGCACCTGGCCGGCGATACGAAGCTCTATGGCGAACTCAAGCAACGCTTCGACGGCGAGATCGTGCAGGGATCGGCGGCCGAATTCGTCGAGGCCAAGCTGCGCGAGCGCGATGCGCGGGTGCGCAAGGCCGGCGCCTCGCGGTATCTCGTCGAGCCCAACGTCAAGGACGGCAAGGGCGGGTTGCGGGATCTGCACACGCTGTTCTGGATCGGCAAATACGTCTACCAGGTCGAGGAGGTGAAGGCGCTGGTGGGTGCGGGCCTGTTCACGGCGCAGGAGCTGCGCCTGTTCCAGCGCTGCGAGGAGTTTCTGTGGCGGGTGCGTTGCCACCTGCATTTCGAAACGGGGCGCGCCGAGGAGCGGCTGAGTTTCGACCTTCAGCGGCTCATCGCCGGGCGCCTGGGCTTTTCCGAGCGCGGTGGCCTCTCCGCCGTCGAGCGCTTCATGAAGGCGTATTTCCTCACCGCGAAGGATGTCGGCGATCTGACCGCGATCGTCTGCGCCGCCATGGAAGCGCGCCAGGCCAAGCACGTGCCGATGCTGGATCGCTTCATCGGCAGCCTGCGCCGCTCGACCCGCAGCCGCCGCACGATCGGGCCCTTCGTCGTCGAAAACAATCGTCTGAGCGTGCGCGACGAGGAGACCTTCGCGCAGGATCCGGTGAACCTGATCGCCCTTTTCCGCGAGGCCGACCGGCATGATCTGGCGATCCATCCCGATGCCTCGCGGCTCGCCACCCGATCCCTCAAGCTGATCACGCCGAACCTGCGGCGCGACCCGCGCGCGAATGCGCTGTTTCTGGAGATCATCACCTCGAAGAACAAGCCCGAAAGCGTCCTGCGGCGCATGAACGAGACCGGGGTGCTCGGGCGTTTCGTCCCGGATTTCGGGCGCATCGTGGCAATGATGCAGTTCAACATGTACCACCATTATACGGTGGACGAGCATCTGATCCGCTCCATCGGCCACCTCGCCGATCTCGAAGCCGGGCGGCTGGAGCAGACACATCCGCTCTCGCATCGCATGATCCATACGATCAACCATCGCCGGGCGCTCTATGTGGCTTTGTTCCTGCACGATATCGCCAAGGGACGCCCGGAGGATCATTCGATCGTCGGCGCGCGCATCGCGCGCAAGCTCGGGCCACGGCTCGGCCTCACGCGGGCCGAGACGGACACCGTCTCCTGGCTGGTCGAGCATCATCTCCTGATGTCGACCATCGCGCAGAGCCGCGATCTCTCCGATCCGCGCACGATCGAGGACTTCGCTAATGTGGTGCAGACGATGGAGCGGCTCAAGCTGCTCCTGCTGCTCACCGTTGCCGACATTTCCGCCGTCGGGCCCGGAGTCTGGACGGGCTGGAAGGGCGAGCTTCTGCGCACGCTCTACTACGAGACCGAGCTGCTTCTGGGCGGCGGCGATGCCGATCTGGCGCGGCCCGCGCGCATCAACCAGGCCCAGGCGCGGCTGCGCGCACAGCTCGCGGACTGGAGCGATGCGGAATTCGATGCCTATGCGAAGCGCCATTTTCCGGGCTACTGGCTGAAGGCCGACGAGCGCTTCCGCGAGCGCCATGCCCGCTTCATGCGCGAGGCCGATGCGGCGGGGCAGAGCGTCGCCACGGGTTTCGAGACCGACGGGTTCAGAGGCGTGACCGAGATCACCGTGGTCTCACCGGACCATCCGCGTCTTCTCGCTATCGTCACCGGCGCCTGCGCCGCCGCCGGGGGCAATATCGTCGATGCCCAGATCTTCACCACGGTCGACGGCATGGCGCTCGACACGATCTTCCTCTCGCGCGCCTTCGAGCGCGACGAGGACGAATTGCGCCGCGCCGAGAAGGTCGCCGCCTCCATCGAGCGTGCGCTGAAGGGCGAGGTGAAGATCTCCGATCTCGTCGATGGCCGCCGCCAGCCGCGCGAGCGCACTAAGCCCTTCGTGGTGATACCCGAAATCGTCATCGACAATGCGGCTTCGGGGCGTTTCACGGTGATCGAGATCACCGGGCTCGACCGGCCGGGTTTGCTCTATGATCTGACGACTGCGCTCGGCAAGCTCAATCTCAACATCGCCTCGGCGCATATTGCGACTTTCGGTGAGAAGGTCGTCGACGTTTTCTACGTGACCGACCTGACCGGCGGCAAGATCATCCGCCCGGCCCGCCAGAACGCGATCCGCAAGGCGCTGGAGGAGGTGATCGCAACCGGCCAGGGACGCGGTGACGCAAGAACAGCCGGCAAGGGAGAAGGCAAACCGGAGACCAAACTCCAGGAAGACATCGAGAAACCTGCTGCACAACGCAGCGCCTGATGACAGAAGGCGCTTGATTTCGCCCCCACGCGCCATGATATCAGGCACGAAGCCCGTGACTGGCCGCAAGCGCGGTCGCCAGTATTGAAAAGCGAGCCATGACCGATAACGCCAAGCCTGAAACCGCCAAGCCTGAAACCGCCAAGCCTGAAACCTACCCGAAGCAGGACAGCCATCCGAGGGCGAGTGAAGCGCATACGGCCTCGCCGGAAGCCGGCGCCACGCAATCGGAGAATGTCGCCGGATTCGGCGGACCGGCCGGCGCCGCTTTCGCCAGCCAGGCCTATGCGGCAGCAGCCAGGGACGGCGCTGCGGGCCATGACCCGCAAGACGAGGCCGCCCCCGGAGCGCCCGGCGCCGACGCGGTGGCCGCCGCAGAAGCCGAGAAGGCCGAGATGAAGGACAGGCTCCTGCGCACGCTGGCGGATATGGAAAATCTGCGCCGGCGCACCGAGAAGGAAGTCGCCGATGCGCGCGCCTATGCGGTGACGGCCTTCGCGCGCGACATGCTCACCGTCGCCGACAATATCCACCGCGCCCTTGATGCCGTGCCCGACGAGGCACGTGCGGCCATGAACGATGCGCTCAAGGGTCTGATCGAGGGTATCGAGCTCACCGAGCGCGACCTGATGAAGAGCCTGGAGCGTCACGGCGTGCGCAAGCTCGCGCCCGAGGGCGAGAAGTTCGACCCCAACCTGCATCAGGCCATGTTCGAAGTGCCCAATCCGGAGGTGCCGAGCGGCCAGGTCGTCCAGGTCGTGCAGGATGGCTACGTCATCGGCGAGCGGGTCCTGCGCCCGGCCATGGTCGGCGTCGCCAAAGGCGGGCCCAAGGGCGCGCCCAAGGCTGGGAGCAATGGTGGCTCTGACAGCGCGGCCTGAGCGAGACGGGTATCGCGGGGGGCGGATCGCGCTGCTTTTCGCGGGTGGCGTGGCGCTGCTCGCGGGCCTGTTCGTGAACGGGTGTTCGGGACAGATCGACGAGGCGCAGGCGGCGTTGTGCCGGATGACGCTGCCGGCGCTCAATCCTGCGGGATCGGATATCCGCATCATCCGGCTCGCACGCGCGGATGAACCGGCAGCGATCCGCATCGACTACACCGTCTCCGTGGCGGCCGATATCGGGATGCGCAGCCGCACGGGGCCCAGGCAGGGTTTCGTGATCTGCCGTTTCGATCCGGTGCCGTTTTCCGAGATCGAGCCGCGCCTGATGGCGCTCGAGACCCAGGACGGAACGGTCAGCGGGGCCTCGGTCTATCTGATGCAGCGTTTCTGGCTGCGCAGCCCCGAGGCCGCAGCCGCCGATCCGGGTCGTTGACCCTTTCGCCGGAAAGGCCTATCCGGGAGCTGATCCGGCGCTCGCGGCGCCGCCGGGAGTTGTGATGAGCCAGGACCCAGCCAAGGATCCGCAGAAGGACCAGGACGAGCCCCCGGCGATAGCGGCCCGCCTGCCGGTCACCTGTACGATCATCGCCTGCGACGAGGCGGACCGGATCGGACGCTGCATCGCTTCCGTGCGCGATCTCGTCGCCGATGTGGTGGTGATCGATTCGGGCTCGCGTGACGCCACCGTGGCGGTGGCCGAGGCACATGGCGCGCGGGTGATCTACAATCCCTGGCCCGGCTACGGCCCGCAGAAGCGCTTCGCCGAGGATGCCGCGCGGCACGACTGGATCCTCTCCCTCGACGCGGATGAATGGCTGCCGCAGGAGACGCGCGAGGAGATTCTGGAACTGTTCGCACAGGGCGAACCCGATCTCGCCGGTATTCGTTTTCGCATTCCGACGGTCTATCCTGGTCGCGAGAAGCCGCGTCCTTTTGCCGGCTATCATGCGCATGTGCGTCTGTATGACCGGCGCCGGGTGCGCATTCCGGCTTCCCTGGTGCATGATGCCATCGATTTCGATCCGTCCTCGATGCGGATGGCGCAGCATCCGATCCACCACGAGAGCATCCGTTCGCTTTCGCATCTCGTGGAGAAGAACATCGCCTATTTTCATCTGCAGGCGGTGGAGATGCGCCGCTCGCGGCTCACCACCCTGCCGCGCCTCGTGATCGAGCCCTTCGCGGCATTCTTCAAGTATTATCTGCTGCGGCGTCATGTCACCGGGGGCTTGTTCGGACTGCGTTACGCCCTCACCGTTGCCTATATCCGCACCTATCGCCTCGCAGTACTGGCCGGCTTCTTCCACAGCCGCACCGAGGCGGCCCGGCGCGGGTTGGAAGCGGGACGCGGCGCGGATGCGACGCATCCCGGCACGACGGAGTAGGCAGTCGGTGGTGCAGGCGACAGGCAAGACCGAATTCGACACTTTCGCCCATTGCGAAAGCCTCGTGCGCGACAGCGATCCCGATCGCTATTTCGCGACCCTCTTCGCCCCTGCCGATGCGCGCCCGTATCTTTTTGCCCTGTTCGCCTTCACCCTCGAAATCGCGCGGGTGCGCGACGCGGTGAGCCAGGCGCTCGCCGGCGAGATCCGGCTGCAATGGTGGCGCGATGCGCTGACGCCGGAGAACGCATCCGGGGCCCTGAGCGGTGACGTACGTGCCAATCCGGTCGCCGCAGCCCTGCTCGACACGATAGCGCGTTTCAATCTCCCGATGCAGCCGCTGATCGATCTGATCGATGCGCGGGTGCACGATCTCTACGACGATCCGATCACGGACATGAACCACCTGGAAGGCTATTGCGGTGAAGTGTCTAGCGCGCCGCTTCGTCTGGGCGGCCTGATCCTCAGCGATGGCGCCGATGCGCGCGATGCGGATGCGGCCGGGCATGGCGGGGTGGCGTTGGGTATGCTGACGCTGATGCGTGCCTTTCCCGTGCATGCGCGGCGCGGCCAGCTGATGCTGCCGCCGATCACGGTGCTGGACGAGCAGGGCCTGACGCGCGGCGACGTCGTCTCCGGGCGCGCGGATCGCGAGGCGCTTGCGGGCGCCATGGGCCGGATGCGCGACCATCTGCGCCGGCATTGCACGGCGGCGCAGGCAGCCCTCCCGGCCTGCGACCCGCGCATCGGCCCGCTCTACCTGCCGCTGGCGCTGGTGCCGCTCTATCTCGAACGCATGGAAAAACCCGATTACGCTCCCTATGAAAGCATGATCGAAGTCCCGCGCTGGCGCTGTCTCTGGCGTCTCTGGCGGCGCGCCCGAACCGGCTGGCGCTGAAGCGCCTTGCGAGGTGCCTGGTGCGGCTTTGCACAGCCCGCAGGGACGGTGCGCGGAATTGCCCACCCCCGTGGCACATGCTTGTTTTCACCATGTCGGCGCGGAGGGGATGATGGCGGAAAACGAGACGAAGCGCATGCCGGAAACCGCCTGGGAGCGGCTGCGGGCGGATGAGATCAATGCCCTGGCGCAGGCGGATGCGATCGTTCTCCTGCCCGTCGCCTCGACCGAGCAGCACGGCCCGCATCTGCCGACAGGCGTCGATACGCTGCTTTGCACGGCGGTCTGCGATCGCGCCGCCGCGCTCATGCAGGCACAGGGCGAAGCCTGCATTCGCGCCCCGGCCATGCCGGTCGGCCTGGCGGCGCATCACATGCCCTTCGGCGGCTCGCTGACATTGTCGCTGACCACCTGGCATGCGCTCCTGCGGGATATGTGTCTCGCAATCGGTGCGGCGGGCTTTTCGCGCATCGTGATCGTCAACGGTCATGGTGGCAATGCCAGCGCGCTCAATGCGCTCTCTGGCGAACTCGCACGCGAGGTTCCCGCGCGCATTGCCGTGACCACCTATTTCAGCCTGGCCGAGGCGGAATTCGCCGCGATCCTCGAGGATCAGCGCGGCGTACTGCATGCCTGCGAGGCGGAAACCTCGATGATGCTGGCACTCGCGCAGGATCTGGTCAGGCGTGATGCGCTGCCGCAGGCCTTCGGTCCACCGGCAAGGGATGCTGCAGCGGTGCTCGGGGCGCCGATGCATCGCTGGCGCGACTTCACCGCCCTGACGCAGACGGGGGTCATCGGCGATGCAAGGCGCGCCGATCCCGGGAAGGGCGAGAAGTTCCTCGCCGCTGCGGCAAAGGCGCTGGCGGCGAAGGCGAGCGATCCGGCTCTGTGGACCTGAATTCAGGCATCGCGTTCATAGACGCGGTTGAGCCGGCTTCGCGCGATCTGGCGGTAGCCCTGCGCCTCGAGCAGGCCCGGCAGATCGATCTGCCAGCGGTCGGCCGCATCCTCGACGATCAGCAGGCGCGGATACAGAGCCGGGTCGACATCCCGGAAGAACGGCTCGAGAATGATATCGGCCGCGCCCTCGACATCGAGCTTGAGCGCATCGACATGGGTGTAGTTCTCGGCCTCGATCAGCGCCTGCAATGTGGTGGCGGGCACCTTGATCGGCTTGGCGAGCCCCGAACCGACGATCTTGACCGAGGATTGGCCCGAATTCCCGGGATCGAGGAACAGCGTGAGCTCCCCCGGGCGATCAGCCACGGCACAATCCACCGCCTTGATGCTCATGCCCGGATTGAGGCGAATGTTGAAGACGAGACGGTCGAAGATCTCCGGCTGCGGCTCGACGCTGAGAATCCGGGTGCCCGGCTTGCCGTGCGCCGCGACGAAGAGCGAATAGGCGCCGATATTGGCGCCCACATCGATAAAGATGAAGTTCTCGCGCAGACGCTCCCCGAGTATGGCACGCTCCTGCGGATCGAAGAATTGCGGCGTGAACAGCACCCGCCTTTCGCAGAGGTTGTTATAGGGAAACAGCCGCATGCGTGCGCCGAAGGTCTCGATATCGACGGGATGGCCGCGCAGGGCACGCACCGCGATCCGGCGCAGCAGGAATGCCAGCCGCTTCTTCAGCCACGAATCGGACGCCGCGCGGGTCGCGGTGAGGATACGTGCAGTCATGCCGTGTGGCGCATAGGCGCCGAAGGGCGCGTTTTCGGGCATGCGATCTGGTCTCGCAGTCTCTGATCGGTCATCGGTTGAACCGGAAGAGCCGTCTTCGCATTCTTGTGCAGCCGGTGCAAGCAACTCGACATCGGTGCGACGACAGTGGTCGGCTTTGGCAGCCGATACCTGCAACGGCCTTGAATCCCGCGCCCGAGAGGCTATGGTCGCCACGAGAACCAGCCGTGAGCCGCCATGACCATTGACGAAACCACCGAACTCGACACCGCGACCCGCAAGGTCCCCCTGCACGGGCCCGAGGCCTTCGAGGGCATGCGCCGCGCCGGCAATCTGACCGCGCAGGCGCTCGATCTCGTGGCGGAGATGATCCGGCCCGGCGTCACCACCGAAGCGATCGACGACGCCGTCTTCCGCTTCGCCATGGATCACGGTGCCTTTCCGGCGACGCTGCTCTATCGCGGCTATCCGAAATCGACCTGCACCTCGATCAACCATGTCGTCTGCCACGGTATTCCCAATGAGAAGCCGCTGCGCGAGGGCGATATCGTCAATGTCGACATCACCCTGATCGTGGATGGCTGGCATGGTGATTCGAGCCGGATGTATTTCGTAGGCGATGTTTCGCGCAAGGCGCAGCGCCTGTGCGACATCACCCATGAATGCCTGATGCGCGGCATCGCCGCAGTAAAGCCCGGCGCCACCACCAACGATATCGGCGCGGCGATCCAGGCCTATGCCGAGGGTGAGCGCTGTTCGGTGGTGCGTGATTTCTGCGGCCACGGGCTCGGTCGCGTCTTCCACGATGCGCCCACGATCCTGCATTTCGTCGAGCCGAATTACGAGGTGAAGCTCGCGCCGGGCATGATCTTCACAATCGAGCCGATGATCAATCTCGGCCGCCCGCATGTGAAGGTGCTCGGCGACGGCTGGACGGCGGTGACGCGCGATCGCTCGCTCTCGGCGCAGTTCGAGCACTCCATCGGCGTTACGGAGGCGGGCTGCGAGATATTCACCCTTTCGCCCAAAGGCTACGACAAACCGCCCTACCAGATTGCATAAATTGCTTTTATGCAATCTTGGCGCTTTCGCAACCGGAATCCGGCGCATAGAATAATCGCGAGAATCACGCTTTTGCGCCGGAGTTCGCCCCATGTCCGCCCTCGAGGACGAGACGCCGCATTATCACGGCCATCGTGATCGTCTGCGCGCGCGGTTTTGCGAGATCGGCGGCGACGCGCTTCCCGATTACGAATTGCTCGAGCTGGTGCTGTTTCGCTCGATCCCCCGGCGAGACGTGAAGCCGCTCGCCAAGGAGCTGGTGCGGCGCTTCGGCGGGTTCGCCGAGACCATCACCGCCTCACCCAGGCGCCTCGGCGAGATCCCGGGCCTTGGTGAGGCGACGATAACCGATTTCAAGATCATCGAAGCCTCGGCCCGGCGCCTCGCCAAGGGCGCGGTGGCCAAGCGCCCGGTACTCTCCTCATGGAGCGCGGTGATCACCTATTGCCGCACGGCCATGGCCTTCGCCGAAAAGGAACAGTTGCGGCTGCTCTTTCTCGACAAGCGCAACGCGCTCATCGCCGACGAGGTGCAGCAATCGGGCACCGTCGATCACACGCCGGTCTATACCCGCGAGGTGGTCAAGCGCGCCCTCGAACTCTCGGCGACGGCGATCATCCTGGTCCACAACCACCCGTCCGGCGATCCGACGCCTTCGCAGGCGGATATTCGCATGACAAGGGAGATCGCCGATGTCGCAAAGCCGCTGGGCATCGCCGTGCATGATCATATCATCGTGGGGCGCGAGGGGCATGTCAGCCTCAAGGGGCTGAAGCTGTTTTGAGCCGGCGCCCGAATACGGGCCCGGAAATCATCCCGACAGCGCCTCACCCGGATGTCGCCTCATCCCCATGGACCGCGCCGGCGGCCACCGCCACGTCCGGCCCAGGGGGCGCTCGGAGGCGGGCCGGCATGGCCGCGGCGCACGGGAGCGGCGCCGGGCGACGCAATGCCGGCACCCGCCCGGGCGCTCATTCCGCCGACACCCATCTGCTGCGCGAGATCCTGCAGCGCGGCGATACGGTTGGCGGTGTTGGGATGCGTCGAGAACATGTTGTCCATCGCCTCCCGCCGCAGCGGGTTGATGATGAACATCGAGGCCGTGGCCGGATGGCGCTCGGCCATCTCGTTGGGGATGCGCTCCACCCCGCCGGCGATCTTCTCCAGCGCCGAAGACAACCAGAGCGGATTGCCGCAGATCTCGGCGCCCATCCGGTCCGCGACATATTCGCGCGAACGGCTGATCGCCATCTGGATCAGCATCGCCGCCATGGGCGCGAGGATCATCATGGCGAGCATGATGAAGGGATGCGGGCGGTTGTCGCCGCGTCCGCCGAAGAGAAAGCCGAATTGCGCCAGAGTCGAGAGCGCGCCGGCGATGGTGGCCGAGATCGTCATGATCAGCGTGTCGCGGGACTTGATATGGGCGAGTTCGTGCGCCATTACTCCGGCGAGCTCCTCGCGCGAGAGCATGCGCATCAGCCCCGTCGTCGCCGCGACCGCGCCGTTTTCCGGGTTGCGCCCGGTGGCGAAGGCGTTGGGCTGGTTATTGTCGATGATATAGACCTTCGGCATCGGCAGTTCGGCGCGCTGCGCGAGCTCGCGTACCATACGCACGAGTTCCGGCGCACGCGCCTCGTCCACCTCGCGGGCGCCATGGGCGCGCAGGGCGAGCTTGTCGGAATTCCAGTATGCAAAGACGTTCGTGCCGGCAGCAATGACGAGCGCGATCAGCATACCCGCCTCGCCGCCGATCATCAGCCCCACCACGCCGAACAGGGCAGTGAGTGCGGCCAGCAGCATACCTGTCTTGAAGTAGTTCATCGACGGGTCCCATTCTCGTGAAAACCGCACTATATGTGGGGTGTGCACCCACCCCACGGCAAGATCATGGCGGGGCGCAGGGGCATCAAGGCGCGCCGGTTGATGCCGGCTCACCCGAAGCGTTTGACGAGGACATGAATGACAAGCGAGAGCGTCACCGACGTCATTCCGGACATCAAGGCCGCAGGCGAAGCCGATATCCCCGGCGCCGCACCGGGCAAGCCGTTGAGCGATGCCGCGCGCCGGGCGCTGGAAGAGGCGGCCGAGCGCCGGGCCGCGATCGACGCCCGTGCCGCCGAGATCGCGAAGAACCCCGAACGGCTCGGGCGCGGCGGGCTCGAGCCCGTGCGCTATAACGATTGGGAGATCAAGGGCACGGCCTGCGACTTCTGATGCGAAGGGATCGCATCAGAAGACCGGCTGCAGCCTGACCTGCGGGATCGGGATCGGCCCCATGAAGACGCGCCCGTCGCGCAGATCGAGCGCCGGGAAGCGGCGCAGCCCTTCCGGCCCCGTCGTCGCTTCTTCACGCGGCGCCAGCGCGTCGAGCATCATCATCGCATTGGCCTGCTGCCCGCCGCCTCCGAGCAGGCGCCCGACCAGATCCTCGATTCCCGCCGCTGACGGCTCGATCCGGCCTTGAGGCCGCAGTGCGTCGTCGAGGCGCAATTCGCCGGCGATCTGGACATGCGCGTCGCCCTTGCGAATATCGATCATGTCCAGAGTCATCGTCCCGCCCGCATCGCGCCAGCTCTGTGCCATCTGGCGGGGCGCCCCGGTGCGCAGGTTGCGCAGATTGGTGGTGCGCGCCCCGATCTCGACCTGGGCCGGGCGGTCATCGCCGACGAGGCGATCGAGCGCGGGGGCGCGGGCATCGGTGGCGCGCATCACCATATCGACGGCGCCTTCAGCGGCGGCGAGGTCCGGCGCGGGGCGCAGATAAAGCTCGAAGCGCTCAGCCGAGGCTTCCACCGGCGCCGGGGCCATGCCCTGAACGCTGATTTCGGGCGCGCGCAGATCCAGCGCGAATTGCTCCGTGCCGCGTCCGAGTTCGCGCACGCTCATGCGCAGGCTCTCCCAGTCGCCCTCGAAGGAGGCGATCCCGTCCGTGCCACGGAACGGGCCGGCGGCTTCCACGATGACATGGCGCGGCTGATAGACTTGGGCGAGGGCGCGCGTCGGCCCGAGCGAGAAGGTCGCGCCGTCGGCCCGGGTGAAGATCAGGCTGGCACAGGAAATATCGATCCGGAACGGAAAACCCCCGACACGCCGGTCGGCACAATCCCAGTTGCGACCCAGATCCGCCTCGCGGGCGAGCCGTATCTCGATCTCGCTGTCGACGCGATCGCGCACGAAGAACCAGCCGACGCTCCATACCACGATCACCGTGACCAGCAGCACATAGGGCGCAAACAACCAGAACCGGCCACCCCGACGGCGCTTCGGCGGGTCACCCTGTACGGGTGACGGATCCTGTTGGTCTGGCGAAGAATCGTCCTGGCGCGACATCGGCTGCTCCCATATTCGCACCGACCCCCGGATTGCCTGCGCCTCCGGATTGCGATGCGTCCGCGAACCTGATAGCGCCTCTCGTGCAGGAAATCGAGGGCGAGAACGTGACCGAAGAACGGCTTGCAACACAAGAACGGCTCGTGGCAGACGATCTCTGGGTCTTCGGCTACGGCTCACTGATGTGGCGGCCCGGCTTTCGCTACGAGGAATGCCATCGCGCCGAGTTGCTGGGCTTCCATCGCGCGCTGTGCGTCTATTCCTACGTCCATCGCGGCACGCCGGATTGCCCCGGTCTGGTCATGGGGCTGGATCGCGGCGGTGCCTGTACCGGCATGGCTTTCCGCGTTGCCGCCGGCGAAGCCGAAGCGGTGATCGCCTATCTGCGCGCCCGCGAGCAGGCGACGCTCGTCTATGAAGAGCGGCGGCTGAAGATCACCCTGGAAGACGGACGCGAGGTCGAGGCACTGACCTATGTGGTCGATCGCGAGCACGAGCAATATGCCGGGCGCCTGCCCACGGAAGAGCTCCTGCGCCTGATTCGCCAGGGCGTGGGGCAATCCGGCGAGAATCCCGAATACGTCATCGCCACGGCGGCGCATCTGCAGGAGATCGGCGTCGCCGATCCGCTTCTCGACGGCCTGTCGCGCGCATTGACCGCCGATGAGACCGGCCCTGATCGCGCCTCCTGACCCCTGACATTAGAATCATTCCTGATGAGGTAGATTGCGCCGCGCGTTTCGGCTATACGCCCGGGAGTGCGCCGCGTTACCAGCGCGCGCCGGTCTGGCCCTCGGGCCCCGGCGCGCCGATCGCGATGGGCGTCCGGGCGCTCCCGGAGCGGCGCGGGTGGTTTTCATGGGAATGCCACCTTTGTCGAATCTGTTGGATCATCCAGCAAGCGAGGAACGCTCATGTCGCTCGATAGCTTCAATTGCCGCCGCGAAATCACCGTCGGCGACCAGAAATACACCTATTTCTCCATTCCCGAGGCGGAGAAGAACGGGCTCGAAGGCGCCTCTCGGCTGCCCTTCTCGCTCAAGGTCCTGCTCGAGAACCTCCTGCGCCACGAAGACGGGCGCACCGTGACCAAGGACGACATCGCCGCCGTCGCCGCCTGGCTCGAGGACAAGGGCTCCGCCGGGCGCGAAATCGCCTATCGTCCCGCCCGCGTCCTGATGCAGGATTTCACCGGCGTGCCCGCCGTGGTCGATCTGGCCGCCATGCGCGACGGCATCACCCAGCTCGGCGGTGATCCGGCCCGGATCAACCCGCTGGTGCCTGTCGATCTCGTCATCGACCATTCGGTGATCGTCGACGAATTCGGCACGCCCAGGGCCTTTGCCAACAATGTCGAGCTGGAATATCAGCGCAACGGCGAGCGCTACCGCTTCCTGAAATGGGGCCAGTCGGCCTTCGACAATTTCTCCGTCGTGCCCCCCGGCACCGGCATCTGCCACCAGGTCAATCTCGAATACATCTCGCAGGCCGTATGGACCCGCAAGGACGAGAAGACCGGCGAGACCTTCGCCTATCCGGATACGCTGGTGGGCACCGATTCGCACACCACCATGGTCAACGGCCTCGCCGTGCTCGGCTGGGGCGTGGGCGGCATCGAGGCTGAGGCCGCCATGCTGGGCCAGCCGGTCTCCATGCTGATTCCGGAAGTGATCGGCTTCAAGCTGACCGGCAAGCTCAAGGAAGGCGTCACCGCCACCGACCTGGTGCTCACCGTCACGCAGATGCTGCGCGCCAAGGGCGTGGTCGGCAAGTTCGTGGAATTCTACGGCCCCGGCCTCGACGACATGCCTGTCGCCGACCGCGCCACCATCGGCAACATGGCCCCGGAATACGGCGCCACCTGCGGCCTGTTCCCGATCGACCAGCGCACGCTCGATTATCTCAACGTCTCGGGCCGTGAGGAATCGCGCCTCGCTCTCGTTGAGGAATACGCCAAGGCGCAGGGCATGTGGCGCGATGCGAAGACGCCGGATCCCGTCGTCACCGATGCGCTCGAGCTCGATCTCGACGACGTGGTGCCCTCGCTCGCCGGCCCCAAGCGCCCGCAGGACCGGGTATTCCTGACCAACGCCAAGACCTCGTTCGAGGAAGCGATGGAGAAGGAATTCAAGAAGGCGGTCGATCTCTCCAAGCGCTACAAGGTCGAGGGCGCCAATTATGATCTGGGTGACGGCGATGTCGTGATCGCGGCGATCACGTCGTGCACCAACACCTCCAATCCTTCCGTGATGATCGGTGCGGGCCTGCTCGCGCGCAATGCCGTCAAGAAGGGTCTCAAGACCAAGCCGTGGGTGAAGACCTCGCTCGCGCCCGGCTCGCAGGTCGTCTCGGAATATCTCCTCAAAGCCGGCCTGCAGGGCGATCTCGATGCGCTCGGCTTCAACCTGGTCGGCTTCGGCTGCACCACCTGCATCGGCAATTCCGGCCCGCTCGATCCGCATATTTCCAAGGCGATCAACGACAACGACCTCGTCGGCGTCTCGGTGCTCTCGGGCAACCGCAATTTCGAGGGCCGCGTCAACCCGGATGTGCGCGCCAACTATCTCGCTTCGCCGCCGCTGGTCGTCGCCTATGCGCTGGCGGGGACGATGTTTGCCGATATCGTCAACGAGCCGCTGGGCCATGATCCCGACGGCAACCCGGTCTATCTGAAGGATATCTGGCCCTCCACCAAGGAGATCCAGGACTTCATCGACAAGACCGTGACCCGCGATCTGTTCAAGACCCGCTATGCCGACGTCTTCAAGGGCGACGACAACTGGCAGGCGGTCGAGGTCGAGGGCGGCATGACCTATGCCTGGCAGGGCGGCTCCACCTATGTCCAGAACCCGCCCTATTTCGACGGGATCACCAAGGAGCCGGCGCCGATCACGGATATCGAGAATGCCCGGGTGCTCGGCCTGTTCCTCGATTCGATCACGACCGACCACATCTCGCCTGCGGGCAATATCCGCGTCGCATCGCCGGCCGGGCAGTATCTGCAGGAGCACCAGGTCGCGGTCGCCGATTTCAACCAGTACGGCACCCGTCGCGGCAACCACGAGATCATGATGCGCGGCACATTCGCCAATATCCGCATCAAGAACCAGATGGTGAAGGACGACGAGGGCAATGTGGTGGAAGGCGGCTACACCATCCACCATCCTTCCGGCGAGCGGATGTATATCTACGATGCCGCCATGCGTTATGCCGAGGAAGGCGCACCGCTGGTCATCTTCGCGGGCAAGGAATACGGTTCCGGCTCCTCGCGCGACTGGGCGGCCAAGGGCACACGCCTTCTGGGCGTGCGCGCGGTGATCGTGGAGAGCTTCGAGCGTATCCACCGCTCCAACCTCGTGGGCATGGGCGTGCTGCCGCTCGTCTTCGACGAAGGCCATAGCTGGCAGTCGCTGGGCATCACCGGTGCCGAACAGGTCTCGATCAAGGGGCTCGCCGGCGACCAGCTCAAGCCGCGCCAGAAGCTCACCGCGCAGATCACCTTCGCCGATGGTTCGGTGAAGGACGTGCCGGTGATCTGCCGCATCGATACGCTCGACGAGCTCGAATATTTCCGCAACGGCGGCATCCTGCACTACGTGCTGCGCCAGCTCGCCGCCGCCTGATCAGGCTGCCGATTGCGCTATTGATAACGACCGGGCGGCATGTTTGCCCGGTCGTTTCTTTTTGTGTGCCGCATCGCTGAGACGGGCTCCCCGCAGCGCGCAAACGCGCTACTCTCTGACCCGTGTCGCACGATCTCACGAACCTCCTGCCGCCCCATTTCCACGACTGGTTCGCCGGTCGCGGCTGGCAGCCGCGCGTGCATCAGCTCGAATTGCTCGCGCTGGCGCAGGCGCGCCGCAGCGCGCTCCTCGTGGCGCCGACCGGGGCGGGCAAGACGCTGGCCGGTTTCCTGCCGAGCATGGTGGCACTGGCGGAGCGACCACCACCGAAGCCGCGCGAGCGCCGGCTGCACACGCTCTACATCTCGCCGCTGAAGGCGCTCGCCGTCGATGTGGCGCGCAATCTGGAAATGCCCGCGCAGGAAATGGGGCTCGATCTCGCCATCGAGACCCGCACCGGCGACACACCTGCCCACAAGCGGGCACGCCAGATGGAGCGCCCGCCGCAGATCCTGCTCACCACCCCCGAACAGCTCGCCCTGATGCTGGCGCATCGCGAGGCGCGCGCGCTTTTTGAGGGGCTGGAGCGCGTCGTGCTCGACGAATTGCACGCGCTCGTCACCTCGAAGCGCGGGGATCTGCTCTCGCTGGATCTCGCGCGGCTCTTCGCCCTCGCCCCCGATCTCACGGCGGTGGGACTCTCGGCCACCGTGCGCGAGCCGGATGCGCTCGCACGCTATCTCACGCCGGACGATGCCCGCCCTCCGCGAATCGTCACCGTGGAAGGCGGGGCGCGCGCCGATATCCGCATGCTGGAAGCCGATCGCCCCCTGCCGCAGGCGGGCCATACCGCCGCCTCCTCGATGCCCGCGATCTACGATCTGATCCGGCGCCACAAGACGACGCTCGTCTTCGTCAATACCCGCATGCAGGCGGAATTCGTCTTCCAGGCCCTGTGGCGGCTCAACGAGGAGACGCTGCCGATCGCCCTGCATCACGGCTCCCTCGACGTCGCCCAGCGCCGCAAGGTCGAGGCGGCGATGGTGGCGAGCAGGCTCAAGGCGGTGGTCTGTACCGCGACGCTGGATCTCGGCATCGATTGGGGCGATGTCGATCTCGTGATCAATGTCGGCGCGCCCAAGGGTGCGAGCCGCATCCTGCAGCGGATCGGGCGGGCCAATCACCGGCTCGACGAACCTTCCCGCGCGTTTCTCGTGCCGGCCAACCGTTTCGAGATCCTTGAATGCCGCGCCGCGCTCGATGCGGTAGAGGAAGCCGCCCAGGACACGCCCGACATGCATCCCGGCGCCCTCGACGTGCTCGCCCAGCATGTGCTCGGCATGGCCTGTGCCGAGGCTTTCGACGCGGATGATCTCTATGCCGAAATCCGTGGCGCAGCGCCCTATCGCGGACTCGACCGGGAGACTTTTGACGATGTGCTGCGCTTCGTCGCCACCGGCGGCTATGCGCTCACCGCCTATGAGCGATTCGCGCGGATCGTGCAGGGCAAGGACGGGCTGTGGCGGGTGCGCGATGCCCGCACGGCCCAGCAATACCGCATGAATGTGGGCACCATTGTCGAGGCGACCATGGTCAAGGTGCGGCTGGGGCGCCCCGGGCGTGCCGGCCAGCCCGGGGGGCGGGGCGGACGCGTGCTGGGGGAGGTCGAGGAATATTTCGCAGAGACGCTCTCGCCTGGCGATACGTTTCTATTTGCCGGCGAAGTCCTGACCTTTCACGGCCTGACCGAGGATGCGGCCATCGTCTCGCGGGCCGCGGCGGGGACCGATCCGAAGATCCCCAGCTATGCCGGCGGGAAGTTTCCCCTCTCAACCTATCTCGCGGCGCGGGTGCGGGGCTATTTCGCCGATCCGGAAAGCTGGGAGCGGTTGCCGGCGCAGCTCGTGGAACTGCTCGATCTGCAAAGGCTGCGCTCGCGCCTGCCCGGGCCCGACGATCTCCTCGTCGAGACCTTCATGCGCGCAGGGCGCTCCTATCTCGTCGCTTACCCGTTCGAGGGACGGCTCGCGCATCAGACGCTCGGCATGCTGCTCACGCGCCGCCTCGAGCGCGCCCGGATGAAGCCGCTGGGTTTCGTGGCCAATGATTACGGGCTCTGCGTCTGGGGTTTGCGCGATATCGGCCTGATGGAGAAGACGAAACCCGGCTTCATCGACGATCTCTTCGCCCAGGACATGCTCGGCGACGATCTGGAGGAATGGCTGGAGGAATCGGCGCTGATGAAACGCACCTTCCGCTATTGCGCCGTCATCGCCGGGCTGATCGAGCGGCGCTTCCCCGGCCAGCAGAAGACAACGCGCCAGGTCACCGTTTCCACCGATCTCGTCTATGACGTGTTGCGCAAGCACGACCCGCGCCACATCCTCCTGCGTGCCGCACGCCAGGATGCGGCGACGGGGCTGCTTGACCTGAAGCGCCTCGCCATGATGCTGGAGCGGATCAGGGGGCGAATCATCCACGAGCCGCTCACCCGCGTCTCCCCGCTCGGCGTCTCGATCATGCTGGAGATCGGGCGCGAGAGCATCTACGGCGAGGGCGCGGATGATCTGCTCGCGCAGGCGGAAGAGGAATTGATGCGTGAGGCAGCAGGAGAAGGGGATGTCTGAACATGCCAGATGGATAGCCGGCTCATGAATATGGCGGCTTTATCGTTAGCCGACGAAACAAATGCCCCCGAGGCTGCCTTCGCCCTCGGCCGTCTCGCTGCTATCTGCGATATTTCCGGCGCACTCTGGCTGCCCGATGAGCGCACCCTGCTGGTGGCCGATCTGCATTTCGAAAAGGGCGCTTCGCGGGCCGCGCGCGGTTTCCTGATCCCGCCCTATGATACCCGCGAGACCTTGTCGCGGCTCGCCGCCGCGATCGCGCGGCGCGACCCCGCCCGCGTGATCGCGCTCGGCGATTCCTTCCATGACCGCCACGGCCCGGCGCGGCTCGCCGATCCGGCGCTCGCCATGGAGCGTGCGGCGCTGAGTAAGCTGATGCGCGGGCGCGACTGGCTCTGGCTCACCGGCAACCACGATCCCGACCTGCCCGAAAGCCTCGGCGGCAGCGTCGCGGGCGGGGCAGAGCTCGCCGGGGTGCGGCTCACGCATGAACCGTCATTGGAAGCAGGCTTCGAGATCGCCGGCCATCTGCATCCCGCCGCGAAGGTGACCGGGCGCGGCGGTCGCCTGCGTGCGCGCTGCTTCGCCCGCGACGCCAATCGCTGCATCATGCCCGCCTTCGGCGCCTTTGCCGGCGGCCTGAACCTGCGCGATCCCGCCTTCGCCCCGTATTTCCCCGAAGGCGCCACCGCGCATGTCATCGGGCGCACGCGCGTCTATGCATTGGGCTGGAGCCGGCTCACGGGGGATTGAGCGGCGGCTCCTTCACCCTTCAGCCGCGATCACCGCCCTGAATCAGGCTGAAATCGGCCACGGCGCGGGTGGCTTCGCGCAGGGCGTGGAGCAGGCGCAGGCGGTTGTCGCGCAAAGCCGGGTCATCGGCATTGACGGTGACCTTCTCGAAGAAGGCATCGACGGGCGCGCGCAATTGCGAGAGGGCGCGCATCGCCGCTTCGAAATCCTCCTTGGCGATCGCGGCTTGCGCCTCCTCACGGCTGCGGGCCAGCGACACCGCCAGCGCCTTCTCCTCGATCTGGCCGCGATCCTGGATCAGGGCGAGATCGGGGGCAGCGTCGAAGGCCTTGGCGTCTTTCTTCTCCTCGATGCGCAGGATATTGGCCGCGCGCTTGAAACCCGCGAGCAGGTTGGCGCCGTCCTCGGTTTCGAGGAAACGCCCCAGCGCCTCGACCCGGCGCACGGTCGAGGTGAGATCGTCCTGGCCGGGCAGGGCGAAGACGGCGTCGATCAGATCGTGGCGGGCGCCGTGATCGCGCAGATAGACCTTGAGCCGCTCGACCAGGAAGGCGAGCAGATCGGCCTCGTCGGAGACCACCTCACCGCCACCTTCCTTGCCGCCACCGCGCTTGCCGACGCCGGACGAGGCCGCGACACCGCGCTCCGTGAGGCGTTCGCCCCAGGCGATGAAGAGCGGCTCGAAGACGCGCGAAAGCGCGAGGCGCACATTGTTGTCGAGCAGGAGCCGGATCACCCCGAGCGCCGCACGGCGCAGGGCATAGGGGTCCTTCGAGCCGGTCGGCTTCTCGTCGATCGCCCAGAACCCGGTCAGCGTATCGATCTTGTCGGCGAGCGCCACGGCGATGGTGACGGGGGCAGCCGGCACCGTATCGGTGGGGCCGAGCGGGCGGTAATGCTCCTCGATCGCCGCCGCAACGGCGGGGTCCTCGCCCTGTGCCTGCGCGTAATAACGCCCCATCAGACCCTGCAATTCGGGGAATTCACCCACCATCTCGGTGACGAGATCGGCCTTGGACAGCATGGCGGCGCGGGCGGCGAGATCCGGGTCGGCACCGAGCATCGGCGCAAATTCGCGCGCGAGATCGCCGATGCGGGCGATGCGGGCGGCCTGCGTGCCCAGCTTTTCATGGAAGATGATCGATTCGAGACGCGGCAGGCGGTCTTCGAGCTTCGTCGCGCGGTCGGTTTCCCAGAAGAATTTCGCATCCGAGAGCCGCGCGCGCACAACGCGCTCGTTGCCGGCCACGATCTGCGCGCCGCCATCGCTGGCCGCGATATTCGCCACCATGACGAAACGGTTGGCCAGGGCGTCGTCGGGGCCGGCGAGCACGAAGCATTTCTGATTGGTGCGGATGGTGGCGTGGATCACCTCGTCGGGAATGGCGAGGAAAGCGTCGTCGAAACTGCCCATCAGGGTGACCGGCCATTCGACCAGCCCGGCCACTTCCTCGAGCAGCGCCTCGTCCTCGACCAGGGTCAGCCCCTGCGCGAAGGCGAGATCGCGCGCATCATGGGCGATGATGTCCTGGCGCTGATGCGAATCGGCGATAACTTTCGCCTTTTCGAGCGCGGCGACGTAGTCATCGAGCCGGCGGACAGTGATCGGCTCGGGCGCATGGAAGCGGTGGCCGCATGTCTTATCGTCTGAGGCGATGCCGCCGACTTCGAAGGGCACGATCTCGGGCTCCTCCGTCTCCGGCCCGAAACTGCACAGGATCGAGCGCAGCGGGCGCACCCATGTCGGGGCCCCGGGTTCCGCCGAGGCCGCGCCCCAGCGCATCGATTTCGGCCAGGGGAAATTGCGAATGATCTCCGGCAGGATATCGGCCAGGACATCCGGGGTCGGCTGGCCCGGGCGCTCGATCACCGCGACGTAGAAATCGCCCTTCTTGGGATCGTTGCGGATCTCGGCATCTTCGATCCGCGCAAGCCCCGCACCCTTGAGGAAGCCCGCGAGCGCGGCTTCGGGCGCGCCCACGCGCGGCCCCTTGCGCTCCTCGCGACGATCCTCGCCCTTCGCGGGCAGGCCGGCAATGTGGAGGGTGAGCCGGCGCGGCGTCACCAGCGTGCGCGCGCCCTCATAGAGAAAGCCCCGCTCGACCAGCGCATCGGTCACACGCTTGCGCAGATCCTCGGCGGCCTTGCGCTGCATGCGCGCGGGGATTTCCTCGCTGAACAGTTCGAGCAGAAGATCGGGCATGGAGGGGCGTGCCTGGGCTGGGAGTTGCGGAACATGCGGCTGGCAGGGCTATAGCGGCTCGGGGGCGGGCGCGGCAAGGGGTAACGAGAGCGCCAGCGCGCAGGCCCCTTATACGGGGCCGTTCCCCTCACGCCTCGAATTTCGCCACCACCGCATCCGCGATCGAAAGACAGGAGGTCAGGCCCGGGCTCTCGATGCCGAACAGCGCGACATGGCCGGGCAGGCCGTGATCCTGCGGCCCGCAGATTATGAAATCCGCCGCCGGCTCGCCGGGGCCGGAGAGTTTGGGGCGGATGCCGGAATAATCCGCCGTCAGGGCGCCGTCGGGCAAGGCCGGCCAGTAGCGTCTGATCGCGGCATAGAAGCTCTCGGCGCGTTGGGGATCGACGGCGTATTCCTCCTCCTCGATCCATTCCACATCCGGCCCGAACCGCATGCGCCCGCCCAGATCGAGGGTGACGTGGACGCCGAGCCCGCCATCGATCGGCGCGGGATAGATCAGCCGGGAGAAGGCCGGGCGACCGGTGCAGCCGAAATAATTGCCCTTGGCATAGACCAGCGGCGGGATCAGGCCTTCCTCGAATCCCTCCGTCACGCGCGCCAGCTTCTGCGCCCCGAGCGCAGCGGCGTTGACGACGGCATCGAAGGGCGTCTCCTCGCCCGCCACCGTGGCGTGCCAGAGCCCGTCCTTGCGGTGCAGGCGGGTGACCGGTGATTCGAAGGCGATCATGCCGCCGCAATCCTCGAGATCACCCTGCAGCGCCAGCATCAGCGCATGGCTGTCGATGATACCCGTCTGCGGGCTCCAAAGCGCTGCGACGCAGGCAAGCTCCGGCTCCATGGCGCGGGCGTCGCGCCCTTCGAGCAGTTCGAGCCCCTCGACATCGTTGATCGCCCCCTGCCGGGCGATCGCCTCGATCTTGGCGCGCTCGGCCTCGCTCGTGGCGACGATCAGCTTGCCCGGGCGGGCATGGGGCACGCCGTGGCTCTCGCAGAACGCATAGAGCCGCCGCCGGCCCGCAACGCAGTGATGCGCCTTTCCGGAACCGGTGGGGTAATACATGCCCGCATGGATCACCTCGCTGTTGCGCGAGGAGACACCCGATCCGATCCATCCCGACGCTTCGGCGACGACGACCTCGTGGCCGGCCAGCGCGAGGGCGCGGGCGCAGGCGAGCCCGACGACACCGGCACCGACCACCAGGATTTCCATGTTGCCGTCCCCTTGTTCCTGCCCGCGTGACGTTGTCGCCCGCGCGCCGGTTGCGGCGATCAGCCCTCCTTGCGGGCCCGGTCGATCGCTTCCTTGATCATCTTGTGCGCCTCGGCGGCATCGCCCCAGCGCACGATCTTCACCCATTTGCCGGGCTCGAGATCCTTGTAATGCGCGAAGAAATGCTCGATCTGCTTGAGGGTGATCTCGGGCAGATCGGTCGCTTCCTTGACCCCGTCATAGCGCTGCGTCAGCTTGGAAGCGGGCACAGCGACGATCTTCTCGTCCTGCCCGGCTTCGTCCTCCATGACGAGCACGCCGACCGGGCGCACTGCCATCACGGCGCCGGGAACGATGGCGCGGGTATTGGCGACGAGCACGTCGCAAGGGTCGCCATCATCCGACAACGTATGCGGGATGAAGCCGTAATTGCCGGGATAACGCATCGAGGTGTAGAGAAAACGATCCACCACGAGCGTTCCGGATGCCTTGTCGAGCTCGTATTTGATCGGCTCGCCGCCGATCGGAACCTCGATCACGACATTGACTTCATCCGGGGGATTCTTGCCGATGGAAACGGCGTCGATACGCATCGGGACGGCCTCCTCGTTGGGGGTATCGCATGTGAAAGACGCGTGGTCCTAACCTTTTCGCGCCTGCGAGACAAGCGCGTACAAGGTCGGACACGCGCTCACATCTCGCCCTCTCAGCTTGCGCCCTTCTGGGCCTCGTAGCGGGCCTTGGTCTCTTCGTTGGGCGGATAGAGGCCCGGCAGCGGTACACCGCGCTCGATCTCGCGCATGATCCACATTTCGAGCCGCTCCTGCTCGACGGCGGCATGGGTGACATCCTCCACCATGGCGGAGGGGATCACCACGGCGCCATCCGCATCGGCGACGATGATGTCGTCGGGAAACACCGCCACGCCGCCGCAGCCGATGGGCTCCTGCCAGCCGACGAAGGTCAGCCCGGCCACGGAGGCGGGCGCCGCGACGCCACTCGCCCAGACCGGCAGGCCCGTATCGGAGACGCCCGCGCCGTCGCGCACCACGCCGTCGGTGATCAGCCCGGCCACGCCGCGCTTTTGCATGCGTGCGCAGAGGATGTCGCCGAAAATGCCGGCATCGTCGATCCCCATCGCATCGACGATCGCGACCGCACCTTCGGGCATGTCTTCGATCGCGCCCCGGGTGGAACGCGGCGACGACCAGGATTCGGGCGTGGCCAGGTCCTCTCGCATCGGCACGAAACGCAGGGTGAAGGCCGGCCCGACGAGGCGCTCATGCGCGTGATAGAGGGGCTTGGGCCCCCGCATCCAGGACCGCCGCAGCCCCTTCTTCAGCAGCACCGTGGTCAGAGTCGCGGTGGTGACGGCGCGCAGCGCGTCGAGAATGGCGGAATCATGCGGCATGGCGGCCTCCGGATCAGGGTATCGCGGGGTATCAGGATATCGCGGGCTTGCCCCGTTTCCCCAGCGATACGACGGAGCCGCCCCCGCCGCAATCCGGGACGCCCAAAGCCGGTGGCGATTTTCTCGGCAACCCGTATTGGTGGGATGGCGTGCAGACGCCTCCGCCTCCTCCACTATTCCAGAAACGGCGCGATCAACGCTTCAAGAGGCTGGGTTGAGAGACCTTCATGAAGGATTCGCCCATCCCGGCGAGTCCCATGCGGTCCATACCGCCCTTCGCCCCTTCCCTGGGACAAGGAGATCGGGCGCGGACTTCATGGAGGGGCGGGGGCGGAAAGGGTGCGTCGGGCT
>JAFIEI010000082.1 GCA_020832565.1 Salinarimonas sp. | reverse complement strand
CCCCCCCCCCCCGCCCCCCCCCCCCCCCCCCCCCCCCCCCCCCCCCCCCCCCCCGGGGGGGGGGGGGCCGTTGAAGCCGGGCAATTCCAAGCCCGGCTTCAACATTGCATGGTCCGGATCGATCCCGGTCGAGCCGGCGTCATCGACAATCAGATTGCGGCCCAATCGTCTCCATCAGCTTGTCGATTGCCGTATCGAGCTTCGGATCCTCTCCACGCTGGGCGGCATTGGGATCGTAGGCCACGGGAATATCCGGCATGATCTCCGTATTCTCGTAGTAACGTCCGTCGAGATGGCGGTAGGGCATGACCGGAATCGTGTAGTCGAGGCCTTTGACCAACTGCGATAGATTATGGGAAATGCCGGTACCGGTATTCAGCAATCGGTCGCCGATGAGCGGCCCAATTCCGAGGTCCTGGTAGGCCTGCGGAAAGATGGAGCCGTCGGAATAGGCGTAGCTGTCGACCACCACGGCGCTCGGACCGATCCAGCGATCGAATGGTTCGGTTGCAAGGCGGTCTTCGTTGCGGCCCACCAGCGAGAAGGCTTCACCACCGAGCAAGGTCAGCAATTGCCGATGCAGATTGCCGCCATGATTGGCGCGGATGTCGATCAACGCAGCCTGCGCATTATCGCGCGCCGAAAGCAACCGCCCCCTTGTCGTGATGTAGTTGTCGTTATCCATGTCGCTGAGATAGGCATAGACGATGCAGCCACGGCTTCGCTGCGCGACGCGGTTGCGCCGCGTATCGATCCAGCGCTGCTTGTCGAGAGCGCCTTCCTCACGCAGGCTGATCGGGCGCACGGTGAGGAGCCGCTCGTCGTTTTGCCCCTCGGCAACCACCCCGATCTTGACCGGGCGGTCGGCGAGGCCGTCCAGGGCACGGTCGATCCCGCCGACATCCGGGATCGGTCGACCATCGATTGTGAGTATGATGTCGCCGGGATTGACACCGAGATCATCGCGGTCGAGCGGCCCGCCGGGCAGGATGGCGGCAATGCGCTCGCCGGGACCGTCATGATCGCGATCCGGGAAGATGCCCAGCGACGCCGTGTGCGTGCCAAGATTATTATCCTGTTCGGGCGGGGAATAGCGTGAGAAGAGATGCGAACCGCTGATTTCGCCGAACATTTCGCGGATCATGTCGGCGAATTCGCGATCGCTGGCGATGCTGTCCAGATAGCCGCGATAATGCTCCCCGATAGCATCCCAGTCGCGCCCCTCGATGTCACGGCTGTAATATTTGAAATGCACATCGGCCCAGATCTGTTCGAAAGCGGCACGCCGTCGCTCGCGGGCATCGACGGATAAAGTGACCGTATAGGGCACGAATTCGCGCTGGTCGGGGTTATCCAGCGAGATCGTCAGAATGCCGTCCGGCATGACCAGATCCACGCTGTTGTTTGCCGGCACATAGGAAAGATTCTGGCCCGGCAGCTCACCGAGATCTACGAGGCGTTCAATCGAACCGTCGCGAAGATCAATGTCATAGAGTGCCGGGTTGCCGCCTGCTTCGAACAACAAACCAAGCAGAAACGGGCTATCAGGTACCGCATGATGAAAATGCAGATTCAGGCTGTTAGCGGTCAGGCGTTCCTCGAGATAGGAATTACGTTCGTCTTGGAAAACATAGCCGGCATCACGATCCGGCATCTCTGCCCCATCGATCGTGGCCAGGAAATCAGCACGGGCCTCGTCCGACATGAAGATGCGATACAGGTCGCTCGAAACATAATCCTGGTCTGGCGTTCGGAAGCCATAGGCTTGGGTAACCGCGATAATCTGCGTCCCGTCACTGCTGAACAAGGCATGAGAAACGGTCTCGATGCTGTCGCTGATCGAACGGATCGGTTCACTGGCATCCGCGGGGACGATTCCGGCCCTTGTGACGACGTCGCCGGTGACAGTCTTCCACTTCACCAGCAGATGTCTGGAATCAGGCGACCAGTTAAACCAGGCATCACCATCGCTCCAGCTCGTATTGTAGTCCTCCGGGGCGAAGGGCGTGGCCGTCTCGCCGGATTCGAGGTCGAGGACACGGACCTCGCGCCGCGCATAAACATAGCCGAGCTTGGCTCCGTCGGGAGAGAATGCCGGCTGGAAGGCGTTCTCCTCTTCGACGACGAGCGGCGTTTCCTCGAAGACGAGGGCGAGTTCGTCGCCGAAGGTTTCGCGCTGCAGATCAATCGCATAGATGCCCCAGACGTGGTCGCGCTGGGCGGCATAGACCAACTTGCCGCCATCGGGGGAGAAGGTGACGTTCTTCTCGGGCGCGGCGGTGGTGGTGATGCGGCGTGAGTTCCCCCGGCGATCGAGAAGCACGATCTCCGATTCCATGACCGCAGCCATCAACGCACCGTCGGGGGAGGTGGTGAACTCCGCCATTGCGAAAGTGGCGCGGGTTTCCGGTTGCGCCATGAGCCGCTCGCTGATCGTGATCGCGATCGGTTCGGAACGGGCTTCACCATGGCGTTGTAGGTAGATTGTGCCGGCGCGCGCATAAGCGATGTCGCCGTCATCGGAAACGGAGAGTGAGCGAACCGGGCGCCTCTCATGATGCGTAACCTGCCGAGTTTCGCCCGTTTCGAAGTCGTGCACATGCACATTGAGCGTGCCCGAAGATTCGCCGAGATAGAACAGGCGCCCATCCCGCGCCCAGACCGGATTGCGCGCGTCGTGGGTGAATTCGGGCAGACGCACATGTTCCTGCGTCTGTGCATCGTAGATCCAGATCTGGTGCGCATTGCTGGCCACGCGATGCTGTCGGGTGGGCGCATCGAGGGAGGGATTGTGGACATAGGCGAGCTTTTCGCCGGCCTGATCCCACTGCGCTTCCTTGGCATGAACCGGCAGAAGGAGCCGGCGGCGATCGGTCTCGAGATCAACCGTATAGAGCTGCGGATATCCGGTCAGCGCCGTCTGCAGGCTGCCCTCCGGATCACCGAGGCCACCTGCCGTGAAGAGCACCGAAGATTCATCCGGCGCGAAGCCGGTGGGGACCTCAGTATGCGATGTCCATGTCAGCCGCCGGACATCACCCGCATCGAGCCGGGTCAGAAACACGTCGTCCTGGCCATTTGTGTCCGACGCGAAGGCGATGGCCCGTGAATCAGGACTCCATATCGGCGTATGGCTATACGGGCCGCGGGCCGTCTCCGCCCGCGCAGCTCCACCTTCCGCGGGCACCGTGAATATCTGGCCGCGAAAGGAGAACGCAATCCGGCTCGCATCGGGGGAGATTGCCGGCTGGCGGATCCATAGCTGCTCGTCCTGCGACGCCTGCGCACCGACCAGCGGGATCGGCAAGGCGAAGGTCACGGCAAGGATCAGGGCGTGCTGCAATTTCATGCGAAAACTCCTCGGGTTGGCGCTACCCTGGAAGCTGCGGGTTTAACAGCAGGTTGAGCCGGGTTGTTTTTGTATTGAGCTATTCAGCCCGACCCGCATGTCCGTCAGTGCACAGGCAAGAGACCGGTTCCTTGCCCTTTCCGCAGCGTTCCGCGCCTCGGATACATGGGGATGGGTTGTGTTATTGCGTTCGCGCTTTAGTACTGCGCCCGAGAGTTGAAACGGATGAAATGCAGTGTCGAGTGGGGAGCGCCATGCGCAATAACAATGCTGACCGGTCATGGGTTTCCGGCGCGATTCAGACCATCGAAGCGGATTTCAATCGATCCTCGGACACACATCTCTTGCGCGTGCCGATTCCCGGTGCGCCGAACGTCGCGCTCTATCTCAAGGACGAATCCACACATCCGACCGGCAGCCTGAAACATCGGCTCGCGCGTTCCCTGTTTCTCTACGGCTTGTGCAATGGCTGGATCGGGCCGAGCACGCCGATCATCGAGGCCTCCAGCGGCTCGACCGCCGTGTCGGAAGCCTATTTCGCACAGATGCTCGGCCTGCGATTCATTGCCGTGATGCCGCGTTCCACTTCGCCGGAGAAGATCGCTCAGATCGCGTTCTATGGCGGGGAGAGCCACTTCGTCGATTCGCCGGCGGAGGTATATGACGAGAGCATGCGGCTCGCGGATCAGCTCGGCGGTCACTACATGGATCAGTTCACATTCGCCGAGCGGGCGACGGATTGGCGTGGCAACAACAACATCGCCGAATCCATTTTCAATCAAATGGCGCAGGAGGAGCACCCGGTTCCGGACTGGATCGTCATCGGAGCCGGCACGGGTGGCACCTCGGCCACGCTCGGACGCTATATCCGGTTTCGCCGTCTGCCGACGAAACTGTGCCTCGCCGATCCGGAGGCATCCGTCTTCCACCGACATTTCGTCGACAGGACGGTTTGCCACTCATCCGAGCCGCAATCCTTCATCGAAGGGATCGGGCGGGCGCGTTGCGAGCCCTCCTTCATACCCGAGCTGATCGACGCCGCTATTGCTGTGCCCGACGCTGCAAGCCTTGCTGCGGCACGCGTATTGTCGAAACGGATCGGCCGATCCTGCGGGGGCTCGACGGGAACCAACATGTGGGTTGCAGCGGGGCTGATCAGCGAGATGGTGGAACGCGGCGCCGAGGGATCGGTGACGACGCTATTGTGTGACTCGGGAGAGCGCTACCGGAGCACGCTGCTGAATCCGGATTGGCTCGAAGGGCGTGGCATCGATACAGCGCGCGAAGAAGCAGCCATTGAGCGGTTCTTCGATCATGGCCGCCTCTCGCTGCCGGCAAAGTAGCCACGCTCCGCCCATGTCAGATCGACGCCTTTTTCGAAGCGCTGCTTGAGAGTTGTGATCGAGCCGTTTTGCGACGACTATCATGCAGCAATCTTGCGGCTGGCGACGAGAGCGGTGATAGGGGGAATGGATGGAGGCTGATGGCTTGGGCTCGTTCATCGGCCCGATCGTTGTGCTGACGACCGCGGCGGTGGTGGCGGTCCCGCTCTTCAGGCGCCTGGGGCTCGGCTCGGTCCTCGGCTATTTCGCCGCCGGCGCCGTCGTCGGCCCCTCCGTCCTCGGCCTCTTCACCGACCCGGATGCGATCCTGAGCTTCGCCGAACTCGGCATCGTCATGTTCCTCTTCATTATCGGCCTGGCGCTTCGCCCGCAGAAACTCTGGGCGATGCGCGGCCAGATATTCGGGCTCGGCCTGACCCAGGTTTACGTTGCGGCGGCTGCGCTGACCCTGGCCGGTATCGTGGTCTTCGATTTTCACCCCGTGACCGCCTTCATCGCGGGGGCGGGGTTCGTGCTGTCGTCGACCGCCGTGATCATGTCGATCCTGCAGGAACGCGGCGAGATCGCCGGGGCGGAAGGTCAGAAATCGGTCTCGATCATGCTGTTCGAGGACATGCAGATCGTCCCGCTCCTCGCGGTGATCGCCTTCCTTTCCCCTGGGGTACAGGGCGATACCGGGGCGGCGGGCATTCTGCTCGCCCTGGCCGGGCTGGCAGCGGTGCTGATCGTCGGGAAGTGGCTGCTCGATCCGTTCTTCGCCTTGCTGGCCCGCGCTCGTGCGCGCGAGGTTCTCACGGCAGGCGCTTTGCTCGTGGTGCTCGGCGCCTCGCTGCTGATGGAGGCGGTCGGCCTGTCGATGGCGATGGGGGCGTTTCTGGCCGGCGTGATGCTGTCGGGCTCGAGCTACCGCCACCAGATCGAGAGCGATATCGAGCCGTTCAAGGGTCTGTTGATGGGGCTGTTCTTCCTGGCGGTCGGGATGTCGCTCGACTTCGCGATCGTAATGGTCGAATGGCAGTTCCTGGTCGCGCTGCTCGTGACCTATGTGCTGGTCAAGGCGGCGGTGGTCTATGTGATCGCAATCCTGTTCGGCAGCGCAATCCGTGCCGCGCTGCGCCGCACGGCGATGTTCGCCCAGGGTGGGGAATTCGCCTTCGTGCTCTTTACGGCGGCCGTTGCCAGCAACGTGATCGATGCCCGCGAGAACGCGATCTTCTCCACCGTGATCATCCTGTCGATGGCGCTCACGCCGCTCATCCTGATGGTCGTCGAGAAGCTGCTGCGCGAACCGCAGGTCTCGCTCGACGGCGTCGAGGCGGCGGACGGGCTGCGCGGCGAGGTGCTCGTCATCGGCTTCGGCCGCTTCGGCCAGATCGCCCTGCAGGTCCTGCTGGCGCGCGGGGTGAAGGTCTCGGTGATCGACAGCAATCCCGACCGCATCCGCGAGGCGGAGCGCTTCGGCTTCAAGGTCTATTACGGGGACGGGACGCGCCTCGATATCCTGCGGACATCGGGGGCCGCGCAGGCGCAGGTCATCCTGATCTGTGTCGACGATCGCAAAGCAGTCGATACCATTGCCGAACTCGCCATGAACGCCTTCCCGAATGCGACCCTGCTCGCGCGCAGCTACGATCGGGGTCATGCGATGGAGCTGATCCGCAAGGGGATCGATTTCGAAATACGTGAAACGGTCGAATCGGCGCTGGTCATGGGGGCGGAGGGGCTGCGGCGTCTGGGTTGTCCGGAAACCAGCGTCACGGAAGCGCTGGAGGATATCCGCCGCCGCGATGCGCAGCGTCTGCTCGAACAGGTCCAGGGAGATCTGATGTCGGGAGCCGACAAGCTCCTGACCGAGCCTGTCCCCGAACCCCTGACACCACCGCCAACAAAAACGAGGAAATGACTGCATGACGAAGACAATCCTGGGCCTGTCCGGCAGCCTGCGCCGCGCCTCGATCAATGCCGGCCTGCTGCGCGCGGCGGCGGAGGCGGCGCCCGAGAGCCTGACGATCGAGATCGGCACGATACGCGACGTGCCGCTCTATGACGGTGACCTCGAACGCTCCGAGGGTCTGCCCGGCTCCGTGCAGCGCCTGCAGAAGCAGCTGGATGAAAGCGATGCCCTGCTTCTCGTCACCCCGGAATACAACAACGGGATACCCGGCGTGTTCAAGAACGCGATCGACTGGATGTCGCGTGGCCCGGGCCTGAAGATGTGGGAGGGCAAGCCCGTCGCGCTGATCGGCGCCTCGCCCGGCGGCTTCGGCACGATCATGGCGCAAGATCACTGGCTCCCGGTGCTGCGCACCTTGAAGGCCTCACTCTGGGCCGAGGGGCGGCTGATGGTGTCGCGTTCCGGCGATTTGTTCGATACCGACGGCAATCTTACCGACGAGGCAAGCCGCAAGCGACTGGCGGAGTTCCTCGCCGGTTTCGCACAGGCGATCCCGCGCTGAGGCGCCCGTCGCGAAGAGCACAAGGGGCCGGTGTCAGGTCGCGCGGGTAAGCCATTCCCGCACGGCGGCAAGATCCGCGTCAGTGAGTGCATGCCCTGCCTTGATCGTGCGGGCCTCGATCTGCGCGCCATTGGCGGTGAGGCTGTCTTCCAGCGGGCCGGCAAGCGGCGCCAGCGGATCCTCCGCCCCGGTGACCAGCAGCGCCTGCGTGCCGGCCAGCGCGGCTGCGGGCGGCTGCTCCAGCACGGAGATTGCCCGCAGCAGCACCGCCCGCCGCACGGTCTGCGGATGCAGCAGCATCACCGCCGCGAGCAGGTTGGCGCCGTTCGAATAGCCGAGGAAGAGGATCTTTCGAGGATCGAGACCGTAGCCCTGGATCGCCCCTTCGACGAAGGCGGCGAAGGCTTGCGCCTCGGCGCGGATATCCTTCTGGTCGAAGGTGACCGCGTCGTATCGGCGAAACCAGCGATTGAAGCCCTCTTCGGTGGCGCGTCCGCGGATTCCGAGCAAGGTCGCGTGCGGCGCGATGCGATGCGCCAAGGGCATCAGATCAACCTCGGTACCGCCTGTGCCGTGCAGCAGGAAGATCACCGTGCCGTCGGGCGAATCCGGCTTGTGGAAGCGATGGATGAAGGGCAGGTCGCGCGCCGGCAACCGCTCTTCACCGGGCATCGCGAATTGCGGCAGCATCACCTGCAGATCCCGGGCGCGCGCGGGGTCATCAATGGGGATCACGAGCTCCGTCCCCAGGGTCTCGGCGGGCTCATCGACGTCGAAACCCGGACCGTCGGTAGCATGCTCGATAAGGAGCCCCGCCGGATCGCGGACATAGAGCGAGAGGAAATAGCGGCGGTCATGCACCGTGGTGGCGCTGTCGTCGGGAGAGCGGGTCTTGTGCAGATCCAGGCGCATCCGGCGTATGCTCTCGGCATCGGCTGCGCGAAAGGCGACGTGGTCGATCATCCCCGCACCCGGCACGGCGGGCACGAAGCCGGATGCATCGCGGATATCGATCGCATCCGTATCCGAGACAAGCCGCCTCACGCCATCCTCGACCGGGCCCGGTCGATAGCCGAAATGCTCCATGAAGGCGACGCTCGCCGCGACATCCGCGCTCAGGAACGTGACCGAGCGCAGCCGCGTCGGCGCGATCGGATCAGGCAGGGGCGTAGCTGCCAGCATCGAAGCGCCGACGAGCTTGACGATCAAGCCGTCGGGATCCTTGAGCCGCAGCACGGGCTCGCCGAATTCGCGGGACGGGCCCTCGGCCGGCACCTGTGCGGCGAGCGCGCGTGCGATCCAGTCGCCAATGCTCGAGACGGGGACGGCGAAAGCGATCTCGGAGGCCTGGCCCTGGCTGGTGCGCCCGCGCCCGCCGGCCTCCCAGACGAGGAAGCTGACGATGCTGCCGGGACTTCCGGCGGCGTCGCCGTAGAAGAGATGGAGTTGTTCCTCGTCCGCGAGCCCGGCTGTGCGCTTGACGAGGCGCAATCCGAGAAAGCCAGCGTAGAAATCGACATTCGCCTGCACCCGCGCGGTGATGGCCGTGACATGGTGGAGGCCGTTCGGCATCGTCGTCTGTCCTTGCTGCAGGCGTCGCAGGATACCGGAACGGCTCCCTGTGACGGCGCGCTCTTCCACACTATCCATCGCGAAATGCAGTTTCCGCAAGTCGGGGCGCGCAGTCCAGCCGCTCCATGAACACGACAGGCGATCCGTCACGCGGGCGTGAACGGCATCGGCTTGCGCATGGGCGATACGCGACCTAGCATCGACCATCGGGGCATCGCGGGAGGTCTTCGTCATGAGCTGGAATCCAACCCTGGAACCCGGTTGCCCGGATGATGTCGGGGTTGATGCAATCGAGACCCTGATCGTGCCACGGGCGCGCGATATCGGCGGTTTCGAGGTGCGTCGCGCCCTGCCCGCCCCGAAACGCCAGATGGTCGGCCCCTTCATCTTCTTCGACCAGGCCGGCCCGGCCGAGTTTCTGACTGGCAAGGGGATTGATGTGCGCCCCCACCCCCATATCGGCCTCGGCACCGTGACTTATCTCTATCGCGGCGCGTTCCATCATCGTGACAGCACGGGCGCCGACCAGATCATCGAGCCGGGCGCCCTGAACTGGATGGTTGCCGGGCGCGGGGTCACCCATTCCGAGCGCACGCCCTCCGCCGCGCGGGAAGGGCCCTCGAGCCTTTTCGGCATTCAGACCTGGATCGCCCTTCCCGATGATCACGAAGACGATGCGCCCTTCTTCGAGCATCACGATGCAAAAGCGCTGCCTGAGATCAACGATGGCGGAATCAGCGCGCGGCTGATTCTCGGGTCGGCTTTCGGCGCAAAGGCGCCCGCGACGCTGCATTCCGAGACCTTCTATCTCGATATCCGCCTCGAACCCGGTGCGCTGTTTCCCCTCCCCGATGATCACGAGGATCGTGGCCTCTACATAACCGAGGGCACCGTCGA
>JAFIEI010000081.1 GCA_020832565.1 Salinarimonas sp. | reverse complement strand
GATTTGCCGTGAAAGATTTGCAATGAGCATCCCCGCAAAAGCCAATTCCGTCGTCAGCCTGAAGGCCGCGCGCCCGGTGCGTTTCGGCAATGCCCTGCCCATCGCGATAATGGCCGGGCCCTGCGCCATGGAAAGCCGCGCGCATGCGCTGGAAACCGCCCAGGCGCTCAAGGAGATTGCCGATCGGCTCGGCATCGGCCTCGTCTACAAGTCGTCCTTCGACAAGGCCAACCGCACCTCGGTGAAGAGCGGGCGCGGTGTCGGGCTCGCAGCCGCCTTGCCGATCTTCGCGGAGATCCGCGAAAGCCTCGGCTTGCCCATCGTCACCGATATCCATGAGGCGGGCCAATGCGCGCCGGTGGGGGAAGTGGTCGATATCCTGCAGATCCCCGCCTTCCTGTGCCGCCAGACCGATCTCCTGATCGCGGCCGCGCAGACCGGGCGCGTCGTCAATGTCAAGAAAGGGCAGTTCCTCGCGCCGTGGGACATGGCCAATGTCGCGGCCAAGGTGACGGGTGCGGGCAATCCTAACGTGATGCTCACCGAGCGCGGCGCCTCGTTCGGCTACAACACGCTCGTCTCGGATATGCGCGGCCTTCCCATCATGGCGCAGCAGACGGGTGCGCCGGTGATCTTCGACGCCACCCATTCCGTGCAGCAGCCGGGCGGGCAGGGGGCGACCTCCGGGGGGCAGCGCGAATTCGTGCCGGTGCTCTCGCGCGCGGCCGTGGCGGTGGGCGTCGCGGGGCTGTTCATCGAAACACATCCCGATCCCGACCGCGCCTTGTCCGACGGGCCGAACATGGTGCCGCTCTCCGAATTCGAGGCGTTGATCGCCGGCTTGATGCGCATCGACGAAGTGGCCAAGAGCCTGATCTGAGCCATCTTGGTGCTTTTGCGGGATGCTTGTGGCTTCCGTGCACGTGCCGGCGCGGCCCCGACACATTAGTTTCATCACGCGGGTTCTCCGCCCGGGGCTGTAATCCATGGCATCCACCCCATCCGATGCGCGCGCGGTGCGTGCGACCATCTTCATCCTTGCGGTTGCGGGTTTTGCCAGCACCTTCGCCGGGCGTGTCGCCGATCCGCTGGTCAACGTCATTGCCGATGATCTCGGCGCGAGCGTCGAGGCGATCGCGCTGCTCGCGACGGCATTCGCGCTGCCTTACGCCCTGATCCAGCCGGTACTCGGCCCGTTCGGCGATTCACTCGGCAAGCTCAAGGTGATGCGCTTTTGCCTCGCGGTGCTGGTCGCGGCGCTGATCGCCTCCGCCTTCATGCCCGACGAGCGCTCGCTCTTCGTCATGCGCGTGATCACCGGCATGGCGGCGGGCGGGATTATCCCGCTCGCGCTCGCGGTGATCGGTGATCGCGTCGGCATGGAAACGCGCCAGGTCGCCATCAGCCGCTTTCTCGTGGCGGTGATCCTCGGCCAGATGGCCGGTTCGTCGCTGGCGGGCCTGCTCGCAGATTATCTGGGATGGCGCGGGGTGTTCCATCTCGCCGCCGCCATTACCGCCATCGCCTTCATCGCCATGACCGTGGTGCTCAAGCCCTCCAACGTGGTGCGTCCGCCCTTCTCGTTCTCGGTGGCGATGACGCGCTATCGCGGGCTGCTCGCCAAAGCGCGCGCCCGGGCGCTGTTTGCCCTCGTCTTCGTCGAGGGCATCTGCATCATGGGCGTCCTGCCCTTCATCGCGCCGATCCTGGTGGCGCGCGAGGCCGGAGGCGCGGCGGAGGCGGGAATCGCGCTGGCCGGATTCGCCATTGGCGGGCTGATCTATTCCGCCGTGGTCGGCCTGCTGCTGCGCCGGCTCGGCATGTATCGCATGCTGGTGACGGGTGGCTTCTTCTCGGCCATGGCGCTGGTCTCGGTCGCCTTCCTCGGCGACTGGCGGCTCATCGCCGGGGCGCTGCTCCTGCTGGGGCTCGGCTTCTACCTTTTGCACAATTCCTTCCAGACGCAGGTGACCGAGCTTTCCGCCGATGCGCGCGGCTCGGCGGTGGCCTTGCATGCCTGCTCGTTCTTCCTCGGCAATGCCACGGGCCCGGTCGTGGTGAGCGTCGGCACGCGCCTCATCGGCACCCCGGCGACGCTGATCATCCTAGCCTGCGTGATCTTCGGCCTCGGCATCTTCGCCGCCTGGGTGCTCGCGCGCACGGCGCCGCAGCCGCTCGAGGCGTGAGCCGCGTCACGCCCCGCCGCACCTGGCCTCAGCGCGCGCGATATGGCGCGACGCCCTGATCGGGCAGCCAGATGTTCTTGGGCAGCTCACCCGTTTGCCAGAACACGTCGATGGGGATGCCGCCGCGCGGATACCAGTAGCCGCCGATGCGCATGTAGACGGGCTCCAGCAGCTCCGCGAGTCGCTTGCCGATGGCGACGGTGCAATCCTCGTGGAAGGCGCCGTGATCGCGAAAGCTCGTCAGATAAAGCTTGAGCGATTTCGATTCGACCAGCCACTGGCCGGGCACGTAGTCGATCACGAGAATGGCGAAATCCGGCTGGCCGGTGACCGGGCAGATCGATGTGAATTCCGGGCAGGTGAAGCGCGCCACATATTCGCCGGCGGGATGCGGATTGGGCACGCGGTCGAGGCGCGCTTCCTCGGGAGAGGCGGGAATATCGGCGTTCCGGCCGAGTTGCAGGTTGCTGTTGTCGATCATGCGGGAGGCCTCCTGAGGCATTTGCCAGCGCCTATGACGCGTGGATCGCATCGCGTCAATCGGGCGTTACGCCGCGATCTCGCCTTGCGTCTCGTGCAGCATCGCCTAAAACCGCGGAGACATTCGCCAACCTCATCATTGGAGCAGGCCCATGACAGCCATTGTCGATCTCATCGCCCGCCAGATCCTCGACAGCCGCGGCAACCCGACCGTCGAGGTCGATGTCTTCCTCGAAGACGGCTCCATGGGCCGCGCCGCCGTGCCCTCGGGCGCCTCGACCGGCGCCTTCGAGGCGGTCGAACTGCGCGATGGCGACGCCTCGCGCTATCTCGGCAAGGGCGTCACCCGCGCCGTGGATGCGGTGAATACGGAAATCCTTGATGCGGTGGTCGGCATGGATGCCGAGGACCAGATCGGCGTCGACGAGGCCATGATCGATCTCGACGGCACCGCCAACAAGGAACGGCTCGGCGCCAACGCCATCCTCGGCGTCTCGCTCGCCGTGGCCAAGGCGGCGGCGGAAGCGACCGGGCTGCCGCTGTATCGCTACGTGGGTGGCGCGCAGGCGCGGGTGCTGCCGGTGCCAATGATGAACATCATCAATGGCGGCGCGCATGCCGACAATCCGATCGATTTCCAGGAATTCATGATCATGCCCGTGGGCGCGCCGAGCCTGTCGGAGGCGGTGCGCATGGGCGCGGAGATCTTCCACACGCTCAAGAAAGAGCTCAAGCAGGCCGGCCACAATACCAATGTCGGCGACGAGGGCGGCTTCGCCCCCAACCTGCCGAGCGCCGAGGCCGCGCTCGATTTCGTCATGATGGCGATCGAGAAGGCGGGCTACAAGCCCGGCGACGACATGGTGATCGCGCTCGATTGCGCCGCGACCGAGTTCTTCAAGGACGGCAAATACGTCTATGAGGGCGAGGGCGTCAGCCGCGACGGCAAGGAGCAGGCGGCCTATCTCGCCAAGCTCGTCGGCGATTATCCCATCGTTTCCATCGAGGACGGCAATTCCGAGGATGACTGGGACGGCTGGAAGGCTGTGACGGACGCCATTGGCGATCGCTGCCAGCTCGTGGGTGACGATCTCTTCGTCACCAATATCGAGCGCCTCGAGCGCGGGATCAAAATGGGCGTGGCCAATTCCATCCTCGTCAAGGTCAACCAGATCGGTTCGCTCACCGAAACCCTCGCCGCCGTCGACATGGCCCACCGCGCCCGCTACACGGCGGTGATGTCGCACCGCTCCGGCGAGACCGAGGACGCGACCATTGCCGATCTCGCCGTGGCGACCAATTGCGGGCAGATCAAGACCGGCTCGCTGGCGCGCTCCGACCGGCTCGCCAAGTACAACCAGCTGATCCGGATTGAGGAGCAACTCGGCGGTCAGGCGATCTATGCCGGCCACGATGCGCTGCGGTTCAAGCGCTGATCCGCGATCACGCTTGTGCAATCCGGAGTGAATGCCATCACGCTGCGCGGTGTTCGCATCGCGCAGCGATCTGTTTCAGGAGATGACAGTGACGACGCGTACCGCCAACGATGCCGCTCTGGATCTGTCCGCGCGTATTGCCGGTCGCATCGCGCAGGAACTCGGGGTGCGCCCCGAACAGGTGAAGGCGGCGATCACCCTCATCAACGAGGGCTCCACGGTGCCCTTCATTGCGCGCTATCGCAAGGAGGCGACCGGCGGGCTCGACGATGCGCAGCTGCGCGACCTCGACGAGCGGCTGGCTTATCTGCGCGATCTCGAAAAGCGCCGCGCGGCGATCCTCGAGAGCATCGAGGAGCAGGGCAAGCTCGACGATTCCCTGCGCACCCGCATCCTCGAGGCCGAGACGAAGGCGCGGCTGGAGGATCTCTACCTCCCCTACAAGCCCAAGCGCCGCACCAAGGCGCAGATCGCCCGCGAAGCCGGGCTCGAACCGCTCGCCGATGCGCTCTGGAGCGACGCCTCGCAGGATCCGCAGGCGCGGGCGCAAGCCTTTGTCGACGAAGCCAAAGGCGTGGCCGACGCAAAAGCCGCGCTGGAAGGGGCGCGCGCGATCATCGCCGAGCGCCTGTCGGAAGATGCCGAGCTGATCGGGCGCCTGCGTGAACGCTACTGGGCCGACGGCGTGCTCACCGCGCGGGTCCGCGCGGGCAAGGAGAAAACGGGGGCGAAGTTCTCCGATTATTTCGATTATTCCCAGCCGCTGTCGAAGCTGCCGGCGCATCGCGTGCTCGCGCTTTATCGCGGCGAGAAGGAAGAGGTGCTCGATCTCTCCCTGCGCGAAAGCGCGGAGGAGGTGATCGGGCGGATCGGCCCGATGGCGCTCGCCATCGCCGCCCATTGCGGCATCCGCGACGAGGGGCGTCCCGGCGATGACTGGCGCATGCAGGCGATCGGCTGGGCGTGGCGCACGAAGCTGTCACTCTCCATCGAACTCGATCTGCGCCAGAGGCTGTGGAGCCGGGCGGAGGACGAGGGTGTGCGCGTCTTCGCTGAGAACCTGCGCGATCTGCTCCTCGCCGCGCCCGCCGGCGCGCGGGTGACGATGGGGCTCGACCCGGCCTATCGCACCGGCGTCAAGGTCGCGGTCGTCGATGCCACGGGCAAGGTGGTCGCCACCGATGCGGTCTATCCGCACGAGCCGCAAAAGCGCTGGAACGAGGCGCTCGCGAGCCTGTCGCGGCTGGTCGAGGCGCATGATGTCAGCCTCATTGCCATCGGCAACGGCACCGCCTCCCGCGAGACCGACAAGCTCGCGGGCGAACTCGTCGCCGGCATGAAGGGGCGCAACCTGACCAAGATCGTCGTCTCGGAAGCGGGCGCCTCGGTCTATTCGGCTTCGGCCTATGCCAGCCGCGAATTGCCCGATCTCGACGTCTCCCTGCGCGGCGCGGTCTCGATCGCGCGCAGGCTGCAGGATCCGCTGGCGGAACTCGTCAAGATCGATCCGAAATCGATCGGCGTCGGGCAATACCAGCACGATCTCGCCGAGCACAAGCTCTCGCACTCCCTCGACGGGGTGGTGGAGGATTGCGTCAACGGCGTCGGCGTCGAGGTGAACACCGCTTCCGCGCCGCTGCTCGCGCGGGTCGCCGGTGTGGGCGAGAGCGTAGCGCAGGCCATCGTCGCGCATCGCGATGCGCATGGACGTTTTGGCGCGCGAAAGGCGCTATTGAAGGTGGCGGGGCTCGGGCGCAAGACCTTCGAGCAATGCGCCGGCTTCCTGCGCATCCATGGCGGCGATAACCCGCTCGATGCGTCCGGCGTGCATCCGGAGGCCTATCCGGTGGTCGAGCGCATCATCAAGGGTACCGGAAAGGATCTGCGCGAGCTGATCGGTGATGCGCGCACCCTGCGCGGCCTGCGGCCCGAGCAATTCACAGATGAGGTTTTCGGCGTGCCCACCGTCTCCGATATCCTCGCCGAGCTCGAAAAACCGGGCCGCGATCCGCGCCCCGAATTCAAGACGGCAAGCTTCAAGGAAGGCGTCGAGACGATCGGTGACCTGAAGCCCGGCATGGTGCTCGAAGGGGTCGTGACCAATGTCGCGGCCTTCGGCGCCTTCGTCGATATCGGCGTCCACCAGGACGGGCTGGTGCATGTCTCGGCCATGGCGAAAACCTTCGTGCGCGATCCGCGCAGCATCGCCAAGCCCGGTGATGTGGTGCGGGTGAAGGTGATGGAGGTCGATCTGCCGCGCAAGCGCATCGCGCTCTCCATGCGCCTCGACGACGAGATCGGAGACCGGCGACCGGGCGGGCGCGGCGGCGACAAGCCGCGTTCCGATAATGCGCGCGCCGACAGGCCGGCGCCGAAAGCACGCGATACGAACCAGCGTGGTACGGGCGGTGGCGGCGCGCCTTCGGCTGCGCCTTCTGGAGCCCTTGGCGATGCGCTCAAGCGCGCGGGCTTCGGTGCGAAAAAGCCGCCGCGTCGGTGAATTGCACCACGCAACGCGCCTTTCACGCGCGCGCTGGGTGGTTTATGGTCGCAACCGTTTGGCGGGCGCCGCCCGTCGCCGGGGGAGAGTGAGCGATGGTGGATATCGCCACGCGCGTTTATAATCACAACTGGAAGATCGATCCGATCGTGCGTTCGGTTCTCGATACGGATTTCTACAAACTTCTGATGGCGCAGACGATCTTCCGGCGCTACCGCGACGTCTCCGTCACGTTCGGCATCACCAACCGCACCTCATCCGTGCGGCTGGCCGAACTCGTCGACGAGGAGGAGTTGCGCGAGCAGCTCGATCACGTGCGCACACTGCGGCTCTCGCGTGGCGAATCGACCTGGCTGCGCGGCAACACCTTCTACGGCAAGCGGCAGATGTTCTCGCCGGAATTCATCGCCTGGCTCGAGGATTTCCGCTTCCCCGATTACCACCTCGAAAAGCATGACGGGCAATACGTGCTCAGCTTCGAGGGGCCGTGGATCGAAACCACGATGTGGGAGATCCCGGCGCTCGCCATCCTCAACGAATTGCGCTCGCGCAACGTCACCCGGACCATGGGCAAGTTCGAGCTGCAGGTGCTCTATGCCCGGGCCATGACGCGGGTCTGGGAGAAGGTGCAGGCGCTGAAGGCGCTGCCGGGCATCTCGATTGCCGATTTCGGCACCCGCCGGCGCCACAGCTTCATGTGGCAGGATTGGTGTGTGCGCGCCATGAACGAGGGGCTGGGCGATTCCTTCCTCGGCACCTCGAACTGCCTGATGGCCCTGCGCGGCGAGGTCGAGGCGGTGGGCACCAATGCACACGAGCTGCCGATGGTCTATACCGCCCTCGTCGCCGATGACGAGACCGCGATGCGGCGCGCGCCCTATGCGGTGCTGGCCGACTGGCAGCAGGATTACGACGGCAATCTGCGCGTCATCCTCCCCGATACCTACGGCACGACCAACTTTCTCGCCGGCGCGCCGGAATGGGTCTCGCAATGGACCGGCATCCGCGTCGATTCGAAGGAGCCGATCGAGGGGGGCGAGGAGGCGATTCGCTGGTGGCGCGCGCGCGGGCAGGATCCGAAACAAAAGCTCGCCATTTTTTCCGACGGGCTCGATGTCGACAGCATCCGGCGCATCTACGGCCATTTCCACGGGCGCATGCGCCTCGGCTTCGGCTGGGGTACGCTGCTGACCAACGATTTCCGCGACTTCGTCAGGGATGACGCCCTCGATCCGATCTCCGTGGTGTGCAAGGTCATCGCCGTGAACGGGCGCCCGGCGGTGAAACTCTCCGACAATCCGACCAAGGCGGTGGGGCCTCCCGAGGAGGTCGAACGCTACCGGCGCGTCTTCGGTATCGAGGAGCAGGCGGCGCAGCCGGTTCTGGTCTGAAAAAGGGCATCACGATCTGCGGTGAGCGCATGGAGCGAGGTGCGATTTTTCGCATATCCGCTGTGCGTGAACCGTGATTCTGTGGCGGTGATCATAGGCGATGGGTGCCGTTGCGGCATAAGTCAGGTCGGGCCGAGATTCGTGGTTGGTGATGCTTCTTTTTCTCAAAATTCGTTTAAGTTCAATTGTTTATGCCGATCTCTGGCTTTCGCCGGTGACTGCGTGCGATGACCCTTTAAAATTATATAATATGTATTTTACTAAAATTATAATTATATATTATTATAAATTATTTTTTTGATATAATTTTTATTTTTAAGTAAATTTTATGACTGCTTCATATGTGAATTGGTCCATTTTCATTGAGGGAATAATCATGTCAGAAGATATTTCAGGCTCTATCAGCGAGCGGTATCGACATCTTACGGAGCGCGCTCCAAGCGGTTTCCGGGACCTTTCTGAGGCGGGCGAGACAATCCGTTCGAGTGACGGTGCAAACGGGTACCGTGAATTCGTTGCTTCCGGCGGCTTCAGTCCTGCGGAGCGTGACGCGCTGAGGCAACTCGGAATCCCGAATGACCGAAACACGGCTTTCTTTCCCCCGGGTCGTGTGGGCGCTGATCAATACATTCAGTTTGTGGAGACCGTAACCAGCGGCGACTTCAACCGCATTCCGCGATATCTCGCCAATCATCCGGGAGAGCGTGGTTCGCATTTCGAAGCGCGCATCGAAGAATACCGCCGCGACTACGTCCTTGCCGGAACCACTATGTTCCTGGGTACGGTCGCAAGCGGTGCGGCACAGGTGGCCGGGGCGAGAGCGCCCGGCGGGTGCAATCGGATGCCCGGCAACAACATGGACGGCCGTGCGGGCGGCAATGATGGTCCGCGCGGTCCCGGCGGCAGTTCCGGACCATACCGAGGTGGCGGTGGCGGCGGCGCTCCCCGTGGACCGCATGGCGGCGGCGTCGGGGTGGCGCAGCAACTCGAACAACAGCTTCCGGGGTTGTCAAACCAACCAGCCGCGAATTTTATCACACCGACGCGTGGCCAGTTCCGCAGCGCCGCCCCGCAGCCCTCCCTGGTGCAGCAGCCCGCGACCAGCCCGCTGGCAGTCGCCGCCGGCCAGATCGCATTCGGCAATCAGCGAGAGGTGCAGCCGCCACCACAAACACAAACAGAGGCTCCCGGCCTGATTCCGGAAGGCTTTCCGGGTGCAGGCGCATCCGGCGTCACTGTCAGTGGGCGCAGGCCGGAGCCGGATGTGACCGTCGGCGATACGGATGGCCGCCGGACAGGTCGCGAGTCCCGTGTGCCGGACACCGATCAGCATTTCGGACTTTCAGACATGCCGCGCGGGACGCCGCTGTCACAGCAGCCGGTATACTCGCCGGATACAAGCAGCCTGCAAAACCCTGAAATGCAGGCGCTGCGGGATCAGCACATTCGAGGTGTCGAAGAGCGCGCGACTGCACGAGAGCAGACGCGGGCAGGGCAGGCCCCGCCAGCGCGGCACGATTTCCAGAACGCCCGCGATGTCGTCGATTCCCTGCCCGATATGCTCGGGCCCGAGGGTTTTGCGGAATACGAGAAGATCATGTCGGATCCGATCCGGCGCAGCGCGCTCGAAGAGCAGGCCCATAATCCGCGCTTCCTCGGTTTCGTCCAGTCGATCATTGCGGGTAATATCGATCCGCAGGTGGCGACCAACCGCCTGAGAAACGACGACCCCGATACGGTCGGTGCGCCGCCGATCACCGGCCTGAGTCGCGGGCGCGACTGGGATGTCCCGGATGTCGAGCGCATGCTGCGTCCCAACGAGCAGGATGCATTCCGGCGCTATGCCGAGGCGTTCCCGGATGTCGCGCAGATCGTCTTCGAGGCCGGCTATGATGCCAGCGCCGGCCAGATGCGCGATGCGCTCCGCGCCCTCCTCAACGGCGCCTACGGCCAGGATGTGGCCGCATCGCTGCGCTCAGGCGGCCTCGCCGGCGGACGCGGCGGGCCGCCCTTCAATACCGGCCCGTATACGGGCACCGGTGGGGA